>CADECY010000023.1:57726-84194 GCA_902825945.1 uncultured Acidobacteriota bacterium
CCCGGCGGTCAAGCATCGGCGGAGCTGGGCTTGCCATCTCTACATAGTTTGGGCCGGGCTGGAGGGTTTCGAGAATAGCCCCAGCATGGGAGCGAAGCACCCGTGTTGCCGGGTGAGCTGCGTCAGGTTGACCGAATCCGGCGTTTTCCGGCGCCAGTGGAAGGTTCACCTGACTTCTCACTCTTGGCGGGCAAGGTCCGCGCTACCCGTTCAGCGGAGCGAATCCACCTTTCCAGCGAAGTGTCCGAGTCAATACCGGCGGCATCGATGTAAATCATCGACTTCATCGGCTTCCCGGTGAAGTCCATCGGTCTCGTGTGCGGCTCACGAAGGGCCGCGGTTGCGGTCTCCGGTGTCAGGCGGAGCATCAATGAGCTCTTCACAATGCCACAGCACATGTTTCCGTTCACCAGGAAACACAGCCCGCCAAACGTCTTCCTTTCGGAGAAATCACCCGTTTGTCCGAGGACTGTGCGAATGCGGTCCGCCAAGTGCAAGTCGCAGGCCATACCATTTGAGCGTAGCGCCTGCTCGATCACCGCGCGACCCGTGCGGATCCCACGGGCGCACTCCCTCTATTCAACCGGCGGCGCGGAGTGGTCCGAATGGAACGGTCGCTCCGGCCGGAGCGACGACACGCCCACCACCCATGCGAACAGTAGGAGGTGAGCGGGAATGTAGAGCGGGTAGTCCGTGAAGCTGTGCAGCGCCGCGCCGATCAGCGCGGAGATACGGGCGGTTCCGAGCCAGCCGCCCTCGCGATTCCGGAACGCGGGGCGGAGGAGAAAGTAGAAGGCCGCGGCCAGGAGTCCGAAGCCGGCCAGGCCAAGCTCGGCCAGCAACTGAAGGAAGTCGTTATGCGCGAAGTCGGCCGTCCGGTCCGGCGCCATGCGCTTGTAGTGTTGGAAGGCGGGTTCGAAGGCGCCGAGTCCGCATCCGAACAGCGGATAGTCGAGGACCAAGCTCATCGTTTCGGCCCATAGGGTCAGCCGGTCGTCCTTTCCCGAGAAGCGCTCGATCAGTTTGCCGGGCGCGATCGCGAAGGCCGCCGGAATCAACCCGGCGGCGAGCAGGGCAAGAATCGCGGGTGAGAAGCGGTGGCGAACGAGGCGCCATCCTGCGATTCCGCAGCACAGCACCACAACCAGAAATCCCATACGTGACAGCGACAGCGCCGCGGCGCCGCCGAGCAAGAGAGCTGCCCCCAGAGCCGGAGCGAAGGCGCCCGATGCCCCAACGGCCAGGGCGAACGGCAAAGCGAGATTGAGCGAAGCGGCGAAGTGATTCCGGTTTCCGGAAGTACCCTGCACCGGAGCGCCGAATACCAGTTGCACGATTCCGATTCCCGCCTCCAATACCGCGAGCGCAATCACCGGAGCCACCGGCCACCAGGTGTCACGCCCGAGCCGAAGGGCGGCCGCTCGCGACAACAGGAACAGTACGCCCGCCGACAGCCAACGCAGCGACATCGCGATGGTCGCGGAGGGATCGGCGCTCAGTGTGATCCACGCCGGCGGCGGACCCGCGATCGCGAGCGCGGCCGACAACTCCGCTCTCGCGGGCGACAGAATCGCGACCAGTTTCGTGGGTAGCGGAACCGCCTGCAGGGTGATGTAGAAAGCCACCCCCGCGAATAGCCACGTCACGCGACGATCGAAACGGCTGGGGCGCACGTGGTGGCGCCAAGCGGCGAAGGCCACCAGGGCCGAGATTCCGATGATGGCCTGGCAGACGTGCCAGTGCGCCTCCCGCACTCCGCCTTGGAACAGCAGCGCGAAACCGGCGGCGAAACCGAGCAGGGCGAGAACGGCAGCGGTCATCGCGAATAGGTCGCCGCGACCCCCGCACCCGCCGATGCCGCCCGCGCCAGCGCCCCGAGCGACGATGCCGAGGTCGCCACCGGCGCGGATAGGTGCTGGCGGATGACGCGCACGAATTCCGGCACGGCCACTTGGCGCCGCTGCTGATTCAGTTCCCGTTCGAGAACGATGGAACCGCCCGTATCGAGCGGCACTTCGATGCGAATCTCGGGAGCCTCCGTGTGAAGATCGAGGACGGAGATCGTCTCTTCGGGCAGACGCAGTTCAAATCCGCAGAATCCGAAAGAGGGGCAGGCGCGGCGCAGCACTTCGACGCGAGCTTCCCAGGATTCGGCGCTGTCGAGCGATTCGCTCAACTGCCGCAGTTCCACCTGCACGTCGAGCAATTGCTGAAACGCACCGCCCGTGATCAGGTCTCCCGCGACTTCGAACTCGTGATAGCCGAGGTTCCGGATTCCGTACCAGATTGCTACGCAGAATGCGATGATGACGAGGCCCGCGAACCGCTGCTGGATGAATCCGAGCGAAAGCGAAAGCGCCGCGAACACGGCGCACACGCCATAGAGAATGTAGGCGGCTTTGCGGGGCGTGAGACCTTGATCGAGCAGGCGGTGATGGATGTGACGGCGGTCAGCCCGCGAAACCGGCTGTCCCCGCATGAGGCGCCGGACCGTGGAGAGAACCATCTCGCCGATCGGCAGCGCCATCGCGATCACCGGGGCGGACATGCTGAACAGCGTTGCCGACTTTTGACCCCAGATGATACCCGCCGATCCGAGCAGGAACCCGATCAGCAGACTGCCCGAGTCGCCGAGAAAGACCGAAGCGGGGGCGCGGTTGTAGCGGAGGAATCCGGCGAGGGCTCCGGCTAAGGGAACCGCGGCCATCGCGAGCGCGAAGTTGCCCTGCATCCACGCGGCCGCGAGCACGGTGAGCGCGCCGCACAGGCCAACACCGGAGGCGAGCCCGTCGAGCCCGTCGATGAGATTGAACGCGTTCATGCAGATGACGAACCAGCCGAGCGTCACCGCGAAGGAAACGGCGGTTCCGAATTCGATACCCGCGACTCCGGCGATTCGCACGCCGGCCGAGAACGCGAGAGTGGCCCCCGCGCACTGCCCCAAGAGTTTGGTGAGCGGCCGAAGGTGACGGAGATCGTCGATCAGTCCAGTGAGGAAGACAACCGACACCGCTGGAAGCAGCCTGAGAGCGAGGTCGATGCCCGACTGCGCCACCGTCTTCCCCTGCATCGGAGTGAGAAAGAGCGCGCCGAACGCGCCGGCATATGCCAACAGTATCGAAACCCCGCCGATGCGCGGAACGGGCGCCACGTGGATCTTGCGATCTCCGTCGGGCTGGTCCACCAGGTTCCAACGGTGGCACAGGCCGCGGAAGACGGGAGTCAGAAGCGTCGAGAGCCCGTAGGCAACGGAGGCCAGCAGCAGCAGTGAGAACATCGATCAGACCCGCGCTCCCGCGGGCCGTGCCGGTTGAGCGATTCCGGTGGCCGCGATCAGCGCCGCCAACTGCTCGACGCGGCGCGCGCCGTCCTCCTCGACGGCCGGCCGGCAACTCAGCCGGTCATCCACGAGCCGCTGGATGGCCGCGACAGCCCCGGCAACATCGCCATGACGGATCGACACGGTGGGTTCGAGATCGGCGATCGGCCCTCGCGCGGGGCCAATGTAGAGGAAAGGCTGACCGAGGCCGCGGATGTTGTAGACCTTGCTCGGATGCACGATGCCGACGAACGGGTCACCCATGGCAACCACGTGCAGGTCGGCCGCCGAGAGCGACCGCGACAGTTCGCTGAGCGGTTTGTACCCCTCGCAGACGATATTGGTCAGTCCGAGCTCCACCGCGCGGTCGCGAATCTTGGCGTACTCGCTGCCGCCGCCCTGAAAGTAGAACACGATTCTCGGATCGCCGGCGAGCCGCTCGGCCGCCTGAAACAGAGTGCCGAGCGGATGACACGGGCTGTGATTGCCCGCGTACATCACCACGAACTTGTCGCGCCACTCTCGCTCGGCCCGGAAGTGCTCACGACCCACCTGGTCGAACCGGACCTCGTTCGAGTGTGGCCACGGCGGGATCACGCTCACGCGGTCTTCCGGAACGCCTTTGGCGATCAGCCTGGCCCGCATGTAGCGGTCGAGCGCCACGACTCCGGCCGCAGTGCGCAGACTGAAGTTCAGGCACCCACTCAGGAACCGCTCGGCGAGCGAACCCTCGCGCAGCCATCCAGCCGCGATCGCTTCGTCCGGATTGAGATCCATGACCCAGAGCAGCAGGTCCGCTCCGCGAAGCCTCGAATAGGCGGCGGCGAGCGTTCCAATGAGAGGAGGAGAAGTCAAGGCCACCACTCGATCCGGTTTCGCAAGGGTCACCAGCCGGATCGCGCACGTGATCATGTAGCTGGCGAAGTCCGCCGCGCGGCGGATCTTGCTCGCCTTGCCGAAGCCCGTGGTGCCGATCCGCTCGATCCGGATGCCCTCCCAGGTCTCCGACGCGGGAAACTCACGCTTTGGATCGTCATAGGCGCGGCGGCTGGCGATCACGGTCACTTCGTGGCCGCGTTGCACGAGTTCGCGTGCGAGATCGGTCGCTTGCTGCGCCGTGGCTACCACGTCGGGGTAGAAGCACTGATTGAGGAGTACGATTTTCACCTGCGGAGTCCTGATGGTAAATCGACCCCGCGGCCGAGTTGCAGGTCGCGGAAGCTCCCTAGTTCACTCGGGAAAGATTCTTAGCACTTCCAGCCCCCATTTCGAGGATTCGGTCCGCCGATTCGGCCGCTGCCCGCCGATGGGTGATGATCACGATCGTACGCCCGCCGACGTGACGTCTTAGCGTGGCGAGGAATTCGGCTTCCGCCCGTGGGTCCATCATGCTAGTTGGCTCGTCGAGAACGAGGACCGGGCTCTCGCGATGGAGTGCCCGTGCGAGAGCGACTTTCTGCCACTCGCCGCCGCTGAGTTCGGTGCCATGTGGAAACTGATTGCCGAGCAGCCGCGAGGCCGGGTCCGACCAGGTATCGAGCTTCGAATCGAGCCCGGCACGATGGGCCGCGGCAAGCAGCCGGCCACGGACTGGCGCGGTCTCCGCCGGTGCGATGTTGAAGGCGAACGTATCCTGATAACGGACCGGCTGTTGGAACATCGCCGAGACCATTCCGGGCGCGGGTCCCGGTTCACCGTCGAACTCGATCGCACCTTCGGCGGGACGATAGAGCCCGCACAGCAGCTTGGCGATCGTGCTCTTGCCGCTGCCGTTCGCGCCCACGATCGCGGTGATCTCGCCGGCGGGAAGGAACAGATCGAGCCCGTCGAGAACCGGACGGTCCGAACTCGCGTAGGCGAAGCGGACTCCGCGAAACCGGATGCCGTCGCGGAGTGGCGCGACCGGCGCCGGCTCCCCGGCTGGCGTCTCCGGCAAGCGGAGAAACTCGCCAAATCCACCCAGCGTAAGCAGTGCCGAGTAGACGATTCCGATCGAGGCGATGAGCGGTTGCGTCAACGAGAATCCGTAATAGCAGGCCTGCGCGGCCGCGAGCACCTCAGGCAGGGCCGTCGCGGTGCCCCACAACAGCGGCCATGACGCCGCGCAGGCCAGGGCCGCCAACAGCAGCGCGGCGGCTTGCTCGACCGCATTCCGGCCATGGATCGCCGATTCTCCCTCGCGCAGCTCCGTTCGCAGATCGCGGAACCGCGTGCGCACGCGGCCGCCCCATCCCAACAGCCGCAACTCCGGGGCAGGCTCGGCGCATGTCAGCAGATAGTCGTTGTACCAGGCGCGCCGTTCGGAATCCTGGTTGCGCCGCCTCCAGGCATGCAGCCGGATCGCGCCGCGCAGCCGCACGCCGAGCAGCGGCAACATCGCCAGCGCGATCACCATTGGCAGCCATGGACTCACCGAGGCGACCATCGCGCCGAGCAGTGCCAAGGCGATCAGACTCTGCGCGATCGAGCCGAGCCCTTCCACGAGCGCCACCGCTTGATCGGGAGCCTGGACTCGTGCCACGTGCAGGTTCTCATGGAACGCCGCGTCGTCATGAAAGCTCAGATCCACGCAGGCCGACTTGGCGTGGACCGCCTCCGTCACGGCATCGCGGATCATCGCGGATTGACGCGATCCGAGCCAGCCTCGCGCGATTCGCAGCAACTCCGCCGATGCCACGGCGGCCGCCAGACAGGCCACCCAGCCAACCGTATCATCGGGCGAGTTCCATACGGAGGCGATCCGGCGCGTGAGCCAGACGGTGATGGCCGGCAACGCGGATTCCGCGGCCAAGGCCGCGATCCACCAGCCATCGGGCTTGACACCGGGCAGACGCGCCGCCCGGATACTCTCGCCCAGTTTGGCCAGCCGGTTCATCTACACGCCGGCGGGCAATTCCACTCCGAGGCTTTCACGGAGCATGAGCGTTGGCCCGGCCTCCATGAGAATCCTCTCGCGCTGGGCGAGGCGAAGATCGTGCTCGACCATGCGCCGGACCAGTTCCTGGAACCGGACGCGCGGTGTCCACCCGAGCATCCGCTTCGCCTTGGAAGCATCGCCCATCAAGTAGTCGACTTCAGTGGGGCGGAAATAGCGCGGATCGGTCTCGACGTGTTTCGGCCAATCGAGATGGAGCAGCGACGCCGCTTCATCGAGGAAGTCGCGCACCGACCAAGCCTCGCCGGTCGCGATGACAAAGTCGTCCGGGGACTCCTGCTGGAGCATGCGCCACATCGCCTCGACGTAGTCGCCCGCGTATCCCCAGTCACGTTTGGCCTCGAGGTTGCCGAGAAAGAGCTTTTCCTGGAGGCCCATCCTGATCCGGGTGAGCGCGCGCGTGATCTTGCGGGTGACGAAGGTCTCGCCGCGCCGTTCGGACTCGTGATTGAACAGGATGCCGTTCGAGATGTGCATCCCGTAGGCTTCGCGGTAGTTCACCGCGAACCAATGCGCCGTCACCTTGCCCACCGCGTACGGGCTGCGCGGGTAGAAGGGTGTGGTCTCGCTTTGCGGCGGCTTGGCCGCGCCGAACATCTCGGACGAACCCGCCTGGTAGAAACGGACCCGGCGCCCCGTGTTGCCGATGTAATCGCGGACGGCCTCGAGCAATCGCAAGGTGCCGGTTCCGACGGTATCGGCCGTGTACTCGGCCTGGTCGAAACTGACCCGCACCTGCGACATGGCGGCGAGGTTGTAGACCTCATCGGGCGCCACCTTTTCGACGATCCGGCGGAGCCCCGTGCCATCGGTGACGTCACCATAATGCAGGTGGAACGCCGTCCCTGATTCGTGGGGGTCGGAATAGATTCCGTCGAGGCGCCCCGTATTGAACGTGGAGGCGCGGCGAACGATGCCGTGGACCTCGTAGCCTTTTGCCAGCAGGAGTTCGGCGAGGAAGGAGCCGTCCTGGCCCGTGATTCCCGTGATGAGTGCTTTCTTCATTCGTCTGAGGCGCGGCGCGCCCTCCCTTCTATCGGCGGAACCGCGCGAGTTATCAAGCCCCGACGCATTCCTTCGGGTTCGTTTCTCCAAACGCCGCCCGGTCTTCCGAGATCTCGCGGTTGGCGGTCTTGGCGAAGAAGCAAGACCCCATCACGAGCACATCCATTTTGGTGCGCAGGAAGCAGTCGAGCGCCTCTTGCGGCGTGTTGACCATGGGCTCGTTCTCGTTGAACGACGTGTTGATCAGGACCGGGACTCCCGACCGGCGCGAGAACCGATCGATCAAGTCGTAATACAACGGGTTTACATCGCGCTCCACCGTTTGCAGACGGCCGGTACCATCGCCATGGGTCACGGCGGGAATCCGGTCGCGCTGCGATGGCCGGATCTTGTAGGCCTTGACCATGAACGGCGACGGGTGCGAGTTCTCGAAGTACTCACCCACTCGATCGGCGAGGATCGAGGGGCAGAAGGGCCGGAAGGGTTCGCGGAACTTGATGCGAAGGTTCAGGGTGTCCTTCATCTCCATGCGGCGCGGATCGGCAAGAATCGAGCGGGCGCCGAGAGCGCGCGGCCCGATCTCCATGCCGCCCTGAAACCAGCCGGTGACGAGTCCGTCAGCGAGAGCCTCCGCCGTGCGCTCGAGCAACGTCTCGCGGTCGAGCTTTTCGAAGCGTGCGCCCACGGCACGGGCCGCGTTGGCGATCTCGTCATCGTGATAGGAGGGCCCATAGTAGACGTGCTTCATTTCGAACTCACGCGGCGCGCCGAGCAGTTGGTGTTGCACGTAGAGCGCGGCGCCGATCGAGGTTCCGGAATCGTTCGCGGCCGGCTGCACGTAGACTTTTTCGAAGGGCGTGTTCTCGAAGATCTTCCCGTTGGCCACGCAGTTGAGCGCAACTCCGCCCGCCAGGCAAACCGCCTTCGATCCAGTGGCCTTGTGGACATGGTTGAGCAGCGCGAAATAGTTCTCCTCGAGCACGGCTTGGACGGACGCCGCCATGTCGGCGTGTTTGGGCAGAAGCTCGGTGCGCGGCTGGCGCGGTTCCCCGAACACATCGATCATCTTCCCCGAATAGACGACTCCGATCTTGGGTGCGCCCTCGTCCCAGTTCATGGCTAGGCCCTGACTATGGTGGGTGAAGTAGTCGAGATCGAGGCGAATGTCGCCGTTCTCAGTCTTCACCAACTGGGAGATCTGACTGCGATAGCGCGGCTGGCCGTAGGCCGACAAGCCCATCATTTTGTACTCGTCGCCGAAGTTGTGGAAACCGAGGAACTGGGTGAACGCAGTGTAGAAGATACCGAGCGAATGGGGGAAGTGGACCGCGCCGAGCATATCCATCTTGTTGCCACGGCCGTGCGCCCACATGGCGCTCGAATAGTCGCCGAAGCCGTCGATCGAAACCACCGCCGCTTCCTCGAAGGGCGAACAGAAGAAGGCGCTCGCCAAGTGCGCGCGATGATGCTCGACGAAGTGGACCTGGGTGTGCGGAGCCAATTGTAGTTCGCTGGCGAAGCGTCCCGCCTGCGCGAGGTTGCCCGCGCGCGATCCGAAGCGTTTCCAGGCCTGCGGGCGGAACGCCGCGCGAAAGACCTTGCGCCACAGGTGCGCCTTGGGATCGCGCGACAAGGCCACGTGATTCACCGCGTCCGTTCCGATGGAGGCAATGCACCAGTCGGCGGCGGTCTTCGGGAATCCGGCGCAGTGCTTGACGCGGTTGAAGCGCTCTTCCTCCACCGCGCGGACCAGTTGTCCGTTGGAGAACAGCGCCGCCGACGCGTCTCCGTGATAGGCGTTGATGCCGAGAATGTTCATGCTTTCGAAGCTCCTTCACCGCGTTGCTCGGCGATCATCGCGTCCACGAGCATGCGGAACCACAAACCTTGCAGGAAATGAAACAGGAATCCTTCCTTGCCGTCGAGAATGCCGAGGCGCAGGAAGTACCGGTAGAACCAATAGAAAAACGCGCGCAGGAAAGCGGGCCAGCGGTAGTACATGCGCTCGCGCAGCCAGCGCTTCTGTTCGATGGGATTGCCGCTGAGATCGGCATTCACGAGGTGGCCGCCGCGAGCGCCTTGCTCCATGCGGCCGAATTCGCGGGCCTCCATTTCGGCCCAGCGGACATGGCGCGTGGACCACGAACGCAGGTCCGATGCCACCACGTCGATGTAGTCGTGTTCGAGCTGCCGGACCGGGCCATCGACGACGTAGTGCTGATCGTACAGCCGGTCCTCACAGCGGCCCTTGGCCAGCCGGAAGAGGCGCAGATGATACGACGGGTAGTGGCCGCCATGCCGGATCCAGCGGTTGAGGAAGAAGGTTCGCTTGCGCAGCAGGAATCCGTCCGTATCCGTAGGCGGCGTCTTCATCAGATCCGCGATCTCACGCGCGAGCTCCGGAGTGAGGCGTTCGTCCGCGTCCAGATGCAACACCCATTCGGTTTCTACCGGCAGATGGGTCTGCGCCCAGTTACGTTGGGCTCCGTAGTTGTCGAAGGGGTGAGAATAGACGCGCGCGCCACGGGATTCCGCGAGCGCGGCCGTGCGGTCGGTACTGCCGGAGTCGACCACGAAGACTGGCGCGCCGATGGGTGCGATGCTGTCGAGGCACGGTCCGATATTCTTCTCTTCGTTGAACGTCAGCACGATGACCGTAACGGGGCTGCTCATGCGGAAATCTCCTGGTAGAGGCGGATCAACTCCGAGGTGACCGCCGCCGTTGAATAACGTTCCGCCACCAGTTTCCGCCCCGCCTCGGCGCATCGGCGGGCGAGATCCTCGTCGCCGAGCATGCGGTGAATCGCGTGCGTGAGCGCCGTGGCTTCGCAGGGAACAACGAGCCCAGCACCGGCCCGGGTCACTTCGCGGTGAATCGCCACGCGGTCGGAGACGACGAGCGGAACACCGGCGGAGAGCGCCTCTCCGGCGGCGATGCCGAAGTTCTCCGAGTACGACGGCAGCACGAATAGCCGGGCCTTGGCGAACAATCGCGTCTTGGCGGAGCCGGTCACGGCACCAAGCCATTCGATGTTGGCGCCGATTCCCAGGTGGCACGCTGAGGCCCGGAGATCCGCGATGAGTTGCGAATCTCCGCCCCCCGCGATCACCAGCCGGGTGGACGGGCGCTGGCGAATCACTTCCGCCATCGCGGGCAGCAGCAGGTCCAGTCCCTTCACCCGGTGGATCCGGCCGAGGAACAGGACCATGTGGGGGTCGCGTTCGATGTCTTCCGCGGCGGCCGGTTCGACCGGATTCGGAATCACCACGGGGCGATGGTCGATCGCGAGGCTGGCAGCCTCTTCGCGTTCCTGATCGCTAGTGAAATGCACGGCGCGCGCGCCCTCGAGAATCGGAGCTTCCACGAACCGGAGCGACAACCGCTTGAGCAGTGGCCGGCGATTCCCGAGCCCCCAGGCGTTCAGCGTTCCGAGCGGGCGCACCACGAACGGCACGCGATTCCGGATGGCGGCGCGCGCGGCGGCGGCGGCGGGGAAGGAGAACAGCGAGTGAATGTGGAGGGCGTCGAAACACCGGAGGCCGCGGTGCAACCACCGGGCAAGCGGGAGCGAGATCGAGTAGAAGCTCGACTGACGCGGGAAGATTCGATAGACGACGCCATCGCGCTGTTCGGTTTCGCCCGCGGGTTGCCAGCGGCGTCCGGGTCCGTCGTCGTCCGTCGTGGCGACGGTTACGTCGAGGCCGGCCCTTGCCTGACCTTCGGCGAGTTGCCTCACGACCGTGCTCGGGCCACCGCGCGCGGGAGAGATCGACGGAATGACGTGCAGAATCCTCACGCCGCCTCCTTCACCGCTTCGACGAGGCGGCGCTGAAATCCCGCGGCCGTGAAGCGGGAGCGGTACAGTTCCACGGCTTCGCGCGACCACTGGTTCCACTCTTCGCCGCGTCTCAGCAGACGGCACAAAGCGCTGGCGAGGGCATCGCGATCGCGCGGATCGGCGGCCAGCCCCGCGCGTGGGGGCTGCACTACTTCGCGGCCGGCATCGCTGTCGCCGACCAGGCATGGGCGGGCAGCGGACATTGCCTCGAGATAGACGAGGCCGAATCCTTCCCCGCGGCTCGGCATCGCAAAGCAGCGGGCCTGGTGCATCAGTCTCGCCTTTTCGGCTTCACTGACGCGCCCGAAAAAGCGCACACCGGGCGAGGAGAGCGATTCGAGTACCGGGCGGAGATCACCTTCGCCCGCGATCCAGAGTTCCGCATCGGGGATCGAAGCGCGAACCAGCGGCCAAGCCTCGACGAGTTCGCGGTGGCCCTTGTAGTCTTCCGAGCGCTGCATCCGGCCCACGATCAGCGCCGCCGGGGGACCTTCACTCACGACACGGGAAGGACCTGCGAGATCGAGCCCGAGACCCACCGTGCGATGGGCGTGGGAACCGAAGTCCGGGTTGATTTCAACAAAGCGGCGCCAAGTGTGATCACTGTTGGTGAGCAGGCAGCGCGCACGAGACAGCAGGCGCCGTTCGAGCCAAGACAAGGGGCGCCAACACTCGACGCCGTGCAGAAAGACCATCTCGCTTTTCGGCCGGGTGCGGAGCAGTGGCAGCAGCTTGGCCAGACCCATGTGCCAGACGAGCGCGATGTCGGCGGCGGCGTTCAGGCTTGCCGCGCGCGCCAGCGCCCGTAGCTTTCCTCCATGTGAGGAGCCATCCACACACAGCGTTTCGATCGGGATGCCCGCCGCCGGAAAGGCATCGACGGCCAGCCGGCCGACGGCTTCGATGCCGCCCAACAGGTCGAGCCGCGGAAACAGTCCGAGCACTCTCATATGTTCTCCTCCAGCCGCTGGAGTTTCAGCACGGGCAGGAAGACGGCGATCGCCATGATGATGTACTGAATGATTCCGCCCAGGTACTGCGCCGCCTGTGCCTCCACCACCAGCAGGGATGGAGTGAGGGCGAGGCCGGTCGATACGAGAAACGGTCCGGACGAGAAGCTCAGGAAGATCCGTTCGAAAAGGCGAAGGATCATGCCGAGCAGGAACATCACGCCAGCCACGCCTGGCCAGCCGAAGTTCACATAGCTTTCCGTCAGGGTGCCCACGGCGATCGAGACATGATCGAGGTCGCGTTCGGCGGTAAGCCCGTAGGCGACCTGATAGAAGCGATTGGCGTCGTTCACCGACGGCTTGCCGGGCCAGAGAAACCGGGGGATGAGGCTCACGGCCATGTATCCATAGGTCGCGCCGTTCTGGAATGGGACCGGACTCGGAGTGAGCTGCAGGACATTCGCCGTCTGCTCGAGGAGGGAGACACGGCCCATCGATCCGGCGACGATCTTCTGCACCTGCCCGGAGTCGGGCGCCGCGAAGGCGTCGCGCCACCGTTCCGCGGATTCACTGGTCCAAAACATCACTCGCTCGACCTTTCCCGACCCTGCCTCCCCGCCATACCAGTAGTTGTTTCGAAAGGAGTCCTTGCCGGCTTGGAGGAAGAAGAACACCGCCGCCGCCACGGTAAGCGCCGGCAGCGGCAGCCGGCGAAATACCATCACGTAGACCGATGTCGCCACGACGAACAATCCGAACAGCGGACCGAGCCAGCCCGATGCCACCGAACTGACCAAGCTGACGCCTGCGTAGACCAGCAGCATGTTGCGGTCGGAGCGCTCCGCCTGTCCGGTGAGGTACTGGCGCAACAGACAGGAGAAGGCGATCAGCGGAACGAACGATCTCAGGAGCGTCATGGCCTGGCGCCCGCCGGCTCCGAGCCAATAGTTGGAAGACTCCGCGGCGGTCAGAACGCTGCCGAGAACCAGCACCGCTCGCAGGTAGGCTCCGGTGCGAACGGAATCGCGGAAGACGGGAGCGCGACGCAAGACCAGTGGCATCGTCACGGCGTATCCGCCCGCCATCGCGGCCACTCCCATGGCCGCCATTCCCAGCGACAGCGACAGGTGGTGCTCATCGAGCCGGATTGCGCCCCACACGCCCATGAGCTTGCGGTTTCCTAGAAAATAGGCGAAACAGAAATAGAGCCAATACATGGCACCCACGCCCGCGAACAGCGGAATTGCGAGCTTCGGGGGAGCCGAACGCCATCGCAGATAGGACGCGGCTGGAAGGCTGAACAAGGCCAGCGCGATGGCAGCGGCATCGAAGGAAACCTCGTACGGCGACGACAGGCAGAGCAGCAAGGTAACCGTGAGAGGGAGCAGGAACCACGGCGCGGGAAGTTTGTCCCCTCCGGCGCAGACCGGCATCGGCAGCACTGGTGTCACGCGAATGCCTCCAGGGGCCTTCGTACCCGCGCGAGTGCCTCGAGCACGCCTTCCACCGCACGGGTCCTGACGGAAGTGTGCCGGCGCCATGCGGCTTCTCCGAGCTGCGCCAAGGTCTCGGGGTCGTGAATCGCCGCGATCTTGGAGGCCAGCGCTGCGGCGTTCTCGTGCGGATAGACGAATCCGTTGCGGCCTTCCTGGACGAGATCCGGATGGCTTCCGACGGCGTCGCTGACGAATACCGGAAGTCCGCAAGCCATCGCCTCGTTGACCACCAGCCCCCAGGTCTCTCGCGACGGGACGACGAGCGCCGATGCCTCGCCATAGGCTTCGATCATGAGCGACTGATTGAGGAACCCGCAGAAGACGACGGGCAAGTCATGCCGGCGCACGAATGCCTCACAGGCTTCCCGCAGTGGCCCGTCTCCGGCAACCATGCCGTTGACGCGCGCTCCCTGAGCGATGGCCAGCCGTAGCGCCTCGAGAAAGTCGAGCGGGCGTTTCCACTCGGTCAGCTTTCCGGCGAAGAGGAATGTGGCGGGCCCGTCTCCCCGGGGACGGCCGAGCGGAGCGAAGCGGGAACTGACCATGTGCGGCACCACGAAGACCCGATCCTCGCTCGCGCCGCATTGGAGAAAGTATTCACGAGACCAGGTGCCCACGGCGAGGCAGGCATCGAAGCGCCGGAACAACGGGCGGTACAGCATGGACTTGGCGGCGCGCCGCCAGCCGCCGCCCGAGGCGCGCAGGTGTGAGTCACTTCTCACGAGCACGGGGATCCTCTGCCGCAGGCATGCCTGGATCGCGCGGATGTAGAGCCGCGAGTGCCAACCCGAGACGATCACGGCATCGAATCGCGCCTGACGGAGAACAGCCCCGATTTCCGGGGAGTCGACTCCGCTGAACCGGTTGACCGAGGGTCTCGAGGCGGAGTTCCGAAGGAAGCGCCAGGCGTAGCCGTGAAGCAGAGGTTCATCCCACTCGAATTCGACGCCGAAACCGGCTTCCGCTTGCTCGCGCGGTGTCACGCGATGTCCGAACAGCACCTCGAGAGCGATTCCGGGATACGCGGCGAGCGCTCGGAACCACGGTGCCTGGTATTGCACCGGATGCGTGACCACGATTCCCACTCTCATCGCGCGGCTCCCAATGCCTGATCGAAAAGCTGGCACTGCGCGCGAGTCGTTTCGCGAGCGGTGAAGGGCGCGAACTCGTCCCACACCAAGGGGGGTTCATACGGCAGTTTGCGCAACAGTGATTCCCAGGTTCGCAGCAGCGCCGCGGCCGACTCGGTTGCGAGCGATCCGGAATTGAAGCGAACGGCTTCGCCGGCGCGGGTGCGCCGGAGCAGGTCCACCACGCTGCTTTCCTCGCGGAAGACGGCGATCAACGGCTTGCGCGCGAGGATATACGGGTAGATCTTCGAGGCCGTGTATCCCGGATCGTCCGTGCCCGGCACGATCAGGAAGTCGGCCTCGCGCAATGTCCGCAGCGCTTCGAAGTACGACAGCCGTTCGGGCTGTTCCTCCACCTGTTCATCGACTCCGATGGCTTCGGCGATCGGCATCATCGTGCGCTTCCGATTCGCGTAGTCGGTGCCGAGGAAATGGAGGCGGACGCGCCCGAAGAGCGCGGGATCGCAGTCGAGGCCGAGCCGCAACGCGCGGCAGATGATCTCGCATGACCGCTTCATCGTGGGTCCGAGGACGCCAGCGTAGACTCCGTGAATCTCTCCGTTGCTGCGATCATAAGGCCGGGGCGGGGGCGCTGAGGCCTGCGCGGTGTCGAGGTCTCGCAACGATCCCCCGAAAGGAATCGTGCGCGACGCGAATCCCGAGGCCATCCGGTAGCGGCTGGTGACGTCGCGTGTGTAGGCGGTGGAAACCGCGATCAGGCCGCTTGCCAGCGGGAGTGTCCAACGTTCGAGCGCCGCGTGCAGGCGCGATACCAGCCAGTACTTCGGCGGGCGATCCTGCTTTTCCTTGTGCTCGTAATAGCCGGTCACCCAGGGATCCTGAAGGTCGGCGACGAACGGGACGCGGAATCGCTGCTTCCACACTCGCCCGAGCGGAAAGGTGAAGAAGACGGTGGATGAGAAGTAGACTAGATCGAACCGGCCAGTAGCCAGGAGCCTGGACCCCGCTCTGTAGAGATAGGGCCAGGCGCGAATCCCGACGTCGCTCAGGCCGAGGCGCCGGGTCCACTTCGGGTTGATCGCATGCGTGCGCCAAACGGGAACGCCGGACGGCACCGTCGCGTCGAGATCGGGTTCCCGCCGTGCCTCCACATCTTCCGGCGCCACGGTCAACACCTCGGCCTCCCAGCCGAACTCGCGAAAATAGGGAAGGCTCATGCGGACGCGATGCGCGTCCGGCATGTTGACTGGCGGGAAGTGCGGACTCACGATCAGGATGCGGCGCATGCCCGCTCCTTTCGCGGCCAACGGTCCGCGCACACTTCAGCCACGGCATTCTGGAACCGGAGCATTTCCGCTTCGGAATTTCCGCGCGTGAGGGCGTAGCGGCGCGCCGACGCGGCGAATCGTTCGCGAAGTGCTTGGTTCCGGTACAGTTCGAGAATCCGCGCCGCGAGATCGGAGGGATCGCCCGGCCAGCAGGTCAGCCCCGAACCGGCTTCGTCGATGACGTCGCGCAGGCCGGGAAGCCCGCTCGCGACGATGGCGAGCCCGGCCATGTGGTAGTCGAATAACTTGTTCGAAACCGTGTACCAGTGATTCGGAACCTCGGGCCGTTCGGCGCAAAGCCCCACGTGGAAGCGTCCCGCTGCTTTCACGGCTTCATGCGGCTGACACGGCGGGTGAATCGTCACGCGGCTTTCGAGCGATTCCGCGCGCAGATACGAGCGCAGTTCGCGATCGCGATCGGGTGGCAGCTTGCCTTGCAGGTGAAGGGCGATCTCTTCGGGAAGCTGCTTCAAAGCGGTCAGGATGTCGCCGAGCCCGCGCTGTCCGAATCCCACCACCGCGTTTCGCCAGTAGAGGGAGAAACGCCGCTCCTTATCCGCCGTGCGATCCGCTTTCACCGATGCGGCGTTGTAGATCGAAAGTGAGCGCAGCGGACCGTACCGGTGCTCGAGTTCGCGCGACAGCCTCGGGCTGGTGGTGGTCACCAACGCGCACTTCGGCAGCCATTCCCGTTCGGCCGCGGCGGTGCGGGCGCTCTCCTCCGGTGTCTGACCATCGCCCATCTCCGCGTAGAGCTCCATGCAATCGAACAGGACCTTCGCCCGGTTGCGGCGAGCCGCGCGATGAATGGGAACCAGCGTCTCAATGCCGTGTCCGAAATAGAGATCCGCGTCGATCGCCTCGATGTGCCGCTCGAATGCGCCTTGCAGCCCGAGCTTGGGCGCGGCCTTGTTCGCCAGCCAGGAAAGCGTACCGTTGCGGCGGGTGGGGAACCGGAACGGTTCGCGGCGGATGCCCGGCACTTGCGATACCGGATGCGCGTGCGGGGCGTCTTCGCCCGCCGGGTAGGAATCGGTAAACAGCACGTCCGCCTCAGGGAAAAGCTCCGCCAGCGCGGCGGCGTGCCGGGGCGCGCGCGGTTCGGTCACGGCGGAGAAGGGAGTGCAAACGCAGATACGCATGGAGAGTTACCGGTGAAAGACGAGATTCACGTCGTGAGCGCCCGCGAGTGGCGATGCGCTGTAGCCGAGCGAATCCATGAACGCGACGACATCGGCGACGGAGTGTCCAAAGCGCCGGAGGTTCGACTCGATCGCCTCGCACAAAATGACGGGCCGGCAAGCGGAGATGACGCGGGCGCCGCCCCGCAATACCTGGAGTTCGGCTCCTTCGACATCGAGCTTGATCACGCCGAGTCCTCGGCGCTCGAAGTATGGCGCCCACGTGTCGAGTGGCAGGACAGGGAACCCCGTTCCGCCGGGCTGAGACTGGCTGATGTGCGTGTTGCCCATCTCCGATTCGGCTTCGATGCGCGCGATTCCCGCTTCCGATCCGAGCCCGTTGCCGTGGATGAAGTGATTGGCGCTCCGATTGGCGCGTTGGGTGCGATAGAGGCAACGCAATGACCGCGGATCGATCTCGAAGCTGTGGACCTCGCCCGACGCGCCAACGAGTTCGAGCGCGGCGACCGAGAAGTAACCGATGTTCGCGCCGATATCGGCGAAGACCGCCCCTGGGCGTAGATTCTCGCGCAGGAAGCCGAGCACGGCCGGATCGAATTCGCCGCGCACGAAGATGCCACGTCCGATCGCGCTACGCAAGTCGACGTAGAGCTTGCGGCCACCATGGGTGCGCACGGCGACCGGAAGCGGAAGCATCGAGGCCAATGGCCGGAACAGGTTCCGGATGGGTTTCAACGGGGCTGCGCGAATGGTCGCGGCCAGATCGAGAGTACTCACAACACACGCTCCAAATAGGCGCGGCCGGGAAAGTAGCCGGCGAGTTCGCGCAACGAGGCCGCGCTCAGAGTTCGCAGCAGGAAGAGATAGAGAAGTCCATAGACGGGCGCATACAGGAAGACGCGTGCCGCCGGAGTTTGACTGGCGAGGGCGTTGAACAGCGGTTGCGCGAACACCAACGCTCCGAACGTCGCGGTGATACACGGGCCCGCGGTTTCGATCACCTGCGTCCATCGCAACGCGCCCCGTTGGGTCAACCACATCAATTGCAGGAAAAAGACCGCGACTTGCGCCACGGCAATGGAAGCCAGGTAGGCGTCCAGTCTTCCGAAGTAGATGAACACAGTCGCGCCGAGGCTCCCGAGAAGCACGATGAGATCAGCGCTCAGGCACCGCCGCGATTCCGACAGTCCGAGTAGCAGGATGTTGCCCGTCTGCACCAGCGCGGACACCGACGAGGACGCAAGCGCGTAGGGCAGCAGAGTCAGGGCAGGCAGCCACTTTTCGCCGAAGACGAAGCGAATGATGGGATCGGCGAGGACGGCGCAGAGCGCGCAGGCGGGAACCACCATCCAAAGGACGCCTCGCAGGACCAGTCCGGCCGCGTGATGATAGCGGCTCTCGGTGCCCACCCGCGCGAGTACGGGCCGCAGCATGAGCGTGAACACCGAGGGCAGCCGCCAGCAGAAGAGGTTCGCGAAACCAGTGGCACGGCCATAGAATCCGGCGGAGGTGAATCCAGCGCGGCTCGCCAGCACCGAGCTTTCGACGAGTTGGCGGCTCGAGAATGCCAGCCCACTGCCGATGCGCGCGAGTCCGAAGCGGATCGCGGGACCGAGCATGGCCCAATCCACGCGGAACACGGGGCGCCAGCTCGCGGCGAACAGAAGGTCCGCAATTAGCGGAAACATCGCGATCAGACCCGGCAGCAGAAGGGCATAGGTTCCCGCGCCACAAAGAGCCAGAACGACAGCGGATGTGGCGTTCAGGAAAAGTCCGGCCGCGCGCAGCTTACCGAGCCGGTGCCAGTCGAGCGCGCGCTCGAGCATCTTCACGCGAAGCTCGGCGAACCAGTCGAGCAGGAAGTAGGTCGACATCGCGGCGAACAACGGCGCCGTGGCGCGGTAGGATTCGCTCGATCGCAGCGCCGCCGCGATTCCGAGAACCAGGAGCGCGAGCGAGACCTGCAGGATTCCGCCCGCGGCGAAATATCCGTGGAAATCGACGGCTGCTCCGGCCGGTTCCTGCAGCACGAATTCGATGAAGCTGCGGAACGAGAGCACGGAGAGCCACGTGATCGTGGCGGTGACCAGCGCGAACTGGCCGTATGACTCGGGTTCGAGCAGCCGGGCGAGAACAATGGTGGTGGCGAATTGGAGCCCGTCGGAGAGGAAGTTCAACCCGGCGGTCCAAATGATTCCGGAGCGGATCGTTTCGCGCAGTTTCATCAGAATCGCGCCCCCAATGCCACGAGTCCCCATGCGCGGGACCAGTGAGTCCGCCCGGCGAGGAAGCCGTTCCAGAGATCGCGCACAGCCCGGGTATCGAGGTAATCGATGCGCTCCACGTACGGCAGAAACCGCTCCGGCTCACTTCGCATCCATTCGCGAATCGGGAAGACGAAGCCCCGCTTCTTCGCGGCGTCCAGCTCGATGGGCATCGGCGGGACGGAATCGACGAGCAGCGGCTTGTTGATTCGGGTGGTGACTTTGCGCTCGTCCGGTTCGAGCATCGCCCATTCGACGATGCGCCTGTCGAGAAACGGAACGCGCACCTCGATCGAGTGAGCCATGCTGAACACGTCGGTATCGCGTAACAGCGTGTCGTGCAGGTAGCGTGAGAGCTCGATGCGGTTGAACGTGCGCGCGGGAGTAGACGCCGCGCCGTTCCGGGCGTGGCTCCATTGCCGCTCCATCGTTTCGCGCAACGACCGGCTGTCGAGCGACAGCGTGCGCTGGATCCATGGCGGCGAAAGGAAGCCGCGCAGGAACCCATACAGGGCGCCGGCGAAGTTACCCGGCGCCGCCAGGAACCGCGACCAGCGATCCTGCCCCGAGATCGAACCGGCTATGCGAAACGCACGTTCGACCAGCCACTGCGACGACGCCGGTCCGCGCATGAGCAAATCGAACATCGAGCGATAACGCGTGAGCCAGCGATAGTAGTGATAGCCCCAGAAGACTTCGTCCGCTCCGAGTCCGCTCAGCGCGACCTTGACGCCCGCCTGGCGGGCCATCCAGGAGACGAAGTAGCTGTTCACTCCGTCGATGCTCGGCTGGTCCATCGCTTCGAAGACTCTTGGAAGTTCGGCCAGGAAGTCGTCCTTGCGCACGACGAGTTGGCAGTGGTCAGTCGAGTAGTGCGCCGCGAGCATCCGCGCCGGACTCTCTTCGTTGAACTCGGATTCCTCGAATGCGACGGTGAGGGTCGTCAGCTTCTCGACGCCGGCCATTCGGGCGAGGCTCACGATGGCCGCCGAGTCGATCCCGCCGCTCAGGAAGACGCCCGTGTCGACATCGGCGGCGAGGTGCTGCTTGACGGAATCGCGCAGCAATTCGGGCAGCGAGATGGCGGCGCTCGGGCGCGCGCCTTCCTCCGGCGGAACCCAGTAGACGTTGTCCTCCATTCCGCGGGAGCTCAGCACGAGGTAGTGTCCGGGCTCGAGACAGCGGACCTGCTTGTACTGTGTCAACGGCGCGGGAATCGAACCGAAGGCGAGGAAGCCGGCGAGCGCTTCGCGATCGCGGTCGAACGCGGTGGCTCCGCCACGGCGCAGCGCCTTGACTTCAGAGGCGAACGCGAGCTGGTGGCCATCCCAGGAATAATAGAGGGGCTTGATGCCCAACCGGTCACGCACGAGATAAGAGAGACGGCGGCGCACGTCGTGGAGGCAGAACGCGAACATGCCTTCGAGCCTCTCGAGCATGCCGAGCAACCCCCACTCTTCGTATCCGTGGACGAGGACCTCGGTGTCGGAGCCGCAGTGGAACCGGTGGCCGCGCGCGATCAGCTCCACGCGCAGCGGCCCGAAGTTGTAGACTTCGCCGTTGTAGGAAACCCAAACGTCGCCAGTCTCATTGCACAGCGGCTGACGTCCGGCCTCCGAGAGGTCGAAGATCGACAAACGCGTGTGTCCGAGGACGGCGCCGGGCAGGCGCAACAGGCCATCCTGATCCGGACCGCGATGGCGTTGCGAATCCACCATCCGCCGGACAGCCGACTCGGCCCCTCGCGCCGGTTCCGGGGCGTCGAAGAGTCCATCCGGCCGCAGGATGCCCGCGATTCCACACATTCCCGTTAGGCCACCTTCGGCTTGTTGCGGCCGTAACCGTAGCTGTATCCGTAACCGTAGCCGTAGCCGTACTGCCCGTATCCGTAGCGCTGATTCTTCGCCTTGCGCGGATTCCAGCCGTTCAGCACCGCGCCGAGGATCCGCACACCGTCACCGAGCAGCCGCTGACTGACCGACAGCGCGCGGTCGCGCGTGGTCTTGCCGCTGCGGACCACCATGATCACACCGTCCACCATGCGTCCCACGACCCGCGAATCCGCCATGTTCAGGACCGGAGGCGTATCGACGATCACCATGTCGAACTGGAATCGCGCCCACTCGAGCAACTGCGGAAGACGTTCGGAGTGCAGCAGACGCCAGGCAAGGTCGCCGTTGGCACCGGCCGGAAACAGGAACAGGTTGGGGACTTCGGTCTGGTGAATGAACTGGCCGCCGGATTCGTGTTCGTTGGTCCGCAACAGGAAGTCGGAGAGTCCACGTCCGTTGTCGATTCCGAAGATCGTGTGCATGCGCGGACGGCGCAGATCGGCGTCGATGATCAACACCCGGCGCCCGATTTGCGCCAGCGCGATGCCGATGTTGCTGACGAGCGTGCTCTTCCCTTCCGACGGGTTGCAACTGGTGATGGACAGAGTCTGAACCTTGTCCTCGTCGTGGAGGAAAACGATCGAGGCGAGAATGTCCCGAAACGACTCCGCCAGTGCCGACGAGGAGTGTCCGCGCGCGACCAGTTCCACGCATTCGTCGCGCTTTTCGCCAGACGCGGGAATGTGCGTCTTGCCGTAAGCCGGATCGATGTCGGCCTTGGCGGACGGAATCACGCCGAGTTCTGGAAGTTGGAGGTAGAGCGGAACGTCTCCCGGGCCCTGCAGGGTACGGTCGGCGTGTTCGCGCCAGTAGACGAGCAGCACGCCCAGAGCGAGTCCGCCGAAAACTCCCACGGCGGCGCCGCGGAACGGATCGGGTTTGTACGGACCGCCGGGAGGCTCGGCCGGATCCACGACGCGAATGTTGCTCGCGCGCAGCGCCGAGGCGATGCCTGACTCCTTCACCTTCTGCAGCATCATGTCGTAGAGCTGCCGTGTCGTGTCGACCTCGCGCTTGAGGATGTTGTACTGGATCATCTTCGAGTTCTGCCCGGTGATGACGCGGGACTGGGTTTCGTAATCGGCGAGCAGCAACTTCTCACGGCGCTCGGCGGCGCGAAAGTCGTTCTTGATCCGCTCCACGATGCGCGCGCGGTCACGGGTGAGCTCGGTCTGGATGGTATTGATCTGCGCCTGCACCTTCCGCAGCTTCGGGTGTTCGGCGGTATAGCTAGAGGCGGTTTCGGCCAATTGGCGCTGCAACTCGATGAGCTTGCCCTTGTAGTCGCGCAGCGCCGGATCCTCGATGATGTCCGGGAGCGATTCGGGCGGACTCGACAAGGCCATTTCATAGCGCGATTGTTTCGCCACGCGGTCCGCCTGCGCCTTCGACAATTCTTCCTGGAATTGTTTCAGGCGGTCTTCGGCCACCGAACTCTTCTCGTCGACGAATAGCAGGCCCGCCGAGTGCGCGTAACTCTGCAGATTCTGTTCGGCGGCTTGCAATTTCACCTTGACCTCCTGCAGTTGCCGCGTGAGGAAGTCGCTGGTGCGCTGGGTGGTTTTCCAGCGGGCCTCGAGATTCTGGTCGATGAACTCCTGGCTCAGCGTGTTGAGGAATCTTGCCGCGACAGCCGGATTGGTGGAATCGCTCGTGACTTCGAACAGGCGCGTCTGGCCGGTGGAGCGTACCTGCACGGTGCCCGCAGCCATACCCAGTTCCGCCCCGGCGGTGTTGGCACTTCTGCTCTCCGGAATTCGCAGCAGACGGCGCAACGCGCTCCAGCGGCCGGTAGGCGCGGCTTCGGTCTTCAGTCCTTCCTTGCGGTATCGCTCGACGGCGCCGTTGATGACACTGCGGCTTTGAAGCAGCTTCATGTGCGTCTGCATGTCGAGTTCGGGGAAGTAGCCGTTGGCGCTGGAAGTGGTGGGGTTCATCGCCCCCATGTTGAGGAAGTTCTCGTTGAGACCTTGGACCTCGAGAGTCGCGCGAGCCTGATAGACGGGAGTCTGGGGAAGCGTCAGCAGAAGCCCGGCGCCGGAGCCGAGAACGGCCATGATCGCCAGCAGCCACTTGTAGCGCAGCAGCAAGCGTCCGTAGTCGGTGATGCTCCAGGAGTGGCTCTCGGCGGGGAGCGCGTGGATGGGGGGCGCGAGCGGAACCGCCGGAATCAGAGGCCGCGGGGCGGGAACGCGTGCGTTTTGGGAATTCGAGATGTCCATGTCAGCGCCTGTAGATGACCAGTCCGGAAGCGATGTTTCCACCAACGCCGAGCGCCGTCTCGAGCGTACGAACGGTGGCACTCTTGGTCCGGTTGGCCGGAATGAAGAGGATGTCGTCAGGCCGGAGCGCGACATCGCGGCCCTTGCCGCGCAACAGATCCTCGAGGTCCACGGCGATCTCCTCACGCTCGTCCTGGCCGGGTTGGGTACGCAAGATTTTGGTGCGCCGCGTGTCCGCGAAGCGTTCGAGACCTTCCGCCATCGCTACGGCCTCGAGTACCGTCAGGTGAGATCGTTCGCCGACCACGTATCCGCCCGACTTTCGGACCGTACCAACCACGTAGATGATGTCGCCCTTGGGAACCGAAATCACGTCTTGTGGCTGGATGGCGATATTGTCCTTCGGGCTCGAGGCATCGAGCAGTGTCTTGATCCGGATCTCGCCGACGTAGCAGCCGGTCTCATCGAGGCGCGCGTTCTCCACCGGAATCGGCCCCATCTCTTTGCGGCGCGTGATCCGGATGGAATTGCCCGCGTCGGGACGCAATCCGCCCGCCATCGACAGCACTTCCATCAGCGACCTGCTGCCGCGCAATTGCTGTTGTCCGGGCGATTGCACCGCGCCGAGCACGGTTACGGGCTGGCTTCGGTACTCCGTCACCGTCACCGAGAGCTGCGGATCATGTATGTAGCGGCGGAGCTTCTGGTTGAGCTCCGCTTCGAGGGCACCTGGCGTCAGTCCTGCTGCTTTCACGTTGCCCACCAGGGGCACGCTGATCGTCCCGTTCGATCCGACGACGAACGGTTTCCCGGAGATCTCCTCCGCCTCCGGACTGCGAAGCGTCACTTGATCGTCGGGGCCGAGGATGTAATCCGGCCGCGTTTGCGCTAGACCACACGCAATCGACGCCGTGACGGCGAGCGAATGCCACATTGAAGTTCTGTTCACGAGGGTTCTTGGGGGTCTATCGGCCAAAGTAGTCCTTGGCCGTAGCTCGGTGAATCACTAAAGGCTTAGGGTGAGTACGCCGATGACCTTAGTAGTGTGTGGAAAGGCGTTCTAGACCGGCCGCTGGCGCTCGGCGCCGTGGCCGGTCTCTTTCTATTGGTGGAAGCGGTCCGCACAACGCTGGCAGGTGGCCCTGAGACCGTTGTCGAGGCAGCCGCCCAGCGGCTGTTCGAAGGTGGTGAGGGGAGCGTGAATGCTGCCGTGGACGGCGCCCGAAAGGCTCTGGAATCGAGTCCGGCCTCACCGCACCGCTGGTGCGACATGGCGGAGGCTTTCCTGGAAGCAGGCGACGGCGAGCGGGCCGGCCGTTGCTTCCGTCGCGCCGAGCATCTCGGGCCAGCCGTGCCGGAGGTGCTGTTGCGGTCGTTCTATGGGGCGGCGCGGCAGAGAAGAGAGCAGGACAAGGTCCGCCTGGCGCACACGATCTTGGGTATGGTCCGGACCTATGACGACGTGGTCTACGGTTTGTACCTGAGTTCGGACCGTTCTCTCACCGAGAACCTGGAATCCGGATTTCCCACCGCCGCGGCTCCGTCTTTTCTGCGATTCATCACCGATCGGGGCGAGTTCGATTCGGCCGCCGGCCTATGGCGATGGATGGCGGAGAGGGGGATCGCCTCTGAGTCATCGGCCATCGGCTATTTGGATGCGTTGTGCCAGGCGGGACGGCGGCCCGAGGCGCGCCAGATCTGGGCACGATTCACCGGTACTCCGGGCGAGTGGGTATGGAATGGCGGCTGGGAACTCGATCGTCCGGCGGGCAAAGTCGACTGGGAGCTCAACGCTCCGGGACAGTCCCGGATCTCACGCGACTGCACCCGCGCCGGCGAAGGCCGCTGTTCACTTCGGATCACGGCGGACTGGCCGGATAGCCGGTTCTTCGAAGGCGTCGAGCAGCGCGTCGCACTGCCGGCCGGTGCCTATCGCATGAGCGCGCTACTGCGGGGCGAGGCGGTTACCGGCACTGGCTTCGGAATCCGGGCGGCGGGTGACGGCTTCGACGTGCGCTCCGCCGGAGTCGCGGATTCCGCTGGCGAATGGCGCCGTGTCGCGGTGGACTTCCGGGTGAAGGTGGCGGGTGAGGTTCGGATTCAGGTGATGCGGCCGCCGGGGACTGGGGTGGAATCCAACGCGGCGGGAACAGTGTGGGTGGACGCGGTTCGCATCACGCCTGGGAACTGAGCGTCCGCGCGGGAGTTCTCGTATGCCAGCGGAAGGCCTCCTCGGCGGACAGCGTGCGGTCGCGCTACGCTGCGATCTTCGCTTCCTCAAGGAGCGTGTACCGAACGGGGCCGCGATGCCAGGCGTACCGGCTATGCCGGCTACCCGAACAACTGAGCGATCGGCTCGACGCCGCGATCCACCAGCGGAATCGGCCGGCCCTGCGCGCCCGGAAGCTCCGTCTCGAGATCGATGCCCAAGCCTTTGTACACCGTCGCCGCTACCATTGCGGGCGTCACCGGGTGATCCTTCGGATAGGCACCGATTTCATCGGAGCTGCCGACCACTTGTCCGCCCTTGAACGGTCCACCGGCGGCGAGCATCGTCCAGCATTGCGGCCAGTGGTCGCGTCCGCCGGCGGGATTGACCTTCGGCGTACGGCCGAATTCACCGGCGCCGACGACCATCGTCTCCTTCAGCAAACCGCGGTCAGCGAGATCTTCGAGCAGCGAAGAATACGCCATATCGAACATCGGACCGACGAGGTCGCGATAGCAGGAGATCGGGCTGAAGGGCTTCGATCCGTGGATGTCCCACGTGATCTCGTCGAACACGGTTTCGAACATGTTGATGGTCACGAAACGCACACCCGCTTCGATCAGGCGCCGGGCGAGGAGGCAGCTTTGGCCGAAGCGGTTGTTGCCGTACTTCTCGCGGACCTTCTCCGGTTCGCGATGCAATTCGAACGCCTCGCGAGCCTTCTGCGACGACATGAGCGTGTAGGCTTGATGGAAGGTCGCGTCGAGCAGCCGCGC
>CADECY010000024.1 GCA_902825945.1 uncultured Acidobacteriota bacterium
GTAGAGGCCGAACAGCGCAATCGAGATCAGATAGCCGATGAAGAAGAACGGCTCGTAGAACGCGAACGCCAGTGTTGCGAAGAAGACGGTGAGGAAGATGTTGAACATGCCCTTCTGCGCATACTGCGTACAGATCTCCACCACTTTCTTCGAGTCGGTCACCGACGCCTTCGTGACGCCTTCGAGCTTGATGTTGGCCTTGATGAACTCGACCGCGCGATAGGCGCCCGTTGTCACCGCCTGCATGGAGGCACCCGTGAACCAATAAATCACCGCGCCGCCGGCGATCAGGCCGAGCAAGAACGGCGGATGAAGGATCGAGAGCTTGTCGATCGATTGGGTGAGGCCAGCAGTGAGCGAGACGATGATCGAGAAGATCATCGTGGTGGCGCCGACGACAGCGGTTCCGATCAGCACGGGTTTGGCCGTGGCCTTGAACGTGTTGCCCGCGCCGTCGTTCTCCTCGAGATGTTGCTTGGCTTCCTCGAACTTGGGGTCGAACCCGAAGTTCTTCTTGATGTCTTCCTTGATTCCGGGCAGTGTCTCGATCATGCTCAGCTCGTAGACGGACTGCGCATTATCGGTCACGGGGCCATAGGAGTCAACCGCGATCGTCACCGGGCCCATGCCCAGGAATCCGAACGCGACCAGCCCGAAGGCGAACACCGCGGGCGCGATCATCAGCGCGCCGATTCCCATCAGGCTCACGTAGTAGGCGATCCCCATGAGCATCAGGAGAGCCATGCCCAGCCAAAACGCGCTGAAGTTGCCCGCGACGAGCCCGGAGAGGATATTGAGTGACGCGCCTCCCTCACGGGAGCTGGTCACCACTTCCTGCACGTGCCGCGATTCCACCGAAGTGAAGACCTTCACGAGTTCCGGAATGATGGCGCCCGCGACTGTACCGCACGTGATGACGGTGGAAAGCTTCCACCAGAGAGTGCCATCGCCGAGATCAGGGATGAGCACGGCGCTCACCGCATACGTGAGAATCACCGATACGGCGGAGGTGAGGATGACGAGGAACGTGAGCGGATGCTCATAGTTCATCTTCTCGACGTGCTGGTACTTGGCCTTGGCGATCGCCTCATTGATGAAGTAGGAGAGCGCCGAGGCAATGACCATGACGATGCGCATCACGAAGATCCAGACCAGCAGTTGCACCTGCACCAGCGGCTCTTTCACCGCGAGCAGGATGAAGCTGATCAACGCGACTCCGGTGACGCCGTAGGTTTCGAAACCGTCGGCCGAAGGTCCAACCGAGTCGCCCGCGTTGTCGCCCGTGCAATCGGCGATGACGCCTGGGTTGCGCGCGTCGTCTTCCTTGATCTTGAAGACGATCTTCATCAAGTCGGCACCGATGTCGGCGATCTTGGTGAAGATGCCGCCCGCGACGCGGAGAGCCGCGGCGCCAAGCGATTCGCCGATGGCGAAGCCGATGAAGCAGGGTCCGGCGTACTCACCCGGAACGAACAGCAGGATGAACAGCATCAGCAGCAGTTCCACCGAGATGAGCAACATGCCGATGCTCATGCCGGCTTTGAGTGGGATCGCGTAGCAAGGGTACGGCCTGCCGCGCAAAGCGGCGAACGCCGCGCGGGAGTTGGCGAACGTGTTCACCCGGATGCCGAACCAGGCGACCGAATACGACCCGGCGATTCCAACGAGACTGAAGGCAAGGATGATCAGAACCCGCATCGGCTCGAAGCCCTGCAGGACTCCGAAGTAGACAACGATGATGACACCGATGAACAGCTCGAGGATCATCAGAAACTTGCCTTGGGTGCTGAGGTAGGTTTTGCACGTCTCGTAGATGAGTTCGGAAATCTCGCGCATCGAGGAATGGACTTCCATTCCTTGAAGCTGTTTATAAATGGCCAGACCGAAGATCAGCCCGAGCGCCGCGACTACCAGTCCCGCCATGAGAAGCGTGCGACCGCCGGTACCACCTAGGAACGTGGCCGAGTCGAGGTCGGGAATCTTGAGGCAGGCTTCGCCGTGGCAGCCTTCTTCGGCGGCCAGCGCGGGAGCTGTGAGACCTGCCAACAGAAACACCGCGATCAACAGGGTCAGCGCGACAGGGAGCCCGCGCCTAAGCAGGGATTCCATTACGGGATATCCTCCAGACAGAAAGGGAAATTTGCCCCGGCGGGCCGGAGCACCAAACCACGATATCAGTAAAGTCCATTATTATCAACCGGATTGCTCGCCGCGCGGTCCCGCCGGCCCAAGACCTCGACTGGTGGTTCTAGGTCTCGGCGGCTAAGGCTGCCGCCGCGAGCGGGAGCAAGATGCGGAATTGCGCGCCCCGTCCGCCCGCGAGATTGGACGCCGAGATCATACCACCGTTCTGCTCCACGATGGTGCGGGCGATGTGCAGTCCCAGTCCGGATCGCTTGGCTCGCGTGGAAAATCGGGCTTCGAAGATCCGTGGCAGATTCTGCGGCGAGATCCCTGGCCCGTCGTCGCTGACTGTGATTTCGGTGCCACTGGCTCCGCGCGTACCGGTCACGACGACAGTACCGTCGTCGCCCTTGGCCTGCGCGGCGTTCAGGAACAGATTGGCGAACACGCGTTCCCAGGCAGCCGGATGTCCGCGGAGCCGAAGGCCCGGCTCGAGGTTCAGCGTGAACTCGAACTCGGGACCCTTCACCGCCAACAGCGAATCGCGGGCGAACTCGATGGCTCGCGTCAGAATCTGCTCGAGATCGAGACCGGCCTGGGAGTGCTCGAAGTAGCTCGAAAGGATTCGCGATCCCCGCGCGGTGCCGCGGCGCAACGTACCCGCCAGCCGTGCGTACCTCGGATCTTTGGAAAGGATCTCGGCCGCATCCTGGATCGTGTCGAAGACGTTATTGAGGTCGTGGACCAGACCTTCGAGGGTCAGATCGGTATCGGGCATCGTACTACTCGCGAATCCGGTTCAGGATATCGTAAAACTCGGGGAACGACACGGAGGCGGCCTCCGCGTTGTCGACGACGGTCTCGCCTTTCGCCGCCAGTCCGGCCACCGCGAATGCCATCGCGATGCGGTGATCGCCGAACGAGTCCACCTTCGCGCCTTCGAATGTCTGATTGCCAGGAATGTGGAAACCGTCTTCCGCCACCTCGATCCGGACTCCCATCCGGCCCATGTTCTCGGCCACGGTGGCGATACGATCGGTCTCCTTGACGCGCAACTCCGCCGCGTCACGAACCGTGAGGCCGTTGCGCGAGGCCGCGCCCAACACCGCCAGCACCGGAATCTCGTCGATGAGCGCGGCCGTCATCGCCTTCTCGATCACACCGCCTTCCAGTTGCCGCCCTGTCACCGAGATCGTCCCGGTCATCTCGCCCGCGGTCTGCTTCACGTCGAGCACCCGGATTTGCGCACCCGCCGCCATCAGCCAGTCGATGAGGCCGGTGCGCGACGGGCTGAGTCCCACGCCTTCGAGCACCAGTTTCGATCCGGGCAGCAGATTCGCCGCCACGAGGAAAAACGCGGCCGAGGACAAATCGCCGGGCACGGCAAGCACGCGTGCCTGGAGTTTCGGGCGTCCCTCGATCGTGATCGAGTGACCCGCGCGCCGGATCGCGGCACCGAACTCGCGCAGAGCGACTTCGGTGTGATCGCGGGTCTGGGTCTTCTCGACGACACCGGTCACACCTTCGGTGTGAAGGCCGGCGAACAGGACGCACGTCTTCACCTGTGCGCTGGCGACAGGAGGCTCATACTCGATCGGCGTCAACTTCGCGCCGTGAATCCGCAGAGGGGGGAACTTGCCGTCGCGTGCCTGGATACGCGCCCCCATCGCCGCGAGCGGCGTCATGATCCGCTGCATCGGCCGCTTGGAAAGCGACTCGTCTCCGCCGATCTCGCATTCGAAGGGCTGCGCGGCGAGCATTCCGGAAAGCATGCGGATCGTCGAACCGGAGTTGCCAGCATCGAGCGGACCAGCAGGAGCACGGAGACCGTCGAGGCCTTTGCCGTGGACGAGGACAGTCGATCCGTCGCGTTCGATCTCGATGCCGAGCGCGCGCATGCAGCCGAGAGTCGACTGGCAATCGGCGCCAGTCGAATAGTGGTCCAGCCGGCTGGTGCCTTCGGCCACGGAGGCAATCATCGCGTAGCGGTGAGAGATGGACTTGTCGCCAGGAAGGCGAATCGTACCGTTGAGAATTTTAGCGGGGAAAACCGAATACTGCATCAGGAGGGATTTCATCATTGTAACAGCGGGTTCAGGAGAGCCAGACTAGAATACGAGAATGACCGCCAGAGCCCTCTTGTTTCGGGCTCTCTGGTTCCTGCCTGCCTATTTCGTGGTCTCTCACGCATGGCAGGCGCTACCTCGCGGATCCGCGCGAATCGGACTCTCCGCGGCAGTCGCGGTGCTCGCCTTCGTGCTTCGCCGTTGGCCCTTGCAGGCCGGCTTGCTGCTGGCGGGCATCGGTGTCAACCTGGGCTCGGACTACACGTTCGAATACCTGGCGCGGCAGGACACACGAGCGATTGCGGGCATCGCCGCCGGAAGCCTCTGCGCGCTCGCTGGCATTCGCATGATGCTCGCTCACGCCCGTTTCCCGATGCGTCTCCTCGAAGCCACGGCGGGATTCGTGATCCCGCACGCGGTCTGGCGCTTGACGCAGATGCGCGGCTTCGGTTTTCGCGGAGCCTCGCTGTTGCTGTTCGCCGATCTCGGCGTTGTCGCGCTGTTGGCCTGCTTCGGGCGCGGCTGGGGCCGCGCGCTCGAACCCTCGTGGCGCGCGCTGGCGATTCCGGCTCTGCTGACCGCGATGGTTGCCGGCGGATCGAGCCTGCGCCAGGCGCAACAACTGCGCGCTCGCGAAGATCGGCTCGCGGCGCAGGTGGCACGGGTTCCCAAGGTGGAGCCGCCCGCGGCCTACGACCGTCTGTTCTTCCAGCGCGGCGTGAGCTTCGTGGGCGATGGTCCGGATGGATATTTTCCAGAACCGTCGGCCCGCATGCTCGACGCGCTGCGCGCCTACGGTATCGATTCGATCGCGCTGATTCCCTACGGTGCCGGCACACCCGATGGCGGCGAGATCCGTTTCGACCCGCGCCGCTCGAGCCCGGTTCGTTATGAGGCGCTCGGGCATCTGGCGCGGGCCCGCAAGATGCGGATCATGCTGAAGCCGCAGATCTGGGCCGGCGGATTTCCGGGCAACATTGATGTGCCCGATCCGGAAAAGCGCCGTCAGTGGTTTGCCAGCTACACGGCGTTTATCGAGGAGTGGGCGCGCATCGCGGCCCGCATCCACGCTGACCTGTTCTGCGTAGGAACCGAGTTCGTCAAGATGAGCCGTCATGAAACGGAGTGGCGTGCGATCATCGCGCGGGTCCGCGAGGTCTATAAGGGGCCAGTCGTCTACGCCGCGACGCAAGGCGAGGAGTTCGAGACGCTGCGGTTCTGGGATGCGCTCGACTACATCGGGCTCGACAACTACTATCCGCTGCCAGACGACCTCGACACGTCGGAGCTGATCGCCAGAGTGGAGGCCGTGCGCGCCCGTTTCGGCAAGCCCGTTCTGCTGACCGAGGCCGGATTCGCGAGCGTGGAGAAGCCGAACCGCGAACCGTGGTCCGAGCCTCGCCGCAAGATCTCACTCGAGGACCAGGCGCGTTGCTATGAAGCGCTGTTTCGCGCCTTCCATGGGAAACCGTGGTTCCACGGATTCTATTGGTGGAAGGTCTCGGCGGACGGACGCGGAGGTCCAGAAGACCGCTCGCTGACGCCGTGGCGCAAGCCCGCGATGGAGGTGATCGGGCGCTGGTACCGCCGGCCGTGGGCCGTCACGGGGCCGGAGAGGTGACGGCGATGGGACGGGTCAAAATTCGATCTTGCCCAGATTCGCCATGCTCAGGCGCAGGCTGTCGATCGGGTTCCCTGGCGTCTGATCCTGCTCCACGAAATAGTGCTTCGTTCCGGACTTCGACGCCGCCTTCAGCACGGCCGCGAAGCCGATCCGGCCCGCGCCCACTTCCGCGAATGCGGTTCGTTCCACCTTCTCGTCGAGGCGCGTCGCGACGCCCTTGTGAACGTCCTTGAGGTGCATCAAAGGCGCGCGTCCCTTGTACTTGGCGAGCAGCGCCACCGGATCGGCGCCTGCTATGGTGACCCACATCACATCCATCTCGAGCTGCACGAGCTTCGGATCGCTCGCCGCGAGCAGCACGTCGAGCAGAGTGCCATTGCCCGATGGCGCGAATTCGAAAGCGTGATTGTGATAGCAGAGCGTCATGCCGGCCTTGCGCGCGAGTTCGCCCGCCTTGGTGAGCGACTCGCCCATCCGCTTCATCACATCGGCGCCGCCGCGATCCTCGGGGCGCACGTACGGGCAGACCACGTACCGGAAACCCTTCGAAGCCGCGTTGTCGATCGCGCCTGGAAGCTTCGCCTGGTCTTTCCCGAACATCGGCGTGTCGAGATGAAGGCTCACCGGCTTCAGCCCGGCGGTCTGGATCGCGGGCCAGATCTTGTCGAGGTTCGCCCAGGTGACTTCCACCTCACGGAAGCCGATCGCGGCGATCTCCTTCAGCACCTTGCCCGGGTCCTGTTCGATGATCGAGCGGACCGTGTAGAGCTGCACGCCGGGTGTCTTCAGGGTTCGGGCGAAGGCCGCGCCTGCAACTCCAGCCAATGCGGCGCGCCGAGTGATCGTCATGGACATGAACGTCCATGGTAGCGCGGGCGCTCAAGCCTCCCGGACCAGCCGCTCGCATCCGCGCACGGTCAACGCCATCATGGTCAGCGTCGGGTGATAGGAGCCCGTGGTGGGAAACGGTCCACCGCCGAAGACGTAGACGTTCTTGACGTCGTGCATGCGGCAGAACGGGTCGACCACGCTCGATCTCGGACCAGTGCCCATGCGGCAAGTGCCGACTTCGTGGATCAGTCCGCCGGGATCGGTGATCCGTTGGCCCACGGCGGTGATCTCGCCTCCCGCCGCGGTAAAGATCTCCTTCATCTTCTCGCTGCCGTCTTGCCAGATGGCGCGATCGTTGTCGCCATGGGTGCAGGTGATCTTCAGCACCGGAATTCCCCACGCGTCCTTGCGGGAGCGATCGATCTCGACGCGATTCTCGAATCGCGGCAGCATTTCGCCCGCCGACATGTAGATGCGCGCCCAAGCCGGATAGTGATCGCGGATCCGTTCTTTGAGCGACGCGCCGTAGCCGGGCATCGATTGCGCGAAGGCCGGGTTCGCCGTCTGGCCTCCGTTCATGCTCATGCAATAGCCGCGTATGAACTTCGGATGGCGCTCTTTCAGGTTCCGGAAGTTCGCGATGAAGGCGCCCGCCGACTTGCCGTCGTCATTCCTCGGAGCCGCTCCGCGCAGTTGCGGGAGGAACCCGGAGACGCTCGCGCCGGCGATCTGATCCATCAGGTAGTGTCCGAGCACGCCGCTCGAATTACCGAGTCCGCCGGGGGCCGAGTTCAGCAGGATCCGTGTCGACTCGAGCGTCGAAGCGGCGAGGATCACGTACTTCGCGCGGGCTTCGTAATCGAGGCGCGTGTTGCGGTCGACATAGGAGACGCCACGTGCCCGGCCGTCCTTCCCCATCAGCACCGCGCGCACGACCGAGTTCGGGCGCAGCGTCATGCGGCCGCTTGCTTGCGCCGGAGGCAGCGTCGAGACGAGCGAGTTGAACATCGCGCCCACGTCGCAGCCCTGGATGCAGGCGCCACAGTAGTGACAAGCCGCGCGGCCCTTGTGCGGACGCGTCAACTGTGCCAGACGGCGGTGTGTCGCGGGCAGGCCCATCTTCAGCGCGGTGTTGCGCATGATGAGTTCAGCGCAGTTGTACGGCATGCCGGGTAGGAACTTGCCGTCGGGCAACTGCGGATATCCTTCCGCGTATCCGCTCACGCCGATGTGGTCTTCGACGTGATCGTAGTAGGGCGCGATGTCGGCATAGGAGATGGGCCAGTCTTCTCCATATCCATCGCGCGAGGCGGCCTTGAAATCGTAATCGCTGAACCGGTGCGAGGCACGCGACCAGTGCAGTGACCGTCCGCCGATGACGCGCGAGCGGATCCAGGTGAACGGCTTGTCCGGATCGCTGGTGAACGGATGATCGGGATGGCGCGACCACACGAGCTGCGTGCGATCGTCATCACGGCGGCGCTGCCACGGCCATTCATGGCGAGCGAAGTCTCGGCCGGGAACGGGCATCGGACCAGCGTCGAGCAGCAACACCGTGAGTCCGCGTTCGGTCAACTCCTTCGCGGCGAATCCACCGCATGGACCCGATCCCACGATGATCGCGTCGAATTCCCTGGTGGGAGTTTCCTGAGTGAACTGGATCATCGGCGTTGGTGATCCGGATGGTTGCATCCGGGGAACTCGGCGAGAGGAACGATACCCTTGTACTGGAGATCCTTCAGCAGGCCCACGCTCGAGGAGTAGTAGGCAGCGATGGTGCGCGCCTTCAGATCCTTGAAGAAGCGGTGGAGCAGAGTCTTCGGACTCTCCTCGCCTTCGGCCATCGCGCGCAGGATACGATCCTGCTGAGCCGCCGAGCAGCCCAGGAACGTTTTGTCGTGTTGCCGCTTCGACTCGGCATCGACGGACTCGAGTCCGCTGATCCAAGCCGCTTTCGTGGCCGCGCCACCCGTGGCGAGAGCTTCGTCGATCGTCGCGGCGACACGGGCTTCGTGCGCGCCCGGTGAGTGCGCGTCCGCCGGGATGATCATATCCGCGAGCCGGTCCGTCAGTTCGAAATGCCCGCGTGTCAGCGCTCGCGGCGCGGTGCCCGAGGCTGAATCCGGGGCGGCGTGCCGATGCTGTTGCGCGGCCATGGGCGCCGCCGCGCCGATCACCACGAGTTCGAGCGCGTCACGCCGCTTCATCGGATGCGCGTCAGGCCTTGCGCAGATCGCCTGCCTGCCGCTGCACCTTCGCGATCGCCTCGGCGATCTGTTCCATGTCGGACCGCGATCCGAGCAGCGTGTTCTGCGTGAACCAGACGCCCTGTTCGCAAAGCTGGTCGTTCTTGGGACAGGCATTTCGCTCGGCCCACTCGCGCAGCAGCTTCTCTGGATAGATCCGCTTGTAGCCTTTGGACTCGAGCGCGTTCTTGATGAACGGCTCCTTGTTGAGAGGGCTGTATCCGCTCGATGCGCGGATGCCCTCGGCCGAAAGCGCTTTCAGGAACTTGTCGCGCGGCACACCCGCGAATCCGCTGGCTTCGTATCGCAGCATGAACAGATGCCAGGCGCTGCGCGTGCAGCCTTCGTAGTTCTTCACGGGTTTGATGCCAGGGATTTTCTCGAGCATCGAGCTCAGGTACTTCGCATTCTCGTCGCGCCGCTTGGACTGTGCTTCCACTCGCGTCATCTGCGCGTTCAGCAGCGCGCCCTGGAACTCGGTGAGCCGCAGATTCGCGCCGCCGGAGTAATAGGAGAATCCGTCGCCCTTGGTGCGGAACGCACGGCCGTTGTTGTGGAACGAGTGGGCGCGTTCGTATAGCCCCGTATCGTTGGTGACCACCGCGCCGCCTTCGCCCGAGTTCAGATTCTTCGATGCCTGGAAGCTGTAGCAGCCAGCCGCGCCGAGCGTGCCGAGCTTGCGCCCACGCCATTCGGCGAGATGGGCCTGGCAGGCATCCTCGATGACCGGAACGTTGCGCGACTTGGCCGCGTCGAGAATCGCATCGAGGTCGGCCGCGCCGCCTGCCATATGCACGGGCACGATCGCGGCGGTGCGATCGGTGATGTGGGCGGCGATCTTGCGCGGGTCCACCTGGAAGGTCTCGATGTCGGTGTCGGCAAAAACCGGAAGCGCGTAGTTGAGCAGGACGACGTTGACGGTCGCGACGAAGGTGTACGGCGGAACGATCACTTCATCACCGGGTCCAACGCCAATCGCGTTGAGCGAGGTGAACAGAGCGCTCGTGCCGTTCGCGGTGGCGAGCACGTGCCTGGCGCCGAGCAGGTTCGCGTAGTCCTTCTCGAACGTCGCGACCGCGTCACCATTCAGCCGATTCCACTTCTTGCTCTTCAAGACCGCGAGCAGCTTGTCCTCCTCAATCTTGTCGATCACCGGCCAAGACGGGAACGCCGCGTTGCGCACGGGCGCGCCACCCAGGATCGCGAGCTTGCCATTCGCGGCCGAAGCCGCCACGGGCGCCGCTGCCGCCGCTGCCACGAAATCACGACGTTTCATCGAAGTACCTCCAGACAACATGGTATCCGAAAAGTTTCGTGCGCCTCGAGCGACTTTTCGGAGAGATGGCGCCTATCAGATTGAGCGCGGAAAAAGCGCCGAAACAGACAGAAAACGAAGAAGGAGAAATCTGATGAACAACGAACGGAACACAATCCAAGACAGCCCGTTGACGGAGCGTCCAGTGGACTCGATCGAGCGGAAGGAACTGACGGCGATCGCTGGAGCGCTGCCGTTGCGCAGCAAGATCAAGGCGGGGGCGGACCTGAAGCCCGTACACCCCGGGCCGTACACATGCTTTGCCGTGAGGGGTCCGCTGTGCTAGTGTCTACTTCCAATAGTACATCTCTGCATTAGATGTTTGGGAGATGCCCAGACGCGCTATCGGCCTGACGCGCTCGCTCGAGACCCCTCGTTATCGCGACACCAATCAGGTTCGTCTTCTGACAGGCTGTTTGGAGCCTCGCCGCGGATCTTCGGTCCCGCCGGTCGCGAGTCGCGACGCGTTTTCATGGCATCGACTACGCGAACCTGCCGTGGTGCCTGAGCAACCCGGCGGCATGAGACAGGACGGCCGAGGATCCGCGGCACCCACTCGACCTCGCGATGGCGGAAGAAACGCGCACCACCACCTCAGTCCGCGACCCCATCGAAGCAGCCAGCTACTCGACGCTCAGTCCGGATATCACCGGCGCACGGATTCCACCACAGCCACCACATTCCGGCGCGATTTCGAGATCATGGGCCATGTCGCACCAGCGCGCATTGCCGTCCGGCGATTCATCCGGGATGCCGGGCAATGGCTTCGCCGGCGCGGTGAGAGGTCCGTTGCCGGGAGATCTCCTTCAGGCAACGCCGGGTGCGGCGGTGGCCGGTGTGGAAGTTAGTAGTCTATGGACATGCGCCTGCCCCTCATCTTGTCCGCGATCCCGCTGTTCGCCCAGACGCCCTGTACCGACATGGCGGGCCTTCGCGAGGTCACTTCCGCCGTGCAAACCGAAACACACTGTCGCGTCTCGATCACGCTCCGGCCGTCGGCGGATTCGGAGATCAAGTCCGAGGTGTGGCTGCCACCGGCCGCCAAGTGGAACGGCAAGTTCCTCATGGAAGGAGGAGGCGGATTCGTGGGCAGCGTCAATACGGGCGGGATGACGAACGCGGTGCGCGAAGGCTATGCGAGCGCGTCCACCGACACGGGTCATTCCGGTGGGCAGTGGCAGTTTCGCGCTGCACGCCGAAAAGATCACCGACTTCGCCTATCGCGCCGTTCATGAGACAGCGGTCAAGGCGAAGGAATTGATCGCGGCGCACTACGGACGCGGTCCGCGGTTGTCGTATTGGGAGGGCTGCTCCACCGGCGGGCGCCAAGGGCTGATGTCGGCGCAACGATTCCCGGAAGACTTCGACGGCATCATCGCAGGTGCGCCCGCCAACAATCAGATTGTGCTCTGTGCGTGGCGGATGCGGCTGTTGATGACCGCGCTGAAGTCGCCGGCACACGCGCTGTCTCCCGAAAAACTGAAGCTCCTCAATGACGCAGTGCTCGACAAGTGCGACGCGAACGACGGGGTCGCCGACCGTTTGCTCGAAGATCCGCGCGACTGCCAGTTCGATCCCGCGGTTGTGAAGTGCGCGGGTCCGGACACGGCCAATTGCCTCACCGTGCAACAACTCGAAACCGTGAACGCCGCCTACACCGACATCCGGAAATCGACGGGCGAACTCTACTATCCGCGCCTCCCCGCCGGTGGAGAACTCGGCTGGCGTGTTCCGGCGGGCGCTACCGAACCGGGCGGGACGGACATCGACATGTTCCGCTTTGTCGCCAATCAGAATGCCGCGTGGGACTGGCGCGCGTTCGATCTCGAGAAAGACATCGAACGGGCGCTCCTTCGCGGCAGGGAGATCCACGCCGTCAACCCGGACTTGGCGAAGTTCAAGGCGCGCGGCGGAAAGCTCCTCATCTATCACGGCTGGAGTGACGGAGGCTCGGGCGGCGCGATCTCGGCGTTCAATACGATCTCCTACTACGAGTCCGTGTTGAAGCAGATGGGGCCGAAACAAGGCGAATGGCTTCGGCTGTTCATGGTGCCTGGGATGGCGCATTGCGGTGGCGGCACCGGACCGAATCAGTTCAATGCTCTAGCCGCGCTCGAACGGTGGCGAGAGAAGGGTGAGGCTCCGAAGTCGATCACGGCGGCGCGGGTTAACGAGCGCGGGCGGCTCGACCTGACTCGCCCGCTGTGCCCGTATCCGCAGCGCGCGGTCTACAAAGGATCGGGGAGCATCAACGACGCCTCGAACTTCGAGTGTGCAGTGAAAGGCCGCTGACCTGCGCCGGAAGAAGCGCCGGAAGAAGTTGACGGCCAGCCGCTACTGTTCGACAATCGAGTCTGGAAAGGGGGCCATGAGGAGCGTTTTCCTTGCCCTGACGGTTACCGGTGCCACGTTGGGCCAAACCAGCGTGCCCGCGGGATTGGAGGGCCAATTCACGCAAACGGTACGGCCGTTCCTTTCGACCTATTGCGTTAGTTGCCACGGCACGCAACAGCCCGCGGCACAAATGGATCTGAGCGGGTTCACGACGATCGGCGCGCTCATGCAGGACGGCCGGCGGTGGGGTCAGATGCTCGAGCGTCTCGAAGCCGCGGAGATGCCGCCCAAGACGGCGCGTCAACCTGCGCCCGAAACGCGGCGGGAGGTTGTGAAGTGGTTTCGCGCGATTCGTGAGCGCGAGATGCGCCGCAATGCTGGTGACCCTGGTGTCGTCCTCGCGCGGCGGCTCAGCAACGCCGAGTATGACTACACGATCCGCGATCTGACGGGAGTGGATATTCGACCCGCGCGCGAGTTTCCCGCCGATCCGGCCAATACCGCAGGCTTCGACAACTCGGGCGAGTCACTCGCCATGTCGCCCACTCTGCTCAAGAAATACCTGGCGGCGGCGCGCGAAGTGTCGTCGCACATGTACCTGAAGGAGAAAGGATTCGGATTCGCGCCCCATCCGATGCTCGCCGAGACCGATCGCGATAAGTTCTCGGTGCATCAGATCATCGATTTCTATCACCGGCAGAACATCGATTTGGCTGACTATTTCCAGACTGCATGGCGCTATCGCCATCGCGCCGCGCTCGGACAACCCAACGCGACACTCGCCGGACTCGCGCGCCAACATCGCGTGAGCGCGAAATATATCGAGACCCTCTGGCCGGTGCTCGACGGCAAGGAAGAGGTGGGGCCGCTCGCGAAGTTGCAGTCGATATGGCGCGCTTTGCCCGCGCCCGGGCGCGATCAGCCGGATGTCGCGCGGGCCGGCTGCGAGGAGATGAAATCCTATGTCGCCAACGTGCGGAGGAAGGTGGAGCCGCGCTTCATCAATATCACCGCGGGCCCGATCGGCGCGGCGTGGCAGCCATTGTTGATTTGGAAAAATACGCAGTACGCGACGCATCGCCGCAAGCTCGACGCGCGGCAATTGCAAGTGGAGGGGGAGCCAGCGTTTAGCCAACGCAACGTGGTCGAGCCCGAGTGGGAGAATCCGTTCGGCCCGGGGAAGACGATCCTCGTCGAAAACGAACCCGGCGATCCCGACCTCCATGTTCCCGCTGGACAACGAGCGCGGTACGAAGCGGCGTGGGGCCGGTTCTGCTCGGTGTTCCCCGACATGTTCTACCGCGAGTCGCGCGGAAGAAACTACTTCAAGACGGGCAAGGACGAAGGCCGTTACCTCAGCGCGGGCTTCCACAACGTCATGGGCTACTTCCGTGACGATCAGCCGCTTTATGAACTGCTGCTCGACAAGGACCAGCAAGCGGAACTCGATCGGATGTGGCGGGAGATGGACTTCGTCGCGTCGATCAACATCCGCACGTATGTGGAGTTCGCCAAGCTGGGTACGCGCGGAACCCGGGACGACTTCAAGGATGGCGAGCCCGAGGTCCGGGATATCGAAGTCGACGAGATCATCTCCGAGGCCAAGATCCGGAAGCTCGAAGGCGGATACCTCGAGATGGCCAAGAGCGGCAGTCCCGTTGCGATTCAATCGGTCAAAGATTTCTTCGATACCGCCAACCGCGGCATTCGCTGGGTGAAGAAGGCCCGCTCGGACGCGGAACCGAGTCACCTCGAAGCACTCGCCGAGTTTGCCGGCCGTGCGTATCGGAGGCCGTTGACGGATACCGATCGCGCCGATCTGCTGTCGTTCTACCGCACCGCGCGCGAGCGCTACGGCTTGGATCACGAAGGCGCGATGCGCGAATCGATCGTGCTCGTGTTGACCTCGCCGAAGTTCTCCTATCGTGTCGACAGAGTGGAAGGCGGCGAAGTCCAGCCTCTGCATGATCTCGATCTCGCGAGCCGGCTCAGCTATTTTCTTTGGTCGAGCATGCCCGACGCGGAACTGATGCGCCATGCCTCGGCAGGCGATCTGCACCGGCCGGACGTGATCAAGGCGCAGGCGCGGCGGATGCTTCAGGACCCGCGGAGCCGCGCACTCGCCGTCGAGTTCGGCGGAAATTGGTTGGGGATTCGCGATTTCGAGCAGATCGGCACGGTGGATCGCGAACGCTTTCCCTCGTTCAACGACGAGTTGAAGGTGGCGATGTTCGAGGAGCCGATCCGCTTCCTGCTCGACGTGTTTCGTCGCAACCGTTCGATCCTCGACTTCCTCTATGCGCGCGACACTTTCGTGAGTCCGGCCCTCGCCCGTCACTACGGCATGCCCGTGAAAGGCAGCGATTGGGTTCGCGTCTCCGATGCGGATCGCCATGGCCGGGGCGGATTGTTGCCGATGGCCGTGTTCTTGACGAAGAACGCGCCGGGGTTGCGCACCAGTCCGGTGAAGCGCGGTTATTGGGTCGCGAAGAACATCCTCGACGAGGAGATCCCGCCGCCTCCGCCGGTGGTTCCGGAGTTGCCGGCGGATGAAGCGAAGATGGACCTGCCACTGCGCCAGATGCTCGAGAAGCACCGCACCAATCCTAGCTGCGCGGCGTGTCACGCGCGATTCGACTCGTTCGGACTGGCGTTCGAAAAGTTCGACCCGGTGGGCGCGCGGCGCACCGCCGATCTCGCGGGACGTCCCGTCGATGCGCGAGCCGCGTTCCCGGGCGGCAGCGAAGGGGAGGGCCTGCGAGGGCTCCAGCAGTACATTCGCGCGCACCGCGAGCGCGATTTCGTCCGCGGCTTTACCGGCAAACTGCTGGCGTTTGCCCTGGGACGGAGCCTCGCGCTCTCCGACGAACCGCTGATTCAAGAGATCGGCGCCAAGCTCGGCCAGGACGGTTGCTGCTTCGAGTCCGTGCTGGACGGCATCGTGACGAGCCGGCAGTTTCTCAACAAGAGGTAGATGACATGAACAAGCAGCGCGCATTGGCGTTATCCCGCCGGACCTTCATTCGCGGAGCCGGTGTGACCATGGGCTTGCCGTGGCTCGAGTCGCTCGCGGCCACGGGCGCGAAGCCGCCGCGGCGCTTCGCCGCTTTGTTCATGGGAACGGGCATTAGCCCGGGGCGCTGGTGGGCGAAAGGGTCGGGCAGCGCGATGGAATTGAGTGAGTCGCTCCAGCCGCTCGAGCCGCTCAAGGCGAAGCTCAACGTCATCGACGGCTTGTTCAATAGGTTCGCCACCGGACAGGGGATTCATCCGGCGATGACCGGCAACATGCTCTCGGGCGTGCCGATCCGCAAGGGCTCGATCATTCGTGGCGGCATCACCATCGATCAGGTGCTCGCCAACCGGATCGGTCAGGAGACGCCCCAACCGAGCATGGTGCTCGCCTGTGAGCGCGCGATGACCGGATTCCACGAGTCGAATTTCTCGAACGCCTACAGCTCGCACATTTCATGGCAGAGCGCTGAATCGCCAGTGCCGAACGAGATGTATCCTTCGCTGGCGTTCGACAGCCTGTTTGAAAATGGCGGTCAACTGCGCAACACGAGCGTACTCGACCGCGTGAAGGAGCATGCGCAGGCGCTGAGCAGCAAGATCAGTTCCACCGACAAGATGAAGCTCGACGAATATCTCGCGAGTGTCCGCGAAGTGGAACGCGGGATCGAACGCATGCGGACGGACAAAGGCAAGGCCGAGGAACGGGCCCGCGACGCGGGGCGGCCGCTGTTCGCGATGCCGCGGCCGCAGGATGGCCTGCCCGAGGATATCCGCGATCACATCCGCCTGATGCTGGACATCATCGCGCTCGGATTTCAAACGGACAAAACGCGCGTCGCGTCGCTCCTGTTGGCGCGCGATCTTTCGGCGCTCTACTATCCGTTCCTCAATGTCGGCAAGCAGCATCATGGCGCTTCGCACTACGACACCGAGCCGGATTACCAGAAGATTGTGCACTTCCAGGTGACGCAGTTGGCCTACTTGGCCAAGCGCCTGGACGCGATGCCCGAAGCCGAAAGCAGCGTGCTCGACAATAGCTGCTTGCTGTGGCTATCGAACATGTGGTCCGGCACCAAGCACGACAACAAGAAGGTGCCGGTGTTGACGCTCGGCGGCTTGGGCGGAGAGTTACGGACGGGCCGCGCGCTCGACTATTTCGGGGCGGGTGACGAGAACCGGAAGCTGTGCAGCCTGTACCTGGGGATCATGGACCGGATGGGTGTCGAACTCCGCGAGTTCGGGGACGCGGGCACGCGGCTCGCGGGCTTGTAGAACCGTCTCTTGAATGCGGTCATCCACCCCTGGTAGACGGTGGCGGCGCCGGGCTTACGTGGAACGGTTGTGTCCGCCGCCGGCTTGGCGCATCGCCGGAACGCGATCCCGGGAGGGCGCGATCAACAGTCCCCCAGGAGCGATCCGAGGGGAGCCGGTCCGCTCAATTTCGTTTGTCGCGCCGCACTTGCGCGTCCGCGCTTCACCTTGCCCGGCGCACATTACGATGACGAGGAGTTCCGCGCGGGAGCATCTCTCGTCAGCTTGCGGACGGATCTGGAAGAAGCCACATGGAATTGAATCGACGTCATTTCGCATCCACGGTCGCCCTGGCGGCGGCCAGTTCCGCGGTGCATCCCGAAGCGGCCGCGGCCGCCAAGCCGAAGCGCGCCCTGATTAAGCTCGGGGCCACGGTCATGGACCGCTCCTTTTTCGAAGGCATGGGCCGGCGCGGCGAATCGCCCCGCAACACCAAGGGGCCAGAAGGGCCTCGCCCTCCGAGGCGGCCTCCGGCGGGTGAGCCCCGCGACCCCGAGCAGGGCTTCAAGTCTCTCGGGCGATGGGGAATCAAGAATGTCGTTGCCACGGCCCAGATCGCGGACGGACGCCTCTACGCGACTGTGGAGGAGCTGAACCGGTCGACCGAGATGGCAGCCAAACCCGGAATCACCGTGGACATCCTGAATCCGCCGTTCCTTCCGTCAAGTCACATCGACCGTGAGCGGCATCCGGCGATCATGTTGGGGAGAGTCCGCAGCGCGACCGCGATATCGAGCAGCTCCAGACGATGATCAAGAACTGCGCGGCGGCGAAGATTCCGTGCATCAAGTACAACATGAGCTGGGCGTATTGCGAACGGAACGCGTGCCCGGCCGTGGCGACACCTCGTACAGCGCGTTCAAACTGAAGGACGCCAAAGCCGACCCGCCACTCACCCGCGCGGGCGCCGTCAACTCCGACCGATATTGGGAGCGAATCACCTATTTCCTCGATCGCGTCATCCCAGCCGCCAATGAATACGAGGTCCGGATGGCCTGCCACCCCAACGATTCGCCAGTTCCGCCGGAAGGATTTCAAGGAGTGGTGGCTGTTCTCGCGACGGTCGAGGGCTTGAAGAAGTTCGTGTCGATTCGCGAGAGTCCGTATCACGGTCTGAACTTCTGCCAGAGCAGTGTGTCGGAGATGCTCCTCGATCCCGGCAAGGAGATTTACGACGTGATCCGGCGGTTCGGAACGCGGAAGAAGATCTTCAACGTTCATTTCCGCAATATCCGCGGGAATCGCGAAGAGTACATGGAAGTGGCGCCTGATGAAGGTGCCGTCGACATGTACAAGGCGATGCAGACTTACAAGGAAGTCGATGATCCGCACATGGTGCATCCCGACCACACCGTGTATTCGCCGAGCGACACTGGCGGTGAGTACACGGCGTTCGTGTATGGCTACATTCGGGCGTTGATCCAGGCGGTGGACAGGCCTAGCTGAGGTGGCGCGGCTACAGGCTTTCGCCGAACGCGAGCAGCCGGCCGTCACAGTCCTTCACCACGAACTCGCGCGTATTCCACGGCGTGTTCGCGAGTCCGCGGGTGAACTCCACGCCACGCGCCGCGTACTCGGCGTGGAGCGCATCGGCGTCCACGATGAACAGGTATGCGTCGAGCAGTTCAGCTCCGTATTTGTCCGGATTCGGAGTGGGAGGCGCGGCACATCGAAAGTGGATCGGCTGCTCGTCGCGCGCTACGATCGCGTAGACCGGCGGGTCGTGCCAGGTTCCGAGGCATTCGAAGCCCAGCTTGTCCTGGTAGTAAGCGACCGTGGCGGGAATGTCCGTAGTGAAGAACACCGGAGCGATCTGGCGCAACATGCGCATGGCGCGGCTACTTCACTTTCCCGAACAGGTCCATCAGCCGCGCAACGATCTTCCGTGACGCTTCGCGCTCGACACGATTGGTGCCGAGCCATGTTTCGTATCCGCCGAGGTCGTGCTGTTCGGGCGTGGGCAAGTATCCGAGTCCGCCGTTGGCGAGCTCAATGGTGAAGGTGGTCTCGAGCGGGCCGCGGGCCTTGATTTCGAGTCCGGTCTCGGTGAAGGTTTCGAAGGGGATCGCGGCGATTCCGAGTTCGCCGATGCGGAAGGTCTGCAGGACGATGTTCACCGTGGCTGGCCACTTGGAGGAGTCGAGCGTGCGGCGTGCGTAGATCGCGGTGTGAAGCGGGTCATTCGCCTCGGCCGGAGGCTGGGCCAGAATACTCTTGGCGCGCTGGAGCGTTTCGGGCGAAGGCTTGCGCATGTTCAGGGTCAGGTCCGCGGCCGCGGCTTTCAGCGGGACCCAATCACGATGCTGGATCGTCTTCCGCACGCGGACCACCTCTTGCGCGACGTCGTTCGCGACGAGCTTGATCTTCTCGTAGGGCTTGTAGCGCGGACCCGGCTCGGTGGCTCCGTAGTTGTTGTTGTTGACGTCGCCGCACGGGCCGTTCGCCAGGATTCCAACGAAGGGCCTTTCCTGATGATCAGCTCCGAGCAGTTGCTGGATTCGATCGGCGAAGGCACCGAAGTAGTCGGCGGAAATCTTGTTCGGCCCAACGCCGACTACGTAGTGGAGCCAGTAGTTGGCGAGCAGTGCGATCGGGCGCCCGTCCACCGATTCGACCGAGAGGAAATAGACTTGCGGATTCACGGGTCCGGCGGGGCGCAGCAGTTCGTTCTTGTAGCGGCCCGGATTCATCACCGCGGTATCCTCGCCGCCGAACGGGTTCGGCGCCTTCTTGCCGTTCTTGAGCAGCCAGCGCCGGTTGAATACGTGCTGTGGGACTTGGCCCGTGCCCCAGCCGATGCGCGCCGGTTCGAGATTGTTCACCGCGCGCCGCACTCCGTCGGCGATGCGGCGGATCAGGAACTTCTGATAGTCGTCGAACGGCGCACCGAGCACCATTGGATTTTCGCCGCGAGCGCTCGACGCCGAGTGTGTGTGCGTCGCCGACATCATCATGTTCGACGCGGGAATCCCGGTGGCGGCCTCGATCAGGCGCTTGGCCTCGTCATAGACCTCGCGGTTCACCGAAACGCTGTCGACCACGACGAAGACGAGCTTCGACGATCCGTCATCGAGCACCAGACAGCGTGCGTGGAGATCGTCATGGATGTGATGGGCGGGCGGCGCGCTCCATCCGCCGACGATTCCGGAACCGAGCGGGGGTGTGATGTTGCTGGTGGCGGCTCCGGCGCGGAAGGTCTGGGCGAGGGCGAAGGTGGCAAGGAGAGCTCCGGCGAGCAGGATGCGGATCATGATCGGAATCTATCACAGGTCCGGTGGGGCCGGGTCAGAAAACATCAGGGAGGCGATAGCGGCAGTCTTTCCGGATGAACTCCGGAAGGAGCGGCGTGAGCCACGCGGGCAGACGATTCCGTGGCTGGAAACTCGCGGCGATTGCCTGGATCGCGGAGAGTCCTTCGCGGCTCTCGCGTGCGAGGTAGAAGCGCGCGCAACCGTTGTCGGGAAACCATGCGCCCTCGCCCGATCGCGACACGCGTACCCGGCTGCCGTCGCGTGGCGATTCGGTGAACCGGCCGATACCGCCGTGTTCACCAGCCAACTCGCCGATATCGTAACCGATCACGACGCGGCCATCGCGCGAGATGATCTCGCCCACGAGGGTGTCACATCCTTGAAGCCGCTGGTGCGTGAACCCGGGTGGCAGCCGGACAGATGCCGGACCCCAGTCGAACAGGCCAGTCTCCGGGGCCCATCGAACAGCGAGATCGAAGTCCCGCTGTTGACGCCAACGCTTGATTCCGATCCCAGCGGTGACCGTAAGGGCCGCGATGGTGAGGACTGCCAGAACAACGCACCGCATGAAATCATCGACACCGCAAGGACCGCGATTGTTTCGCGCCCGCGAAAGTTATAGCGTGAAAGATCTAACCATGTCGAACTGGAAACTCAATATCGCCTTGGCCGCGATCCTCGGCATGCGCGTGTTCGCGCAGACCACCTCAACGGAAATCCTCGGACGCGTTTCCGACGCGACGGGCGCGGTAGTGCCGGGAGCGCAGGTGAAGCTAAGGCGGGTGGCGACGGGTGAGGTCCGCGAGACCACGACATCGGCCACCGGCGATTATTCGTTCCCGCTGATCGAGATCGGCGACTACACGGTGACGACACAGGCCGCCGGATTCAAGACGCAGGAGAAACGCGGAATCACCGTGCAGATCCAGCAGAAGGCGCGCATCGATTTCGAACTCGCGGTGGGAGAGACGAGCGAGAAGGTGGAGGTGACGGCGGCGGCCGTTCAGCTTCGTACCGATGACGCGGCGGTGGGGCAGGTGATCGACAACAGGCGCGTGGTGGAGCTTCCGCTCAACGGCCGAAACATCGCCACGCTCGCGGTACTGACTCCGGGCGTCCAGTTCGGGCGGAGGCAGGGCTTCGATGGAACGGGCGGAAGTCCGATCCCCGGAAGAATGGTCTCGGTGAGCGCGAACGGACAGCGCGACATCAATCAGCAGGTCACGATCGACGGCGTGACCGCGATGGGATCGCAGGTGAACGTGATGGTGTTCACGCCTTCGGTGGACGCGATCGAAGAGTTCAAGGTGCAGACGAGTTCCTACTCGGCCGAGTATGGACAGAACAGCGGCGCGCACGTGCAGATTTCGCTCAAGGCCGGCACGAATCAGCTCCGCGGCACACTCTACGAATTCCTGCGCAATGACAAGCTCGCCGCGGAGGACTACTTCCTGAACTTCGGACTGCCGGCCGGGACCGAGCGCCGAACCAAGAATGCGCTCCGCCGGAACCAGTTCGGCGCCTTTGTCAGCGGGCCCGTGGTTCTGCCGAAGCTATACGACGGGCGCAACCGCACGTTCTGGAGCTTCAACTACGAGGGGTTGCGGGAAACGCTCGAAGTGACGCGAGAGGCATTCTGGTTTCCCGAGGCGTTCCGGCGCGGGGACTTCTCCGCCCTGCTCACGCCACTGGTGCGGAATGGCGTGCCGGTCCGCGCGCCGATCGTGATTCACGATCCCGTGACGGGCGAGCCGTTTCGAGATGCCACGGGCCGCATCACGAACATCATTCCACCGAGCCGGATCCACAAGCCCGCGCAGGATTTCATCAACCGGTTCCAGCCGCTGCCCGCGTTTCAACCCGAAGATATCCTCGACGTGAACGTCAAGGCCGCGGTGCCCAACATCACGCGATCGAACCAGAGCTTCTTCCGGGTGGACCACAACTTCTCGCCGCGCGATCGCGTTTTTGTCCGCTACATCCGCGACACGATGCAATACAACTCGCTCGACTTGAATCCCAACTTTCCGCTGTTCAACGGCGCCTCGCCGGGCAACTGGGCGTTCCAGCACATCCACATCTTCACGCCGCGCGTGCTGAACGAGTTCCGCTATGGCTGGAATGGGGCCGACGCGAACACGTCGAGTCCGCGAACCGCCACCGATTTCAATCTCGATTCGCTCGGTATCGGCAAATTCCGCGTGGCCACGGATGGCAATCGCGAGTTGAAGGGGCGCGAGACCGGGATTCCCGATACGATCATCGCGGGCGATCGCGACAAGAGCATGCCGAGCCTCGGGATCAATCGCACGCACCAGTTCGCGAACAATCTGAGCATTATCCGGAGCGCCCACACGATCAAGACGGGATTCGAGGTGCGGCGCCTGTTTCTCGAACTCGGCTCGTCGAACAATCCGCGCGGTTCGATCGGATGCTGCCTCGCCGGATACAACCTCGCGGGCTGGCTGCTCGGATACCCGAGCACGTCGATGACCGCCGAGGGGCTCGGATTTTCGATCGCGAATCAGCAACGCTGGAGCGCCTACGCGCTCGACGAGTGGAAAGTCTCGCGCCGGTTGAGCGCGAACATCGGCATGCGCTGGGACTACTTTTCAGTTCCAGTGGATGAAGCGGGCGGGTGGCGGACGTTGCGGCTCGATGTCCTCACCCGCGCATCCAACGGAACGAACCTTCCGACTCTTGTTCCGGAGCCGCGCACCGCGAACTACAAGCTCCACAACGGCGACAATCGCTACTTCATGCCGCGCGCGGGGCTCGCGTTTCGCGCGACCGACAAGCTGGTGTTCCGCTCGGGCTTCGGCTGGTTCGCCAATGCGAACATGCTGAACAACTACAACATCCTCAGCCGGAATCCACCCGGCGGCGGCACGTTCAGCTTCAACGCGATCACCGATGCGGCGCAGGTGATTCCCTACTCCTACGCCGGCCGCACCTACAACATCCAAACACGCCGCCTGCGCGCCGGGCAACCGGTCATCACGCTGGACCATCTGTTCCCAACCGGCACCGGCCCAGCGGCGGCGGGCCGCACCAACCTGATTCTGATTCCGCCCGACAATCGCAACACCAACCACGTGCAGTGGAGCTTCGACGTGCAGCGGGCGTTGCCCGGGCAATTGTTCCTGACGGTTGGATATGTGGGCAGCAAGACCAGCCACATGGACAACACGGTGGATAACTTCAATAATCCGGACCCGTCGCCCGACACCGATATCAACGCGCGCCGGCCGTGGCAAGCGTACGTCGATCTGGGCACGAGCACCTCGCCACAGCCGCTGGGTAGCGTCCGCTACCTCGACAGCTATTCGAACGCTTCCTATCACGGCTTGCAGGTGCAGGCCGAGAAGCGCTATTCGCATGGACTCGCGTTCGGGCTTTCCTACACCTACAGCAAGGCGCTCGGCGAAGGCTACGGCCGCAACGATGGCGGCGTTTGGCAAAATCCGCGCGACCGCCGCGCCGATCGCGGACGCTTCCCCTTCGACGTCACCCAGAACGCGGTGATTCACTATGTGTGGGAGATTCCGGTGGCCAAGTCGATGAAAGGTGTCGGCGGCGCGATTCTCAGCGGATGGCAGACCAATGGAATCCTCACGCTTCGCACCGGCTTTCCGTTCGCGCTCGCCGGCGGCAATCTGAACACGGGCAGCGCTTCGAGGCCCGATCGCGTGACCGATGGGCGTCTCGACGATCCCAGTCGCCAGCGCTGGTACGACACTGCCGCCTTCCGCCGCGTGGATTGCAACATCCCGAACCGCCGCGATCTGTGCCACTATGGCAGCTCGGGTCCGGGCGTGCTGAACGCGCCCGGCGCGCGCGAGTTCGATCTCTCGATGTACAAGAACTGGAAGGTCGCGCCTCTGGGCGACGCTGGGCGCCTCCAATTCCGCGCGGAACTATTCAATGCATTCAACACACCGCAGTTCGGGCAACCCGGCGGGATCTCGTTCACCTCGCTCGATTCGATCATCCCGGATGGTCCGCGCGATGGCGAGGTGCGATCGCTGCGATTGCCGATGCGTGTGATACAGTTCGGCCTGAAACTCTATTTCTGATGCTCCGAATCATGCCCGCCACGGAAGTCGACACGCCGTTGCTCGTCGAGTTCATTCACGCGCTCGCGGAGTATGAACGCGCGGGGCCAGGCGACGTGCAAGTGACCGAGGCCGCGTTGCGCGAATCGATGTTCGGGGAGCGTCCGGCCGCGGAGGCGATCATCGCCTACTACGGCGATGATCCGGCTGGATTCGCGGTCTTTTTTCACAACTTCTCGACATGGACCGGCAAGCGCGGCATGTATCTCGAGGATCTGTTCGTGAAGCCGGAGTTCCGCGGACATGGAATCGGGCGCGCGCTGCTCGAAGCGGTGGCGAAGATCGCGGTGGAGCGCGACTGTCCGCGATATCAGTGGATGGTACTCGATTGGAATCAGCCGGCGATCGAGTTCTACCAGCGCCTGGGGGCGCGTCCGCTCGATGAGTGGACCGGCTATCGCGTCACGGGAGAAGCTTTGCGGAAACTGGCGCGCTGAACGAGCACCGTCGAAGGACGCACGCGGATGCGCCCCGGAGAGCAGGGTCATGCTCTCCAGGGCGCCCAGGTTACTTGAAGTTCGCCGTGACCGACTTGTCCGAGTTCATCGTCAAGGTGCAGGTCCGGGAGATTCCCGTGCAGGCACCGGTCCAGCCGAGCCACGGTTCGCCGGCATCAGGCGTAGCCGTCAGGGTGACGGATGTGCCGCTGACGAAACTGGTTCCGGCGGGATTGGTGGACACGGTCCCCTTCCCTCGTGTCGATAGGTTCAGGCGGAAACTCGTAGTGCTTCCACCACCGCCGCCTCCAGTACCACCGCCGCCGCTGTAGATGGTGACCGGGGCAGTGACCTGTCCGCCCACCGAACTCCACACCGTGACCGTAGCTGGAGCGGAGGGCAATACGATCGAGCCCTGAAAGATTCCGGCCTCGAATTGCAGCGTTCCAAACGCGACGCCATTGGAGCCGTAGGTCAGCGTGGCGTTGGAATACGTGGTGGTCACGTCGATCTTCAGCATCGAGTCAAGGGGCTTGTAGACCGCGCTGAGGATGGTGATCGGGGGGATCGGGCTGATGGTGACGGTTGCCGTAACCTGGGAGCCGTTGTAGCTGGCCCGTATCGACACGCCCTTCGAGCCCGTCACCACGGAAGTGGCCGCCGAGAACGTGGCGGATGTGCCGCCCTTCGGAATGAAGATGGATGCTGGCAACCGGACTGTCGCGCTATCGCCGGTGAACAGAGTGATCGTGGCGCCGTTGATATCGCGAACGAAGTTGTTGAGAACCACCGTGCCGGTGAGCGTCTGGCCGCCGATGACCGAGGTGGCGGTGATCGAGGAAAGCGCGACCACGGGAGCCGCGCTCAGCGCCACGTTCGTTGTCGCCGTGGCACCATTGAATGCCGCCGAGACTGAAACCGCCGTTGCCACGGTCACGCCGCCGGTGATCGCGGTGAATGTCGTGCTGGTGTAGCCAGCCGGTACGGTGACAGACGCCGGGAGTTGCACGAGCGACGGATTCAAACTGGTGAGCGAGACTGTCGCGCCGCCGGCCTGGGCCGGGATATTGAGCGTGATCGTTCCGACGGTATTAAAGCCGCCCTCCACCGGGTTGATAGTGAGCGTGGAGAGTCTCACGACCGGCGTGACCGTCAACTGAGCCACCTTGCTCACCGTGCCGTCGGTGACGTACAGCTTCGAAGTGGCCGGAACCGTAAGCGTGCTGCCCAAAGCCGTGAGGGGCACGACAGCATTGCTCTGACCCGCCAGAAGGTTGACCGCCGCAGGAGCCGCCAGAACAGCAGGGTTCGTGCTCAGGAACGACAGCGTGACACCGGTTGCGGGGGCAGGCCCGCCCAAGGCGATGGCCGTCGAGAAGGCGTCGCCGGGCGCGACATTCGCCGGGTTCAGCACGATCGAGGAAAGAGCCGAAGACGAAGCTTGGCCGGGGGCGAACACGACAGCGATCGAGTCGCCGCCGACGCCCATTCCCTGAATGTAGGTGTTGTAGGCGTAGCCCACGATGTTGCCCTGCTCATCAATACCCGTGGCGACGGCGTGCGTGTATCCGGACGGCAGAAACTGATTCAGATCGACCACGCTGTTCGCGGTTCCCGTCCAGGCGAGAGCATGGCGGACCGAGCCCAACGCGCCGGGAATCCCAGTCCAGCCTTCGCCCACCTGACGGTCGCCGAAGATCCCCGTGATCTTGGAGTCGGTGTATCCGGCTGGATGGAGGTCAAGTGCGCTGGCCGCGGTTCCGGACCAGAACATCGCATGAGTCCGCCCCTCGACGGCGCGATACGCCCATCCGCCCTGCTGAACACCATTGGTTGCCAGGGCCTCCGAAGAGTCGTAGCCAGCGGGGTGCAGTTCCACCACGCTGGCGGCGGAACCGTTCCAACGCAAGGCCTTGCTGCCCGTGTGATAGCCGGAATAATCGCCGTAGGGATAGGCCAGTGTCGAGCCGTAGCCGACCTGCTCGCCACTCCGCGTACCCATGACACGAGAGAACGTGTAGCCGATGGCCGGGTGGAGATCAATAGCTGTCGAGCTTCCATGCCACAACATGGCGTGAGACATGGTAACGAAGTAGGACTGCTGTTCGGCAAATCCGCCCTGATCCCCGCCATCGATGCTGGTGCAGTAAGAGAAGTTGAAACCGCTGGGATGCAGGTCCACCGCCGAGGAAGATGAGCCGGACCATTTCAGGGCGTGGATGCCACCGAGCGATGACCCGCCGTAGCCGCATTGTTCCGTGCCGTCAGTAGAAGTGGCCATCGAGCTGTAATAGCCCGTGGCGGGGTGGAGATCGATCGCGGTGAGTGCGTTTCCGCTCACCAGGTAGGCGTGGCTATTGCTGCCGCCGCCCACGCGCTTGCCACTGCGTGATCCATTCAATTTTGCCGCCGTTGCCGCCGGCGGCGTCAGGTCATTGGAGTGGTACTGCGCCATAGCGGGCGCAGCCGCTAGGAGGGCCGCCAGGATCCATCGGGCGGGCGGACAGTACCCGCGGGCGTGCCCTCCTATTGCCGAAATCGGCCAACTGATTGCCATTCTGTTATCAAGACTCCTTATGTCGTCGAATCGCATTCCGTGCCCCATGCTGGTCTCGGGAATCGAGGGCAGCAGGGGACTTGATGGTTGAGACAGCACGACGGGGCCGGTGGAACAGAATCGTCGCGGCGAGCGTGCGGCGCAGATGGTGGGCAGTGCGAACTGACGCGCACACTGCAGCCGAGGCTTGCGAAGATTGGGATCATATTGATTCCATCGGAGTGGAATGGATGAGTGGCAACACTGCGGCCCGCGGCCTCCGCGCAATCTGGACCGGCAAGGCCCGCCAATTGGACTCGGCCGGTATTTTGTCGGCTACCCCAAAGGAACAACGGGGCGAAATTCTTCGCAAGGGTTGCCTCGGGAGCCTTTCACCTGTGCAAGTCCTACAGTTGGCGAAGCAAGAGGTCGAACTCGGGCACGCCGTCCGTAAATCCAAGTTCAACGACGAGATGAGGAGGCACCTCAGGCTCGTGGGCGACGAGGTTCGGGAAGCCGTACTCGCGATTCTCGATGAAGTTCCCCGGGAGTCCTACGAACCCCTTCGTACATTGGAAGAGCCGCCAGGTTGACCGTTCATCTTCGAATCCGGGTATCTCAACTCGCGAATCTACTTCAAGGTTCAGGTAAAGGGAAGCGCCAGGCGGCCTCAGGTCCTTCTGTGGTCATGCCATCCACCCAACTATTAGAACTCAGGACAGGTCTTATGCGTTGCTTTGAATGGAACAAGGGAAAATATTCGAATCAGGTCACCGAGGTCACGGGAGAGGTCCGTGGCGAAGAGCTTACCGTGTCTGTCGAGGCCCAGGTCTGCGGAAATTGTGGCTCGCAGGTGATGACCGATGACCAATCCTCGGCCTACACGGGTGCCATCGCGGATGCCTACCGCGACAAGCACGGTCTATTGACCTCCAGCCGGCTGAAGCAGATTCGAAATCGCCTCGGTATGAGCCAGCGTACCTTTGCCAACTTCCTTCGCGTGGGCGAGGCGAGCGTGAAGAGATGGGAGTCCGGATTGATACAGGACGAGAGTCACGATGAATTGATTCGCCTCAAGACCGATCTCCAGACCGCGAAGTCCAACGTTGCGCGGATTGAGGGGCTATCGACAAGGCAAGGGAATCACGCTCCCGCCGCCAGCCGATCCCGCACTTTGTCATGAAGATGGAAAGGCCTTCAGCAGTGCCGGTTCGATGGCGGCCGCTGGGAGTTCCGCCCCCGGACAATCAGGAGGCTTTGTGGCTACCCAAGCGCCTCAGGGGTTGACCGCGATGGATCCATTCAGTCTTGTAGTCCTGCAGGATCCGTCCAGGCGGCTCGGCGCTTCGAGTTGTCGTCGAACCTGGCCAGTGTTCGGCTGCTCGAATGCAGTTCCAACCACCGGACTCATCCATCCTCCAGCAAGGGCGGCCTCGAGCTGAGGATCGACGTCAAGGCCGATGCGCTCAAACGGCGGCCCAGAGGGTGGATATCTCAGTGTCAGTGGGCGGGAATCCAGATGGCGAGGGCCATGCCGAGCCAGTGCTCGCTGTCTCGTGTCGCTATTGTCTCTCTTATGAGATGCGTTTCAAGACGGCATGCAGTCTTCCTCCATGCATGGCCGTACTGCCGTGAGTTGATTCAGAACCTGACGGCGCGGATGGAGATTATGGCTCCGCCACTGCCGATGTTGCGGCTACTCCCGAAGGCAGCCCGGCGTGAGGAGCCGGCCAATAAGGGCAGATCGAGTACCGGTCACGAAGCAGACTATCGATTGAACAAGAAAGCGTTGCTATTCAGCAACGCCCACATCAGATCCTGCGCCCGCTCCGCCCTCGGACCTTTGCCTAAGTACGTCAGCGCCAGATCCAACTCCTGCCCCTCTGGCATCCGGCTCAACGCCGCGAGGTAGATCTCCTCGACCAGCTTCCGGTCCGCCGTTCCGGCCAGGATCAGTTTCGCGATCCGCCCTTCCGGATCGGCGATCGATTCAGCGATCGTTGCTCCGTTGAGCAGATTCAGAGCCTGTACGAGACTCACGTCGGACCGCCGTTCGCACTCGCAACTGGTCTGCCGCTCGGGGCGCCCGAACACGTCGAGGAAGCCGCCCTTGCCCACCGTCGGGTCGGGCACGTCCTGCGCGAGCGAATCCTTTGGCACCAGTTGGAACTTCGGCTTCACGCCGGCCGCCAAGTGGATTCCGTCGAACAGTTGCTCGGCGGAAAGCCGGCGCGGAAGTGCGTGCGAGAAGTTGGTCTCATCCGACTCGTTGGTCGCGTTCGGCTTGTAGCTGAGCTGGTAGGTCCGCGAGTTGACGATCGTGCGGATCAGGTGCTTCAAGTCGTAGTCATGCTCGATGAAGTCGCGTGTCATCGCGTCGAGCAGCGCGGGGTTCGACGGCGGATTCGACGCGCGGATGTCGTCCACGGGATCGATGATTCCGATGCCCATGAAGTAGCTCCACATGCGGTTGGCCATCGACTTCGCAAAGAGCGGGTTGTCCTTCGACGTGATCCATTCGCCGAGACTCTCACGCAGTTCCGCCTCACGAACCGACGCCTTGCCCACCGGGAACAGGAACTTCGCCGGCATCACACGATTGTCCTTCGGGTGATGGATCTCGGCCTCTTCGCGTTTATCGTAGATCACTTCTTCATCGGAATCCTCGCCGCCCTTGACGGCGAGCGCGCCGAAGAAGGCACTCAGGTTGTAGTACTGATTCTGCGTCCACTGTTCGAACGGATGATCGTGGCATTGCGCGCACACCATGCGAACGCCGAGGAACAACTGCGTGGTCGTCTCCATCGCCACCTTCGGTTCGCGCGTGAAGCGGAAGAAGTTGGCGGGCGGATTCTTGAACGTCGATCCGCGCGCGGTGAGCAACTCGCGCACCATGCGGTCATATGGCCGGTTCTGTTCGAGCGACTCGCGAATCCATTCGCGGAACGCCCACACGCCCTTGTCGCCGAGCTTGTTGCGGTTCACCTGCAACAGGTCGGACCATTTCACTGACCAGTGATTGACGAACTCCTCGCGCGCCAGCAGCTTCTCGATCAACGCCGATCGCTTCTTCCGCGTCTCGGTCTTGTCCGCGACGAACGCCTTCACATCCTCCGGTGATGGCGGAACCCCAGCCAGATCATAGGAGACGCGCCGCAGGAACTCGGCATCGCTCGCCAGCTCCGACGGTTGCAGTTTCAGCCGCTGGAGCTTGGCATTGATGTTCTTGTCGACATAATTCCATTCGGGCACGGCCTGCCAGGCGAATGGAGCTTCGGGGACCGCGGTCACGTTGATCACCGCGAGCTTGCCTTCGTACCGCACGAGCATCGCCGCTTCGCCGCGGCGGACGGTCTTCACCAGCCCGTCCTCATTCACTTCCGCCTTGGTAGGTGTGTTGCTCGAATACTGGGCGTCACGCGTCACATCGCGCGTCGAACCATCGGCGTAGTGCGCCACCACCTTCAATTGCTGGGTCGATCCCGGCTTCTGGGTGAAGAACTCGTTCGGCGTCACGTCGAGTTTGGTCACCGTTGCGGAGACGGGATCGCCGAACGGCGCGCCCTGCGCGATCCAATCGAGCACGATCTTGTAGTACGCCGACTTCTCGTCGAACCGCAGTCCGCCGCCGTGCGGAATCGCCATCGCGGGCTTCAGCAGAACGAGGCTGTTCGCGGGATCGGTGCGATTCCAACGCCGGCCCGCCATCTCGTGGACGATCGCGCGATAGTCGAATTCGGGATCGTAACCGCGCAATGAGAGCTTGAAGCCCGCTTTGCCTTTCGCGCCGCCATGGCACGGTCCAGAAGTGCAACCCGCCTTGTTGAGCACGGGCATGACGTCTTTCACGAAAGAGAGCGGAGCAGCCGCGGCGATCGCGGCCAGAAACAGCGAACTGGCGATGAGTCTCATTGGATGGTCAACTTCCCCGGCACCACCGGGATTTTGTAGGTGTCTTTCGCCTTGGCCCCGGTATCGGGAGCCTGCGAGGAGATCTGGACTTCGTGCGTGCCCTTCGGCGCGCTGGATGCCACTTGGCAGGCGATCGCGAAGTCGCGCGCCGCGGCCGCGATCTCAGCGGAAGCGCACGTGACGCCCTCGGGAAGCTCTTGCACATCGAGCTTCACGGGTCCGCCCTCGAACGTCGGCTCACGATGAATCTTACCAGCGATCTGGAACGAACCACCGGCTGGTGCCCGCCATTCGGAGGCCGATGGCCAGACCTGATATCCGGGCACGATTTCGAAGGTGACGATCGGCGCATAGACATCGACCTGTCCGCCGTCCACATCGGCGGTCACGGTGGAGAGCATATCGAACTTCGTGGTGGGCGTGGCGAAGTTCGTATTCACCAGCATCGAGCCCGCGTCCGGACTCTTGCTCGCCGGCCCCTGGAGGATGCGCAGATTGCCGACTTGGGTCGCGATCGTCTCGCGCGGCTTGCCTTGTACCCTGCCCACGAGTCCGCGTTCAATTTTGTAGTTCAGCGGGAACTCGACGCCTTGCGAAATTCGCACCAGGGGCACCGGGTTCGAAAGCTTTACCGGCAGTGGCTTCGAGACCGCCATCGGCAGATCCATCTCGAGCCACGCGGCGGTGATCGCCTTCTGACGAAGCCCTTTCACCGCGGTCACGAGCCCCGGACCTTCCGCCCGCCGCACGATGGCACCCGCGCGGGCGATCACCTGCAGCTCCACGCTTTGCGGCTTCACATCCGGATCGGCGGTGATCGTCAGCGTGCTCGCCGCCGCGCTGAATCGCGGATTCGGGTCGTCGAAGCGTTGCGATGCGGCGGCCGGTGCGATGTGTCCACCAGCGACATGGAAGCCCTTTGGGAGATTCGGAATCTCGAGCCGCGCCGCGCCATCGTAGCCACGCCGTTGGAGTGTCGCATTGACGATCGCCGTTCCGCCCGCCGGAACGTTCACAAACGGCGAGTTCAACCGCACGATGAAGTCCGCCGGCTCCCGCCGTGCCTGAAGGCGATATCCGAACGCCAGCCCGCCGCGCCCGAGCAGGTCCTCCACCGCAACCGTCACTTCGTTCACCTTCTCTGGAATCTCGAGCGGCAACACCGGATCGGCGCTACCGAGATCGTCGCGAGAGGCGATTTTTTTGCCATCGGGTCCATAGACCGTCAGCAGGGCATCGAGCCGCGATGTTCCGAGCGCCGAAGCGCGGACCTCGAAGATCCATTGCTCGCCCGGTTTCACCGCGACTCTGTACTTGTCGATTTCCTTCGGCTTGGCGATACGGCCGTTGAGGATCACGCCCGATGGGAGCGCGGTCGGCCCCCCCGATTCGGGCTCCAGCGTTTCTTGCGTGTCGCTCAATTCGAACAGCAGCGGCAGACTCGCCGACCCGGCCACGCGCACCGGCACGAATCGCGACTTCACCGACGTGTCGAGCTTCACCGCAGCGGGTTGGGCGAAGCTGCCGCCGATGGCCTGCACCGTCACCGGGTCGCCACGCTTGCCGCCAAGCGGGAACAGCGCTTCCGCATAGGGATACGAGCCGATCTTCAGGCGATAGAAGTTCGCCGATTGATCCGAGTACTTCGAGTCGTGCACACGCACGTAGTAGCGGCCCCCGGCGCGGAAGGTGTGATCGATTCTCGAGTCGATGCCGTTGCCCGGAGCATCGTCGTTCTTCGCGATTGTCTTGCCAGCGACATCGAGCAACTCGATGGCCGGATCGATCGCGCTCGCCATCACGTTCGCCTCCACTTCGAATACGAGCCGCTGGCCCGCCTTCGCGTCGAATCCGTAGATGTCGAGGTCGCCCTCGAGTAGCGTGCCATTCACTGTAACCGGAGCCGTCACGGCCTGCGCCGACTTCAACTCGGCATTCGTCTGCTTGGGTTCGCTCGATTCCGTCTCCTCGACTTCCGCGAACTCGCCCACAGAAAACAGCAGCACATTCGAGAGCCCGTCATCGGCCAGCACGCGGACCGGATAGAGCCCCACCGGCGCATCCTTCTTGATTTCGACGAGGAACGGCAGCTCGGAATCGGGCCGCATCAACTCCTTGGACGGCGCAAGCCGTGAGATGCTCGCGGGAAGCGTTGTCTGCAATTGCGCGCCCGCGCGAAGCTCGGAGCCCTTCAATACGAGTTGAATCGTCTTTCCGCGCTGACCGCCACGAGGCGACAGATCGCGAAGGTTCGGCGCGGCGAAAGCGAGGCCCACGAGGGCGAAGAGTAGCGTGACGCGCATCATCAGTTGCCCCTCGACAGTTCGACCGGCGCGGCCACGAAATCGCGCACCATTTTCCCAGACATGTCGTAGAAGCGGAGGTGCCCGTCGAACCCACCGGTCACGAGATTCGCTCCATCGGGCGAAAACTGGAGCGCGAAGATACCGCCCTGATGGCCGGAACAGCGCGCGATCAAATCGCCGGTCTCGGCGTTGAAAATACGAACATCGCCCGCCTCGGCTCCCACCGCGAGCTTGCCCCCGTCGGGAGAGAGAGCGAGTGCGGTGATCGGTCCGTCCTGCCGGTCGAACTTGCGGATCAACGTAGAATCATCAGCGATCCGCATCGCGCGCGGCCGGTCGAGGCGGTAAAGGTACGGAATCCGCTCCGCCCCGCCGATCGCCACCCAGTCGCGTTTGGGATGGCGGACAATCGCCATTAGCGAATCCTTGAGCAGATTGACGTTCTCGACGAAACGGCCCGTGGAAACATCCGTTAGCTTCGCCGCGCGATCGCGGCCCACGGTCACCAACCGCTTTCCGTCCACTCCGAACACACCTTGGAAGACCCAGTCCTCATGGTGATCGATCTTGCGGACTTCTTTGCCCGCCTCGACATCGATCAGGCGGATCGACTTGTCGGCTCCGCCTCCCGCGACGAGAAGCTTTCCATCCGGCGATAGGGCGCCGCCGAAGAACGTATCGGCCGATGCAACGATTGAAGCCCGTTGCTTCCTCGTCTCGACATCCCAAATCTGCGCTTCGCCCGATCGGGCCGGATCACCGCCGACCGCGGCGAGCGTCTTGCCGTCCGGAGTGAATGCGAGCCCGTGGATGCGCATCGATTTTCCTGGAAGCCGCGCGATCAGCTTGCCCTCGACCGTGTTCAGCAGGATCTCGTGATAGCCGGAAACAGCGAGCATCTTGCCATCCGGCGAGAAGGCGAATGCGGTCACGAGCGGAGCGGACTTGTAGGCGATCGGCTGTGAGGGAACTTTCGGCACATGCGCGCTGGCCGCACCGGCGCCGGCGGAATCGTCTTTCGCTCCTTCGCGGATCCATGCGCGGAACAATTCGATGTCCTCTTCCGGCAGCGGCTTGCCGCCGAAGGGCATTCGCGGTGACTTCGCTCCGGTCAGGTATCCGACGAGCAGGCTCTCATCCGGTTTGCCGGCAACAAATCCGGGCCCCTTTGTTCCACCCTTCTTCAAGGCCTCGAATGTAGTCACCGAAAGTCCGGATTGCATGCTCTGGGGCTGATGGCAGCCGGAACATTGCTTGGCCAGAACGGGTTTGATTTGATTGGTGAAGCTGACGGCCTGCGCGAGCAGGGGCAGCGCGGCCAATAGGAGAAAAAATGCCTTCGACATGGGCTGAGACGCTGAACCGGATTATACAGGATTCTTCACTTCGGCGTTGAGTTTCCGTAACCATTTCGATCGCGAAGTCATCTTGTAAAAGACAGGAGATCATTTTGCCGTTTCGGCGCCGAAGGGGGCCCGGTGTCACACTCGGAGTGTGCGTTGCCGCGTCTCTGGCCTTTTCACAAAACGTCCAAGTCGTGAACGCACCCTCCGTGGTGATGCCCGTTCTCGTCGATTCCAACAGTCCGGCCTACTGGTACGACAGCCAGTTCCACTTGGTGAACTCGTCGGGCACGTCGATTGTCACGCGTGGCGCTAACCAGTTCTACCTGAACGGCGACGAGGTGACCGAAGAGTTCGCGGTGGAGATCGACTCTTGGGATCATCAGCCGCTCTGGATCGAAGCCACCTACCTCGACCCCGAGGATGGCCGCCTGTGGGCCTGGTATCACCACGAACCGGGCGGTATTTGTTCCGGATCACTGACCGTGCCCGAGATTGGCGCCATGGTCTCCGAGGATGGCGGGCGGACCTTCCGCGACCTCGGCCTCGTGCTCTCGGCCGCCGATCCTGCCGACTGTTCGGCCCGTAACGGATTCTTCGCCTCGGGCCATGGCGATTTCAGCGTGACCGTGCAGGAAGGCTACTTCTATTTCATCTTCACCTCGTACGGCGGACCGGTGGAAAGCCAGGGGGTCGCGATGGCGCGGATGGCATTCGCTGACCGCTTCGAGCCAGCCGGCGCCGTCTTCAAGTACTTCGACGGGGCGTGGGCGGAACCGGGGCTCGGGGGACAGGTTACTCCCGTTTTCCCTGCCAGAGTCTCCTGGGCGGCCGCGAATACCGACTCGTATTGGGGTCCGTCGATTCACTGGAATTATCACCTCGGCAAGTATGTGGTGCTGATGGCACGGACTTGCTGCGAGCCGCGCTGGCCTACCGAAGGGATTTACGTCACTTCCACCGGCGATTTGTCGGATCCGGCCTCGTGGACCGCGCCCAAGCGAATCTTGAGCGCCGCCGAGATCCGCTACAAGCCCGGCTGGTATCCACAGGTGTTGGGTATGGCATTCGGCGACACCGATTCGGTGGCGGGCCGGGTGTCGCGGCTCTACATCAAGGGCATTTCGGACTGGGAGCTGGTGTTCGAGCCGTAGCCCGGCAGGGACATGCCGATGGGTGAGGTGACCCCTCGACCACTTCGAGGTTGTGTACGAACGTGGCGGAATCATCCGGCAACTCCGGTTTCGATCTCCCCAACGGCGCCCATCGCTCACCGGACGCGTCCTGGGTGCTCCAGTTTAGGCTCGAGGCTCTGCCTCGAGGAGAACTGAGTGAGCGTCCTCCGCAGTGCCGGACTTCGTCGTGGAGTCCGCTCAAGGGGCGGCCGGCTGTCCGCGGTCCGCAAAAGGACGGCCGAGTATCTCGAGAACGGCGCCAAGCTCGGGCTTCACGCTCGATCTCGCCCACAGTTGGAATCCACCGGTCTGGTCAAACAGGAAATCCTGAGCCATAATGGACGGCAATGCGAATTCCCGTCCTCGTGCCTACGCTGGCCCTCGCCATCGCGTCGGCGGCCAATGAAGCTTCGCTGCTGACCCAAACGGCCAAGATCCCCTGGACTCCCGTCGAACTCCCCGGCGTCCCCAAGGGGCTCGAGCAGCGAGTCCTGCATGACAACAAAGCCAAGGGTCTCGTCTCGGCGGTCGTGCGATTTCCGAAAGGCTTCACCGAACCGCGCCACTATCACACCAAGTGCGGCCATTCGATATACGTGCTGAAGGGCAAGCTGAAAGCGCCCGGCGCCACCTGGACTCCGGGTTCGTTCCACTACGCCGCCGTCAATGAGGCCCACGGCCCGCTGACCGCACTCGAAGAGACCGAAATTCTGTTCTACACCGACGGACCGTTCGACTACAATCTCGCGGAGAAGAAATGACCATGCGACTCGCTCTATTGCCTCTCGTCTTCGCCTTGGCCGCGCACGCGCGCGAGCCGCTGGCACAACGGATCGCGCACACCGATCCTTCGAAATTCCGCGTCGCCAAAAGTGTCCACGCGGGCGCGGGCGAACTCCATTACATGGGAATGTTCGATGCGGCAACCTTCAGCACCAACTTCATCTTTCTCCACCGCGGCGTGATTCCTCCGGGTGGCGGCATCGGCCACCACTTCCACAACCACATGGAAGAGATGTTCGTGATCTTCGACGGCGAAGCGCAGTTCACCGTGAACGGCCGGACCTCGCTCCTCCAAGGACCCGCCGGCGCTCCCTGCCGCATGGGCAGTTCACATGCGATCTACAACCCGACCGGCAAGCCGGTTCAGTGGATGAACATCGCAGTCGGTTCCATCAAAGGCAAGTACGACGCCACTGACCTCGGCGACGACCGCGTTGGCGTGCCACTCGATCCGAAGCCCGTGTTCATTACCATGCGCCTCGACAAATCCCGCGCGGCTGCGGTGCAGGGTGGTCCGGTGAAGTACCGGCGGGTCTTGCAGCCCGAAGTTTTCTACACGAACTGGTCGTACGTCGATCACTACGTGGTCCCCGCCGGAGCCGCCGTGCCGAAACAGGCCAAGCAGGGCGTCGAGGAATTCTGGTATGTGGTGTCGGGTGAAGGCAAGGTCACCGTCGGCAACGAGACAGCGCCGGTCAAAGCGGGGGATGCGGTCCCGGTTTTCCTCGGCGAAGCAAAGAGCTTCGCGAACACCGGCAGCGGCGACCTCGAGCTGATGGTGGTGGGCGTCACGCGGGCGAAGTGGGCGCTCGAATAGGTACAATCGAATCTCGCTGCTTACGATGGAACAGATGAAACAACTGATCCGGGAAGTCCCGGATTTTCCCAAGCCTGGAATCAATTTCTACGACATCACCACGCTTCTCAAGGACTCCGGTGGATTGAAATCGGTGATCGGGGCCCTCGAGGAGCGCTACCGATCGACTCCGTTCGATCTCGTACTCGGGATCGAAGCCCGCGGATTCATCTTCGCGCCCGCGGTCGCCTATGCGCTCGGCAAGGGATTCGTACCGGTGCGCAAGCCGAAGAAGCTGCCAGCCGCGACCGTCCAGATGGAGTACGCTCTCGAATACGGCACCGACACTCTCGAGATCCACGCGGACGCCATTCAGCCCGGACAGCGGGTGTTGATTGTAGACGATGTACTCGCCACCGGCGGCACCGCTGCCGCGGTCGCCAAGCTGGTCGAGAAGCTCGGCGGGACCGTCGCATCGCTCGGATTCGTCATCGAGCTCGATTTTCTGGCCGGCCGCGAAAAACTCTCTGGCTACGATATCCATTCGCTGATCCACTACTAGCCTCGTGGCTGAAACCAGGAAAGCCTCGGTCCGCGCGCTGGCCAAGTTGAATCTCGGTCTGGCGGTGCTGTACAAGCGGCCCGACGGCTTTCATGAACTGCGTACCGTTTTCCAAACGGTGTCTCTCGCCGATCGCCTCGATCTCGAGTTCACGCCATCGCGCCGATCGACGGTCGAGATCGAAACGGACATCGACATTCCTGGCGAAAATCTGATTGGGAAGGCCGCGACAACGCTCGCCGAAGAGGTTGGAATCCGCGGGATCTTGCGAGTCAAGCTGCACAAGAAGATTCCCATGGGCGGCGGGCTCGGTGGCGGCTCGAGCGACGCGGCCGCGATCCTGCTGTCACTCCCCGCGCTGTCCGGAAAACACGTTGACACGGGTCTGCTTTTCGATATCGCCGCGCGCATCGGCTCCGACGTTCCCTTCTTCCTGATGGGCGGATCCTCGCTCGGCGCCGGCCGTGGCGAAGAGCTCTACCCGCTGCCCGATTTACGAGCACCGAACGTACTGATCGCCTCGCCGGGAGTCCATGTCGCCACGGCGGAAGCCTATCGCGCCCTGGCCCGCCCGGCGTTTACCGAATTGACACCCGGCGCGCTGGCTCATAAAATGAGAGAGTTCCGTTCGTTGGGCCGGAGTCTGTCCGGATCCGGCGATTGGGCATCTTCCTGCGCGAACGATTTCGAAGAAGCGGTGTTCGAAAGGCATCCGCTGATTCGGTCGGTCCAACGCACCCTCCTTAAGCTCGGGGCACGGCCCGCGAGAATGAGCGGTAGCGGGTCCGCTTTGTTTGGCGTGTTTTCCTCCCCCGGCACGCGCGACAAGGCATCAGCGTCCCTATCTGATTCCTTCCCTGGTGTACAAGTGACTCACGTTCGATTCGTCAGCCGGCGCCAATACCGCGGGCAGTGGCTCGGAGCTCTAGCGGCACATGCCGCTCCGGGGGGCTGGCCTCCCCGGGCCCAGTAGACCGATGGCCACGCAATACCGCGGCTTTGACCGCCTCGTCGTTTTTACCGGCAACGCGAATCCGGCGCTTGCTTCCGAGATTTGCGACAGCTTGGGCGTTCCCCTGGGCGAAGCTTCGGTGCGAACCTTTTCCGATGGTGAGATCCATTTGCAGGTTCATGAGAACGTGCGGGGCGCCGACGTGTTCGTGGTCCAACCCACCTGCACGCCAGTGGACCGCAATCTCGTCGAACTCCTGATGATGATCGACGCGCTGAAGCGCGCGTCGGCGGCTCGCATCACGCCGGTGCTCTCGTATTACGGATACGCGCGGCAAGATCGCAAGGACAAACCGCGTGTCCCGATCTCGGCGAAGCTCGTCGCCAAACTGCTCGAGACCGCTGGCGCCGACCGTATTCTCGCGCTCGATCTCCATGCCGCGCAGATCCAGGGCTTCTTCGACATCCCCGTCGATCACCTGTTCGCCACGCCCGTCCTGATCGAATATTTCCGGGAGAGGGCCACTCCAGGGGACTTCGTGGTGGTCTCGCCCGACGCCGGCGGCGTGGAACGCGCCCGCGCATTCGCCAAGAAATTGAACCGCCCGCTCGCGATCATCGACAAGCGCCGCGAAGAGGCCAATGTCGCCGAAGTGATGAATGTCATCGGCAACGTCCGGGACAAGCATTGCCTCATGCTTGACGATCTGATCGACACTGCTGGTACTCTGGTAAAGGGCGCTGAAGCGCTGCTCGCTTCCGGAGCCAAGCAGGTCACGGCCTGCGCGACGCATCCGGTGCTGAGCGGCCCCGCCGTCCAGCGCATCGAAAGTTCCGCTATCACCGAGGTGGTTGTCACCAACTCGATCCCGTTGAGCCGGGAAGGCGCCAAGTGTGGAAAGATCCGCACGCTGAGTGTCGCCCCGCTGCTCGCCCGCGCGATCCAATCCATTCACGAGGAAACTTCGGTCAGCACGCTTTTCGTTTGACAGTTTTTATGAATCAACCCGGACACCGTGGGAAAGCCCTCAAACCCGCCATGGCGCCCACGCTCCGAGGACAGAGGTAACAATGAGAAAGGACATCACAGTAGCCGCCGAGACCCGGGATACCCGGGGCAAGAACGCGGCTCGCAGACTTCGCGTGGCCGGAAAAATTCCGGCCGTGTTGTACGGGGCGGGCGGCGATTCGATCGCCGTCACCGTGAGCCCGAAGGAGATCAACAAGATTCTCCATTCGGCGACCGGCCACAACACGATCTTCGACGTCGCCATTGGCGCCGGCGACAAAACGCCGGCCATGATCATCGACTGGCTGCACCATCCGGTGCGCGGTTCGCTGATGCACATCGACCTGAAGCGCATCGATCTGGCCAAGCGCCTGCACGTCAAGGTTCCCGTTCACGTCGTGGGAGATCCGGTGGGCGTCAAGATCCAGGGCGGCATGTTCGAACTGATCAATCGCGAAATCGAAATCGAGTGCCTTCCGGACGACATTCCCGAGCACTTCACCTACGACGTCTCCAAGCTGGGCTTGGGCCAGGCGGTTCGCGCCAGCGACATTCCGCTGAGCGGATCGATGAAGCTGCTGGCTCCGGCCGATTTGGTCGTGGCGCACGTCGTCACGGTTCGCGGCTCGGACGAGACCGCCACGGCGGCCGAAGGCGAAGCCAAGACGGCCGAGCCCGAAGTCATCAAGAAGGGCAAGAAGGAAGAAGAGGGCGCCGCCGACAAGGCGAAGGCCGCTCCCGCCAAGAAGAAGTAGCAGTTTTCCGTGCGCGCGTGAGTTCACCCGATTTTCATGCCTACCAGCAAGACTTGGCTCATCGCCGGGTTGGGGAATCCGGGTCCTGAATACGAACTCACGCCGCATAACCTCGGCTTCCTTGCCGTGGATCGATTCGCGGACCGTCACGGTATCCGCGTCACGCGCAAGGAAGCCAACGCTCTCGTGGGCCTGGGCGAGTTTCAAGGCACACCGGTCGTTCTAGTCAAACCGCAGACCTACATGAACCTGAGTGGGCCTTCGGTTCGCGCGCTGCTCGATCGATACGAATTGGGACCGGACAACTTGTTGTTGGTTTATGACGAGTTGGCTCTTCCGTGGCTCACCCTGCGGATCCGGCCCAAGGGCTCTTCAGCCGGCCATAACGGAGTCCAATCCGTGATCGGCAGTCTGGGGACCCAGGACTTCGCGCGGGTCCGAATCGGTATCCATCCCGGTCACCCCGTGGAAGGAATCCGGCATGTGCTGTCTCCGATCCGGAAGGCACACTGGCCGGAATTGGACGAGTTGCGGGACCTTTCGGCTTCCGTGATCGAGTCCGTCATCTCCGAAGGCGTCGAAAAGGCCATGGCGAAATTCAATCGCCGCGCCCAAGGTGAAAAAGAAGAGGAAAAATGAGAATTTACGAAGAGGTTTACATTGCCAAACCCAGCGCGACCGAAGAAGAAGTCGACGCGCTGAACGGGCAGTTGGACTCCGTCGTCAAGGTTGGCGGCGGCAAGACGGAAAAGGTGGACAAGTGGGGTGTGCGCAAGCTCGCCTACCGCGTGGACAAAAACCACGAGGGATACTTCGTTGTCCTGATGCTGCACTGCGGCGCGCAAGTGATCCGCGAAGTGGAGCGCCGTCTGCGCGTGTCGGATCTGGTGCTCAAATACCAGACCGTGCGCATGGACGAAACCATGAAGTGGCTCGAGAAGCGCAAGAAGGCCCGCGAAAAGCGTGCCGCCCGCAAGCCACCGCCACCGGCGGCTCCGCCGGCCATGCCCATGGCGGCCCCGGCCCTGCCCGCGGCGCCGGCCGCCCCGGCCGCGCCCGCCGAACCCGTCACGATGCCAGGCGCTCCCGCCGCCGAGGCCAAGTCCGAGTAACTGCTTTTAGGAGATCATCAACATGGCTGAAACCAAGGGCGGAAGGCCCATCGCCAGTTCCCAGCGCCCGACCGGCGGCGACAAGGCAATCGTCACCTCGAGCAAGCGGCAGTTTTTCCGCCGCCGCAAGGTCTGCAAATTCTGCGTCGACAAGATCGACTATATCGACTACAAGGATTCGAAGCTGCTCTCGCAATTCGTGTCCGAGCGGGGCAAGATCGTTCCGCGGCGCTTGAGCGGCGTCTGCACGCCGTGTCAGCGCCGTCTCGCCGAGGCGATCAAGCGCGCCCGTAACATCGCACTGCTGCCGTTCGCCGGAAATCCGCGCGAACCGCGGGGATAAGGAGGAGACCACGATGGAAGTCATTCTTCGTGAAGATGTGGAGAAGCTGGGTACCCGCGGGCAGTTGGTCAAAGTGGCCGCCGGATACGCCCGCAACTATCTCCTGCCGAAACGCCTCGCGGTAGCCGCGACGGAATCGAACAAGAAGATCGTGGAGCAGGAACGTCAGGCGCATCTGCGCAAGGACGCCAAACTCGCCGGTGAAGCCACCGAACTCGGCAAGCTCATCGCCGGGGCCGCGATCACTATCAAGGCCAAGGCAGGTGAAAACGATCAACTGTTCGGTTCGGTCACCGCGCAGGATATCGCTCACGCGCTCGAAGCCCAGAAGTTCAACGTCGATCGCAAGAAGATCGTGCTCGATGAGCCGATCCGCACGCTCGGCGAACACAAGGTCGTCGTCAAGCTCCACCGCGATGTCTCGGTGGAAGTTCCCGTCAGCGTGGTGAGGGAAGAGTAGCCGCATGGCCTACTTCGACCTCACTGGCCAAACCGCGATCATCACCGGAGCGGCAACCGGCATCGGCGAAGCAATCGCCCGCCGGTTCGCCGCCGCCGGCGCGACCGTGGTGATCGCCGACCTGAACAAAGCGGGTGCGGACGAGGTGGCTGCCTCGATCGGCGGCTCCGCGTTCGGGCTCGTGTTCGATATCACCGATCGCGCATCGGTCGAGGCGGGTGTCGCAACGGTGCTCGCCAAGACCGGCCGCATCGATATTCTGGTGAACAACGCCGGTATCGGCGGCAAGGCCGCGCCGATCTGGGAGCAGACAGATGAGGATTGGGAGAAGATCCTGAGGATTAACCTCACCGGAATCTTCCTGCCCTGCCGCGCCGTGATCAACCACATGCGCGAGCGCAAGTACGGCCGCATCGTCAACCTCGCCTCCATCGCGGGCAAGGAAGGCAATCCAAACATGACCGGATACTCGGCCACCAAGGCCGGCGTCATCGGCTTTACCAAGTCACTGGCGAAGGAAGTGGCCACCGACGGCATCTGCGTGAACGCTGTTTCGCCCGCCGTGGTCCGCACCAAAATCCTCGAGCAGTTGACGCAACAGCAGGTAGACTACATGACCGCGAAGATTCCGATGCGCCGCACCGGTGAACCGGAAGAGATCGCGGCCGTGGCTCACTTCCTGTCCAGCAAGGACTGCTCGTTCGTCACCGGACAGTGCTACGATGCTTCCGGTGGACGGGCCACCTATTAGATGATCATCACTCCGGACCAGTACAAGTCCGTCTCCGCATACGATCTCCTCACGGCCGCCACCGATGGCCGCGTGGGGATCGATCAGCGGTGGCTGCATGCGCTGGTCGACGAGCCGGAGCGGACCCAGCCGGACATCGTCCGCTTCGCCAACGAGGATCGCTCGAATGACCGGCTCTCCATCGGCGAGGATCTGCTCCGGATTTTCTGCCTGCATCCCACCGCGGAGGCGATTCCGTTTCTTCTCGAGGAAATCAAGGCCGATCCGGCGGACATCCCCGAAGAGTTGACCGAAGCCCTCGTCCGCCTCGGGCCGCCCGTGGTGGAGCCGCTGCTCGAGTTGCAGAAGGATCTCGGCAAGGGTGGCGGGGATCTGCTCTTCGAACTCGCCTGCCTCGGCGTCAAGGACAGCCGCATCGAACAGCGGATCGACGAGTCGCCGGAGAAGGACTTCCTCGGGCCCATTTACGCCGAGCACTCCGAGCGTCCGGGCGAAACCGAGCCTTACGAAATCTGGGCGCGATATCCGGAAGAGGATGAGCCCGACTTCAACGAGATTCCCGCCAAGGAACGGATGGAGTTCCTCGACAGCCCCTACGTGCCGCACCGGATTCTCGCCGTCGACTCGTGGCTGCACGAAGAGCACGCCGCTGGTTTACGCAAGAAGTTCCTCACGATGGCGAAGTCAGACCCGGAACTCGAAGTCCGCTCCGTTGCCTGGGAAGCTCTCCGCGAAGACATCGGCGACGATGCCGTTCGCGAAGCCGTTGTGAAAAAGGTGGAGGACGAAAGCGCGGACCTCGACGAGCGCGTGTCGGCGGCGATCGGCGCCAGCTATCTCCATTACGACGTTCCCGCGATCCGGCAGGCCCTCGAGGCCGGCTACGACGACCCCGATATCCGCGCCAAAGCGATCGAAGGCATGTGGCGCACGCTCGATCCCGAGTTCGGCGAGTTCATCCCGGACAATCTCGACGAAGACGCCGAACCGCAAGTCCGTACGCAGGCGATCATCGCGGTGGGCATGTTCCGCATGGCGGACCAGATGCCCAAGCTCGCCGAACTGATGGACAATCTCGACTTCCGGAGCGAGGCGATCTACGCTTACGCGATCGGCTGCCCCGGCGATCACAACCCGGCGGCGCTGAAGAAGATCAAGAAGGAAATCGAGAAGCTCGCGGGCGGTCTCAGCGAAGGGGACGAGGCGATGGTTGACCGTGGCCTCGAACTGCGCGCGCAACTGGCGGGCACCGCCGAGGAGCCCGAGGCGGCCGAGACTGCCGCCGAACCGGCGAAAACCGCGAAGGTGGGTCGCAACGACCCTTGCCCGTGCGGGTCCGGCAAGAAGTACAAAAAGTGTTGCGGAGCCTGACGCAGGCTCGGGACACATGCGCTTCGAGATCGAACGGCGTTGCGTTACGTGATCACGTCTCTCAGCACCAGGCCGCCAACATCGGTGAGCCGGAAATCGCGACCACTGTAGCGATAGGTGAGCCGGGTGTGATCGATGCCCAACTGGTGTAGCACCGTTGCCTGAAGGTCATGCGGGTGGACACGCTTTTCGACCGCGCGCAAGCCGAACTCATCGGTGTTGCCGTAGGTGATGCCGCCCTTGATTCCGCCACCGGCGAGCAGCGTGGTAAAGCCGAATACGTTGTGGTCACGGCCTTGATTCACACGGAGCTGGCCCGCGCTCTGGATCATCGGCGTGCGTCCGAATTCGCTGCCCACGATCACGAGTGTCTGGTCGAGCAGTCCGCGCGATTTCAGGTCCTCGATCAGCGACGCGATTGCCGGATCGGCTTCGCGCGCCAATCCTTTGTGTGAGCGAATGTCTTCGTGGCTGTCCCACGGCTGTGAGTTGCCGAAGTAGACCTGAACCATCCGGACCCCGCGTTCCACCAGCCGCCGCGCGAGCAGACAGCCCCGGCCGAAATCGGTGTCGCCGTAACGAGTCCGAGTCTCTGGCGTCTCCTTGTCGACATCGAACGCGGTGGGCGCCTCCATCTGCATGCGGAAGGCGACTTCCATCGATTCCACCGCCGAGGCGATCTTCGGTTGCGCCTTGCCGTCGCCGAGATAGATCTGATTCAGCCGGTCGAGCAGGCGCAATTGGCTCTCCTGCTCTGGCACCGTCAGCTTCTCGTTTCGTATGAACTGGACCAGCTTCTCCGGCGTCTTCTCGCTGTTCGGAACGTAGGTGCCTTGATGCGGATTGGGCAGGAATCCCGAACTCCAAAGTCTCGGACCCATTACCGGATATCCCGGACAGAGCGCGATGAAGCCCGGCAGGTTGCGATTCTCCGTGCCGAGTCCATACGAGATCCAAGAGCCCATCGACGGGCGGCCCGCCAACTGATGTCCCGTGTTCATCAGCATCAGCGACGGCCCGTGATTTCCGTTGTCGGCGTAGCAGCTCCGGATGACGGCGAAGTGATCGATCAGGCTCCCGACGCGGGGGAAGATCTCGCTCACTTCGATGCCACTCTGTCCGCACTTGCGGAACTCGTACGGCGACCTCATCAGGTTGCCCGTGGCGCTATCGGTCTTCACCTTCGGTCCCGGCAGCGGCTGTCCGTCACGCCGCGTCAGTTCGGGCTTGGGGTCGAAGGTGTCCACCTGCGAGAGTCCGCCATTCAGGAACAGAAAGATGACGTGCTTCGCCTTCGCCGCGTGGTGAGTGGTCACCGCGCCGCCTGCCTGAAGCGTGCCCGCCAAGCCGAGCGAACCGAATCCGCATCCGAGCATTTGCCGCCGTGTCATCATCGCCATTCCTCTTTTACCTTACCGCGCTGAATTCGGCGGCGCTCAGCAACACCTGAGCGTACTTGGGCCATGCTTCCGCCGCGCCCGATCCCACGAACTCGGCGCCGAGCCGCGTCTCCTCCGCCGAAGGAGCGCGTCCATAGAGTAGTTCGTAGGCGCGCGAGATCCGCGCCTCGTTCGTTGCGGCTTCCCGCGCCACGCGCTCGGCAAGCGCCTTCGATTGCCGCGCCACGAACGAGCTGTTCATGAAGAACAGCCGCTGCATCGGGCCCACTGTGGTGAGCCGTTGTTCGGCGGTTGCGTTCGCGTCGGGAAAATCGAACAGCGCCATCGTTCGATTCGGAATCCCGCGGCTTACCGTCACGTAGAGCGTGCGGCGTGAGTAGTCGTCGGTCAGAGGTTTCGATTCGCCGCCCACCGACGGATCGAGTGTTCCGGCCACGGCGAGCAACGAGTCGCGCAGCGCCTCGGCATCCAGCCGCTCGCGCACGTTCGCGCGCCACAGCAGCCGGTTTTCCGGATCTTTCCTCGCGTACTCGGCGGGCAACTCATCCGACGTCATGCCGTAGGCGGCCGAGAGCACCATCTCGCGATGCAGGGCCTTCACAGACCAGCCGCTTTCGACGAACTTCGCCGACAGATAATCGAGCAGTTCCGGATGCGACGGCGCCTCTCCGTTTCGCCCGAAGTTGCTGGTGGAGCGGACCAGACCTTCGCCGAAGTGCAGTTTCCACACGCGATTGACCATCACGCGCGCGGTGAGCGGATTCGAAGGCGACGCGATCGCCTCGGCCAGTTCCAGCCGGCCGCTGCCCTTTTGGAAGGGAGTGGGTTCGCCCTCGCACAATGCGGAAAGGAATCGGCGCGGAGCCTCTTCGCCGAGGTTCTCCGCGTTGCCGCGAATCGCGACCTTGGTGTTGGCCGGCTTTGCCTGGTCGGAGAGCACATGCCAGAACGGGTAGGGCTTGGGAATCCTCTTCTCGAGAGCACTCGATTCCTCGCGAAGCCGCGCGGCGTAGGCCTTCAGGTGCGGACTGTAGAAGCGCTCAGCATCCTTTGCCGGGTAGTAGTAAACGCCGCCCGCGAAACGGATGTCCTCGACCTTGTACGGACCCGAAGCCATGTCGCGCCAGAAGTAGTAGCGTTCCACCGGAAGGGCGTCCACCAGTGTCTTGATGACCTTCGCTTCGTTCTTCATACCCTCGATGCCGCCCAGCTTGACGTAGTTGCGATCGTCGATCGCCTTCTTTTCGGCAAGAAGGGATTGCACATCGGCGTGAATCGCGGCCGCGACCGCGCGCACCTCCGCTTCTGGAGCCTTCGCCACGCCGCCGCTCTTCGACATCAGATGGTGCCAGCGATCCATGTTCGTGTGGTCGGACGGCCGTCGTTCGAGGTACTTCACCCAGCGCTCGAGCGTCTGCTTGTCGAGGCCGCCCTGATTCGCCACCGCTTCGGCCTTGGCGGCAGGGTCGGCCATGAGCCGCCAAGCCGCGATCAGGTAGTCTCCGGTTTGCGAAGCGAGCATGTCCACCACGAGCGCCAGTTGCTTGTCGGTGAAGCGTTTGATCTCGGCCTTCTTTTCATCGGAGAGAGCCTTCGCCTTTTTGTAGGCCTCCACCTGCTCTTTCGGAACGAGCGGAAACTCGTCGGCCTTGCTGCTTTTGAACACGCCGAGCAGTGAGTAGTAGTCGCGCGCCGGAATCGGATCGTATTTATGGTCGTGGCAGCGCGCGCAGCCGACCGTCAAGCCCAGGAAGACGCGTGTCGTCACATCGAGCTGGTCGTCTGTGCTTTCGCCGAGCGCCTGGAATCCGAGCGCGGGAAGGAGTTTCTCCCTCTGGGGTTCGGGCATCGCGTCGGCGGCGATCTGCGCTTTGACGAACGTGTCATAGGGAATATCGGAGTTGAACGCGTTCACCACCCAGTCCCGGTAGCGGAAGGCGTTCGCATACGGCGTGTCCTCCCGGGCTGCTTGGCGCCCGTCGGAATAGCGCGCGAGATCGAGCCAGTGGCGTGCCCAACGCTCGCCGTAATGCGGGGACGAGAGCAGGCGCTCCACCGCGCGCTCGCGAGCTTTGGGAGCCTTGTCGTTCAGGAACGCGGCCACTTCTTCCGGCGCCGGAGGCAGCCCCGTGAGGTCGAACGTGACTCGGCGGATCCAGATCCGGCGATCCGCCTCGGGCCCGGGCTTCATGCCGGCTTCGCCGAGCTTGGCGGCGAGGAACCGGTCGGTATCTGTCTTGGCCCAGCCGGCTCCGGCGGCCGGCACCGCTGCCTTCTTGACCGGTTGAAACGACCAGAATGTCTTCGCCGTGCCCGACGCGCCGTGAGCCGATTCCGGCCAAACAGCGCCGGACTCGATCCAGGTTCGAAGCGCCGCGATCTCGCCTTCGGAGAGCTTGCCCTTCGGCGGCATCTTCAATTTCGTATCCAAGTGAGAAACCGCTCTTAAGAGGATGCTCTTCTCCGGGTCGCCCGGAACGACCGCCGCGCCGGACTTGCCGCCCTTCAGCGCCGCCTGCCGCGAATCGAGCCGCAGCCCGCCCATCGCAGCCTTCCCATGACACTCGAGGCAGTTCGCGGCCAGCACCGGGCGGACCTTTATTTCGAACAAATCGGTCTCGGGCGCCGCGAAGGCGATGCTGCTCACGACGAATGGTGCGAGGTACTTGGAAACGGCCACTGCGAGAATTTTATCTCAATGGCGGGATGGTTCGTTCCGCCTGTTGAATTTTCTTCCCATTTGGTGATAGCGTGTCCAGCCAGGAGGGCGGTTCATGGGACGTACACTTGCGATCTTTCTTTTTGTTTCCGCCGCGCAGGCGCAGATCACTCTTTCCACGATTCGAGGCACGGTCAACGATCAAACCGGCGCCACTGTTCCGCAGGCGAACATCACGGTCGTGCATCAGGAAACCAACCTGAAGCGCGTCACAACGGCCAATGAGAACGGCGATTTCGAGATCCCGGATCTTCAGCGCGGCACTTATAAGATGACGGTCTCCGGCCAGGGCTTCAAGACGTTCGTCGCGGACAATATCCTGCTCGAGAGCAGTCAGGTCCGCCGGGTCAACGCCCAACTCGAGATTGGCGCGGTATCGAGTGAAGTCACGGTGAAGGCCGACGCGGCTGTCATCTCGACCGATTCCTCGAAGATCACCGGAACCATCAGCGGTGAGAAGCACCCCGACATGCCGTGGGTGGGCGCGGAAGCGACGCTCGATCCGAGCCTATTTCTCACCACGCTGCCGCTCATCCAGCAGCGTGGCGGAGTCTGGGGTTCAATCTGGGCCGGGCAGGCCACCAGTCAGGTTCAGGAAGGCCAGGACGGGCACACCAACGACGGTGCCGTGAATCAGCTCAACGACATCTTCGACGTGCAGGAGATCAATGTCGTCACCGTGAACAACACGGCCGAGTTCGCGCGCGTGGGCTACATGAACATGGTGACCAAGAGCGGCTCGAACAAGTTCCACGGCCGCGCGCTCTACTGGCATCAGAATTCGGCGTTCGGCGCGAAGGAGTTCTTCGAGGCCCGCAAGTCGAAGCTGCTGATCCACACGATCAGCGGCAGCGTCTCCGGACCGATCCGGCGCGACAAGACATTTTTCTACACGTCGGCGAATATCCTGAAGGTTCCGGGCAAGCAGTTCTACCTGCGCAGCGTGCCATCGAATCAAATGCGCCGCGGCGATTTCAGCCAGCTTCTGCCCGGCGCCCGTCCCACGGTGGTACGCGATCCGCTGAACGGGACTCCGTTCCCGAACAACACCATTCCTTCCGCCCGCATCAGCGCCGTGTCGCAGAAGATCAACGAGAAGTACCTTCCCGCGCCCAATATCGGCGGCAACGACGCGCTGGCGCGCAATTTCAGCTTCGTCTTTCCGTTCCCGACCGACTACTCGCTGCGCGAGGACTTCTCTCAGCGCATCGATCACCACATCAGCGACAAGAACCGCCTCATGGGCCGCATGATCTGGAATTGGGATCTCTACGTGCTGCCGACCAACTTCCCGGCGTTCTCGTGGACTCGCAAGCGGTCGAACTTCCACTTCGTGGTGGAAGATACGCATGTGTTCTCACCGTCACTGGTGAACTCACTGCGCGTCGGACTCTATATCGAGCGCGTCCGCGATGGCGACACCCTTTACGGAGTCACTCCCTTCAAGGGTGACGATGTCGTGAAGGAACTCGGCATCCAGGGTGTGAATCCGCAGGGGCTCAGCGCGCAGGGGTTCCCGCGCGTCGACATCGCGGGCTATGACACGCTCCGCACGCAGCCGGGCGGTTACGTGCAGGACGATCACAACTGGGGCATCGCCGATTCGATCACGTGGTCGAACGGACGTCACGTCCTCAAGTTCGGTGGCGAGTTCAAGCCGCAACGGCGCTTTGTCGGCAACGTTCCGGAGGGAACCTACGGCACCTTCAACTTCAACGGATCGCTTTCCGGATACGGATACTCGGACTTCCTGCTCGGCCTTCCCTTCACGTCGAGCCGCCTCGATCCGCTCACCAACCGCATCCGGCGCGACAACGAACTCGGCATCTATCTGACCGATTCCTGGAAGGTCACCAGCCGTCTCACGATGGATCTCGGCCTGCGCTGGGATCGCTTCGGGCGCCCGAACTTCAACGATGGCTTGGTGTGGCGCTTCGACCTCGATTCGAACAAGATCGTGATTCCGGGCGATGGTGGCGGCAAGGTGAGTCCGCTGTATCCGGCGAATTTGGCTCCGGTGGCGGGCGATGTCGGCCCATATCCGGAGAAAGGGAACTTCGCGCCGCGCATCGGCGGGGCGTACCGGCTGTGGGGCGACAAGGCGGTGATTCGCGCCGGATACGGTATCTACACCGAGACCCTCGGACGCTACGCGCGCCTGCTCACCGGCGGCCCGTACGAGCTTTCGGAGAGCTTCAACAACGAGATTCGTCCCACGGGTCCGTTGTTCGCGTTCCCGAGTCCGTTCCCGGCGGTCCGTGGCAGCGTGGCCTCACAGAGTGCGACCGCGTTTCCGCTGAATACCGCGAATGGTTACATCCATCAGTACAACGTGACGCTCGAGCGTCAGCTTCGCGACATGGGATTCCGGCTGTCCTATGTCGGTTCGCGGAACGTGGGCATCAACTACAACATCGGCATCAACAAGCCCCAGCCGAGTCTGACGGCGTTCGCGCAGGCGCGCCGCCCGTATCCGCAATTCATCGGAGTCACGAATGCTCGCAATAACGGCGAGCAGAAGTTCAACGCCGTGACGTTCGAGGTGCAGCGCAAGGTGGGCCAGTTGACCTTCGACGGCCACTGGACCCTCGCGTCGAGCTACACCAATCTCCAGAACCTCGAGAATCCCTACGCGCCGCTGTTTTGGGCACGTGATCCGAACACCTCGCGCCAGCGTGGCGTGGTCAACGCCGTCTGGCAGATCCCGGTCGGCAAAGGGCGCAAGTTCATGAGCAACGCTCCGCGCGCCGTGGATCACGCCTTCGGCGGCTGGCAGCTCTATTGGATCGGCTACTTCCAGACAGGCCTATTTTTCACGCCTACATTCGCGGGGTCGGATCCGTCGAATACGCAGACCGTCGGCGGCCGGCCCGACCGGCTGTGCAATGGCAACCTGCCCCCAGGGCAGCGCTCGATCAACCGCTGGTTCGACGCATCTTGTTTCGCGCCGCCCACGGCCGGGCGCTTCGGCAATTCCGGAGACGCGGTCCTCGAAGGTCCGGGCTACAACATGAACCACATCTCGATCGCCAAGAGCGTGAATTTCACCGAACGGCTCGCGTTCACGTTCACCGCCGCGGCGACGAATGCGTTCAATCACGCCAACTTCGCGGTTCCCGCCGCGAATATCTCGGCACCCACGGTCGGAACGGTGAGCAATCTCGTCGATGGCGGACGGAGCCGGAGGATCGAACTGCGCGGGAGACTGGAGTTCTAAGGCACTTGTCAGCTATGTATCAACACGACTCCTGAAAGCGGCTTGGGGGATAGCGTGCAGTCGTGACGGCGGTCGAGGACAGCCTGTCCTGCTGCGCAGCACGGAGGCCTGGCGCTTCCCAGACCTACTACGCCGCAGTCACTATCTATTTCCACGAGGAACAAGATGATCGCGATGCCGCCGCGAGGCGCGGGATGCTTGCGCATCAACTCTGGGATCTGCCGCCGCTTGCCGAATTCTGGGAGGCGCTGCCGGAGATTTCGCCTGGATCGCGGGATCCCGGAGCCCTTTGCCTGACCAGCGCGAGAGACGTCAGTACTTCGGAACGCTCGGGTCGACCTTGTCGCTCCAGGCGAGAATCCCGCCCTTCACGTTGATCACCCGCTTGTAGCCCTGCGACCGCAGGAAGTCGACCGCCTTCGCAGACCGTCCGCCCATCTTGCAATGCACCACGATCTCGTCATTCGGATCGATTTCCGCCAGCCGTTTCGGAACCTCGCCGAGCGGGATCAGAGTTGAACCCAGGATCCGCCCGATCTGGAATTCGTGCGGTTCGCGCACGTCCACCAGCTTGAATTTGTCGCCGCGGTCCATCTTCGCCTTCAACTCGAGTACGTCGATCTCATTCGGGCTCGGTGGCGGCTCGGCAGGTTGCTCGGGCACGCCGCAGAACTGATGGTAGTCGATCAATTCGTGGATCTTCGAGCACTTGCCGTCTTTCGGGCACTCGGGATCGCGGCGCAGCTTCAGTTCGCGGAACTTCATGTTCAACGCGTCATAAAGCATCAGGCGGCCTTTCAGCGTTTCACCCTTGCCGAGGATGATCTTCACCACTTCTGTCGCCTGGATGACACCGATCACGCCGGGGAGAATGCCGAGCACTCCACCTTCGGCGCAACTCGGAACCAAGCCGGGAGGCGGCGGCTCCGGATAAAGGCAGCGATAGCAGGGGCCGCCTTCGGCGGCGAAGACTGAAGCCTGGCCCTCGAACCGGAAGATCGAGCCATAGACATTGGGCTTGCCGAGCAGCACGCAGACGTCGTTGACGAGGTAGCGCGTCGGAAAGTTGTCCGTTCCGTCGGCGACGATATCGTACTGCTTTACGATTTCGGCGGCGTTCTCGCTCGTCAGCGCGACCTCGTGTTTGACGATATTGACGTACGGATTGATGTCGCGCATCGTCTCTTCGGCCGAGTCGATCTTCTTGCGGCCCACGTCCTTGGTGCCGTGGATCACTTGGCGCTGGAGGTTCGAATGGTCCACCACATCGAAGTCCACGATGCCGATCGTGCCGATACCGGCCGCGGCGAGATAGAGCGCGGTGGGCGACCCGAGTCCGCCGGTGCCGACGAGCAGCACCTTCGCCTGCTTCAGCTTGAGCTGCCCTTCCATGCCTACCTCGGGCATGATCAGGTGGCGTGAATAGCGGAGGATCTCCTCTTTCGAGAGCGTGGCTTCGGACATTAGCGTCCTCCGGCGATGCTCGGAACGATCGAGATCGAGTCGGTACCGGCGAGCGCCGTCGCTTCCTTGCTCAGGTAGCGGATATCTTCGTCGTTGAGGTAGATATTGACGAAGCTGCGCAGTTTGCCCTCGTCATTGTAGAGGTTCTTGCGCAGGTCCGGGTGCTGGCTCACCAGCGACTGCAGCGCCTCGCCGACCGTCGCTCCGGTCACTTCAACCGTATCATTGCCGCCAGCGTACTGCCGCAGCGGTGTGGGAATCAGGATCTTCGCCATCAGTAAGTCAGTTCCTCGGGCGTCGCCGCCGTTTGATCGTCATTGGCGATGAAGCTTCGGGCTACGTTGAATTCGCCGCCGCGAATCGACATCACTACGTTGGAATACCACGGCCACGAGTTCTTCAGGTCGGTGGCCGAGAAATACGAATCTTCGTCCGGATGCGAGTGAAAAAAGCCCAGCACGCTCACCCCGAGTTCGCGGGCCTTGCGATCGGCCGCGAGCTGGTCGCGCGGGTCGAGTTGGAAGCGGTCGCGCTGTTCGCCCTCGTAGGCATTCTTGCAGGCGATCGCGAGCGTCACCGTGCGCGAGTCGCCATTCACAGTGCCGAGCATGATGCCGCAGCACTCTTTCGGGTAGCAGGCGCGGCCATGGCCGACCATCACCTGCCAAGCCCCGGGTTCAATCCGGATCATTCCAAAACTCTTCGCTCAAGTATTTGTCGGCGCCATCGCACAACACCGTGACGATCACGCCCGGCTTGCCCTCGGCTACCAGCCGTTTGCCGATCTTGCGTGCGGCCACCAGATTGGCGCCCGCGGAAATCCCGACGAGCACACCCTCTTCCTTGGCGCAGCGCCGGACCATCGCGTAGGCGTCCTCGGTCTCGATCTCGATGTTCTCGTCGGCGAGCGTGGGATCGTAGATCGGAGGCACGATCGCCGTGGCCATGTGCTTCAGCCCTTCGAGCCCGTGAAAGCCGGTGGCGGGCTGCATCGAGATGCACTTGACATGCGGCAGATCGCGGCGCATGCGCCGAGTCACGCCCATGAACGTTCCGCTGGTGCCCATGCCGGCGATGAAGTGTGTCAACCGGCCGCCGGTCTGCTGAATGATCTCGACGCCGGTCGATTCGTAGTGCGACTTCCAGTTGAACGGATTGCCGTACTGATCGGGATAGAAGTAGCGGTCCGGGTCGGCCTCGTAGATTTCGCGGCATTTGCGGATCGCGCCGTCGGACCCCTGAGTCGGGTCGGTCAGCACGAGGTCGGCGCCGTACGCACGCAGGATTCGCTTCCGTTCGGGCGACGCGTTGGTGGGAAGGCAAAGCTTGACCTTGTATCCGCGCGCGGCGGCGATCATCGCATAGGCGATTCCCGTGTTGCCGGAGGTCGCATCGAGGATCACACGGCCGTGATTGAGCTGGCCGGTGCGCTCGCCTTCGAGAATCATGTTGAGCGCGGGACGGTCTTTCACCGATCCACCGGGGTTGAAGTACTCGGCCTTGCCGTAGATCTCGACTTCCGGGAGGTCCGCCGCCAGCCTCTTCAAATGCAGAAGGGGTGTGTTCCCGATATGTGCCAGCAAGGAGGTGTCGGCATGCGGGTACAACCGGGGAACTGCGGAGACGGTCATATTGGAAATGATGAGGGAACCGGGCGGGAAGATTCCCATTGTAGCCGGAATCCCCTCATTTCCGCTGGCGATGGTAGGGATTGTCCCGGTCAGCCCGTAATGTAGAAGAATTCTTCCCGAACGATTTTACCGTCCGCAACCGTGAAGAGCGCGGCCTCGTCCATCTTGTGGCGCTGCCCGCTCGGCTTGTTGGTCACGTCGTAGGTGAAGCGCACGATGAACCGGTCGCCGTGTGGGAAGGGGCCTTCGGTCGCCGCGGAGTGCACCTCATGGTTGTCGATCCACCACTGGGTCTTTCCCAGCACGGCTTCGATACCGTTGATTTCAGCCGGCATGTTCGGCATGGACATCGCTTCCACGCTCGCTACGTTTGGGGCGTAGAGTGTCTGAATCGCTTCGAGATTCTTGCCCTGCCTGCACAGATCGACCAGCTTCTGGCCCACTTCGAGAGTCGTCATGTTTGCCTCCTATGGCGCTTCGATCGCGCGGGCTTTAGTCTAACATGCGATTCTTAGCGTGATGTGAAGGCGGTCAGCCCGCGTGCATCAAATGCCCCGCCGCGGCGGCCCGGGATCCGCTCCTCTTTTCCCTCTGCTTGATCGCCGCCCCGATGAACGCCTTGAACAGCGGATGCGGTTCGAGCGGTTTCGACTTGAACTCGGGATGGAATTGGCAGCCGAGGAACCATGGGTGATCGGCGATCTCACAGATCTCGACGTAGACTCCGTCCGGAGTCTGGCCCGTCAGCCGGAGACCGTTCGAAGTCAGCACCTTCTCGAACTCGCGATTGAATTCGTAGCGGTGCCGGTGGCGCTCGCTGATGAGAGGCATTCCATGGTATGCTTCGCGCGCGAAGCTGCCTTCGGCGAGCTGACACGCATAGGCGCCCAGCCGCATCGTCCCGCCAAGCTCGTCCACACCCTTCAACTCGCGCAGCTTGTAGATCACGCGCGAGGCCGGATCAGGATTGAACTCGGTTGAATCGGCGCCCTCGAGTCCGCACACGTTGCGCGCGTACTCGATGACCAGCGTCTGCATGCCGAGGCAGATCCCGAAGTAGGGCACCTTCGATTCGCGGGCGTAGCGGATCGCGTGAAGCATCCCTTCGATACCGCGCTTGCCGAATCCGCCGGGAACCAGAATGCCATCGAACCGGTCGAGAAATCGCTGACAGGATGGCCAACTCAGTTCCTCGGCCTCGATCCAGGTCAGGTTCACCTTGCGATGATGGGCGATTCCGCCGTGCAGCAGCGCTTCCTTCAGGCTCTTGTAGGAATCCTGGTATTCGACGTACTTGCCGACCACGCCGATTTCCACGGTTCCGGCCGGATTCTTCATCCGGCGCAACATTTCGGTCCAGCGCGTGAGATTGCGCTCACCGGCCGGCTGATGGAATGACCGGAGGATGATCTCATCCACCTTCTGTTCGGCGAACTCGATCGGGATCTCGTAGACGGATTCGACGTCGAGCGCGGCGATCACCGCGTCGGGCTCCACGTCGCAAAACAGCGCGATCTTCTCCTTCAGTTCCTTCGAAAGCTCTTTCTCCGACCGGCAGACGAGCATGTCGGGCTGGATACCGATCGCGCGCAGTTCCTTGACACTGTGCTGGGTGGGCTTGGTCTTGAGCTCTTGCGCCGCGGCGATCCAAGGGACCAGCGTCACGTGGACGAAGTAGGTATTCTCGCGGCCGAGTTCATGCCGCAACTGGCGGATGGCTTCGAGAAACGGCAGCGATTCGATGTCGCCCACGGTTCCGCCGATCTCGACGATCACGACATCGACATCGTTGGCCACTCGCCGCGCCGCCGCCTTGATCTCGTTGGTGACGTGCGGAATCACCTGCACGGTCTTGCCGAGGTAGTCGCCGCGGCGTTCGCGCGCGATGATCTGTTCGTAGAGACGGCCCGACGTCAGGTTGTTTGCCTGCGTGAGCGGTGCGTGCGTGAACCGTTCGTAGTGGCCGAGATCGAGATCGGTCTCGGCGCCGTCGTCGGTCACGAAAACCTCGCCGTGTTGGAACGGGCTCATCGTGCCCGGGTCGACATTCAGATAAGGATCGAACTTCTGGAGCGTGACGCGCAGTCCCCGGCTCTCGAGCAGACAGCCGATCGACGCCGCCGCGATGCCCTTTCCCAGGGAACTCACCACGCCGCCGGTGACGAAGATGTACTTTGCCATTCGTTATTTCAGAACCTGATGTTGTAACTCGAAAAGCGCGGAGACGCGTTCGAGATCCTCGGGGGTATCGACCCCGAGCGACTCGTAGTCCGTCTCGGCCACGCGAATCGAAAATCCATTCTCGAGAGCCCGCATCTGCTCGAGGCATTCCACTTTTTCGAGGGGCCCCACCGGGAGCCGGGAATAGCCGAGCAGGAAATCGCGCCGGTACACGTACAGGCCGATATGTTTGTAGTAGACGGCGCCGCCCGCGCGATCGTACGGGATCGGACAGCGCGAAAAGCAGATCGCGATACCACGCAGATTGGTGACCACCTTGACGACGTTCGGATTGGTGATCTCGTCGAAGTGCTCGATCCTTTTGCAAAGCGTGCTCATGGGTGCATCGCCATCGAGCAGCGCTTGCACTGCCGTGTCGATCGCCGCCGGATCGATGACCGGTTCGTCGCCCTGAATGTTGACCACCACGTCAGCGTCTTCCGCCGCCGCGGCTTCCGCCACGCGATCGGTACCCGAAGGATGATCGGCGCGGGTAATTTTCACGAGCGCTCCGAAATCGCGCGCCACGGTGGCAATGCGCTCGTCATCGGTCGCGATCAGGATGCGCCCGAGCGTTTTTGTCCGCCGCGCCCGCTCGAAAACATGTTGCAGAATCGGCTTGCCGTGAAGAGGGGCGAGTGCCTTGCCGGGGAAACGAGAGGACTGGTACCGGGCTGGAATCACGCCCAGAACTTTGGCGGGCACAATCGATCATACCATGGAAAAAATCGCGTGTTATACTGAGGCCAGTTCCGGACTGGAGGCGCGTTTCGATGCTGCGTAGGACCTTCACTTTCACTGCAATCCCGGGCCTGTTGGGCACGGCTCTGAGCGCCGAGGACAAGGCGCAGGTCGCGATCGAGCCCAGGCGCACCAAACCGCCGGCGGAGGGCCTGAAAGAGGCTCGAACTCCGAACATCCGCATCGATACGCAGTTGGTGCAGATCAACGTGACGGTCACGACGCCCCTCAATCAAGTGGTCACCGGGATGGAGAAGGAGCAGTTCCGGCTGTTCGAGGACAAGCTCGAGCAGAAGATCGTCTCGTTCGCCCAGGAAGAGGCTCCTCTGTCGATCGGCTTGGTCTTCGACATCAGCGGCAGCATGGGCAGCAAGCTTTCGAAGTCCCGTCAGGCGGCCGCGCAGTTCTTCAAGACGGCGAACCCCAAGGACGAATTCTTCCTGGTGCAGTTCAACGAGGCTCCGGAACTGATGGTCCCCTGGACGACCAACACCGAGGAGATCCAGAATCGGATGGCCTTTACACAGGCCAAGGGGCGGACGGCACTGCTCGACGGACTCTACCTGGCGATGAACCAGATGAAGAAGGCGAGCAACCCGAGGAAGGCCGTGCTGATCCTTTCCGACGGCGGCGACAACTCGAGCCGCTACACGGAAGCAGAAATCAAGAACCAGGTGCGCGAAGCGGACGTCCAAATCTATGCGATGGGGATTTTCGAGTCGATGCGATCCGGCCGGAGCGCCGAGGAAGCGCTGGGACCCGGGCTGTTGAGCGAACTCGCTGAACAGACGGGCGGCCGGCACTTCCCGGTGGACAACGTCAATGAACTCCCGGACATCGCCGCGAAGATCGGCATCGAGCTGCGCAGCCAGTACATCCTCGGCTACTCACCCACCAACCCTCAGAAGGACGGCAAGTATCGTAGAGTGGAAGTAAAGCTGGTGCAGCCGCGCGGCCTGCCGCCGTTGCGAGCCTACTACCGGACTGGATACTATGCCCCTTCTCAATAAGACAGCGCTTCTCGCTTCTTTCGCCTTGGCCGCGCCCCTGCTTGCGCAGGAGCCGCAGGGTGATCCTGTTTTCAGCACCGGCGTCCGCCTGGTGCAGCTTCACGCCACCGTCATCGACGGGAAGGGCAAACTCGTCATCAACCTGCCGCAGAGCGCGTTCACCGTTCTCGAGAACGGTAAGCCGCAGCCGCTCAAGCTGTTCCGGCGTGAGGACGTAGCCGTCTCGATGGGTCTCATCATCGACAACAGCGGCAGCATGCGCGACAAGCGCGCCAAGGTGAATCAGGCCGCGCTCGCGCTCGTGAAGGCTTCCAACAAAGAAGACGAGGTCTTCATCGTCAACTTCAATGACGAGGCCTACCTCGATCGCCCGTTCACCAACGACATCCGCAAGATGGAAGAAGCGCTCACCAAGATCGATTCACGCGGCGGCACCGCCATGCGCGACGCCGTGACGATGTCGATCGACTACATCAAGGAAAAGGCCAAGCGCGACAAGAAGGTCCTGCTCGTGGTGACCGACGGCGACGACAACACCAGCGCCGCCACCAACACGATGGAGAAGCTGGTCGAGAAAGCGCAGCAAAGCGAGATCCTGGTCTACACGATCGGCCTGCTCACCGAAGAGGAGCGCGGCAAGGCCAAACGTGCCACCCGCGCGCTCAACGCACTCGCGGCGGCCACGGGCGGCATCGCCTACTTCCCCAAAGCAGTGGACGACGTCGAACAACTCGCCGTCCAAGTGGCGCACGAGATTCGCAACCAGTACACGATGAGCTATTCGCCGCTCGAAGCGTCGCTCGATGGCAGCTATCGGCGCATCCAGGTGGTGGCGAAGGGCCCTGGAAAGCTGACCGTCCGCACCCGCTCGGGCTACTATGCAACGCCCGACCAACAGGCGCCGAAACAGAAATCCGCCGCGCCCTCGGCGAACTCTCTGCTCCCGTAGATGCTCGGGCTTCTCTGGCAGGCGTCAAAGGGCTATCGGCTCACTCCGTGGCGAAGTCCGTACCTGCGGTGGCGGATCGAAACCTACTGGGGCCTGCATGCCGATGACATCGGCCGCACCGATTTCTTCCGGTTCCTATGGCGCCATCGTGGCGAGATGTTCCGCTTCGCGAAATGGGCGGACCGGATGCGCCAGCGTCACTGAAGCAACGGCTACTGCCGGATCGTCATCCCGTTCAGCCCTTCCCCGCCCGCCGGAAGCGCGGCCTCCCCGGGCTTGAATCCGTTGACTTCGAGGACGTAGGCGACAACGTTCGCGTAGGTCTCCACGGGTAGTGAGGCGGGCGCCGCTGGCGGCATCGTGCTCTTCGACTTCTCGTAGAGCGCGCCCACGGTCTTTCCGTGCCACTTGGACTTGAAGTATTCACCACCGAGCGGCGTGCCGAAGGTCCCGTTGGTCAGCGTCGATCCGTGGCAGACCGCGCAGTAGGAGTCGTACGCCTTCTTGCCGTCAGCAACCTGCTTCGCCGTAAATTGGGGTGGCGCGCCCGAGTTCCCGGCGGACGCCGTGGGAGCCGGTGCGGTGGGCTGGGCCTGCGTGGTTCGCCGAGGCTCCTCGACGGCATTCGGATCGCCCTCGCCCTCGTAGGTGAACGCGAGGATCGCGCCCTTGTCTGCCATGTTCGACGTGACGCCGCCATCGCGCGACTCGGCAAGTCCATCGGGATCGGTCGCAACATAGATCGTCTTCCCATCCGGACTGACAGCAGTGTCTCGATACCGGTTCTCCGACTGGAAGTAGCGGCTCATGTGGCCAGCGGCCTTCTTCCTGTTCGCGGCGAGCGGCAACACGTAGAGCGAGCCGCGCTTGAGCGTCGTGATCAGCAGGACATGGTCCCAACCGGGAATTCCGTTCTTCGCGCCATAGTATTCGACACCCGAGATTCCAACCGTCGGCCAGCAGATGTAGTTGACGCCCTTGCAGGCCGGATCTTCGAAATTGAAACCCGTGGGAACGGTGAACAGGGTCGCGACCGGCTCGATCATCGGCTTGGTAAACGCGGACTCTGGCTCACGCGGCACCGAGGGATGGATCGCGAGATCGCTGAACCGGAGTTCCGAACACGGCGTCTTCGCCTCGGCCCAGCGCGCGAATTGGTACGCCTTGTTGTCCTTCATGCCCGCGACGTGTGGCCAGCCATAGTTGCCGCCCTTGCGCAGGAGGTTGATCTCATCGTCGGTCTTCGGTCCGTGCTCGGCCGCGTAGAGCTCGCCGCCAGGGCCGAAGTCGATACCCTGGACATTGCGGTGGCCATAGGTGAAGACATGGCTCACGGTTCCGCCGAGCTTCGGATTGTCCCTGGGAATCGAGCCGTCGGTGTTGAGCCGAAGTGACTTGCCTTCGTACGCCGCGTAGTCCTTGCTGGCGATCTCCTGGGAGGTGGGCAGGCGCTGCGCGAGGATCGGATTGCAGAAGTTGCCGAGTTGGTTGTTCCCTTGATCGCCGATCGTCAGATAGAGCCTGCCATCGGGGCCTAGCTTGAGGCGCATTCCGTTGTGGTCGTTCCCGGCCGGGAGTCCGGTGATGACGTCGGTGCGGTTGCCGAGAGTCTGCGCGGTGGGATCGTAGGTCAGCCGCACGATCTTGCCATAGAGGTTACGATACGGGCTCGCCGGATCGGACACGCGAGCATCGGCTGGCTTGGACTTGTCGACGTAGGTGTAAGCGGCGTAGACAGTGTTGTTGCCGGCGAGCGCCAAACCGAGCAGTCCATCCTGACCGCCGGGCGCGGAGACTTCATCGATCGTGATTGCCACCTTCCGCTCGCCGGTTGCCGGATTCACGCGGGTGATCCGCTTGCCGGTCCGCTCGGTGACCCAGAGCATCTGATCCGCGCCCCAGGTGATCTCCCAAGGTCCGGCGAGTCCGGAGACTACTGAAGACTTGCGGAACTTCTTGGTGCCCCGCTTGGCCGTTTCCGGGCCGTCCTGCGCGAATACGATGGCGAGAAAAAGGGCGGGCAGCGCGGCCCCGAGTGCGAAACGCTTCATCACAACGAGGGTAGCATCCGGGCCCCGCACCAGAAAAACACTGAACGAATCGTAGCCGCGCGGAATCTTCTCTTATGGCCCGATTTCTCGCCGCGGCATCGATCGCACTGGCGGCCGTCGCGGCGCAAGCGCCGGCAGCGAGCGAGCTTCGAATTGAAGCAAAGGATGCGTCCGGAGCTGGAGTCCAGGCTGTGGGCCTGCTTGAAAACCTCGGCACCGGATTCCGGCACTCGTTTCGCACGGACGCGCGTGGCTGGCACACGATCGGTGGCCTCGCGCAAGGGACCTATCGCGTCCGGCTGTCGAAAGAAGGCTTTGCCACTCACACCGCGTTGATCGACCTCTCCGCATCACAGTCTGTCGCTCACCCGGTGACGATGGCCGTCGGATCGTCCTCATACACGGTTTCGGTGGTGAGCGCGACTCCGCTCGCCGGGCTCGATCGCGAACTCGGCGAGATTCCCGCGCCGGTCCAAACCGCGACTGATCGCGATCTCGAAGGGACGGGCGCGCTCGATCTTTCCGCGCTTCTGAATCGCCGGCTGAGCAATGTGTACTTGAGCGAGATCCAGGGCAACCCGATGCAGGCGGATTTGAACTATCGCGGCTTCACGGCCTCGCCACTGCTCGGCACGCCACAAGGAATCTCCGTCTACATGGATGGTGTCCGCTTGAATCAGCCGTTCGGTGACGTCGTGAGCTGGGACCTGATTCCACGAAGCGTGATCGCGGAGATGGCGATGATTCCCGGCTCGAACCCGCTGTTCGGACTCAACACGCTCGGCGGAGCACTCTCGGTGAGAACCAAGGACGGCCTCAGTCATCCGGGCAGTTCGATCCGTGTGAGCGGAGGCAGCTTTGGACGCAAGTTGGCCGATCTCGAACACGGCGGATCGTCTGGCAGCTTGAATTGGTTCCTGGCGAGCAGTCTCTTCTTCGAAGATGGCTGGCGGGAGACATCTCCGTCGAACGTGCGGCAGTTCTTCGGGAAGATGGGATCGCAGCGCGAGCGGACTTCGGTCAACCTGACACTCGCCTACGCGAACAATGCGCTGATCGGGAACGCGCTGCAAGAGGAGCGCCTGCTCCGCCGCACCTACAGCAGCGTTTACACCAAGCCCGACGTGACGGCGCACCGCGCTCCGTTCCTCAACCTGACGGCGCGCCGGAACGTGTCGAGCGCTCTGTCGATTTCGGGCAACGCCTACTTCCGCCACATCCGGACGCGGGCCCTGAACGGCGACATCAATGAGGAATCGCTCGACCAGTCGCTCTATCAGCCCAGCGCCGGCGAGCGCGCCGCACTAGCCGCGGCCGGCTTCACCGGATTCCCAACAGCGGGTGAAAGCGCCGCCAATACGCCGTTTCCGAAGTGGCGCTGCATTGCCAACGTTCTGTTGCGCGACGAGCCCTCCGAGAAATGCAACGCGCTGCTGAATCGATTCGCCTCCCAGCAGCGCAACTACGGGTTGTCCGGACAGGCAACCTACGCCGCCCGCGCGGGATCCTGGCGCAGCCAATTGACCGTGGGCGCGGCATACGATGGCAATAGCATCGGGTTTACACAGTCGAGCGAGCTCGGATATCTGAATCCCGACCGCAGCGTAACCCCTTTGGGCGCGTTCGGTGACGGCGTTACCGGAGGCGAAGCTGACGGCGAACCGTTCGACACGCGCGTGGACCTCGCAGGCCGCATTCACAACAGCAGTCTCTTCGCCACGGGTACGCTGACCCCAGGCGGCCGCTTTCATCTCACTCTGTCGGGCCGCTTCAATCACGCCGTGATCGACAACCGGGATCGCATCCAACCGGAAATGGGCACCGGTTCCCTCACGGGGCGGCATGTCTTCAATCGCTTCAATCCCGCCGTGGGCGCGACATATCAGGTAGCGGAGTCCGTCAATCTCTACGCGGGTTACACGGAAGGGAATCGCGCGCCCACATCGATCGAGCTCGGATGCGCGGACCCGAACGCGCCCTGCAAGCTTCCGAACGCGATGGCGGGTGACCCGCCGCTCCAACAGGTCCGCACGCGGACAATCGAAGCCGGCGCGCGCGGCACCGGATCGCTGCGCTGGAGCGCCGGATGGTTCCAATCGGTCAATCGCGATGACATTCTCTTTGTCGCGTCCGGGCAAACGGGCTTCGGCTATTTCACCAACTTCGCGCGCACGCGGCGACAAGGTATCGAACTAGACGTCAACCAGCGCCTCGGGCGACTGACACTCGGCGGCGGCTACACGTTCCTCGACGCGACGTTCCAGAGTACGGAGGAAGTGAACGGTTCCGGCAACAGCACGAACGAGGACGCCCGGGCCGGATTACCGGGTAGGGAGAGCCTCATCTCAATCGAACCGGGGAAACGAATTCCGCTGACGCCGCGGAACATGGCCAAGGCGTATGCCGGTGTCCAGGTGACAGCCAAGCTCGCGGCCGATCTCGATGCGCTCGCCACGGGACGCTCGTTCGCGCGCGGCAATGAGAACAATCTCCACCAGCCCGATGGCCGCTACTATCTCGGCGAAGGAACGTCACCCGGATACGCGGTGGTCAACCTGGGTGCGCGTTATGATGTCCATCGCCGGGTTCAGTTGTTCGCTCAGGTGACGAATCTGCTCAACCGGCGATACTACTCGGCGGCGCAGTTGGGTGCCACCGGATTCACTACCGCGGGCAACTTCATCGCGCGCCCCTTCCCGCCGGTGGGCGGCGAGTTCCCCGTTCAGCAATCGGTGTTTCTGGCACCCGGGGCGCCGCGTGGAGCCTGGGTTGGTCTCCGCGTGCGACTCTGAAGCACTCCACTCCGGTGAGAATGCTAAGATTTCATGTAATTGCCGGGTTCCGGCGTTACCCAACACTCAGGCCGGATTCATGATCAAGCTCATTCACGTCTGCTCCCTCACGATTCTGTCTCTCGCTGCGTACGCGGCCCCGATTATCGATACGCTCGACAGCGGTCCCTCTGTCTCCCTCACCACTCCCAGTCTCGTGCCACAGGTCGTAACCGGCACCGGCGCGAGTGTTTTGGGTCAGACCGCCAACCGGACCTTCTCGATCCTCAGTCTCAACTTCACGAACACCCATCCGTTCAGCATGACGGCTTCGTTCGTTGGCTCCGAGCTGCAGATGTCGATTGGCCCCGGACAAGGATTCGATTTGAATCTCCGGAGTTCGGTGCCGAATTCGTACATCATTCAGCCGTCCGACGCGTTTCTGGCCCTCGACCTCGCCAGGGTCGATCTGTTCGGCGGATTCTCGGCCGGTCTCGAAGTCATCGACTTGTTCTTCGGCCCCTCTCTGGCCCCGCTGAACAGCCCGTCAATCGTTGACACAGGAGCCGGGACCTACTACTACTTCGCCGTCGACCCCAGTTTGATCGGGACGGAGCTCACCGGCTGGAATCTGACCGCCATTGTTGGGAGGGGTTCCCCGAACGGTTCCAGTTTCGCTCTTCGCGAGGCGTACTTTACTGATGCGATTCCAGCGGCGATACCAGAGCCCGCGCTGTTCCTGCCTTTGGCCGCGACGCTGGCCTCCGCGTTCCGGTTTCGCCGCCGGAGACGATACACCTCGGCGCTCCCGGTTGCCTTTGCGCCACCCGCTACTCGTAGCGCAGCGCGATGATCGGGGCGATCCGGCTAGCACGCGCCACCGGGATCAATCCAGCGGCTCCTGAAACCGCCGCCAACAGAAGAACCGTGCCCACCGCGATCGCCGGATCGTGCGCTTTGACTCCATAGAGTTGCGCGCCCGTGAATTGCCCCAGCGCGGCCGCGGCCGGAAGCCCGATCGACAATCCGATACCGAGCAGCAACAGGACTTCGCGCATCACCAGCCAGATCACCGAGCCGGGGCTCGCGCCGAGAGCCACGCGGATTCCGATCTCCTGGCGGCGGCGCGCCACCGCGAATGCCATTACGCCGTAGAGACCGATGGCGGCAAGTACGGTTGCAACGAGGCCGAACCCGGCGGCGAGCAGCGCCACTAGCCTCTCCGTAAGCAGCGTCTGGTCCAGTTGCCCCTTCAGGGTCTTCATCTCATAGACTGGCATCGAGGCGTCGAGCCCGCGCACCGCTCCTCGCATCGCCGCATATGCCGAGTTCGGATCCAGACCCGAACGCACGTAAAAGGTAGCGCTGCCCCGGCCCCAGTTCGGCACGAAGATTTGACGCCGGATACCCTCGCGCGGGCCTTCATAGAGCGAGTCCGCCGCCACGCCGGCGATTTCGAGGTCCAGCACCGTGCCCGGCCCGTTGCCCCTTCCCACGTGGCGGCCCACGGCGCTGCGGCCGGGAAAGTAGTGTTCGGCGAAGGAGCGATTGACGATGATCGCCTTGGAGTCCCGCTTGATGTCGGCATCCGTGAAGTCACGGCCTTCGAGAAGGGCAATCCCCATCGTTTGAAAGTATCCGGGCGTGACCGCGTTCATATACGCTTGCATGTCCTCGCCGTCCTTTGCCTGGTGACCTTCCACGGTGACGCTCGAATCCCATTCCCATCCACGCAACAGCGGAACGCTGGCGAGTGCCGTGGACTTGATGCCCGGCACCGCGAGGATACGCTCCCGCAGGTCCCTGTAGAACTGAACGGTGCGAGACGCATCGTATCCACTCAGCGCCGGGGCGATTTGAAAGGTCACCAGACTGCCGAGGTCCCGAAATCCGGTCGCCGCCGTCATCAGATTCTGAAGGCTGCGCACGAACAAGCCGGCTCCGAACAGCAAGAGGAAGCTGAGCGCCACCTGCGCGGTGACGAGGCTCTTGCGCAAGAACAACGAGCCGCTGGAGCCGGAGAGTGAGCCGGCCGCATCCTTGAGAGTGGGCCACAGATCGGGCCGGCTGGCGCGCAACGCGGGTACCAGACCGAACATGAGTCCGGTGAGGAACGTCAGGCAGAGCGTGAAGGCAAGGATCCGCGGATCGGGTTCGGCGCGAATCAAAAGTGGATTCCCTTCGGCCGGGACAAGTGCCAGCAGGGCGCGCCCGAGTCCAATCGCGATCAGGATGCCCGCCATGCCTCCCGCGGCCGACAGCAGGAAGCTCTCGACGAGCAACTGGCGGATCAACTGCCCGCGCGTTGCTCCCATCGAAAGCCTCACTGCGATCTCCTTGCGCCTCGCGAACGCACGTGCGATCAACAGATTCGCCACATTGGCACAAGCGATCAACAGCACGAGGCCGACCATGCACATCAGCACGATAAGCGCGGCCGAGAAACTGTTGCGCATCTGCGAGTATCCGGTGGCGGCGCGCTCGACATGCAAGGTACCGCGCAGGAACTGTTCGCGCGAGTACGCAGTCCAATTGCGGGCCGCCGGCAACGTCATCTCGTGTTCGCGAATCTGGCGGAACAGCACCTGCATCGGAGCCTGCGCGGATTCCACGGTATAGCCGGGCTTCAGCCGCGCGAACACCTGAACCCAGCGGGAGCGCCGGTCTTCCATGTTGAGGAAGCTCCACTCGGGCAGAACCGCTTTGCTCATCAGCACCGGAACCCGGATCTGCGGTGAACGCGCTGGGTCGATGCCCGCGAATCCGGCGGCGGACACTCCGGCGATCGTCATCGGATAGCTGTTCACCAGGATCTTGCGGCCTACCACGGAGCGGTCTCCGCTGAAGCGAGCCATCCAGTAGGCGTGGCTGAGCACGACATTCGGGTGCCCCTGATAAACACGGTCGTCCAACTCGGGAGTGAAAACACGCCCGATCTCTGCCTTGACACCGAGCATCGTGAAGAAGTTCCCCGAGACGAGTTCCGCGTCCAGCCGCTCGGTCTGATTGTCGATGCTCACCGAAATGGGCACCAGCCGGCGGCAGATCACTTCGGCGAGCGGGGCGGCCTTCTCCTGATAGTCCCGATAGATCGGGTAGGACTGCATGCGATCGCCCATGTTGTTGCCGTTGTGGGCGCCGCGTTGGAACAACATGACGAGCGAATCCGGTTCTTTCACCGCAACCTGACGGAGCATCAACTGGTCCATCAAGGTGAAGATCGCGGTGTTGGCTCCGATTCCCAGGGCGAGCGAGAGGATCGCGACCAGCGTGAACAGCGGCCCGCGACGCAGGGTACGCAATGCAAAGCGGAGGTCGGCGGCGAAGCGGCTCATGGCAAGGAAATACGTTCGACGCGCGACCGGGGTTCCGGTTTGTTCGAAATCTAGTGGAACTGGGGCGGGACGGCACTTTCGTACGTAACCGGCCTCTATCGGACGGTTGGCGCCGCCGCACGCGTGGCCATGCACAACACCGGGATGGCACAGCTCGACACGCAAGTCTGGACGTGCGCAGGGGTCTCCGGTTTGTGGGACTCTTTCCCGAGTGGGAGAGGCTGCTCATCCTTCGCAAGTGAGATATCATCCTGAACATGAAACGCGACCTCGCCCGCCGCGACTTGCTTGCCGCTTCGGCCAGTCTGCTGACGGCCCTGGCTCGAACCGCGCGTGCCGAGCAACCCGAAGAGCCCGCATTCAACGCCGCGGGAGAGAGATCGGGTGAGGTCCAACCCGAATCGGCGATCGTGCATACGCGGCTGACGCTACATCCGGAGAGGAACAACCGCGGCTGGTCGTTTCCCGTGCATCCGCACAATCTGAACACGGTGAGGGAGCTGGCCAACATCCGCATCCCGGCCGGTCTCAATATCACCGATCTCGAGGGCTCCTGCGCTGGCAAGGCTGGCAAGGTCCGGCTACACTACGCCACCAACCCGAATCTCGATCGAGCGAAGGTGACGGAGTGGTTCGATGCGACAGCCGCGAATGACTTCGTCCATCAGTTCAAGCTCAGCGGCCTGTCGCCATCCACTCGCTATCATTTCGCCGTCGAGACGAAGGCACAGCGCGGTGAACGCACACGCCGCGGCGCAATCGCGACCTTTCGCACGGCCCCCGCGCCCGGCGAGTGGCGTCCCGTCAAGTTCCACGCGGTGAGCTGTCAGGACTACGCCTGCCGCGATCTTCTCGATGGCTACAAGACGTACCGCTCGATGGCGGCGGAAGAGGCCGACTTCGTCTGCTCCATCGGCGACAACGTCTACTACGATCTCGACCTGCCATTCGCGATCAACAAACCCATCGCGCGGTTCCACTGGCATCGCATGTACTCGCAGCCGAAGGTCATGGACGTCTTTCGCAAGACGCCCGGATACTGGCTCAAGGACGATCACGACAGCCACGAGGACGACAACTGGGTCAGCCGTCCCAGTCAGCGCGTCAAGCCCATGACCTACTCGGACCTGGCCCCCGTTTTCGTGGAGCAGGTCCCGATGGGTCCATCGACCTACCGCCGGGCGCGCTGGGGCAAGGCACTCGAGCTGTTCTTCGTCGAGAACCGCGACTTCCGATCGCCGAACCCGGAGCCGGATGGTCCGAGCCACACCTTGTGGGGACAGAGGCAAAAGGAGTGGTTGAAGAAGGCGCTACTCGAAAGCGATGCCGATTTTCGCGTGTTGATCGCGCCGAACTGCATGGTGGGGCCCGATCCGCGCCACGGTCCGCCATTCAAGTTTCCGGGTGGGGGCGCCGACAGCCACGGAGACGGTGGCTATGCGTTCGAGGCGCGCGAGTTCAAGGAATTCATCCGGAGCAACCGAATCCGGAACTTCATCACGATCAATGGCGACCGGCACTGGCAGTATCACTCGGTGGACATTGAAACCGGGATGCGCGAATTCTGCACCGGCGCGGTGACCGATGCCCACAGCGTTCCCGACCCATTCAAGGACGAGCGGTATCATCGCTTCATTCGTCCGGAGGGCGGATACCTGTCGGTGGCGGTGGAAGGTACGCGGCAGGCGCCGAGGTTGCGGTTTCGCCTGCATAGCGTGGTGGGCGAAGTGAAGTACGAAACGAGCTTCGGAAAGGAGGGGTGAGAATGCCGAGGAAGGGCGTATCGCTCGTATTGTTGCTCCCTTGGGCCGCGCTGGCCCAGGGAACAACGGCCACCTTTTACGGAGTCGTACAGGATGGATCCGGCGGTGCCATCGTGGGCGCCGAAGCGAACCTTCGGCACGAAGGCACGGGAGTCGTGCGAACCCAGATGACGGGCGCCACCGGCGAGTTCGCCTTCCAATTTCTCGACGTGGGTGTCTACCGGTTACGGATTTCCGTGCAAGGGTTCAAGGCATTCGAAAACGCCGCGCTCGAACTCCGCGCGGGCCAGCAGGCTCGCCAGACCTTCCGTCTCGAAGTCGGACCAGTCACCGAAAGTGTGCAGGTGACGTCGGAAACGCCGCTCGTCAACACCGTGACCGCCGAACAGCGCGAGAGTCTTTCTCGAAGGGAGATCACGGAGTTGCCCGTGGGACGCCGCGACCTTTCCCGTGTGATGTCGATCGGCACGGGAGTCTCACGAGTAGGCGACACCGGCGAGTTCATCCTGAATGGATTGGGTCGCGCCGCGGCGAGCTTCACGATGGACGGAATCGACGCCAGCGCGAATCCGCAAGCACCGCAGGTGAACATGAAGGAAGGGCACAACAACATCGCCGTGGTGACAATGGAAGCGGTGGAAGAGGTGCAGGTGAGCAAAGGCGTCTTCTCGGCCGAGTTCGGCCGGGCGCTGAGCGGCAACGTGAACGTGGTGACCAAGTCCGGCACGAACGAACTCCACGGCAGCCTCTTCGAACTGTTCAACGCGGAGGAGTTGAACGGCCGCAGCCAATTCCTGCGCGTCCGGCCCGGAGTAGCCTTCAATCAATTCGGCGGATCGCTCGGCGGGCCCATCCGCCGCGACAAACTCTTTCTATTCGGGGCCTATGAAGGCTACCAGGACCGCTCCTTCGCGGCGCTTCAGGAAAACGTGCCTTCGGCCCGCCTGCGCGCGGCGATGCTCGCGCGCGTGCCGGACTACAAGCTCTTCCTCGATGGCTATCCGCTTCCCAATCAGCCAACGCCCGAAACCGCGGCGACGGGAGCCTTCATTGGGTCAGGCACCCAGTCCGGCAAGGACAATCACGTGACGGTGAAACCCGACTGGTGGATCACTTCGGCGAACAAGCTGACCGCGACCTATGTCCGCGGCCGGCCGGACCGCACCGTGCCCCGCGTCTATCTCACCAATTCGCGCCGGTTCACCGGGACGCAGGAGCGGCTCAATCTCAGCTTCACGCATATCCGCGCTTCCTGGACCGCCGAGAGCCGCTTCGGCTATAACAAGAACGATCGCGACCGGATCGACGGCCTGTTCGACCTGATCGATCCGAACAAGAAGGAGACTAAGCTCGGCGGGCGCCGGGTTCCCGCGATCAACACACTGGGCTTCAGTCAGAGCGGAGAGCTCAACTTCATCGGCGCGCCGAACCGGAGCTTCGAACAGAAGGCCGCGGTCACAGCCGGACGCCATTCGCTCAAGTTCGGCGGAATCTATTTCGCGCGCGAGATCGGTTCGGCCAACATCGAGAATCCGGTGCTGCGCTATCAGAACGAAGCCGAGCTTCTCGCCAACATCCCCACCACGATCCAGATGACGTTCGGCCGCGACGACTTTGACGGGAAGGCCAAGGAGTTCGGCCTGTTCCTGCAAGACGACTGGCGCGTGTCGCCCAAGCTGACGCTGAATCTCGGGCTGCGTTACGACTACTTCTCCAATCTCACCGCCAACAAAGATCGCGAGCGCGGGCCGCACGTCTACAATCCGAACGGGCTGACATTCCCCGATTTCCGCGTTGGCGCGTTTCGTCCGGTGAACAACCCATACGACAAGGACGCGTTCAACATGGGGCCGAGGTTCGGCTTCGCCTACAATCCGGATGGCAAGTCGAAAACCGTCATTCGGGGCGGCTTCGCAACTTTGTTCACGTACCTGAACGGCGAGATCGTCAAGAACGCCGTCCAGAACTCGCCCAAGGAGCCGTTCCGTGTTCAGTTGACCCGGCTCGAAGGGCAACAGTTGAACGTCAAGTTCCCGGCCTACAACGAAGACGTGCTCGCGCTCGTGGCGCAAGGAACCGCCGCGCCGGCATTCCAGGTCATCGATCCGAAGATCGTGTCGCCGTACAGCATGAACTTCTCATTCACGATCGAACGGGCGTTGACCGATACTCTCGCGCTCGAAACGGCGATTGTCGGGACGCGCGGCGTGAAGTTCGTGAACCTGCGCCGCTACAATCTGCCGGACCGCGTGACCGGCATCCGCCCCAATCCCGCTGTCGGCGCCGAACGCTTTCACGACAACTCGGAGAGCACGCGCTACTATGCGTGGCAAACGTCACTCCGCAAGCGCATGAGCCGCGGCTTGCTCGTGAACCTGCACCACACTTGGGGCAAGGCTCTCGCTTACAATCGCGGCGACCTCGGCTTCGGCAATATCTACGTTCAGGATTTCTTCAACCTGAAGGGCAATCTCGGCCGGTCGGAAGGCGACATCAATCACCGGCTCGTGAGCGACTTCGTTTACGAGCTTCGCAAACCCGCCATGGGGTGGACGCGCCATGCGATCGGTGGCTGGCAACTGGCGGGTGTACTGACGGTGCAAACTGGACTGCCGCTCGCGCTCACCCAACCGAATGCGCTCGACGGGCAACGGCCGGATCTGATCGATCCATCGTCGCCGGTCAACTCCAGCTATCGCACGAACCTCGTCTATCTGAATCGCGCGGCGTTCGCACCCGTGCCCGTGAGCCGCGTGTCGGGTGCCACGCTTCGGCCGGGAACCGTGGGAAACGGAGCGATCGAGGGTCCGGGATTCTGGAACCTCGATCTGTCGATCGGACGCGCGCAAATGATCCGCGAGCGATACAAGCTGCAGTTCCGCGCCGAATTGCTGAACAGCCTGAACCACACCAATTTCGCGGGGCTCGACACGAACATCGAGTCGGCTCGATTCGGTACGTTGACGGCCACCGCCGGAGCGCGGGTGGTTCAGTTGAATCTGCGAATGTCGTTCTAGCTTTCGGTCAGAACACCGGATTCAGCGCCAACTGAAACTGCCGCTACGCGCCGTGGCCGCACGTCGTCACCGCACTCCTGATCCTCCCGAGCACGAACTTGCCGCATGCTGAACGGAAGCACATCACCGGCCGCTGCAGACACCTCGACGAACCGCCGACGATCAGTGGATTCGCCAGCCTTGCCAGAGCCCGGTTGCCGGGGACGATAGAATAGCGGTTTATGCGCGTTAGCAAGGTGCGGCGCAAGCTCGCCGACAACCAACCCGTGCTCTGCACGAAGATGAATACACTCGATCCGATGGTCGCCGAGATCATCGGTCTGGTCGGGTTCGATTGCCTGTGGCTTTGCAATGAGCACACCGGCATCGACTGGGATCGCATGGGGCATCTGGTTCGCACCGCGGCGATGAACAACATGGACACGATGGTCCGCGTGTCCAAGGGCGGCTACACTGACTTCATCCGTCCGTTCGAACTCGGTTCCACCGGCATCATGGTTCCGCATTGCATGAGCGGCGCCGAGGCCCGCTACGTCGGCCAGCAGACTCGCTTCCAGCCGCTCGGGCGCCGTGCGCTCGACGGCGGCAATTGCGACGGCTTCTACTGCATGGTTCCCGTCGCCGATTATCTGAAACACGCCAACGACAACACGTTCGTGATCGTCCAGATCGAAGATCCCGAAGCGCTCGACCATATCGAGGAGATCGTGTCGGCACCCGGCGTGGACATCGTCTTCATCGGACCCGCCGATCTCTCTCACGGTCTCGGCGTTCCCGGCCAGACACGCGATCCGCGCATCGTGAAAGCGACCGAAGAGGTCGCGGCGGCGTGCAAGAAGCACGGCAAGCATTGGGGAATCCCGGTTTCGGCCGAGACCGCGCCGATGTATCTCGAGATGGGCGCGCGCTTTCTCGCCTCGGGTGCCGACGTGCTGGCACTGGGTCCGTATTTCAAGGAAGTCCGCTCCAAGTTCGAAAAGCTCGGCTTCACGTTCGAACCGAAACTCCCATGATGGTCTTCGAGCACATCGCGCGAACCAGCGTGGTATTCGGCGCGGGCTCGTTCGGCCGGCTCGGCAAGGTGGCGCGCGAACTCGGCTTCCGCCGCACGCTCGTCGTCTCCGATCACGGCATCTGCCAAGCCGGATTCACAGCGATGGCGGAAGGGCTTCTCGCGACCGAAGGCATCGACACCTTCTGCTTCCACGACTTCGGCGAGAATCCCGACTCGGCCCAAGCGGAAGTAGGCCGGCTCTTCGCCGCGCCCCTTCAAATCGACTCGATTCTCGGGCTCGGCGGAGGCAGTTCGATGGACTGCGCCAAAGCTATCAACTTCCTGCTGACCAACGGCGGCTCGATGCGCGACTATCGCGGCCACGCCGATCCGCCGAAGCCGATGCTGCCGATGATCGGCGTTCCCACCACCACCGGCACGGGGACCGAGGCGCAAAGCTACGCGCTGATCTCCGATGCCGAAACCCACGTCAAGATGGCATGCGGAGCCTCCGGAGCCGCATTCAAAACCGTGTTGCTCGATCCGGAACTCGCGGCATCGCAACCGCGCGGCGTGCTCGCGGCCACGGGCTATGACGCGATCTCGCACGCGGTCGAAAGCTTCGTCACCGCCAAGCGCAACTTCATGTCCGATTGCTACGCGCGCGAGGCGTGGCGGCTGTTGTCGGGCTCGTTCGAAAGATTGCTGGCGAAATCCGGCGATCTCGATGCGACGGCCGCGATGCAGATGGGTGCGTATCTGGCGGGCGCGGCGATCGAACACTCGATGCTCGGGGCCACTCATGCCACTGCGAATCCTTTGACCGCGCGATACGGCATCACGCACGGCCGCGCCATCGCGCTCATGCTCGATCATGTCGTCGCCTGGAACAGGCCCGTGGCGGGCACCCGCTATGACGACCTCGCGCCGGACCTCGAAACGCGCCTCGACGAGATGGCGCGCGCGGCGGGATTGCAGCGGTCGCTTCGCGAAGCCGGAGTCCCCGAGGCGATGCTAACCCAACTCGCGGACGATGCGTCTCATCAATGGACCGGCAAATTCAACCCGCGGCCCTTCGATCAGGCAGCCGCCCTTGAAATCTACCAATGCGCCTTCTAGCTTTTCTGCTCTGTTCGCTCGCGGCCTCCGCGCAGGACTGGCCGCAGTTTCGCGGCAATCCGCGCCTGACGGGAGTGACCACGGCCACGGTTCCGAAGACGTTGAAAGTGGTCTGGACCTGGGAGGCCGGCGACGCGATCGAGTCATCGGCCGCGGTCGCGGGAGGCGCCGTCTACATCGGAACGCACAAGAGCGAACTGGTGTCGCTCGACCTCGCGACTGGCAAAGTCCGCTGGACCTACAAGACCGATGGCGAGATCGGCGAGTCGTCAGCCGCGGTGTCGGATGGACTGGTCTTCATCGGCGACTTGAACGGCATCGTCCACGGCGTGAACGCGGCGGACGGCAAAGGCGTCTGGAAGTTCAAGGCGGGATCGGAGATCAAGTCGTCACCGGTGGTGAGCGGCGCCAAGGTGCTGATCGGATCCTACGACGAGAATCTCTATGCGATCGACATCAAGACCGGTAAGCAGTCTTGGGCGTTCCGCACCCAAGGTCCGGTGCACTGCACGCCGGGCGTGATGAACGGAGTCACCTACGTGTCGGGATGCGATGAGAACTTCCGCGCGATTCGCGTGGCCGATGGCGAGCAGGCCTACCTGATCGATTCGGGGACCTACATCGGCGCCTCGCCCGCGCTCAGCGACAACTTCGCCTACTTCGGAACCTACGACAATCGCGTGCTCGGAGTGAACCTCGTGCAAAAGAAGATCGCGTGGAGCTACGAACACCCGCAGCGCAAGTTCCCCTACTACTCGTCCGCCGCGATTGCGGGAGACAAGGTGATCCTCGGCGGCCGCGACAAGATGCTCCATTGTTTGGACGCGAAGACGGGCAAGGAGGTGTGGTCATTCATGACGAAGGCGCGGATCGAGTCCTCGCCAGCGGTGGCCGATTCGCGGGTGTTCTTCGGCTCCAACGACGGGCGCTTCTACGTGGTCGACCTGAACACGGGGAAGGCGCTTTGGGAGTTCGAAGCGGGCGCGCCGATCTCGGCATCACCGGCGATTTCGGGGGGCCGGATCGTGGTGGGGACTCAGGACGGGAAGCTCTACTGCTTCGGCGGATGACGGAGACTCCAGTCTAGTAGAATAGCTCCGATGAGTGCGGTTCCAGCCAATTTACGAACGGAAGGAGATGGACTCCGGACATCCATAGTAGGGAATTGGGCGAAGGAGAAGTACCGGCTTCTCGCGATCTACTACGAGATGTTCTCGACCGGCATGAAGGATAAATGGGATCAGCGAGTCTACATCGACCTTTATGCGGGCGGCGGTATCGCAAGAATTGACGGAACCGGAACGCACTTGAAGGGGTCACCGCTGATCGCTTTGACCGTTCGAAACCGATTCGACAAGTACGTTCTTTGCGAGGAGGACGAGGACTTGATGGCGGCCTTGAAGGTTAGGGTGAAGCGTGTCGCCCCTGCCGCCGATGTCAGCTACATTTCTGGCAACTGTGACGAACGCGTTGAGGAGATTTCGAACGCTGTGCCGCGAGGATCGAGCGACAGGCGAGTCTTGAGCCTCTGCCTGGTGGATCCCTTCGATTTCGGAATCAAATTCTCCACGATCCGGCGGCTCTCGAGGCTATTTATTGATTTCGTTGTGCTTCTCGCTGTCGGCATGGATGCAAACCGGAACTATGATCACTACGTTGAGGGGAACTCCCCGAAGATCGATGATGCCCTGGGCAATTCCGAATGGCGTGACAGATGGAGGGCGTCGGGCATCAAGCGGCGGAACTTTCGACAGTTCTTGGCCGAAGAGTTTGCCACCAGCATGGCGTCGCTCGATTACATCGCGACACCCCTGAACCAGATGAAATTGGTGAAATCCGGGGAGAAGAACCTTCCCCTTTACTACCTTGCGCTCTTTTCTCGTCACCAGACAGCGCACAAATTCTGGGATGACGTCTTGAAGTACGGCACAGACCAGCGACAGTTGGACTTCGACAGCTAATGTCCCAACTTTCCAAGATCGAATGGACTGACGCGACGTGGAACCCCGTTCGCGGTTGCACGAAGATCAGCCCTGGCTGCAAGCATTGCTACGCCGAGCGGTTCGCGGAGCGATTTCGTGGGGTGAAGGACCATCCATTCGAGCAGGGCTTCGACCTCCGGTTGATTCCCGAGAAGCTCGCCGAACCTCTTCGTTGGGGTGAACCGAGGATGATCTTCGTCAATTCCATGAGTGACCTGTTTCACGAAGAGATCGATCTCGGCTACATTCAGCGCGTGGTGGCGACCATGCGGCTCGCAAGGTGGCACACGTATCAAGTGCTGACCAAGCGCGCAGTCCGCCTTCGTTCGGTACTGTCCGGTCCGCTACGTGATGCCGCAACCGATGAGCATATCTGGTGGGGAGTCTCCGTGGAAGACCGTAAGTACGGCCTGCCGCGCATCGCCGAGTTGCAGGCAACTCCCGCGGCGATGCGCTTTCTCTCCATCGAGCCGCTCCTCGAGGATCTCGGGATGGTCCCGCTGGAAGGCATCTCGTGGGTAATCGTAGGCGGCGAGAGCGGTCCCGGGGCCAGGCCGATGAAGGAGACTTGGGTTGACTCGATCCGAGAACAGTGCGAGGCAGCGAAGGTGCCCTTCTTCTTCAAGCAGTGGGGCGGGGTGCGAAAGAAATCGACCGGACGCAGCCTGCGCGGGCGAACACACGATGGCTTCCCAGAGCGAGTCCAACATCCCCCGCTTCCGGCCAGGACGAGGTTGGAACATGCTCATGCGCTCGAGTGTGCATCTTTGGTTCAGGTTGGCGCATAGAATAGCGGCCCTGCTGCAACCCTCGGATTTTGCGGAGCCCATGAGAGTCGACAAGATAGCGCAACCAGTTCGGAGCTACTCAGGGCAGAGGCGCCATAGCACTCCTCGGGCTCGATATCGACGCCGCGATCGTTTCCCCGTTTCCCATGGAGCGCCGACCGTGTTGTCTCGCGGCTCATACGGAAGTCCACCGCTTCGTGACATGCAACACCGCAGCGCAAGTTCCCCTATTACTCGTCCGCCGCGATCGCGGGAGACAAGGTGATCCTCGGCGGCCGCGACAAGATGCTGCATTGTCTGGACGCGAAGACGGGCAAGGAAGTGTGGTCGTTCATGACGAAGGCGCGGATCGAGTCCTCGCCAGCGGTGGCTGATTCGCGTGTGTTCTTCGGTTCCAACGACGGCCGCTTCTACGTGGTCGACCTGAACACGGGGAAGGCGCTTTGGGAGTTCGAAGCGGGCGCGCCGATCTCGGCATCACCGGCGATTTCGGGGGGCCGGATCGTGGTGGGGACTCAGGACGGCAAGCTCTATTGTTTCGGCGGATGAACGATCCGCATGACGTGGTTCGAAGAGCTGGCGGGATTTCGCGAAGATTCGCCCGCCGATGTCCGGCGGAAGATGGCCGTGGAGGGCGAGGCCTTGGTGTCGCGAGTCGACGGGAGAGAGCTCCGCTTCGGACGTCTCGAAACGCCCAGTCTCGGTGAATTGAGGGAGCGCGTCTCTTCCGGCGATTCCCCGGCCGGTGGAATCTCGGTGCGCCAAGTGGTGGCGGATGTCCGGAATCTCCATGCCAACGCGGAGAACGCGGGAGCACTGTTCCAAGCGGCTTCTCAGTTCAATCTCCTGGAGATGGCCGGTCCCTCGATTACGCCTGAGGAGGGTGTCGGCATCTATGAGAACGATCGGACGCAGGGGCCGGCGTGCGCCATCGCATGCGGGGCGGGCACCATTTACCGCAACTACTTCGCTCCGGTGAACGGGCAGTTGGGCCAGAGCCGGACGAACCAACTCGACTGCCTGGCGGACTTGGGGGTGGCATTGGGGACCCCCCGGCATCGTCTCTGGGAGATGAAGAACGGTTACGCGCTGGCATCGGCCGCGGGGCTGCGCGAGATCTCGGAGATTCTGCGCGCCGCGCGGCAAGAGGAGCAGGACACCCTGCGAAAACTTCTACGCATCGGCCTCCAATGGAATCCCCGCGTGACGCTCGGTAAGTCGATGCATACGGTGTCTCAAGCGTATTGCTCCGCGCTGCCTATCGCCTACGGCGCTCCCGAGCCCGGCCTCTGGGAGCCCTTCGCGAAACTGGTGCTCGAGGCTGCCTACGAGGCAACGCTCTGTGCCGGCATCGTTAATGCTCGTGCCGGCGGGACCCGCCGCGTCTACCTCACGCTTCTCGGCGGTGGCGCATTCGGCAATCCCGCCGAATGGATCATGTCCGCGATGTTGCGCGCGCTGGAGCAATACTCGAGCTTCGGACTCGACATCGCGATCGTTTCCCATGGAGCGCCGAATGCGATGGTCCAGCGGCTCGTACGGCGGTTTACCGCTTCGTGACATTCGGGCGCCGCTTGGGCCCGGCCCGGCTGTCATCCGCATCCGGTAGCGCCGCGCCAGTTCCAGCGCATGGAGCTAGAATGGAGCCAGAGCCATGGAAATGATTCTGCGGGAAGACGTCGCCGAGGTTGGCCGCCGCGGTGAGGTCGTGAAGGTGTCACCCGGATACGCTCGAAACTTCCTGTTGCCCAAGCGGCTCGCCGTAGCTGCGACCCCTGCGAACAAGAAGATCGTGGAACAGGAGAGGCAAGCGGGACTCCAGGTTGAAAGGACCGGCACTGGGCATTCCGGCAGGACGACGGTGGAATCGTTACTCAGAGCCGAGGCAACTCGTGTGTTTGGAGACAAGGATGTCGCGGAAGAGTGGCTTCACGCGCCCATCCCCTCACTCGGTGGCCGCAAGCCGCTGGAAATGGTCAAATCCTCCCGGCAGCAGAGAGACCGGGTGTACCAAATCCTCGGCAGGATCGAACACGGCATCTTCTGATGAAGGTGGCCTATCGGCTCTGTCGATCGCTCTACTCAGCGTCCAGCGGAGACGGCGCGAAGCGCTTTGGCGGACGCTGGAACCCGCCGGGAACCAGCGCGGTTTACGCAGCGGAGAACCGGGCGCTGTGCGTGCTGGAGCGGCTGGCCCACTTGGTTCAACTCCCGCGCGACGACGCGTTCACCAGAATTGTCATCCCTTCTGAAACCGCGTCGGTCGCGTTACGGCGGACTGAACTGCCACATGGGTGGGACGATCCCGTCGAACACGGATCCACTCAGGCTCTGGCAGCAAAGCTATTGAAGGACGTTGCGGTGCTCAGGGTCCCGAGCATCGTGGTACCTGACGAATGGTGTCTGGTGCTGAACCCTGAACACCCGGATTTCCAGCAGATTCGATTCGGAGCACCGAAGCCGTTCCGGTACGACCATCGCCTCCGGCCTGGCGCTTGATCCGCTGTTTGGAACCGCGCCGAACCCTTACGGACGTTCACCGCTTCGTGGACGCGATCCGCGCCGGATGCAGGTTCGACAACCTGCGCTCGACCAGATTTCCCTCGTAGAAAAATGCGAGGATGTCGTTCCCCTTTCGCGTCGAGTTTTGCCCGCTCCTCGAGCCAACGAGCAATGCGAGGCAGCGCGAACTCGCGGATCTGCCCTCCAGTGAGATGCCGCTCTTTCCGTGGCACCGGATGCACGATCAGTTCCCAACGGGAACGCTCGGGCCGTCTGCGGAGGTCGAAGTCCCGGTGCGTCGCCGGATCGCCATTCAGAAATTCGATCCGGATGACTTCCCAGTTGGCCGGACAGCGACTAAGGTGCTCGGTGTAGAAATGCAAGGCGATCTCACGAAGTTGCGGGGCCGAGCGGAGACCTTGCGACAAGTCCTCCGCGCCGGTCGGGTAGCTCAACTCTGGCGAAAGCTTCGCCCGCGACAGCGTGGGGATCAGGAAGGGCGGAATGCGGGATTCAGGCTTCGACCAGATCACTCTTCGTGCTCTCGACGAAGCTGACCACCGCGGCCCGGTCATCGCCGGCGAGACCGAAGTGATCGAGCGTGGCATTTACATGGCCCATGAACGCTTGCCAGTCGCCTTCATCGATGCGCATGCCTTTGTGGGAGGTCTTCATGTCGCGTCCGGTGTAGAGCACGGGACCGCCGGTGGCGTTGCACAGGAAATTCACGAGAAGCTGCAACTCGCGCTGCAAGCCGTCGGTGCCACGGTGGGCCCATAAGCGGCCCAGCCGCTGATCAGCCATCAGCCGGCCGACCAGGTGGGTGGCGACAGCCGAGATGGCGTCGTAGCCACCGAGTCGCGCGTAGAGGGTGGTTGGTGTCGACATCACGGGTAGTATACCGGAGATTCATGACGGAACCGCTTGCTCACGCTCACGGCTCAGAGACGGGTGACAGCCTCCAAGTGGCCATAGTGTTCGAGCCAAGCCCGGAACACCGGCACCGCCAGCCGCCCCTCCGCCGTGATCAACTGCCGCCATTCGAGCCATCGCAGCACTGGAATCGCGAAATCCTCGCGGCGCGATTCGCCGAGCGCCAGCTTCACGATCCCCTCCTGCATCTCCGGCGGAGCGTTGCGATACGTATCGCGGAAGTAGGAGTCCGCCCACTCGATCACGCGGCCTTCCACCGCCACCACATCCGCCACCGCCGCGGACTTCCGCTTCCCCTCGTTCAGCCGCTCCACGAGCAGCCATCCGTGGACCTGCAACAAGTACGGCTGTCCGCCCGTCCGCGCGTAGACCTCCTCGGCCACATGCAGCGGAATCGCGTCCGCCGGGAAATCAGGTTCGGGCCGCGTCAGCAATCCCACGGAGGAATCGCGATCGAGAAACGGCAGCTTCACATGGCGCGTGCTGATGAAGTGATCGTCCCATACGCGGTCGATCTCGGTGAACGGCGCGGCGCCGGAGACCAGAAGCCGTACCCCGCGCCGGTGCTGGATCGTGGCGCGGAACAACCCCATCAACTGAAGGAACTCGCGGCGGTCCCCAGGGAACAGATCCTCGAGGCGTTCGAACTCGTCGATCGCGAGCAGCACGCGCCGCCCGCCGGGGAGCCGGTCGAGTTCGCCGAGCCACGCGGCGGCAGCTTCGAGCGGCGGCCCCTCCGGGAACTTCGGCAGTTCGATCCGCCGCTGAATCCGGGCTTGGAGGATCGCCTCGCGAGCGAGCGTGGGCCAGAAGGCGCTTGGAGACTGGATCGGATGCGCCTGAAGATCGAAGAAGACGCAGACGGCGTCCGGAACCATCACCGGCAGCATCTTGAGGAGTGAACTCTTGCCCGAGCGGCGCGGCGCCAGCAGGATCAGCGACGCGGCATTGTTCGAATCGGCGAGCGTGTTCTCGATCTGGCGGATCGCGTACTCGCGCCCCCGGAAAAGCTCCGGTCCTTCCTCCCGCGAGAGTGCGGGGCCGACTCGGAATGGGTTCGGGAGAACGTCTTCCGCCTGCTTCGCGGCTTCGGATTGCATCTGGTCGAGAGCCTCCGAGAACGCGCGGAGGGGAGCTTCGAACGGAATCGTGAGCCGGGTTCGCTCATCGCGGAGCAGCGCTTCGATCGACTTCATCTTCTCCTTCGCCTGTCCGAGGTGTTGGAGCCGGTGATGCGCTCCAAATGCCTTCAGGGCGCTTTCCGCGAACCGCGCGGTTTCGCTGTATGCAAGCAGGATCGGGCTGGCCGTCTGGATGCCGGCGAGCCACTGGCCACGCAATTCGCGAATCGCTGCGAAGTCGCGCCTCCGGATCAACTGCTCGACTTCGCGGGCTTGGATCCGAGCTTCGGCCCGCTTGCCGATGTTACGGAGTCCGGGGGCGATGGAGCAGGCGTCGAGGACCCGGCGCGTCAGAGCCGGGTCCTCGACGCCTGCTCCATCCACGATCTGCGTTTCAAGAAACGGAAGTGGGAAGT
>CADECY010000025.1:0-42657 GCA_902825945.1 uncultured Acidobacteriota bacterium
GCAGGATCGGGGAGAGGGCCGTGGCGAACCGGCATTACGTGACGGATCTGCAGGCAACGGTGCTGAAGCAGATGGGGCTCGACTACAAGAAGATGAACGTCGTGGTGAACAGCCGGCCGTTCCACATGATCGAAGAAGGGGATGGTCCGATCGAGGCGATCCTTTCCTAGCGCGACGGGACCGCCCCAGCGCACGGTGAACAAACTATACTCGTGAGACAAGGAGCACAACATGTCACATCTGGGCCGCGTGTCCATACTCTGTCTGTTCGCCTTCGAACTCGCCGCGCAACGTCAGACGGCATCCGTTTCCGGAATCGTCACCGACGCCTCGAGCTCTCCGATTCCGAGTGCCCGGATCACCGCCAAGAGCCTCGCCACAGGACTCACGCGCACGGTCACCACCAATGACACTGGCTATTATGCGATCACCGCGTTGCCACCGGGACCGTACTCGATCGCCGCGTCGAAGGAAGGATTCTCGACGGCCGGAGTCCCCGAGATCAACCTCCAGGTGGATCAGAACGCGACGGCGAACCTGCAGTTGCAGGTCGGCGCGGTCAGCGAGTCGATCAGTGTCGTGGGCGAGGTGGCCGCTGTCGATACCAAGAACGCAACCTTGAATACGGTGATCAATAACCAGATGATGACGGATCTGCCCCTGAACGGACGGAACGTCATGCAGCTTCTGCGCGTGACACCCGGCACACTGAGTGCGAGCGGGACCTTCAATCAGGCGGCGACACGGCCCGAATCCGGTGGCGAACTCATCTCGGCGTCGGGCGGGCGCGGCAATTCGACGACGTTCGTGATGGACGGCGGCATCCACGAAGATCCGTACACCGAAGTGGCGAACGTGCTGCCGAATCCGGACGCGGTGCAGGAGTTCAGCTATCAGACCAACAACTACGGCGCGAAGTTCGCGGGCCGGGGCGGTGGCGTGGTGAACATCGTGACGCGCTCGGGCACCAACGACCTTCACGCGTCGTTCTTCGAATACGTGCGCAACGGCGAACTCAATGCCCGCAATTTTTTCGCGCCGCGCAACGACGGCCTCAAGCGGAACCAATACGGCTTCGCGGCCGGCGGCCCAGTCATTCGCAACAAGACCTTCCTGTTCGGATCCTGGCAAGGGACCCAGATCCGTTCCCTGCCCTCGAGCTTGACCACAACGGCCGCGACAGCCCCACAGCGCAGAGGCGACTTCTCGAACTTCCTGCCGCGCCAGTTCGTCGATCCCACGAACAACCAGCCGATCCCCGGCAACATCATCCCGACCAGCCGGCTGGATCCGATCGCGCTGAAGGTGCTCGAGTTCATCCCGGTTTCGACCGAGGCGAGCGGACTCGTTCGCTATCAACGAGCCGACAAGCAGACCGACAATCAGTATCTGGTCCGCCTGGATCATCACTTCTCCGAGCGCCACCAGATCTCGGGCCGCTACTTCTACGATGAACTCACGATCCCGACGATCATCGATCCCCAGAACCTGTTGACGGCCGTGGCTGATCGCCGCTGGCAGAGCCAATCCGCCGTGACGGGCTATACGTTCACCGCCAGCCCCACCCTGCTATCGAGCACCACTGTCAGCTACAATCGCGCGTCGAACATTGCGTTCCAGCCGAAGGGGTTCCCCGGACATCGTGAACTCGGGATCAACGTGCCCGTGCTGTCCGCCGGGTCCACTTTCCGCATGAGCATCTCGCAGTACTTCGGCAACTCCTACAACGCGCTCTATCGCGTGCCGCGGAACCAGTACAATCTCCAGCATTCCTGGACCTGGGTCAAGGGCCGCCACGAACTCGATTTCGGCATGGACATGCTGCGCGAGCACAGCATCCTCGACCAGGACTTCCTCTCCGACGGGAACTTCACCTTCGGCGGCCGCTTCTCCGGCGACAATCTCGCCGACTTCATGCTGGGCAAGCCGAGTGCCTTTTCACAGATCAACACGCTCTACAACAGCCTGTTCCGGAATCTCTACGGCTTGTACCTGCAGGACAATTTCAAGGCGACGCGCAGGCTTTCGTTCAGCCTGGGCGTGCGCTGGAATCCGTTCATCCCCTTCACCGATCACGCGGCGCGTCAGATCTCGCAGTTCAACCCGGCCGCATATGACCAAGGCATTCGATCAAAGCGTTTCCCGACACTGCCGCCGGGCCAGCTCGCCGCCGGCGATCCGGGTGTGCCCGAAGGTGGAGTCAACGCGGTCTATTCGCTCTTCGATCCGCGTCTCGGCATGGCCTACGACGTTTTTGGAAACGGCAAGACAAGCATTCGCGCGGGCTATGGACGGTTCCACGATCAGACTCCCGCGCTCACCTACAATCGCCAGGTGACGTCGCCGCCGAACTCGGTGCGCGTCGACATCAATCCGCCGTTCTCGACCCAGGATCCGTATCGCGGCGCGGTGAATCCGTTTCCCGTGACGAGGCCCATCGCCGCGACGCAGGTCTTCCCGATGCCGTTCCTCATCGTTGGCTTCACTCCGGATTTCACCTATCCGAACATCCACCAGTGGAACGTGACGATCGAGCAGAGCCTGCCCAAACAGTTCATCCTGCGAACGACCTATCAAGGTTCGGCCGGACGCCGGCTGTTCCATGCCGCTGAACTGAACGCCGCGGTCTACCGGCCGGGCGCTACGATCGCCAACACCGATTCCCGGCGTCCGCGCCGCGAGTTCACCCAGGTCACCTACGCGGGCACCTACGGCCGTTCGAACTACCACGCACTCGTGGTCAGCATGGAGCGGCGATTTTCCGGCGGTCTGACTTTCCTGGCCGGTTATAGCTGGCAGAAGAGTCTCGACATCCTCTCGAATACGGCCTTCGAAGGCAACGGCAACACATACCCGTACGATTCGATCAACAAGGACTACGGTCCATCGGCGTTCGATCGCCGCGGCCGCTTCACCGGATCGTTCAACTACATCCTGCCGTTCAAGCCACGGACCACCGCGCTAAAGCTGATCGCGGGCGGATGGCAGGCCAACGGAATCGTGGCGCTGCAGACCGGCGGTCCGCTGACCATCAGCAACGGGGTCGATATTTCGTTCACGGGAATCGGCCAGGATCGAGTCGATATCATCGGGAATCCCGCGCTCGAAAACAGCCGGACGCGCGGCGAACAGATCCTGCGCTGGTTCAACACGGCCGCGTTCCGCGAGCCCGCTCCGGGAACGTTCGGAACCATCGGCCGCAACACGATGCGCGGCCCCGGACAGGTCTCGACGGACTTCTCCGCGTTCAAGCAGTTCGCCATGCCATTCTCGGAAAAGCACAAGATCGAGTTCCGCGCGGAATTCTTCAATATCATCAACCGCGTAAACCTAGGCAATCCGAACACCTCGCGCATCAATGGGCTGTTCGGACGGATCACGTCGGCGGGCGATCCGCGAATTCTGCAGTTCGGGCTTCGCTACTCGTTCTGAGCGGCGGATCTCAAAACACCAGCTTCAAACTCATCTGACTCACGCGCGCGGCACCCGCCGAAGCGACGATGCCGAATTGCGGCGTCCCGAGCACCGATCCCGGCTGTCCGAAATTGGTGCGGTTGAAAAAGTTGAAGAACTCGGCGCGATACTCGATGCGGGTGCCCTCGCGAATCGTAAAGGCCTTCTTGAGATTCAGGTCGACATTCGCCAAGCCCGGCATGATCAGCGTTCGCGTCTCTTCGCTGCCGAATGTGTAGAGCGGAGCGAGCGCGAAGGCGTCAGTATCGAACCAGCGATTGATCGACTTTTGGCCGCCCTGCAGATTTCCCTCGCGGATCCGGTTGGGGCGTTGATCGCTTCCAGTGTTCACGCGCGCGGCACCGCCCTGCACGGTCACGGCGAACGCTCCGCCGGATTGCGCGGTGACGATCGAGCTCATCTGCCAACCGCCAATCACGTAGTCGAGCGCCTTGCTCGCGTTGACGAACTTGCGTCCCTTGCCGAACGGAAGTTCGTAGACCGCACTCGTCGTGAATACGTGCTTGCGATGCGATGCCGACAAGCCGCGTTGCGCGAGGTTCAGGTACGTCTGTGAGACGGCGCCGCCCGTCGGATTGCCGGCAACCGAGGAGAATGCCTGATCGATGCTGCGCGAAAACGTGTAGGAACTCAGCACCGTGAGTCCATCGGAGAACCGCCGCGTGTACTTGAGTGAACCCGCGTTGTAAAAGCTCTTCGAATCCGACCGCACTTCGGTCAGCACGCCGTATTGCGGGAAGCGGCGCCGGGGCTGAATCGCACCCGGGCCCGCGGGCGCGTCGTTCGCGTTGACGCCACGATCTCCCCCAAGCGCGAAATTGCCGGAGTAGCCGATCTCGATCGAATCGTTCGCGCCGAGTTGTTGCGCGACGTGGAACGAGCGGAGCTGCGAATAGCCGACGCCGAAATCACGAGAGAGCGAACCGTAGTTGGGCGGCGGAGGCGTGCCCGCCGAGGCGCGGGGAAACGGATTGTCCCAAGTGATGGCCGGCGCGCCGGGATTCGCGATGAACGTGTTGATGATCGCCCATGGCGGATTGCTGCCCAACCGGAAAAGGGCGAGGTTCATCGTGAAGTTGTAGTAGATGCCGTATCCACCGCGAATCACGGTGCGGTCGTTCGAGAACGGGCGCCAGGCGAAGCCGATACGCGGCGCGAAGTTGTTCCAGTCCTTCGGATAGAATGGCGTGCCGGTCTGCATCGGGATCGGCTCGCCACGCGCGAAATCGAATCCGGTCACTTCGCCTCGCGCATCATGCACGGGGGTGCTCGGTTCGTATCGCAGCCCGAGCGACAACGTCAGCTTCGGAGAGACGCGCCAGTCGTCTTGGGCGAACATCCCGATGCGGTGATTGCGCATGCGGATCGTCCAGGCGCGGCTGCCGACGACGCTCTGTTGAGGAAGGCCGAGCAAAAAGTCCGCGACCGACAGGCGCGACCCCACGGGATTGGTGTTCTCGAAGTTGAACTGGCCGCGGACGGTCAAACCCTGCGTGCGGTCCGACCGGATCTGGCGCACATCGAAGCCAGCCTTGATCGTGTGCCGGCGCCGGTTGATCGAGACGTTCGACGACAGTTGGTAGAGGTTGTCGGGCTGGATCAACGGATTGTTCGTCATGTCGCCGACCGCGGAGTATCCGGCGATCGCGATCCACGGGAATCCGTTCGTCTGGCCCGCGGCGGGGATGCCAGGAATTCCGAGGTCCTGCTGGATACTGTAGTCAGTGTTCTCGCGCGGATCGGCCTGGAAGATGAAGCTGCGATTGTAGGCAAGGCGTGTTTCCTGCACGATGCTCGGCGTCCAGACGCGCGTGTATCCGGTGACGACGTTGTACGCTTTGAGTCCGGTGCGGCGGAAGAAGCCGGGGAAGAACTCGGGGTCGGGACGGTCGCGATTGTCGTAGGCGCCGCGTGCGAACAGTGTGTCCTTGGTGGAGAAGCGGTGATCGATGCGGTGAATGGTCGAGTCGCTGTCGGTCAGAACCGGCGCGAGGATCTCGTAGTTGAACACCTGTCCGGGTTTGTTCACCCGCGGGAAGTACCTCAGAATGTTTTGGGACGGGCGGGTGATGCGGGCGGCCGGGACGATGTTTCCCGCGAACGGCTGTCCGTTGGTGGGATCGATGATCGCTCCCGTGAAGGGCGCGCCCGCCGCGGTGCGGGTCATGTTGCCGCCGCGCTGATCATCGGTGGGCATCGTGAACCGCCCGAACTGTTCCTGCCGGATGCGGATACCCTCGTAGTTCGAGAAGAAGAAGGTGCGGTCCTTGCCGTTGTAGAGCTTCGGGATGTACACCGGGCCGCCGATCGTGCCGCCGAACTGATTCTGCCGCAACTTCGGTTTCGAAGTGGGGAAGAAGCCCCGCGCATCCATCTTGTCGTTACGGAGGAAATTGAACAACGTACCATGAACACTGTTGGTGCCGGCTTTCGTCACGATGTTGATGTTGGCGCCCGATTGGAAGCCGAATTCGGCCGAGTATGATCCGGCCTGGATCTTGAACTCCTGGATCGCGTCGATCGACGGATTGAAGGAGTTCCAGTTGTAGAAGCCGACGTTCATCGTCGCGCCGTCGAGGTTCCATTCGTTGTCGGTGTCGCGCGCGCCGTGCGCCCAGACGCCGACACCGCCGGCGAGGAAGTTCTGGAGCGTCGCGCCGCCGGGCACGCCCGACTGAATATTCGGAGTGAGCAGGGCGAGATTGTTGAAGTTGCGCCCATTGAGCGGAAGTTCGACCACGCGCTTGTTGTCGATCACGTCGCCATAGACCGCGTCCTCGGTGTTGATGATCGGAACGGCCGCCGTGACACTGACTGATTCGGTGACGTTGCCCGTCTGCAACGAGGCGTCGAGGCGCGCGGTTTGCGAGACCTGCAGAACCAAGCCGTCGTTCACCTCGGTGCGGAATCCCTGCGCGGAGACCGTCACCTGATACGCTCCCACCGGCATGTTCGTCATGATGTAGTTGCCGTCCGGATCGGTCTTGACCTCACGCGTCAGATTGGTGGCAACGGCGCGGGCCTTGACGGCGGCTCCGGGAACAACGGCTCCCGAGGCATCCTTGACGGTGCCCACGATCGTTCCGGTGTTCGTTTGCGCGACTGCGGTCAAGAGCGCCGCGAAGGCGAGTGCCAGACGCGCGGCTTGTCGATGCATCCTGGTATCCTCCAACTGAGATTCTGTATTCAGGAGCCTATCACAAAGGGATTCCGGCCGCCCAGGCGTTATATTGGTAATGCTCGCCAGCCAGAGTGCTGGCACGGAGAGATAGGAGAACATGAAGAACCTGATCGTCGAATGGAATGAATTGGCCTTGGAGGCGATTCGCAAGATCAAGCCAGGACCCCCGATGGCAGCCCGCTCCCTCGGGATTGTCTACAAGGCGATCTTCGACGCGTGGGCGGCATACGACAACGTGGCCAAGCCCGTGAAGAGCCCGGTTCCGAGACGTCCCGTCGCACAGCGGACGCTTGCCAACAAGGAGAAGGCCGTCAGCATGGCTGCTTATCGAGCCTTGACGCATCAGTTCCCATCGGCCGAGCCGAGCTTCGCGGCGAAACTGACTGCGATGGGGCTCAATCCCGGCGATAACGGCGTCAACGTCAACACGCCGGTGGGCGTGGGCAATGTGGCCTCGAGCGCGGTTCTCGGTTTTCACGATACCGACAACTCGAATCAGGTGGGAGGCTACGCGGACACCAGCGGGTACGTCCCGGCCAATCCAGCGATGAGCCCGCTGTTCCCGGCGGCGGTGGACGCGATTCCATTTCCCAGCCGTTGGCAGCCGCTGACCTACCTGACCCCGGACAAGATTCCTGCCACTCCGAAATTCATCGCGCCGCACTGGGGAAACGTGAAGCCTTTCGCGTTGACCTCGGGTAGCCAGTTCCGCCCAAGCCCTCCGCAGCTTCTCACCTCGCAAGGCTTCCTCGATCAGGCCCGCCACGTCGTGGAAGTGCAGGCAAAGCTGACGCCGGTGCAGAAGGTGATCGCGGAGTATTGGGCCGACGGTCCGAACTCGGAGCTGCCGCCCGGACATTGGACCTTGATGACCGCCTTTGTCGTGGAGCGAGACACCCTCGATCTCGATGCCGCGGTGAAGGTGTTCTTCGCGGTGAGCAGCGCGATCGCCGACGCCGCCATCGCGACGTGGGAAGCCAAGCGCTTCTACGACTACGTGCGTCCGATCACCGCGATCCGGCACTTGTTCCGCGGCAAGACGATCGAGGCGTGGGGCGGACCCGGAATGGGAACCGTGAGCATGGACGGATCGGCTTGGCGGACCTTCCAGGTTCCGACGTTCCCCACTCCTCCGTTCCCGGAATTCACTTCGGGCCATAGCGGCTTCAGCATGGCGGGCGCAACCGTTCTGCGCCGTTTCACCGGGAGTGACCGTTTCGGCTACTTCTACGCGCAGACGAAAGAGCTGGCCGCCGATCCCACGGTTCCGGTCACGAACATCGCGATGCGTTGGGAGACGTTCACCTCGGCCGCCTTCGAGGCGGGTGAGTCGCGGATCTATGGCGGCATTCACTTCTACGAAGGCAATGTCGCGGGACTCGAATTGGGGCGGAAAGTGGGCGACATCGCCTACGAGCTTGCCGAGAAGCACTGGCTCGGCACCGTGTAACCGCGGTCGACACGTAACGCTTCGCCCGCGCGTCCCGTGCGCGCGGGCGAGATGGATGTGACCGCGATCAATAGCTGAATCGCAACCCGAACTGGATCTGCCGCGGCACGTTCACCTGCAGCAGCCGGATCCTGCCGAAGTCCGCCGACAAGAGATTCGTCTGCGGGCCTCCGAAGATTACGTTGTTGAACGCGTTGAACAGTTCCGTGCGAAAGTCGAGGGCGTAGCGCTCAGTGAAGCTGATCCGTTTTTCGATGAGCAGATCGAAATTCTTGTTGCCGGGCACGCGGACATCAGGCTGATTGCGGCTGACGCTGCCGAACGTGAATGGTGCCGAGCGCGCGAACGCTCCCGGATTGAAATAGAGTGCGCCATCGACGAATTCGCGCTTGTCGAGCTTGGCGGGCTGGCCGGTGGCCGTGGGGCGCTGCGTGCCGCCGAAAGAGTTGGAATCGTTGGGGCCGGTGATCTGCGCCGGTGTTCCGTTGTCCCACGTGAAGTAGTTCGCAAAGGACCATCCACCCGCGATCCGTGCGAGCACGCCCGAGTTCAAGCGCGGCTTGCCAACGCCGAACGGCAGTTCGTAGCGGAGGCTCAGGCGGACGACATCGGGAATGTCGTAGAAGGAAAGCGACCGGTCGCACGAGAAGCAGTTGTTGTTCGCGAAGCCACCGGGTCCGAGGAATCCGCCGAAGTCGCCCACGTTGTCCATCAGCTTCGAGTGTGTCCAGGCGAACAGCAGCGCCAGACCCGCGTCGAAGCGGCGTTCCACGCGCATCTGCATCGCGTGATAAGTGGAGTGCCCGGCCGGAACTTGGGAACCGGTCATGCCGGTGAACGCAGGGTAGGGGCGGAGGAGCTGCCCGCGTTGCACGGTGGGCCGGCTGAGCGTGGAAGTCGGGTCGGTGATGAGTCCGGCGAATGGATTCGGAACGGTGGCAACCAACTGTGTGCCGAGCGAGAGCTGCGAATCCGGCAGTTGGTTGAACTGGACACCACTCGGCAGCGCGACTCCGGCCGAGCCCGCGTAACCCACCTCGATCACCGATTTCCAAGGGAGCTGGCGCTGCACGTCGAACGACCACTGCGTCTGGTACGGAAGGCGCTGGCGCCGAATGGGTCCGCTCACGCCCTGTCCGAGATTGGTTGAAAGTCCGAGCGTGTTTCCGGTCGGTTGGATAAAGCCGCCGGGCAGGGGGTTCGAAAGATTGAACAGCGGCGTCACGCCATCGGGCTGCGACACGAGCGAAGAGGTGCCGCGCTGGAATCCAAGTGCCGCGTCGGTGTTCGGCGCGATGGAAGAGGTGAAGACTCCGAAGCCCGTGCGGATCACGGTTAGCGGATTCAGCTCATAGGCGAGACCGATGCGCGGATCCCAGTTGTTGCGGTCAGCGATTTGGGTGCGGCGCCCCAGCCCATTGACTCCGACGAAGCCGGCGCCGCCGAGGATCGGGCCCAGTCCGGGGACTTTGCCATCGAGCGGATTGCGCGACTCGAGATCGAGGAAGACGTACTTGTCGCCGTCTTCGGTACGTGGCAGTTCGAGCGAATATCGAATTCCCAGCGTGAGCGTCAGGTTGTTGCGCAGCTTCCATTCATCTTGGAAAAACCAGGCGTAGTAGGGATGGCGGTGGAGCTCGATCGGGCGCAGTGTGTAGCTGACGCTCGAAACACCGAGGAGCAGATCGGCGAGCCCGCGGCCCGTGCGCGCGGCGGCGGCTTGCGGATTCGGGCCGTTGGTGAACGCACCTGAAGAGCCGATTCCCAGCGGCGAGGATTGATCGATCGAAACCGGGAAGCGGCGCGCGTCGAATCCGGTCTTGAACGTGTGGCGCCCGCGCAGGAGCGTCATTGCGGCATTGTACTGCCAGGTGCGCGATTTCACGGCGTTGAAGCCGGTGCCCGTAACGCCAATCTGTGTGAGTCCGCCAGTGCTGAATACGGGGAAGTACTTCACGCGCTGTCCGTCGACCAAGCTGCGCGGAAGTCCCAGCGTGGTCTGATCGAAGTCGAGACTGAGCGGAGTGCGATTGGTCTCGCTCTGCGCGAGGGAGAAGTGATGTTGGAAGATCGTTCCGGGGCCCATCGACCAGGTGTGATTGCCCACGATGTTGATCCCCGGGATGCGGTTCGGTGTTTCGACCGGCGAGGCAAAGTGTCCGAAGACGAGCGGCTGCGCGTTGGTGTTTTCGAACCAGTTGTGCCGCACGAAGAAGGAGTGCTTGGCGTTCACCTGATGGTCGACGCGCCAGTCGATGCGATCGCCATCAAGCGCGTTCGCGGCCGCGATGAAGTAGTTGTTGATGTCGCTTTGGCCGAGTCCGCGCTGGTTCGGGGCCGGATAATACTTCATCACGTTGGTTCCGATCGCATTGATGACGCCGGACGGGATCACGTTGCTTGGAAACAGATCGCGGATATAGCGCGTTGTTCCGGCAGGGCGGTCTGGATCGAGGCGAGTGGTGCGGGGATCGTAGATCAGGAACGGAGAACCATTGGTGTCGCGCGATTGCGAGAAGTCGCCTACGCGCTCGCGTTCGGTGGGCACGGTTCCGGTGTACGGATTCAGGCTGCGCTGGCGCAAACCTTCGTAGGCGACGAACCAGAAGGTGCGGTTCTTGCCGTTGTAGAGCTTGGGAATGTAGACGGGGCCGCCGCTGGTGAATCCGAACTGGTTGCGCTTGAAGCTGGGTTTGCTGGTGAGTCCCGCGCGATTCGAGTTGAAGCCCGCCGCATCGAGCACGCTGTTGCGGAGAAACTCGTGGACGGTGCCGTGGAGCGCGTTGGTGCCTGACTTGATCGAAAAGCTCACCACGCCACCGCCCGTGCGCCCGAACTCGGCCGCATAGGGCGAGGTGTTGACCTTGAACTCCTGGATCGAGTCGAGCATCGGCATCGCGGAGACTTGGTTGTTGTAGGTCCCGGTGTTGGCCGCGCCGTCGATGAGGATTTCACTCGTCGATCCGCGTCCGCCATTGATGCGGAAGTTGTTCGTGGTGGATTGCGAAGCGGTGTTATCACCGGCGAGCCGTCCAGTGGTCACTCCGGGCACGTTCGCAAGCAACAGATAGGGATTACGGACGTTCAGCGGAATCGACATCAGAAACTTGTTTTCAACCACCGTTCCGCGATCGGCGCGCGCCGTGGTGATCAAGGGCGCGGCGTCGCTCACCGTGATCGACTCCCTTACTTCCCCGGGTTGGAGGCGCAGGTTCACGGTGCGGGCCTGCCCAATCTCGAGCGGGAACGATTCGATGCGCGCTTCCTTGAATCCGGCGGCGGACGCGGCTATCTGGTAGGTTCCGGGCGCGACGGGAGGTAGAACAAAGAAGCCTTCGGCATTGGTCCCGGTTTCCGAACGGACGCCAGTGTTGCGATTGGTCATTTCGACGCGTGCGTTGGCGATGGCGGCGCCGGACGAGTCGAGCACCCGGCCGGAGACGACCGGATTCTGTGCGAGCAGGATCGCGGGCAGCGATAGAGCCGCCGCGCCGAGCAGATGGAGAAGAGTTCTCATGGTTCGGTACCCCTTTTACCGAATTGTAACAATTCGGTGCCAGGGCGATTCGGCGTTGGCGCGTAGCGACGGGGAGATGGCCGAATGGCTGCACATCAGGAGTTGCGGCAGAGCAAACTCTTGGGCGGCGTGCGCCGGTCTGAATCCCCGCGGGCTGGCCGCGGTATCGTCACGACAGCCGTGATTGGCGCTCGAGCCGGCGGTGGCGGTAGACTCTTCGAACAAGACCAAACGCCAAGCCGGACCTCGTAACTCCGGAAGAACGCCTTCGTTGGCCGAGGCAGATCCGGTCATCTGGCCACACGGTGGGTCTCGCGGGTGATCGGCGACAACTAGATTAGAATTCCGGGAACTCAGAAACATTCGCGGGTAACCTTGGGCTCGGAGGTGCGCAGCCTGAGCTTCTGTTTGCCGGTGAGGTTGGTGGGGCGCTTTAGCCAAACTAAAGTACCTTCGTAACTATTTCTTGCCGAATCCTGCCCGTCATGAGCCCGGGGCGGTGCGGTTCCTGCCGCCACAGCCGGTCTCGAAGGAGTTTTTGGGAAACCTAAAACGAGGAGGGGCGCTAAGATCGCTCGATGGGTGGAGCGATTGGGTAGGCCGCGCGGATGTCGGTAGCGCTTCGGCCCGACAAAGCCGCTCGCGACACGCGCGCTGAGAGAGCTCGGAATACACTCGAGGAAGAATGGCTCTCGAGTGGTTTGTCTCCTTGTTTCGCGCAGATCGCCCGCTACTGCCTGGCCATCCTCAGAAACCGATCCGGATCCCCAACCGGAAGAACCGCTGGTCGTTCCCTTCGCGGCCCGTGTTCTGCACCGCTCCGATCAAGCCGAAGTTGCTCGATCCGATATCCGCGTTCGGATTGGCGAAGTGCGGCGTGTTCGAGATGTTGAAGGCCTCGCCGCGGGCCTGGATCTCGATCCGCTCGTTCACGCGGAACTTGCGGAAGATGCCGAGGTCCGCGTTGACCAGACCCGGACCGCGGAGCACGCCGGTGCCGCAGGTCCCGAAGCGCGCGACGTTTGGATCGACGGCGTTGGGATTGGCGAGGTTGGTAGCGTCCCACCAGCGGGTCCGCTCTCCGACCTTGGCGACTGGTCCGCGGCAATCGGCGAATTGGGCTGATCCGGGCGCGTTCAGCGTGGTAGCGGGCGCGGTGGGCGTTACCGGATTTCCGGTCGTGAGCCGTCCGAGCGCATTGATCTGCCATCCGCCGAGCACGGCGGCGGGCGCACCGGTTTGTGCCCAACGAGAGCCTTTGCCGAACGGCAACTGGACCACTCCACTGATCACCGCGTTGTGGCGCACATCCTCGGGTGTCGAGCCGTAGTTCTTGCCCCAATACGCAGGGTGGTTCACGCGCGGCGTCGCGCTCGAATTCTCCGCCGTGTAGCCCAAGTTGTGTCCCCACGTGTACGACATCTGAATCTGATAGCCGCCGTGAAAGCGCCGTTGCAAGCGGACCTGAAGCGAATCGTACTTCACGGTTCCGAGGTGTCCGATGAACGTTGTCGCGGCATTGCGTCCGAATCTGCGCACGAGTTGCTGGCCGGCTTGGCCGGTGCCGAGATCGGCCCAATTCGCATCGAGGAAAGCGGTCTGCCGGATGGAGCGAGTCGCGACATAGCCCGCCGATCCGAGCCAGTTGCCGTGCTGCTTCTCCGCCGTCAGGTTCCACGATTGAACATAGCCCCGGCGGAAGTTCTCGTCCGCGGTGATGAACGCAGCCGTCAACGGCAGTGGCAGGCGCTCGCGTTCCGCCACCACCGGACTGGGCGGCAACCCCTGATCGAGGCTCGTCGAGTAGGACCACGCTGTGTCGAACGCGAGGTTCTGCACGAACTGCACCGGGTAGTTCGCGCGCAGATCGCGGCCGAGACTGAACGGGTCATAGCTGATGCCGTAGCCCGCGCGCAGCACCACGTTGTTCGTTGCTCGCCAGGCCACGCCCATGCGGGGAGAGAAGAGCCTCTTGCTCTGATTCAGTCCGCAGTCTTTCGGGATCGAGCCGAGTCCGCACAGCATCGACTCGTTGGTGTTGAAGTCGTACCGCTCGAGTCCGCGATTCGGGCGAGCCGGGTACGGATAGTATTCCCAGCGGACCCCGTACGAGAAGGTCAGCCTCGGCGTGGCTTGCCAGCGATCGCGCAGATAAAGGCTGTAGAAGTCGGCGTTGACTTTGTACTCGTCCGACGAGAGGACGTTGCGGCCGGATTCACGGGAGAGCCCGAGCAGGAACGAGCCCATCGTGTGATAGTCGGTTGCGGCGGGGCCACCCCGAAGCGTCGTAGTCGCGTTGCGGAACGTGAATCCACCCGCCGGACCGCCGACCGCGCCCGCCGCATTCGCCACGCCTTGATTCAGGCGGAGCTGATAGAAGTCCGCGCCGAAACGGAGATCGTGTGAGCCCTTGGTCCAATTGCCGTTGGCGACGTATTGGTATTGGTAGTCGCGTCCGAAGAAGGGGGAGTTGTTCGCGTTGCCGAGGATCGAGAAACCGTCGAGCGGCATGCGGACCATGCCGCCGGCGAATGTCGTGGTTCCATTCGTTCCTGGAATGCCGAGCACGTCGCGCGCGATGTTCTTGTCGAGATCGGGGAACAGCGCATTGGTGTCGAGCAGCATCGCGCCGTAGTAGCCGTCGAAGATCAGGTTCGGTGAGACGACATAGGTTGTCGAGGCTGTGCCGGAATAGGTGGCTCCGAAGCCTCGTCCCGGACGTCCGTCGGTGGGATGCACGGCGGGTCCGGCGAGTTGTCCGAACGGCGCGGGATTGCTGGTGGCGTAGTCGAGGTAGCTGAGGCGGAGGAAGGCGGTCCACTTCTCGGAGAGGTTGAAGTTCACCTTGGAGTCGATCTGATCGCGGTCATACTCGTAGTTGATCGCCGCGAGGTAGTTGAGGTTGATCGCGAGCGCGCCTTGCCCCGGGGAGTTCGGCAGCGGCCAATCGGGCAGCGAAAGGATCTTGCGCACGGGCCCGGGGAATCGGGCTTGCGGAACGCGATTGCCCGGAAACGGCACGCGGTCGCGCGCGTACGCATTGGCATTCGCCGCGTTGAAGTTGGCACCGCTCGCCGGATCGTAGATGGGTGAAGGCGAGCCCGAGAGGTCGCCCGCGCGCATTGCGGCGGTGGGCACGTCGAGGTACGCCTGGGCGTTTTGCCGTTCGCTGGTCCGCTCCCAGCTCAGGAAGAAGAAGGCCTTGTTCTTGCTGATCGGGCCGCCGATGGTGCCGCCGCCCTGATTGTAGATGTACTTGGGTTGCGCGGCGTTCCGGTCACTGAAATACGGATAGGCGCTCAGCTTCTGGTTGAAGTGGTGGAACGACGCCGAGCCATGCAGCGCGTTGGTACCCGACTTGATTTGCAGGTTGATCGCCGCGCCGCCGGCGAGCCCCTGCTCGGCGTCGAACGAGTTCGTCACCACGTTCACCACTTCGATCGCTTCGAGCGTGGGATTGATGCCGGTCATGTGCGGCAGGTTCGGGTTGTAGGAAGTCGACCCATCGATGCGGACGTTGTTGTTCTGGTCGCTGGTGCCGTTGACCGAATAGCGGACAGAGCGAGTCGGATTGGCCGGGACCGAGTGCGCGTTCCGCGGCGGCGAGAATCCGGGAAGGGTGCCGAGAAGCATCTGATAGTTGCGCCCGATCGGGATCGGTACGTTCTCGAGCGTGGTCTTATCCACCTCGTGCCGGACTTCCGCGCGATCGGTCTGGAGCGTCACCGAGGATGCTTCGACGGTCACGCGCTCCGATACGGCGCCGACATCGAGCCGCGCGTCCGCTCGCGTGAGGTTGTTCACGGTCACGGCGACGCCCGAACGGGTGAACGTGCGGAATCCGGACGCTTCGACGGTAACGCTATAGGTTCCTGGTGGAATCGTGGGGAAGCGATAGAGGCCGGTTTCGTTGACGGTGGCGTCACGCGAAGTTCCGGTCGCGGTGTTAACGATCGTGACTTTCGCGGTGGGAATCGCGGCACCGGAAGCGTCGGTAACATTGCCGACCAAACCGCCGTAGAGAATCTGCGCGTGCGCGGCGTGGGACCCGAACAGGCACGACACGGCCGTTGCGAGGACTAACTGGACCTTCATGTTGAGAGGATATCAGCGGACCGAATCGGATGCTTCGCCGCCAGTCAGCCACACCATCCGGTAGCCTTGGCGGATCCGCGGTTGTTTGGCGTCCCAGTAGAGCGTTCCTTGTCCGCGCCCCGATCCGCGGGCGAGCACGTCAAACCGGTTCGATCGCTTCTTGTCGAAGACCGGCATGAATTCCTTGCGCTGTTTGATTGCGCCCGATCCGCCGCCGCTGTCCTGCAACCGGGCGACGATTTCCACCGGTTTGCCGTCATGCTCGATCGTCGCGAGTTCGAGCCCGACCTCGTACCGATCGAGCGGAGCTTCGAAGAGTTCGAGCCGTACGAGCTTGCCGGTCAGCTTCGTGCCCACCGCCGCGAGGACGGATCCGTTGTTGTCTCGCAGCGGCTCGGCGAGGGTCGCAAGGAAGGGCAGCCCCGGAGCAGCCGATCGCAGGTCGATCTCGCCGTCGAGTTGCACATTCATGAGCAGGCCCGAAGGCAGACGCGTCACGGCGGGTTCCGTAGGTTTCGGCGCGGGTGCGCTCGCGGGCTCGGCAGCGAACGAGATTTTCGAGTCCGCCTGGTACTCGCGGCATCCGCTCAACTCGCTCCGGTTGTGATACTCGAACCCGTCGAGCATCGCCACCGGCACCTCGGATCGCACCGGAAACAGGTGCCTGCCGCCACCGGCATCCAAATGAGAAAACTCTATCACTGTGCGCGAGCGGTCCATTCCCAACTCGCGCGGAATCTCATCCGCGATCACTTCGAGGCGTGCGAGTTCGAACGTCTCGGAATCCGCGAGCAGGTGTCCGCGAAAGGCGACCACCGATTCGTGCGGCGGCACCGCGAGCTTGTAGCTGCTGTTCTCCCAGGGGACTTCGTAGTCGAACCGGAGCAGCTTTCGTCCGCCGGCTTCGGTTTCGCGCTTGGGCTTGAACTCGGCGGCGCCCGGATGAAACACGTGGCGGACGTGAAGCGCGAATCCGCCCGTCGAAATCACGCCGCGTTGGATGAAGTCGCGCAGTTCGCGGTCTTCGAACTTCTGACCGCCGGCCCGCGCGAACCTCTCTTTGCCGTCGATGACGGTGACCTCGAGTTCGAGGCGGTCCTGCCCGCGTGGCGTGGCCTCACCAGGCTTGCGCACCGCGCGATCCACCGTCTGCGTGCAGACATGCGCGGGCAGTTTGCTGGTCTGGTGTCGAGCGCGCTCCTCGATCTTCGGCAGCGCGCCGTCGAGGGCCGTGCCCGGCAGGGCGGACAGCGCCAATACGATAAGAACCCCTCGGTGGACCATGGGAGTTCAGTATATTCATCCGGACGCCGGATGCAAGGGGGTGCCGCTGCCTGGCGGTCGCGGCTACTGCACCTGGACCTTCAGGAACGAACCCGTGCGATACACGCGATGGGTCGCCTTCTGAAAGTCATCCTTCTTCGCCGTGTAAATGTCGACGAACTTTTGCGGATTGCGGTCCACGAGCGGGAACCAGGAGCTCTGCACCTGGACCATGATGCGGTGTCCTGAGCGGAATGTGTGGAAGACATCGGGCATCGTGTAGGCGACCTTCGTCACTTTGCCCGGCGTGAACGGCTCCGGCTTGTCGAAGCCGTTGCGGAACTTGCCGCGGAACGGTTCGCCGCGCACCAGTTGCTGGAAGCCGCCCATGCGAACACCGCTTGGATTCGGCTTCGGATCGGGATGATCGCCGGGATAAACGTCGATCAGCTTGACCACCCAGTCGGCGTCGGTGCCGGTGGTGGATACCTGCAGCGACACATCGATCGGGCCCGCGAAGGTGAGATCGCTTTCGAGCGGCTCGGTCTGATAGACGAGAACGTCCGGACGCGTGGCGGCGAAGCGCTGATCGTCGAGCATGTGTTCGCGGGTCATCGTGTTGGCGATTCCGCCGATGTAGGGGACCGGTCTGGCCGGATCGCTCACGTATTCGTCGAATCCGGAAGCGCCGGCACCGCTCGTCTTGATTGCGCCCCCCGCCGCCAGATGGAACTCGCGAGAGACCGATTGCGCGGGTGGCCACCGGTCGAACTGGCGCCACTGATTGCGGCCGGTTTCGAAGACATAGGCTTCGGGCAGCTTCGGATCCGGCGCGTCTTTGAGGATGTGCTCGAAGAATGGGAACTCGATCTTCTCGCGATAAAACACCGATGTCTTGTCGGCGAAGTCGACGTATCCGAGCGAAGAGCCATCGGTGCTCGACCAGCCGCCGTGATGCCACGGCCCCATCACGAGAATGTTGCGTCCGCCGGGCGAGTTCTTCTCCACGCCGCGATAGGTCTCGACGGTTCCGTAAAGATCCTCGGCGTCGAACCATCCACCCACGTTCATCACCGCCGGCTTGATGTTCTTCAGGTACTGAACGACGTTGCGAGCCTTCCAGAATTCGTCATAGGTGCCATGCGTCATCAGATCCTTCCAGAACGGAATCTCGTGCTTCAGCAGCCGCTCGTTGATCTCGCCGAGAGTGCCCATGGAAAGGAAGAGATCGTAGCCATCAGGTGTCGGATAGTCGTAATTGATCCGCTCGGCGTTGGGTTTCGAGTCCGCGCCGGTACGGCTGTTCGACCAGAACCAGCGGAAGGCGTGCGCGAGATAGAACGTTCCGTTGTGATGGAAATCGTCGCCGATGAACCAGTCGCCGACCGGCGCTTGCGGCGAAACCGCCTTGATCGCGGGATGCGCATCGATCATCGTCGTGGATGTGTAGAAGCCCGGGTAGGAGATGCCCCAAACGCCCACGCGTCCGTTGTGGTTTTCGATGTTCTTGATCAACCACTCGACCGTGTCGTAGGCATCAGTGGTCTCATCGACGCCCTTCGGGTTGCGCGGCCGGATCTGCTCGAAAGTGCCCTCGGACTTGTAGCGTCCGCGCACGTCCTGATAGACGAAGATGTAGCCGGCCTTGCGGAAGTGATCGGACGGTCCGAGAGTCGCGCGGTATTGGTCGATGCCGTAGGGGCGGACGCTGTATGGAGTCCGGCTCATCATCATCGGATATTTGCGCGACTGGTCTTTCGGCGCGTAGACCGAGGTGAAGAGCTTGACTCCGTCGCGCATCGGAAGGCTGTATTCGTATTTGGTGTACTTGGCCCGGACTTCGATGGCTGGATCTGGCGCGGACTGCGCGGCGAGAATCGCGGGCGCTAGAAGGAGAAAATGAAGGCGCACTCCCGGATCGTACTACAGGCGGAGCAAGCGGAGGCGGTAGCATTCCGGGGTCTGAACAGGTTCAAGGGATTGTCGAGGCGGTTCGCGCCATCGAGCGGGTACGACGGCAGGCCCAGGGCTGGTTGGCTCTACCCTTCGCGACTTTGCGCGAGCCTGAGCCGCTGGCCGAATTTCTGGTGATCAACAACACGTCCTTTGATGTCATGATGGTGCCCGCGCACCCCTTGCGGGCTAGCTACGCCGTACCAAAGCAAAACAAGGTTCGAGCTGTGCGGAGAAAGACCCTGCCGTTTGACAGCGCGGGTGAGGCATAGCACGGCTCGTCCAAGTCATTCACGGCTAGGACGCTCCACTGCGCACCCGCTTTGACTACAGCAACCTTTCCTGTCTCGGACGCAAGGTACAAACGGCCGTCAGCCGCCACAATCGAGGAAAAGTAGTTGTCGAGTGCCCCTTCCAGCCGTCCCACCTTTAGCACCTCACCGCTCCGTCCGTCCAGCGCGGTCAAGACACCGCCGTTGTTTATGTAGTAGACAATTCCCTCGTACACAAGCGGTGTGGCTACGCGGGCGATGCCCTTTGTGTAGGACCAACGGGGCCCGCGTTGTTCGCCAATCCCAAAGGCGGTAATCGAGGGCTTACCCTGAAGACCCCGCCAGAACGCGGACCACTCGGCAGTCGTAATCTTCCCATCACGGTCTCCGGCGGTTTCCGCAATCATCAATAGCGTTCTAGTGGTTTGCCACTCCTTCGGATCAGTCGGAATGTCGGCTCGGCCGATCACGCCATCTCCGTCCTGATCGACGGGAAAGGGAGGAACGGATTCAGCGGAGAAGGCCATCGCTACGACTGTGTCGTTATCGAAGAGAACAGGACTGCCTATCATCGTCCCCGCAGGCATTGGCCCAACCCATCGAGGCTGGCCCGTTGCCGGATCGTATGATGTGATCTGGTTCGGCGACACTGCCAGCACCTCGCAGCTCCCACCGGCGGTTTGCCTTAGCAGGGGAGTCGAGTAGTTGAGCCTGAACGGGGCCCGCTCGACCTTCCACTTTCGGCCGCCCGACTTGGTGTCGAAGCCAATGATGGAGGAAGTTGCAAACCCGTCGAGAAGCAACACGACAGTGCTGTCGGCCAGCACGGGCGACGTCGCGGCACCCCAAAGACTGGAATGCCCCTCCATCGGTGTACGCCAGCGCTCGCGTCCCGCTCGGGAAAAGGAAACCATGCCGAAATCACCGAAGAACGCATACACGTTTTCCGCATCGTCAACTACCGCTGATGAGCTAGCTGCATCGTTGAGCGGGTTCTTGTACTCGTTGCGCAGTCGCTTGATTGATCTTTCCCACAACGCTTTGCCTGTCTGGCGCTCAATTGCAAACACCTGAAGCGACTCGCCGGATTCGGCTGTCAATACAACCAGACCCTTTGAGAGCACGGGTGATGACTTGCCCGAGGGAAGCGTTCGCCTCCAGATTAGATTACGTGTTGGTCCGAACTCCACGGGATAACCCGCACCTGCGCCGATGCCGGAACCGTTCGGCCCGCGGAAACGCGACCATGGCTCGCCGACAGGAGCGTTCCGGCAACGCGGCCCTGCCCCATTCATCGTCACAGCGGCGCTTAGGCCCCCGAGAAGAGTCCGGCGCGAGATCGAGTCCATCAATGAATGATACACATAATATGGTCCTTGGCGGCTCCGTCTCGGCAATCTCCCGCTTCCAACCGGGACCGTCCGTAGACCTCTTAGTCGCCGAAAACGGCGGAGTGTAGCGGAAGACCGGGACCGTCATCCGTTTCGTACCGCGGTTCGCCCGGTGGCTGATGCGAGAGCCAGCGTGGTCCCAGTCTCCGGTTCCCTTGGCGAATCAATTAAGGAAACCGGAGTTCTTCTGGAATTATTTTGGGCGATTGGTTCAAAAGGACCTCCTTCCTTGTGGCGTGCACTATTCGGCTCAACAGCCGCGCGCTACCCTTCGCCGGGCGCCCGCGTGCGCCGCGCAACGGCTTCGCCCAGCGCCAGTAATCGCACGCATCGACGGCCGGGCTCGGACCGCTACAACAGAATGGCGTCGAAGGGTTGCGGCCAGGCGGAAGCTAGCTGGTCTTGACCTCGTCCGTGCTTTCGAGGCCAAGGGCACCGATGGCTCCTCGCCGAATCGGATCGGTAAGGCGGTTAAACTCATTCACACCGAAGTCCATTCCGAGGACTGTCCGAATCGGACGTTTGCCGGCAGGCATCGCGATCAGTTGCACGATTCCATCAACACAGAGCTTGGGGTCGGTGGGAGCTTCAGGGTTCGCGAACGTCTCCATGAAGATAGCCATCATCTGCTCGAACCTCTCCTGAACGTCCTTAAGTTGTTCGAGCCTTGCTCTGTCTCCCGGTGCAGGAGCGTTGGGTACTAGTTCTGTCTCGAAGGGACCGGGCTCAACGAGGACGACGTCGATGCCGGAACCGGATGCTTCGTAGCGCAAAGATTCAGAGAGAGCCTCGAGCGCCCACTTGCCCGCCTGGTAGATGCCGAAGGAAGGGAGAGCGAGGCGGCCTAGAATGCTCGTGACGTTGATGAGAAGCCCTTCTCCCTGCGTTCGCATATGGGGGAAGACCGCTCGCGCCACGCGGAACGGACCGACGGTGTTGACGTCGAGGTTCTGACGGAACTGTTCGACGGTGAATGCTTCGGTAGGCCCCTGGGGCATCACCCCGGCGTTGTTGACTGCCACGTCGATTCGCCCAGCGTCTTGGATCACCATCGAGACCGCTGACTCGACAGAAGAGTCCGACGTTACGTCCAACTCGACCACGTGCAAGGCGACGTTCTGCGAGTCGGCATAGGCTCTCAGCTCTGAGGCTGGCTTCTTGTTCTTTGCGTTCACGCCGCGCATCGAGGCGTAGACGATATGACCTTGGTCGGCCAGGGCCTTCGCGGCTCGGTTGCCGAAGCCGGTACTGCAACCTGTGATGAGAATTACTTTCGACGTCACCTTGATCGCTCCCTTTTGATAGTATTGCACTGCCGAGTCTCAGAGCCAGAGTGACGCGCTATCCGGAAACTGAGCTTTCGCCCAGACTCCTGATAAACGCCATGCTCGCACGGAGACCGGTACCGCGTCAGCAACGTACCGGTGCACGCCAAACATCATGCAAAAGTCTACGCCAAACAATTTGCAAAGTGTCATATTGGCGGTCCGCACCGTGCCGGTCGACCTGCCCACTACGGCGTTCAAAGCGGAGGATGTGGTCGACGCTCGGCAAACCATCGCTGCGCACGGGAAGCCGAATGCGCCGCCGTTCGATGAGGTGGTCCACGCTTGGGAGGTGGTCGACATCGGCGAACTCGTATTGGGTGTGCATGCCCGGAGATGCGTTCGTGGAACTCGGGCTCGCGATCAAGCAGAACTCGCCTTTCGCGCGCACGATCATCAGCGAGCAGTCGGGATCGGGCGCGATAGGGGGCGTACGAAGTGATCAGTGCGCGGTTTTTGCCGGGTGGCGGGGAACGGCTGGTGGATGCGGCGATCGGGCTGTTGATGGACCTGTTCGCGGCTGCGATGCGCTGATCGCGCAAAACACCAGGGCTGGAACATTAAAGTGTTTGATCTACGATAGTCATCGTAGTATAGTGTTCGTAGATGACCGCCGACCCGCCGAGACCGACCGATGCCGAGCTCGAGATCCTCGCCGTGCTGTGGAGCCGCGGCCCTTCGACCGTTCGCGAGGTGCATGAAGTCATCGCCGGGCGCAGGCCCACGCAATACACCACCGTGCTAAAGCAATTGCAGGTGATGACGGATAAGGGACTGGTGCTGCGCGATGAGACGCAGCGGTCCCATGTCTACAGCGCGTCGCGCCCGATGGAGTGGACTCAGCGCCAGCTTGCGGGCGATCTGCTGCGTCGCGCCTTCGATGGTTCGGCCGGCCGGCTGGTGCTGGGTGCGCTCTCCGCGCGCAAGGCATCGAAGCGGGAATTGGCGGAAGTGCGGCGAATGCTCGATGAATACGAAAGGGGGCTGCGATGACCGCGTGGACCGAAGCGATCGGCTGGGCACTCATCCACTCGATCTGGCAGTGTGCCGTGGCGGCGTTGCTGCTTCGCTTGGCGCTATTCGCCGGAAGCGAGGCCAGCACGCGATACTGGTCCGCCTGTGCCGCGCTCGCGGGCGCGTTCGCCGCCTTCGCCGTCACCTGTTTGGCCTGCTATCCGGACCCGGCGGGCGCGGCGAGAGAACGGCGGTTCACCTTCGACTCCGCCTTGATCCAGGGGCTCGATCCCGGTCTCGGGAACCAGGAGCGCTGGGATGGGAGCGGACTGCTGCCGTGGATCGTACCGCTGTGGGTGCTCGGCGTGCACCTGTTCCAATTTCGCAATCTCTCGGGCTGGATCGTTGCGCGCCGGATGCGTGTCCGCGGCGTGTGCGACGCTGCCCTCGAGCCGAGGAACCGCCTTGGCGAACTGGCCGCGCGGATGCGGATTTCGCGCCCCGTGAGGCTGCTCGAATCGGGCGTAGCGCAAGTACCTTCGGTGATCGGCTGGCTTCGCCCGGTGATCCTCGTACCCGCTGGTTTGCTCGCCTCACTTCCCGCCGCTCACGTCGAAGCGATTCTGCTCCACGAACTCGCGCACATTCGCCGCGCCGACTGGGTGGTGAATCTCGTTCAGACAATCATCGAAGGGCTGCTCTTCCATCATCCGGCGGTCTGGTGGATCTCTCGCGTGATCCGGCGGGAGCGCGAGCATTGTTGTGACGATCTTGCGGTGGCCGTCTCGGGCCGCCGCGCGCATGAATATGCCTCCGCGCTCGCGGCGCTGGAGGAATCCAGATGGGGAAGGGAAAGCCGGGCAGGCATTGCGCTGACCGCAACGGGAGGTACTCTCATGACACGAATTCACCGCTTGCTGTATCCGCGGCGGCAACCACGATTCGCATCGGCCTGGACACTCATTCCGCTGATGCTGGCACTGACAGGTCTTCTGTTCGCGTGGCAGAACGCGGCCCAGGAAACACCCCGGAGCCCGCATACCGCGTGGCTCAACGAAGACGTCAAGTACCTGATCGAGCCGGCCGAGCGGGAGGCGTTTCTCCGGCTTCGCACCGATGAAGAGCGCACGCATTTCATCGGGCACTTCTGGGAGCGGCGCGATCCGAGTCCTGGCACGCCTGAGAATGAGTTCAGGGAAGAGTACTATCGCCGGATAGGCTACGCAAACGAGCGATTCTCGCGAAAAGGCGTTGCGGGTTGGGCCACCGATCGCGGCCGCGTGTTCATCACGCATGGTCCTCCGGACGAGATCGAATCACATCCCTCCAAGGAGGGCCGGCCCGCGCGGTCCCTGTGGCTCTACAACGAGATCAAGGGTGTGGGCAAGCATGTGGTTCTGACGTTCATCGATTCGGCCAACAGCGGCGACTACAAATGGGTGGAGCAGCGGGTCAGGTAAGGACGGCTGGCGGCTCTGACGTACGAAGGTGAGCGTGATACACTCACTCCGTCATGAGAACCGTTTCTCGCCGAGCCATGCTCTCGGCCGCCGCTATCTCCGTGATGGCCGGCGCACGGCCCAAGGGGCTAATCGGACACTGGACCCTGGCGGCCGGCGCGCGCGATTCCTCCGGCAATGGACTCGACGGCGAAGCCCGCGCGGTGACGTTCGCCGATGGATCCGCCCGGTTCGATGGGCGGTCGAGCATGATCGAAGTCGCGGATCATCCGAAGCTCCGGCTCGGAGCCCGCGACTTCACCCTCGCGGCCCGCGTCCATACGGAACGGAACCTAGACGATGTCGCGGGCGATATCGTGAGCCAGTACGATCCGGTCTCGCGCCGGGGATTCAACTTCAACATCAAGTCGAACCCCGTGGTCTTCAGCCAATCGAACATCCGGCAACTCCAGTTCGGGATCGATCAAGGACGCATGGGCCAGTGGACCGATTGCGGCCGGCCGGGCCACAACATCTACGTGATGGCGCTCGCGGTGTTCAACGGCGAGCTCTATGCGGGCACGTGCGAGCCAGGAAGGGAAGACGCGGGCCACATCTATCGATACGCGGGTGGAACCAATTGGATCGACTGCGGAAGTCCGGACACGAGCAATTCGATTTCGGTGCTGGCCGAGTGCGACGGGAATCTCTACGCGGGCACGGCGCGGTACAACCTGAGCGGATCATCGTTGCCGTCTTCGCCGAACGAGCGTCCCGGCGGTCGCGTGTATCGATACGAGGGCGGAACGAAGTGGGCTCACTGTGGGAAGCTCGGCGAATCCGCGGCGGTTTCGGGAATGGCGGTTTATCGAGGAAAGCTGTATGCGTCTTCGCTTTATGCGCCCGCGGGAACGTTCCGGTACGAGGGCGGTGAGCGCTGGGTCTCGACAGGCACGCCCGACGGAAGGCGCGTGGAAGCGATGGCGGTGTTCAACGGCGCATTATGGGGCACGGGTTACGACAAGGGCGAAATCTACCGGTACGACGGCAAGTCGTGGTCGATCGTGGGAAGCCTTCCGGAAACGACGCAGACCTACGGATTCGCGGTCCACGAAGGCAAGCTCTACGTCTCCACGTGGCCGAGCGCGAGCGCCTACCGTTACGATGGCGATCATGATTGGACACACTGCGGCAAGCTCGGCGATGAAAAAGAAGTGATGGGAATGGCGGTATACAACGGCAAGATGTACGCGGGCACGCTTCCACTTGCCGAAGTTCATCGGTACGAGCCGGGCAAGACGTGGACTCGCACGGGACAGCTCGATCGCACGCCGGATGTGCGGTATCGGCGTGCGTGGTCGATGGCGGTTTTTCGCGGAAAGCTGTTTTGCGGTACGTTGCCGTCGGGTCACGTCTACTCGCTCGAGGCGGGGAAGAGCGTCACGCACGACCGGATGATCGAGCCGGGCTGGCGGCATGTGGCGGCAGTACGGAAGCGCGGGAAGTTGAGATTGTTCGTGGATGGGAAGCCAGTTGCCGAGTCGGATGCGTTCGCGGCACGTGATTACGACTTGTCGAGTGGCCGCCCGCTGCGGATCGGTTTCGGCGACAATGACTACTTCAACGGAATGATGCGCGATGTCCAGCTTTACGGCCGCGCGTTGGACCCACGCGAGATCGCGGCGCTGGCGCGGTAGGCCGCCACCGGAAAAAGGAAGCGGGAATCGGCGCGGCGAGAGTTGCGGGCGGGGGAGATTCTCCTTGAAAACGGCGCCTGATACGCGGCGGCGATCTTGCCGGAGGACATGCGGCCCGAATCCGAGACGGAGTGCTCACCGTCGCCGATCGCGACAATGTTTGCGGCCGCCCGTGCCCACCGCCTCCTGGATCATGCAGGTGCTCGCCAAGCTGGTCTGACAGCGCCTCCAGCCCGCTATTAACCGTTATATGATAGGCAGCACGTTCAATCGACATTCAGGAGGCCAGAGATGCACTCGATACGCGTTGCCATGCTCGCCGCCGTACTTCCGTGCGCCGTGTTCGCGCAAGTCGGAACCGCGACACTCAACGGAACGATTCGCGACCAAACCGGCGCGGCCGTTCCCAATGCCGCCCTCACGCTGACCGGTATCGAACAACAATTCGAGCGCGCCACGGTAAGCGACCCTAGCGGACTTTACGTGCTGCCCGCGCTGCCACCCGGCCGCTACAAGCTGATCGCGAAGGCTCCGGGATTCCGCGATAGCGCGATCGATCAGATCCAGCTTTCGGGCGGACAAGCGAGTACGCTCGACGTTACGCTCGGAGTCGCCGAGACCGTGGAGCAGGTAACAGTCACGGGCGCGCCGCCGCTGCTGCAGACGGCCAACGCGAACGTTGGCGCAGTGATCGAAACGAAGAAGCTCGAGAGCTTGCCCGTGCTCGGCCGTAATTTCACCACGCTCCTGTTGACGCTGCCCGGTGTGTCGCCAGCCGCGCCTTCCAGCTCGAGCCGCGGCGGCCCGATGAGCGTCGGCGGCACCGGCGTGAATCCATCGATCAACGGCCAGCGCTGGCGCAACAACAACTACACGCTCGACGGCGTGGCGAACAACGAACCGCTGTTCAACCGCGTTCCGATCCTTCCGCCTCCCGAAGCGCTCGCCGAGATGAAAATGGAAATGGCGCTGAGTTCCGGCGCCAACGGTCACGCGTCGGGCGCGAACATCAACCTCGTCACCAAGAGCGGATCGAACGAATTCCACGGGCACCTGTGGGAGTACTTCCGCAACAACAAACTCGATGCGCGCTCCTTCTTCGTGCCGCAGATCGGCGCGTTCCGCTGGAATCAGTTCGGCGCCGCGGCGGGTGGTCCGTTGCTCATTCCGAAAGTGATGAGCCGCGACCGCGCCTGGTATGTGTTCGGCTACTACGAAGCGATCCGGATCCGGAGTTCGGCGAACGCGATCGCGCTGGTGCCGTCCAACGCGCAACTCGGCGGCGACTTCGCGGGATCGAGCCCCATCTTCAATCCCTACACGACCGCCAACGGCGTTCGCCAGCCCTTTCCGAACAACCAGATTCCGCGCACTCTGCTGAATCAGGCCGCGATCACCTATGCCACCGATTTGAATCCGCGCGCCAATCTCGCGCCGGGCGTGATTCCCGGCAACAACTACTTCAACCAAGGCGCTTCGCGCCAGAGCGGCGATCAGTGGAACGGGCGCGCCGACCATCAGTTCGGCAAGAGCGACAATTTCTTTGCCCGATACACCGATGTCAAGAACGCATTCGCCTCGAACGCGATCCCCCAAACGCCCTCGGAAACCTCACAACGCATCACCAACATCGTGGTGAGCGACACCCACATCTTCGATCCCACGTTCCTCGTCACCGGCCGGTTCGGCATGACACGGATCATGTGGCAGGACTTCACGGGCGGCGACCTCACGGTGGCACGCCGCGCAGGCACACTCGAGGCGTTCCCCGGATTCGCGGGGCGCGAGGTGATCATTCCGGTGAACATCGCCGGATATCGCGGACTGTCCCAGGGGCTCGCCTACTACGGTCCGCAGTATCAAACGTCGGGCATTGCCGATGCGGCCAAGACGAAGGGCACTCACAGCCTGCTGTTCGGCGGCAGCATGATGCGTACCTCGTTCAAGACGAACAATCTCGCGGGCACCACGGTCCAGTTCACCACTCTACCCACGTCGAACTTCGCCGCGCGCACCGGTGACGCGCTCGCGAGCTTCCTGCTCGGTACGCCCGAGAGCGCCAGTCGCGTGCTCGGCAATAGCGAAGGCGACATGTTCGGCAACGTCTATTCGGCGTACTTCCAGGACAACTGGCGCGTGACTTCACGCCTCACGGTCAACCTCGGCATGCGCTGGGACTTCGCGCCGCCGATGATCAACCGCCATGGGTCGGGCACGCTGATCTATGAAACCGGGCGGTACGTGTGGGACATCACGAATCCGATCACGAACGAGCCCGCCAACATCCGGCGCGGCGTGATCGATCCAGACACCAACAACTTCCAGCCGCGATTCGGCGCGGCGTATCAGATCAATCAGAAGACCGTGGTCCGTGCGGGCTACGGCGTCTTCTTCGACACGTTCGGCATCAACTACGCTCAGACGCAGCAGGGTAATCGGGGAAACTGGCCATTCGCGTTTCCGCAGAGCGTGTCGAACCTGAACGCCACCACACCGAACGCGTTCCTGCAGAATCCGTTCCCGGTCGCGGCGCAAGGTTCGCGGACGCCGCTCGGCTGTCAGCAATGTCTGAACGGGTGGAACCCGACATCGCGCACCCCGTACGTTCACGAGTGGACCTTCAGCCTGCAGCGTCAACTGACTCCCACCGTGAAGATGGAGGCGAACTATTTCGGATCGCATGGCGTCAAGATCGCCGCGCAGTTGATCGACAACGTTGCCTTCACCGCGGGCGCGGGGAACCCTGCCACGCGCCGGCGTATCGCGGAATTCCCCGCCTACGTGAGCAATGGCTACAACAGCTATCGCGCCTACTACAACGGATTGAGCCTGAGTGCGGACAAGCAGTTTGCCAGGGGGCTCCTGTTCTCGGTGAACTACACCTGGTCGAAGGCGATCAACTATGTCGACGAGTTGTCGGAGGTGATCAGCGGCGGCTCGGCCTTGCCCACTCGCGCCAACGCGGCGCAGTGGCGAGGACTCGCGGGTTGGGACATGCCACATCGCTTCGTCGCGAGCTACTTCTGGGCCGTTCCCGGCCGCACTTCGAGCAGTATCGCGAACGCCTTCGTGGCCGGTTGGGCGCTCAGCGGAATCCTCAGTCTTGACGCCGGACTTCCGTACAGCGCGCGCGTGAACGCCGATGTCGCGAACGTAGGCGCGGTACCTGGCCGCATTACGCAATTCCCGAACGTGGTGGGAGATCCGAAAGCGGTCTCTTCGCGCACACCGCAGCAGTGGTTCAACACCTCCGCCTTCGCGCTCGCGCCCACGGGCACGTTCGGAAACGCGGGCCGTAACATCCTGCGCTCAGACGGGCTCGCCACCTGGAACTTCTCGGCACACAAGGAATGGGCCGTCGCGGAGAAGAAGGCGTTCGACCTGCGCGGCGAGTTCTTCAATCTGTTCAACCAGACCACGTTCGGCTATCCGGGATTCCAGGTGGGAACGCCGCAGTTCGGCGTGGTCTCTTCAACGCGCGAATCGGGCCGTCAGGTCCAGTTGGCGCTGCGGTTCCGGTTCTGACTGACCCACGGAGCACCCGCATGGCTTCCCTCGATCTGCCTCTTCTCACGTTTTCCGGTGACTTTCAAGCCGACGTGTCGACGGTCAACAACGATGTCCGGCACTACGACAACGCCAGTTTCGAAAGCCGCTTTCAGGAACCTCGCCAGGGGCCCGTCCTCAACGGATGGTGGAATCCCAGTGGAGGATCCAACTTCAGTCTGATCGGGTGCCGTGTGCGATCGGCGATTGTCGCGACGGCTCCGCCTGCTCCCGATCCGGTGCTCGATTGCGCGGTGACCGGACCCGAGGGACGCTCGACGGGAAAACTCATCGATCTCGATCCGCAATGGCAGGGTTCGTCCGAGATCTTCGGCATGCGGATCCGGCTCGTGCATTCGTCCGGTGAAGTCTGGATGGATGCACGGCTGCGAACCACTCCGTTCCGCGATCTGAGTGTCCGGCAGATTGGTCCAGCACCGAATGGGCAGCGCCTTGGCGCGGCTTGGACCTCGGTGCTCGATCAAATCACGTGGGGAGCCGGCGCGAGCGCATCCCCGCTTCTCGCCGCGCTACGCGCCTCCAGCCCGGAACTGTTCATTCGGCTCACCGGCTTCGGCTACCACTACGCTCACATAGACGGGCGCTTCTCGATGGGACGTCTGCTCGGCGTGATCGGTGCGCGTGACGCCGCCGATCCGCGAACCTGTTTGGCGCGGCGGCGCATGGCACCGTCACCGTTGCCAGGGCTGGGCCCGATCGAGTTCGGTCTCGATCCCACTGGCCGTGCCGTGTTCGATTTCGGCAACGCGATTCCGCTGGCGGATGCTTTGGGCACGGCGGCCGACATCGGCCCGCTGCAATTGGCGATTCTCGGATCGGACTCGCTGGAGGCGGGACACGTCGCGAGCGTGCCCGAGTCGATTACGCTCCTCGGTGACATTCCCTACCGGAGCCCGGACTGGCTGATGGCCACATCGGGCATCCATGTTCAGGCGCTCAGTCCGGGAATGCTACGCAGCGCCAGTGGACTCCCGCTCGCAGTGGTCCGGCCCGCCGGTGACAACCAGTTTGCGATCCGTGTCCGCGAGAACTCGCGAGGCCTTGTCGCGCGCGCGGACGATATCGTCCTGCGCATGGACGGCGACGACTACGCGCGCGTCCGGTTCTTCGTGCGCCAGTTCGAACAACCCATTCCGCAAGCCGAAATCCGGTGCACGCTCGCGCAGCCCGACAATCAAGCCGGAGGGGGTCCAGCAGAACAGAATCCTCCCCAAGCACCGGTTCCGTGGACGGGCTTGCCCCGCGAAGGCGTCTCCTTCCTGCCTTCGATGACGACCGGCAGCGACGGTTCCGCGGAACTCATCATCGGCTCGCGCAACATCTCCAACCTGCGGAGCTATCTCGACGGGCAGATCTATGCTATTTCCTGCACATTGAGCGTGGATGGCCAGGCACAGACCGATGACGATGCGGGTCAGATCAACATTCACTTGCGCGAAGCGATCGCGGTGCCCGAACGGCCCGAATGGCTTCGCGACATCAAGCCGGTACTGCAACAATACGCCAACCTCTACCCCATCATGAGCCGCAACATCGTCGACTTGGGCGACTACGACGATGTGGTCCGGCACAAGCGAATCCTGCTGTTTGCTTTCACGCGCGATTTCGACGACCCCTCCTACATGCCAGCCTCACGCGATCTTTCCCGGTCGCGTATGGCGATGATCGTCCAGTGGCTTCGAGGAGATCCACCATACAAAGCCGAAGCGCAACCCGCTGTTGCACTGGCGGCCGCGCCCGCCGCTGCACCCCTACCGCGGACGCCAGCACCTGCCGAGATGACCGGACCGCGGCGGCGCAACGCCTTCCATGAGTTCCGGCTCGAGGCCGAAGAGTAACGACAGGAGGTTCCGATGATTCGCGTCAAAAGTTCGATGGTAGAAAGCGTTCGCGGGGCGTCGGCCCCAGCGGATTTGCACGAACTCGTGCAATCGGCCATTCAATTGGAACACTCGACGGTCCCGCCGTATCTCACGGCGATGATCTCGCTGAAGCCACTGACCAACGCGCGGATCCGCGGCACGATTCACTCCATCGTGGTCGAGGAGATGCTGCACATGGCGATCGGCTGCAATCTGCTGAACGCTCTCGGGGGCCGGCCGCAACTCGACAATCCGGATTTTCTGCCGTCGTACCCGGGTCCGCTGCCGATGCACGTTGGCGGTGGGCTCATCGTGGGACTGAACCCCTACTCGAAGGACATTGTCCGCGACGTCTTCATGGAGATCGAGGAACCCGAGAGCCTGGCTCCGCCCACACCCGGCTTCGACACGATCGGCGAGTTCTACCGCGCCGTCAAGGAGAAGATCGCGGAGTGGGGCCAGTCCGCCTTCACCGGCGATCCGGCGCGGCAAGTCGAACTGCCGGAGTGGTTCGGCGGAGAGTTGATCGCGATCCGCGACGTGGCCACGGCTTCGAGTTCGATCGATCTCATCGTCGCCCAAGGAGAAGGTGCCACGGGTGTTGAAGGCCACTACTACGAGTTCAAGGACCTGCTCGATATCGATCTGGAGCCGGATTCGGTTTGGCCGCTCCAGCCCAATACCAAGACCGCGGACCTTGCTCCCGGTACCGAGCAGCGGCGGCTCGCGGCCGAGTTGAACAACACCTACACGAGACTGCTGCGCGGACTGGAGAAAACGTTCGACGGAAATCCGACATCGTTTCCCGATACGATCGGCCTCATGTACGACGTGAAACTGATTGGCGAACGGCTCGCGACACTTCCCTTCCCCGGTAACGAGAGCCTTCGCGTAGGCCCCCCGTTCGAGTACGCGCCGTTGAACGAGTAGAGCGCTACTTCAGCTCCACCTGTTTCCAATCACCCCGGATGATCGCCTGACGAATCTCCGGAGCTTTCTTTCCGGCCTTATGCATCTTGTCGGCAAGGAGGACCTCCTTGAGACAGATCTGTCAACCGGCGGAATGCGTGTCGACGTGACATGCGAGCAGTCCCTTGTGACCCATGCGATTGCAGTGGCAGTAGCAAGGCTGCTGCGCGAGCACGCCCGGGATCTCCATCGCGATCTTGTAGACCTTTTGCAGAAGCGGATGCGGGAACGTCTGCGGCGGGAGAGTCTTCGGGAACGGCTTGGCCGCCGCTTCCGATTCGTAGTAGGGCGGCACGGGCTCGGACGATCCAGAGCCCTGGGCGAACGAGAGCCACGCAAGCGAGGCGAGCGCGGGCACGGAAAGAATCGTAGCGATCGGGAGTCGCATAACGCTAGTGTACCTACTTCCGCGCCCCGCGCTTCTCGTAGTGCGCGCGCCATTCGGTTCCCGCACGGCCGTTCAGATCCCACACGATCTGACCGGCGCGCAGCGTGAGTTCACCCACGATCATCTGGGTGCCGTCAAAGCGCCCGCCCGACGAATCGAGGAACCCGAATCTGCCCTTGTCGACGCGCAGCACCGCGACATCGGCTTCGGCGCCTTCGGTGAGATGTCCATGCTGTGGCCGCTTGATCTGCATCGCCGGGTTGATCGTCGACATGCGGATCACGTCATAGACCGGCACGCCGTTGTTCAGGATCTTCGACATCACGTTCAGCATGTCTTTCATGCCCGCGTTCATGCTGCTCTGGTGCAGGTCCGTCGAAATCGAATCGGGCCAGAAGCCTTGCGTCAGCACGGGCGCCGCGTTGCGCCAAGAGAAGCTCCCCGCGCCGTGACCGACATCGAACTTCACGCCGCGTTTGCGGGCCTCGTGCAGATAGGCCCGCACCTTGCCCTGCGCGTCGAGCAGCGGCGCGGAGTTGACGAAAAAGTGCGTGTACATATCGCCGGGGCGCAGCCGCTTGGTCACCAGTTCCTCGAACGGGCGCTCGGGACGGAATGATCCGAAGTCGACCATGACGGGAATGTTCGCGAGCGTGCCCGCTTTCACGGCGTTGTCGACGGGCACCCATTCCGGCCCGGCATAGTGCGCGGTCTTCACTCCGACGACGTATTGCGGAAACTGTTTGGCGACGCGAGCGGTGTCTTCCGCGCTCATGTCCTTCAGGTTCTGCTCCACCTTCGACCGGCCCGCCATGCCGCTGCCGACGATGTTGAGCATCGCATAGACGCGCGTCTTGGACTGATCGATGACGCGTTCCTTGAACTCGGGGAAATTCCGCCAGCCGGAACTGCCCACATCCACCGTCGTGGTGACACCGGTGCGGAACGTGAAGCCGTCGGGATGAACGGCGCGGAAGCCGACGTAGCTCGACGAGTCTCCGTGGAGGTTCGAATTGAGCGCGGTCGAAGAGTAGAGATGGACATGGATGTCGACGAGGCCTGGCGTTACGTAGAGTCCGTCGCAGGCCACGGTCTTCTTCGCTTGTGACGGATCGATCGACGCCGCCACTTTTGCGATCTTGTTGCCTTGAATGGCGACATCCATCCGGCGATTGATGTTGTTCTTCGGGTCGAGGACATGGCCACCCTTCAGAAGCAGGTCGTACTGCTGAGCCACGATCGAAGTGGCTAGAACGAAAAGTATCGGGATTACACGCACTCGATCATTCTACTGCCGATCCCCTCGGAAGCGTGGCGAGCGTGGCGGGAACTTCGCCCGTCACGCGAACCTTCCCGCGTAGGACGGCCGCCGTTCCTGCGATATCCGTGTAGCGCAGAACACCGAGATAGTGCGGACCCTGGCGGTGCGACGCCGGCGGCGAGTGCAGCAGCACGCTCGCTACGCGGCCATCGAGCAGCGCCGCGTACATCGCGTTGATGCCCATCTCGCCTTTGCCGGTGACGGTAATCCGGCCGGCGTCGACCTCCTGAATCGCGCGCAGAAGTTCGAGCGATCGCATCAGCTCGAAGACCTGCATCGATTCGATCGTGGTTCCCGCCACCATTGCCTCGCGGCGCAGGTGATGCGCTGGATCGTCGTCGCTGAACGATCGCAGATTGCGCTCGAGTGCGCGGCTTCCGCGATCCACCGTTTCGACGATCAGCACGGCGCGCCGGCCCCAGCGATTGCGTTCGAGCGGCTGCTCGTTGCCCCATACCGGAATGCCGCGGCGATGATCGGCAATGAGCAGCGCGGGCAGCTTGCCGCCGGCGCCGTCCACCGGTAGCGAGAGTTTCGCCTTCACGCGAAGTCCTTCGAAGCTCGTGAAGGTGACCGTTTGCACCGAACGTCCCAGAGAGACCGACTTCTCTCCCCACTTGGCATCGAGGGGTTCCGGCTTGGCGGGGAAATACCGGAATACTTCCGAGCGCAAGTTCGCCAGGAGACCGGCCGCTGGCACGGCGGGCGCAGGCAGCAGTTCTTCGTCGATCCGCGAAAGCCGCTCGTTCGCCGGAATCCCATCACGATGGCACACCAGCGCCGCCGCATCGGGAAGCTCCACCGGACCTTCCGCCGTCACGGCCTTGGCTCCGAGGAACTGCTCGAGAAAGAACGAGTAGACCGGCAACCGGATCACCTCGACATCGGAATGTCCGCCTGGCGTCACCGAACTCCGCAGTGCCGCGCGGGCGCCGTAGAGTCCGTAGATCTCGCTCATCTTGGTCTCCATCTCGTGAAAGGCATCGTTCGGAAACCCGTTGTCGGCCGCGGCGTTGCAAAGCAGTTGCTGTCGAGGTGCGATCATCGCGCCGATCCCGGAATAGAGCAGCCCGTGGGTATTCACCGGATACTGGCAATCGCAATGAGCGAACGAGAGCCGCTGCTTCACCCATCCGTTCGTCGAAAGCGTGCCCGAGACCGGAGCCGAGGCCTTGATCCGCTCGTCAAGCGCGGCGAGGAAGAATGTCGTCATGCCTCCGCCGGATCTTCCGGTCGCGCCGATCCGGTTGCGATCGAGGTCCGGGCGGGCCGCAAGGTAGTCCACTGCGCGCTTGGCATTGAGCAACTCGACGGCGAGCGGCGAGAATCCGCGGCTGTACCAGTGAAACCAGGCATGCGCGTAGACGCCATGATGAGTAAACTCCACTTCGCCCATTTCGATGTTGTCCATGACGAGCGCCGCGATTCCGTGAGAAGCGAACCACGCGCCGTGCCGCGCGTAGTAGGACTTGTTGGCGTGGCCGCACTGATACAGAATCACCGGAAACGGCCCATTTCCCGCGCGTGGCAGGTACAGGTTCGCCGTGAGGAAAATCTTCGGCGCGGTTTCGATCACCAGATTTTCGAGGCGGTATTCGGAGAACTCCTGACGATGCGTCATGCGCGCGGGCGGCGGCGTACGCGGCCACGACATGTCGTGCCACAGCATCCGCTCGAGCGCGCGGCGCGTTTCCGCCTTGCGTTTCTCCCACTGTTCGACACTCGTGATCCCACTGAACAGCTCGCCGTGCCGCTTGGCGGCGATGCGCTCGAAGTGCGCATGTACGGCTTCGAACTCCACGTTGCCCGGAGCTCTTGGGTTCTGCTGAGCGAATAGCGCCGCCGCCGCGAAAATTGCCGGGATGAGTTTCATGCGCGTCCTGAACAACAGGCTACCGCGCCGGACTCACACCTCGTCGACGGCAGGCGGCTTCGGCTTGCCTTCGAATACCAGATACAGCACCGGCAGCACGATCAGTGTCAGCGCCGTCGCTGTGATCAGCCCGCCGATGATGACCACCGCCAGAGGTTTCTGCACTTCCGAGCCGATTCCCTTCGACATCGCCATCGGCAACAGCCCGAGCATGGCCAGCAGCGACGTCATCAGCACGGTCCGTAATCGCACCAGTGCTCCATTCACCACGGCATCGAATGGCGAATCGCCATGGGAGCGCAGTTCATTGAAATAGCTCACCATCACGACACCGTTCAAGACCGCCTGTCCGAAGAGCGCGATGAATCCGATCGCGGCCGACACGCTCAGATGGATGCCGGTGAACAGCAACCCGAGGATTCCGCCGATCAGCGCGAACGGAACATTCAACAGGATCAGGGCCGCGCTCGAAGCGGACTTGAAGGCCTCGAACAGCAGCACGAAGATCAACAACACGCTGACCGGCACGATCACCGCTAGCCGGGCCATCGCGCGCTGCTGGTTTTCGAATTCGCCACCCCAGGTGATGTAGTAGCCCGGTGGAAGCTTCAACTTCGCGCCCACCCGCTCCTGCATCTCGGCGACGATCGAACCCATGTCGCGCCCCCGAATGAAGACTCCGATCGAAGCCACCCGCAAACCCGATTCACGGCTGATGTTCATCGCGCCTTCGCGCACGGAAATGTTGGCCACCTGCGAGAGCGGCACGCGCGACTTGTCGGCGGTGTCGAGCAGGATATCCCGGATCGAACTCACGTTTCGCCGCTCTTCGTCTTCGAGGCGAACCGCCACGCTGAACCGCTTCTCGCCTTCCCAGATGTAGGTTGCTTCCTTGCCACCTAGAGCGGTTTCGATCACGTCATCGACGTCGTCGACGTTGAGTCCGTAGCGGGCGGCACGCTCGCGGTCGATTTCGATTTGCAACTGCGGGATCTGGCCGAAGCGGTCGACGAAAGCGCGTGCCACGCCGTCCACTCCCGAGATCTCGGAGAGGACCATCTGGATCTTTTCGCGCAAGACCGCCGTATCCTCGCCGAACATCTTGATCACGATCTGGCCGTCGATCTGCGAAATGCTCTCGAGCACCTGATCGCGAATCGGCTGCGTGAACGTGGGCTTGACGCCGGGAATCGCGTCGAGTGCCTTCTCCATCTCGAGGATTAGTTCTTCCTTGGTCACCTTGCGCGTCCATTCGCCGGGTGGTTTCACATCGACGAACACCTCGATCATGTTGATCGGTTTCGGGTCGGTGCCATCCTCGGGGCGGCCGGCCTGGGCGATCACCGAGCGGACCTCGGGAAACGAATGCAAGGTCGAACGGACCCGGTTGAGCATTCGAGACACTTCGCTGATCGAGATTCCCGGCGGCAGAGTGAAGTTCACCCAGACGGTGCCTTCGTTGAGTTCGGGAAGGAACTCCGAGCCGAGGTGCGGTACGACGGCGATGCTCGCCGCCAGCGCGGCAACCGAGAGGCCGATGACGGGAAGCCGGTGGTTCAGGCAAAAGACCAGCACGGGGCGATAGATCTTCTTGGCCAGCGTGATCACGGGGTTTTCCTTTTCGCGAACGCCTCCGCGCAGAAGGAAGTAGCACAGGAAAGGAACCAGCGTCAACGAGAACAGCAGCGAGCCGATCAACGCCGATACGACCGTGTAGGCCATCGGCGCGAAGATGCGTCCCTCGTGACGGGTGAGCGTGAAGATGGGCACGTGCGCGGTGATGATGATGAGCATCGAGAAGAAGGTGGGCCGTCCCACCTGCAGCGCGGCTTCGGCGATCGTATCCCGCACGCTCAGCCGTTCGTGCTCGGGCTCGTGCGGCCTTTCGGCCAAACGCCGGAACACGTTTTCGACGACAATCACGGCGCCGTCCACGATGATGCCGAAATCCATCGCGCCCAGCGAAAGGAGATTCGCCGGAATGCCGCGCAGTTTCAATCCGAGAAAGGTTGCCAACAGGGCCAACGGAATCATGACCGCGACGATCAGCGCCGAGCGCAAGTGGCCGAGGAAGAGGAACAGCACGAGCACCACGAGTGCGGCGCCTTCCATCAGGTTCGTGAACACGGTCTTGAGAGTCGTGTCGATGAGCCAGGTGCGATCGTAGTAGGGAGTGAGCGTGACGCCCTGCGGCAGGATTCCGTTATTCAGCGCGTCGATCCGTTCCTTGACCGCCTGCAGAACCAGGGAAGGATTCTCGCCCTTGCGCATGAGGATGATGCCCGTGACGATGTCATCGTTCTCGTCGCGGCTCACGACGCCTTGCCGGGGAACGAATCCGGTTGCCACCTCGGCGATGTCGCGCACGAGCACCGGTACGCCCGACCGCTCGGTGACTACGACACTTCCGATATCGGCCGCCGAACGCAACAAGCCCACGCCCCGGATGATGAACTGCTGCTCACCCTGTTCGATGTAACCGCCGCCTGCGTTGGCGTTGCCTCGCTTCAGCGCTGAAAACAACTGCTCGAGTGAAAGGTCGAGCCCCTTCATCTTCGTCAGGTCGGGCACCACCTGATACTGTTTGACGAATCCGCCCCGGCTGACGACATCGGCGACTCCCGGAATCATCTTGAGCTGCCGGGCCACCACCCAATCCTGCACGCTGCGCAGTTCGGTCGCGTTCCAGCCCTTGCCCGCCAGATGCACGCGAAAGATTTCGCCGACCGGCGTCGTGAGCGGCCCGAGTTGCGGCTTGACTCCTTCGGGCAGCTCGACTGTTTGCAGGCGTTCGAGAATCTGCTGCCTCGCAAAGTAGTGGTCCACCTCGTCGTCGAACGTGATGTAGATGAACGAGAGGCCGAACTGGGTGTGCGAGAACGTGCGGATCGAATGGGGCAGTCCGCTCAGGCTGATTTCGAGCGGAACGGTGACCTGCTTTTCGACTTCTTCCGGCGCGTGTCCGGGAAACAGAGTGATCACCGGCACCTGCACATCGGTCACGTCGGGGAACGCTTCGATCGAAAGGGTCTTGAACGATGCCACGCCCGCGCCGATGAAAAGCAGCAACAGCAAAATCAGAAACAGGGGCTGATGCAACGCGAAGAGAACGAGTTTCCGGAGCATTGTCTAGACGCCGCCCCGGAGATAGACGGCGCCTTCCACCACCACCTTCTCTCCCGCCCGTAAGCCCGAATGCACGAGGAAATTCTATCCGTCCTGCTTGCCGAGCACTATCTCGCGGGGTACGAATCTGCCCGGGGCCTCCTCGACATAAACGACGGTGCGGCTTTCGCTTTGCAGAATGGCTCCTTCCGGCACGATCGGAATCGGCCGGTGTGCGTCCGCGTACATCACCTTGCCCGACATGTCGGGCCGGAACTTGCCCGAGGAGTTGTCGATCTCGGCGCGAACCTTGACGGTGCGCATCTGAGGATCGACCGTGTCTGAGATGTGCGTCACGCGGGCGCGAAACTGCTCGCTCGGAAACGCCACCAGTTCCACGAGAACGCCGCCGCCGACGTGGCACAACCGGATCGAGCTCTCGGGCACCTCGGAAGTTATCCAGACGCTGCGCAGATCGGCCACGGTCATCAGTTGCGCATTGGTGTCATTGCGATACTCGCCCGCGACTACGTTGATCTCGAGCACCTTTCCCGTCAGCGGCGCCTTGACGAGGACCCGCTGATTGAATTGGCCGGGCTTCAACCCGAGAATCTCGAGCCGCCGCACCGACTGCACCCGTCCGGCTTCGGCTTGCTCCACCGCCGCCTTGGCCTGCACCAGCGCACTTTCGGCGTTGAGCACTTCCTTCTTCGCAATCGCGTTGTTCTGAAACAGGTCGGAGGCCCGATCGAAATCGTTCTGAGCCTTGACGCGGGCCGCCTTGGCCTGTGTTACGCCGGCTTCCGCCTGAAGAAACGTCGACTCGGCCGCTTCAGCGTCCGGACTCTCCACCTCGACAAGCGTCTGCCCTTGCTGCACCGAATCACCGAGCTTGACGTAGACCTGCTGAACGCGGCCCGAAACCGGAAGAACGATGTGCGAGACCCGGTTCGGATTGGTCTCGATTCGCGCGGGCGAAGTCACCTCATCGGAGGCCGCCATCATGGTGGAGACCGGCCTCACCTGAATCTGTTTCAGTTGGGGAGCATTGGGTTCGAGAACCACGGCATCGAGAGCCGATGGCTTGTTGGCCGGCGCCGGCGGCGCGGGGGCCGCGTTCGCCGAAGACGTGCGCGGTGCCGGCTCATGTCCGCAACCAGTGGAGATTGCCACCATTATCAGGACTCCCGCAAATCCAGAGTGTGCGCGGGTGATCATTTCTTGTCCCATCCTTTGCCCGTGATCGAATCGATCAGGAAGAGGCTGCGCGCATATTCAGCGCGCGCCTCGTTGAACCCTTGGACTGTTTCGTTGTAAGCGCGCTGCGCGTCCAACAGCTCCACGAAGCTCGCCTCGCCCCGGCGGTAGGAAAAGTCAGTGATCTCGCGAACCTGACGTGCGCGTTCGAGCATGTCCGTTTCGATCTTGGCAAGCAGATTCAGCGCGGTCCGCGATTGCTCGTGGGCGTTCTCCACCTCCGCGGCGATCTCCTGTTCGAGAGCGCGGATGCGTGCTAGAACCTGCTGTTGCTCGCGCCGCGCACGCTCGATCTCGCCTTCGTTGCGGTTGTATACGGGCAGCGGAACCGAGAGGAAGACGCCCACGGAGCTCCCGCCGCCGTAGTTCTTGACGCCGAACTGGCGGTTGACGCCAGCGCCCACGGTTACGTCCACCTTTCCCTGAGCGAGTTGCAGCCTGATGTCGGCGAGTGAACGGGCTTGATCGCGTTTGAGTGCATCGAGATCGGGGCGTGCCGCCAGTGCCGACCGCAGGATGTCTGGCCGTTCGGGAACAGTCGCTTCCCTCCGGAGCTCTCCCAAGACGTCGAATCCGGGAACGAATGCGGTACGGCCGATCATCGCCTGCAGGCGGTTCTTTGCCATGCGCAGGCGAGACTCCGCCTGCCGCACCTGGTTGGCAAACTGCAGTGACGCTACTTCCGACCGGATCAACTCCACCTTGGCGAGGTCGCCCGCGTCCACCCGTGCGCGATTGATCGTGACAATCCGGTTGAAAGCGTCCAGGCTCGCCTGCGTGAGTGCAAGATTCTCCTTGGCCAGAAGCACGTCGGTAAAGGCGCTCTGGACATCGAACAGAAGCGTTCGGGTCGCGTTCAATACGTCGAGCTGCGAGACGGCCCTGGCGGCTTCGGCCACCGCGATCCTCTCCTGGCGCTTCTTTCCCCGTTCGAGCAGGAAATCGATTCTGCCGTTGACCTCCGTGGGTCCGGCGGTGCTCGTGTTCGGATTGAAGCCCGATCCGAGAATGTCGAGATAGTTGGCCCCGGTGCTCAGCACCGGGTTCGGCCGGAGGCGAGCCTGAATGATCCGGGCCTCGGCTACGGTGACGTCGAATCGCGCGGCCAGAAGCCGCAGGTTATTGGAGATCGCCTCATTGACGGCGTCAGCCAACGTCATCGGCGCCGTCGCCTGCGCGGAACACGCTGCCGCCAGCAGCGCAACAATCGGAAATCGTCTCAAACCCTGAGCCTCGAATGCAAGTTATTCCAGCTTCTATCTTGGCCCTGCGCGGCCCCGTTTGCGATCCCAATCTGAGGGGATCCAGAAGGGCTGCTTCGAGGGATGCCGCTTCCGTTCTATGCTTCCTATATGCTTCGATTCCTCGCCATGGCCTTGGCCGCCCCGGCCGTGCTCAGTGCGCAGACTCTTGCCTGGAACGGCTATGAAAAGCGCGAGTTCACGGTGGAGGGCGCGCGTGGCTATGTCGTGCTCCCGAAGATCGCCGCGCCCGGAAACCCCTGGCTGTGGCGGGCTCGCTTTCCGGACTTCCATCCTGACTACGCGATCGCTCTGGTCTCGAAAGGGTTCCACGTCGCCTACTACGACCTGCCGAACATCTTCGGAAGCCCCGAGGCCGTCACGAAGTGGGACGCTTTCTACCGGCATGTGACCAGCGAATTCCGCCTCGCGCCCAAGATGTCGCTCGAGGGCGTGAGCCGCGGAGGACTGTTCGTCTACAACTGGGTCCGCCGGAATCCGGACAAGGTGAACGCGATCTACTGCGAGTCTCCGGTGCTCGACATGAAGAGCTGGCCCGGCGGCAAAGGCAAAGGACTCGGCAGCCCGCGGGACTGGGAACAGGCCGCGCAATCGTACGGCTTCACCGAAGCCCAGTTGCTAGCGCTTCGCGCGAACCCTCTCGACCTCGCCGCGCAACTGGGCGCGCACCGGATCCCGGCGCTCCACATCGTCAGTGAGGGCGACCGCGTGGTGCCTGCCGCTGAGAATACGATCCCGTTCGCGGCCGGGTATCGCGCGGCCGGCGGATCGATCACCGTGCATCACAACACGAGCGGACCGGAAACCTCCAACGGCCACCACTTCCCGCTCGACGATCCGGCGCTGCCGGTGAATTTCATCTTGCGCAACACACCCGGAATGGAGCGCCTGGCCGGAACCGGAATGACGCCGCACGGCGTCGAATACTTCAAACTCCGCGACGGCCTCCGCAATTCCCTGGCGCGGCTTTCGAGCGGCGGAGAAGCGCGAGTGGTCTTCCTCGGCGGGTCGATCACGAACATGACCGGGTGGCGTGATCTTA
>CADECY010000025.1:42667-72295 GCA_902825945.1 uncultured Acidobacteriota bacterium
ACCTGCGATCATCTGCGCAAACGATTTCCGAAGACGAAGATCGACTGCATCAACGCGGGAATTCCATCCACGGGTTCCACACCGGGCGCGTTCCGCCTGACCCGCGATGTGTTCGGCAAGGGTCCGGTCGACCTGTTATTCGAGGAGGCCGCGGTCAATGACGAAGCCAATGGATTCGGTCCGCGGGATCAGGTTCGCGGCATGGAAGGAATCGTCCGTCAGGCGCGCCTGCTCAACCCGGCGATCGATATCGTGCTGATGTACTTCGTGAATCAGCCGAAGATGGATGACTATCTTGCCGGCCGGACCCCGGAAGTGATTGCGAGCCACGATAAAGTGGCGCAACGATACTCACTGCCGTCGATCGATCTCGCGCGCGAAGTCACCGGGCGGATCGACGCGGGTGAGTTCACCTGGGATCGCGACTTCAAGGATGTCCACCCATCGCCGTTCGGGCAGACGATCTATTACCGCTCGATCGTCCGTATGCTCGACGCCGCGTGGAAGGAACCCGCTGCCCCGGGCGCGCTTCCACGGGACTACACTCTTCCCGCGCCGGTCGATTCGAACAGCTTCTATCGGGGCCGGCTGGTGGATGTCTCAAAGGCCTCGTGCAACGGCGGCTGGCGCGTCGATTCGTCATGGAAACCGAGTGATAAGATCGCCACACGGCCCGGATTCGTGGCCGTGCCAGTCCTCGTGAACGAATTGGGCATGGGCACATGCGAACTGCGGTTCGAAGGAACCGCGGTGGGAATTTTTTCAGTGTCGGGCCCTGACGTGGGCCCGGTCGAGTTCAGCATCGATGGATCGCCCTTCGAGGTGCGCGAGCTGTTCACCAAACATAGCCACCGCCTCCATCTGCCTTGGTCGGTGATCTTCAACGGCGATCTGGCGCCTGGCGAGCATCGCCTGACGTTCCGGCCCGCCAGCAAAGCCGTGCGGATCTCCCATTTCCTGGTGAACGGAAAAGCGAGCGAGTAAAGGCCTACGCCGCGCGCCGCGTAACCGCTTCGCGGGCGGCTGGCATTTCGATCACAGTGGCCCGGCGCATCAGGCAGCATCCGGCGACCAGCAGCAACAGCGGCACGAACGGCATGTGATATCGCGGCACCGAACAAAACGGGAACGCGGTGGCGACGAACAGCAGTACGGTCCAGCCGGCGAACTGCAAGCCGTCGCTCGTCTCGAAGCGCGCACGAGCCTGCAGGAGACCCATCGCGGTGAGGAACCAGATTCCGGCCCACCAAGCGTGTCCGATCCCTTGCAGGAGTGCGTAGGCGCGATCGCCGAGTTGATTGGTGACCCGGCCGGCGGAATAGAATCCGGCGGTATCCTCGCCGAGGAAGATCGCCTGACGTTCGATGTTGTTGCGAAGCCATTGCCAGGGATTCTCCGCGATCCAGCGCTTGGCGCGAGCCGAAGACTCCGCGTAGAGCGCCTTCTCGTCCCAGTTGACTTCTTTCATGAGCGCGATCACCGGTTCTTCCACATATTCGGCGGTGACTCCGGGAAACGCGGTGAGCATCAACGCGGTTCCACCGTTGGTCGATACCAGCGCCGGGACGCCCAGACTTTGATTGCGGAGCGTCCACGGAGCGACGACAGCCGCCATGGCTAGCGTCGCGAGCGACACGTGCAGAACGGACCGCGTCCGGCCGGTGCGCCCGAGCAGGCGATAGGCGAGCCAGACTACCGGCATCAGGAGCACGGTCGGACGGACGAGCACAGCGAGTCCGTTGAGCAGCCCCGAGCCGATCGCCCAGGCCGATCCGCGGTTCTCGCTGTGGATCATCGCATGGATGGAGGCAAGGCAAAGGAACATGAAGAGCGGCTCATAGGCGGCGATGCCGGTCAGCGCGACATGATTCGGCCAAATCGCGAACAGCGCAGTGGCCGCGATGGCAGGGAGCTTCCCCGTCAGGCGTGTGGCGAGGCGGAACAGGATCCAACTCGTGGCAGCGTACAGAAGGGTGTTGGTGAGCGCGGGAATCCAACTCCAATCGCCGAACACCTTCATGCAGCCGGCGAGGAAGTACGTGTAGCCGGGCGCACGATACGCGTACCACTGCGTGCCGTTCGGCACGATCCAGAAGAACTCGCCGGTTTCCGCCAACCGCCGCGCCAGCAACCAGTATTCCTGGAAGTCGGAGGTTTGAACCGGTGGAACCAACAGCACCCAAACGGCGCGAAGCAGCACGCCTGCTCCGATCAGTGCGGCCGTCACGCGGATGACGTGCTTCTCGAGAAACGCCGTGACGGGCCAATTAGCGCCCAATTGCCAACGGCGGCTGATCCAGACCACCGCGGCGAAGGCCGGTGTGCCGATCGCGAACAGCCAGAGCGAGCGCTCCCCGATCAAACGAGCGGGCAGCGACACGAACACGATCCAGGCGACAAACATGAGTCCGGCCCAGGAAACGGATCGCAAAGCCTCGCGCAGCCTGTTCATGGCTGCTCCAGAATATGCCTTAGCCAGTTAGGCGAAAAGGTACTGTCATCTCAATTCCGGGTTGCTCGTTTTTGCTATCGAGCCGATGGAACGTACCAGTACGAAACACACGGGTAGGACTAGAAGCGGTAGTGGAGGCCCAATTGGAAAATGCGCGACGGATTGCCGTTGGCGAGTGAATTGATCCGCCCGAAGTTGGCGTTGCCGCGATTCTGATTGGGCAGGCCGAAGTTCGGATGATTGGGCAGGTTCAGCACTTCGCCGCGGAACTGCAGTCGATGGCCCTCACGAATGAAGAAGTCCTTCAACAACGACATGTCCATCACCACCGAGCCCGGACCGATGCCGATCGTGCGGCCCGCGTTGCCGATGGTGAACGGAGCCGGTGCCGCGAACGCACTCGTGTTGAAGTAGGTCTGGGTCAGAACATTGTTCCGCCAATCGGGGATGGTTTGGAACGAGCCCACTACGTTCGATCGCAGCGTATCCAGGAAGGCGTTGGCGGAGGCGAGATTGTTCTCGATCACCCCGAAAGGCGATCCGGAGCGTAGCTCGAGAATCGAAGCGATTGTCCAGCCGCCGTGAAGCCTGCCCTTGGCGAATGGAATTTCCCAAACGGCGTTGGCGATCATGCGATGGCCGATGTGGTTGCCCGAAAGTCCCTTGTCGCCACGGCGGTCATAGAAGCCGGCGAACGCGCCCACTCCGGCGTTGCCGCCGATCTCTCCGCGCGATTCCACGTCGTCGATGAACTTCGACCACGTGAAGTTGGCTCCGAACTGGATGCCAGCCGACATGCGCTTCTCCACGCGCAGATTCATGGCGTGATAGTTCGAGTTGCCGATCGCGGCGGAGATCACGCGAACGTTGGAGAACTGGGGAAACGGACGCCGCGATTGCGCGTTGCCCGCTCCCATCAGGTTCGGAGGAACCTGATTGATGCCGCGAAAATCGGGCGCGGCCAGCTTGTGTCCGAGCGTACCGAGATAGCCGATTTCGACGAGAGTCCGGCGTGCCAACTGGCGCTGCAGATTCAGATTGAACGTATTGAGGTAGCCGTTGCGGCGGCCGGTGGGCTCGAAGAAGTCGACCGAAGTAGTGGGCGCCGCCCCAGCGCGAACGGCTCCAAAGGATGACGTGAGATCCGCTTCGGTGGGCACGCGGATCGCGGGCAATCCGTCGCGCAGAAGGAACGCGGGCGTCAAACCGCCGTTCGGCGAAACGAACTCGCCGCGGATCGAGAATCCGAGACTGGCGACGATCGGTGTCGCCTGATCGTACTGACCGGTGTAGACCACGGCACCGCCGCCGCGCAGCACCGTCGCCTCGTTGAGGCGAAACGCGAATCCCACGCGGGGGCCGAAATTGTTCTTGTCGAAACTGTGCGCGTACTTCGACATTCCATCGCGGCCTGAGAACCGCACCACACCCGGACAGTTGCACACGGGGTTGATCATCCCCCGGTCGAACGAGTTCTGCCGGTTGTCATCCTTTTCATGCCGCGGCTGATCCATGTCCCAGCGAAGGCCGAGATTGAGAGTAAGCCGCTGGTTCACCTTCCAATCGGTCTGGACGAAAGCACCGTAGGCATCCGAACGCGTCGTGAGCGGGAGGGGCTCCTCGCGGAACCCGCGGTTGGTCCAACCGAGGAGCAGCGATGCGAGCGCGTCGCCCGTTGCCTGCGGATTGAAATCGAAGTCACCGCCCGCGCTGCCCCAGAGAACATCGCGATTCTGCGAGGTGCGCAATTCCCATCCCGCCTTGAAGGTGTGCTTGCCCGACACCTTGGTGACCGTGTGCTGGATCATGTGCTGCGCGATCGGGCACTGGTTGCGGCCATTGTCGCGGCCCATGGAAGCGAGTCCGGTGACGCGAACGATCGGGAAGAAGCGCTCGCTCGTTCCCCTGAGTCCGAGCCGCGCGGGCCAGCCGAGCCCGTCCGATCCATTGGAATTCGGCGCGCAACGGTCGACCCATGAATACCGCGCTTCGTTGATCAGCGTGGGCGACAGATTGCGGAACCAAGTCAGCGACAGGTTGTAGTATTCGCGATCGCGATTGTCGTGAATGTTGTCGACGCCGGCATCGGGCCAAATCGGAAATGCACGTGTGTTGCCGTAGAAGGAGAGGAAGCGGCCGAAGACGCGGTTGTTCTGATTGAAGATGTGATCCACGCGCGCGACGTGGTAGTACATCGGATTGTCCGTGCGGCTGTTCATCAAGAAGTTGTTCGAGCGTGGCGCCGCTCCGGCAACATTGCCCGCCGGATAAAGCGCGGCGATCTTGGCACCGGCCGGATCGAGCCGCGCGGCCGGAATGATCGCGCCCGGAAACGGTGTGTTGGTCAGCGGATCACGGATCACGCGGCCCGTGCGCGAGAAGTCGCCCGAGGTCTCGCCGGGTCCGGGCACATTCTGGAACACGGTTGCGCCGCGCGAATCCGGCACGCCTTCGAAGCTGTAGAAGAAGTGGGTTCGATCGCGTCGAATGGGCCCGCCGATGCTCGCTCCATATTGATTCCGGCGCAGTCGCGGCTTGACGGCGGGAGCGAAGAACTGGCGGGCCTGCAACGCGTCGTTCCGAATGAAGTCGTACGCGGTGCCGTGGAATCGATTGGTCCCGCTCCGCGTCGTCATCTGGACCGCGCCTCCGCCCGTCCGCCCGAGTTCGGCCTTGTAGTTGGAGATGTTCACCTGGAACTCTTCGAGCGCGTCGATCGGCGGATCGAAGTCGAGCGTTGGGTTCCCGAGCGTGATGTTCTGCGTGACTCCGCCGTCGAGTGACCATGCGGCGTTATCGCCGCGTCCGCCGCCCATCGAGAAGTTCGAACCATTGCCGTTCTGCACCACGAATCCGTTGAGTCGCGCCAGTTGCGCCGCCCGGCGGTCGATGAGCGGCATGTTCGCGATCGTCTCCTGCTTGACCACTGAGCCGACCGCCGATGTCTCCGATTGCAGTTGCGGAAGCTCCGCCGAAACGGTCACCGACTCGGCGACATCGCCGAGATCGAGCCTGACGTCGGCGCGCGCCGGTACGCCGGTTTCGAGCACGAGCCCCGTGCGGGTATGCGACTTGAATCCGGCCTTGGTGGCGCGGAGCTCGTACGAACCCGGCGGCAGCAGCGGAAACGTATAGGTGCCTTCATCTCCCGTGGTGGCTTGAAAGGATTCACCCGTGTTGATGTTGCGCAGATTGATTTCCGCGGTGGCGATCGCCGCGCCCGATCCGTCGGTGACGGAACCGGTAATCGATGCGTTACGCTGTGCCCAGGCCAACGTGGCGGCGAGCAGGACAATACCCAGATGCTTCATGGACCCTCGCCTCGCAAGTGTACCTCAGGCATTGGATCTCAGCAGGCCGCCTGAGAATGCGGCCTGAGAATGCAGGGAATCTTGCCCTATTTGGCTCGGCTATTCGCGGCCAATGCTATGTTCGATCTGTGACCCGATTCGCCCTCATGATCACTGCCGCCGGATTTGCGTTCGGCCACGGCGCCACGGAATTTCCGATGAGCCGAGTGTTCGGCTGCTATCTATCGTCGAATGGATCGGCCGCATGCAAGGCCGCGGTTGCTTTGGGCGGTGAGCAGGCGGTCTATGACTGGAATGGCGTCAACATCGGCAACGCCGCCGGACGGCATCGCGAACTGATCTCCGACGGTAAGCTTTGCAGCGCCAATCGTGAGCAGCACAAGGGCTTCGATCTCGCTCGCGGAGATTGGCCCGCAACGGCCATGACGGCCGATCAGACCGTGCAGTTTTCCTATCGCGCCACCGCTCCGCACGCGACCTCGTATTTCCGCTTCTATGTCACGCGCGACGGATACGATCCCGCGCAGCCGCTCCGCTGGTCCGACCTCGACGCGGCGCCGTTCTGCGAAGTCTCGAGCGTCACGCTCGTGAACGGCCGCTATCCGATCTCGTGCCGGACGCCGCGCAAATCCGGGCGCCATCTCATCTACACGATCTGGCAGCGCTCCGATAGTCCGGAAGCTTTCTACTCGTGCAGCGACGTCCAGTTTGGCGGAACGCCGCCGCCCGCGCCGGCGTGGAAGCAGATCGGCGCGATCACAGCCGTGGAAGCGCTTCCCGCGGCCAGCACGGTGACGCTGCGTGTGTTCGACACCACGGGCCGCGACCTCGAGTCGCACGTGGTGACGCTTGCGCCGGGACAGACCGCCGCTTCGGATTGGCCCTATGCGCTCGCTTCGTTCGTGAACGGCCGCTCGACGCTGATCAAGGCGGGAGTGCTCGGGTCGAACGGTGCGATCTCGCCAGTCAAGGACGCCTCCCGCAACCTCATCTACTCCCAGACCGACGGGCTTCGCACCGCGGTCGACATCAAGAAGCCCGACACAACGCCGCCACCTCCGCCGGGCACCGTGAACTACGTCTGGCCCGCTGGAATCGGCGGCTATAAGGACGGTACCATTGTTCGCGGACCGGACGGCAACATCTACAAGTGCCGGCCTGCGCCATTCACCGCCTGGTGCAATCGCTCCGATCCACAGGGCGTTACAGCGTATGCGCCGGGAACTGGGTTCGCGTGGCGTGAAGCGTGGACCTTCGTCGCCGCCGGGTCGCCTCCGCCGCTTCCCACTGCGGTGCTTGTGTATCCTTCGGGGAAAGAATCCTACGGTCCGGGAACCGTGGTCAAGGGTAAGGATGGGCGTGGTTATCAATGCCGTCCATTTCCGAACTCGGGCTGGTGCGGCGGGTCCGAACTCTACTACGGTCCGGGGACCGGGATCGCGTGGCAGGACGCCTGGATCCGGCTGGATTGAGCCAAACCGCCGGTTTCGGCGATAATGTCAGTTCCCACCCCTCATCCCAGGAGCTAGCTCTTTTCCATGGCAAAAATCAAGGTGAAGAATCCCGTCGTCGAGATGGACGGCGACGAGATGACACGGATCATCTGGCAGTGGATCCGTGAACGCCTCATCCTTCCCTACCTCGACATCGACCTCAAGTACTACGACCTCTCGGTCGAAAAGCGCGACGAAACCAACGATCAGATCACGATCGATTCAGCCAATGCCGCCCGGCAATACGGCGTCGCGGTGAAGTGCGCGACGATCACGCCCGACGAGGCGCGCGTGAAGGAGTTCGGACTCAAGCAGATGTGGCGGAGCCCGAACGGCACCATCCGCAACATCCTCGATGGCACCATCTTCCGCGAACCCATCGTATGCAGCAACGTTCCGCGTATCGTGCCGCACTGGGACAAGCCCGTGGTGGTCGCCCGTCACGGATTCGGCGATCAGTATCGCGCGCAGGATTTCACCTTCCCCTCGGCCGGAACGTTGAAGATCACCTTCACGCCCGCCGACGGCAGCGCGCCGATCGAACGTGAGATCATCAAGACCAACGGGCCTGGAATCGCGATGGGCATGTTCAATCTCGACAGCTCCATCAGCGGCTTCGCGCGCGCCTGCTTCAACTATGCGCTCGGACGCGAATATCCGGTCTACCTGTCGTCGAAGAACACGATCCTGAAAGCCTACGACGGACGCTTCAAGAACCTGTTCCAGGAGATCTTCGACGCCGAGTTCAAATCGAAGTTCGAAGCCAAGGGGCTGACATACGAACACCGCCTGATCGATGACATGGTGGCGTCGAACCTCAAGTGGAACGGCGGCTACCTCTGGGCTTGCAAAAACTACGACGGGGACGTGCAGTCGGACACCGTGGCGCAAGGTTACGGGTCGCTCGGGCTGATGACCTCAGTCCTGATGTCGCCCGACGGCAAGACCATCGAGGCGGAAGCCGCGCACGGCACGGTGACACGCCACTATCGGCTCCATCAGCAAGGAAAGCCGACTTCAACGAATCCGATCGCCTCGATCTACGCCTGGACACGCGGTCTCCAGTATCGCGGCAAGATGGACGGAACGCCCGATGTCGTGCAGTTCGCGCAGACGCTCGAGAAGGTGTGCGTGGATGTCGTCGAGTCCGGCAAAATGACGAAGGACCTCGCGATTCTGATCCGCGCCGATCATCCGTACCTGACGACGGAAGACTTCATGACGGCGATCGACGAAGAGTTGAAGCGCCGTCTCGGGTAACCGGGCCGGGCGTTGGCTGGCTCTGATGGCAACCGCTGATTCTCGCGTCACGATTCATATGGTGGCGAGCCTCGACGGCTTCATCGCCCGAAAGGACGGCAGCACCGGCTGGCTCGAGACTTCAGACGAGTTCGACGGCGGAGAAACCCTGGACCCCGGATTCGTCGAGGCGTTCCTCGAGAAGATCGGCTGCTACGTCATGGGATCGCGAACCTATGAGACCGCGCTCGATTTCGAAGCCAAGGGGTTCGGGTGGGCCTACGGTGACAAGCCGGTATTCGTGCTCACGAGCCGCGATCTGCCGCGCCACCGGGATACCGTCGAGTTCCACTCGGGAGACCTCGCGCGGTTCGTGAATGGGCACCTCCGGCCCCGATTCCGTTCCATCTGGTTCGCCGGAGGTGGCGTGGTGTCTGGCGATTGCCTTCGCCTTGGGCTCGCCGATGAAGTTCGCTATTCGATTCTGCCAGTCCTGATTGGCGATGGCGTGCCATTTTTCGCGGGGCTCGACAAGGACACCGCGCTGCACTTGGCGGAGGTCAAAGCCTACAAGAGCGGAATGGTCGCGCTGTGCTATCACGTGCGGCGGTAGTTGAGCGAAACGCCTCCCATCGATAGATCCCAAGTCTCACGACCGGGATGCGCCGGCCGGAATGACCTGTCGTATGATGATTCTGGCGTTATGTCCCGGCTTCTTGTCACCTTCCTCCTCGTTCTCCCGCTCGCCGCGGCCGAAGACTTCGAATTCTTCGAGAAGCACGTCCGTCCAGTGCTTGTGAAGCGCTGCTACGGCTGCCATGGCGCGAACTCGAAGCCGATCCATGGCGGGCTGACGGTCGACACGAAGGAAGGGCTGCTACGAGGGGGCAAGTCCGGCGTGCCCGCGATCGTGCCGGGGGATGAGAAGAGTCTCCTGATTCGTGCCGTGCAGGGCCGCGCGGCGGACCTGAAGATGCCGCCCGGCAAGCCCATTCCCGAGGAGAAGATCAACGCCCTCGTCGAATGGGTCAAGAGCGGCGCTCCCGATCCGCGTAACGGATCCGCCCCCGCCCTGCCCGCCGTATCTTCTTATGACTGGGAGAAGGCGAAGCAGCACTGGGCGTTTCAACCTGTCCGCGACACGAAGCCTCCCGCCGCCGCGAGCTCCGAGTGGAATGGCAACGGCGTCGACCGCTTCATCAAAGCCAAGCTCGACGAGAAAGCATTGAAGCCGCAACCGCGCGCGTCGAAACAGGCTCTGATCCGCCGCGTGACCTACAGCCTCACTGGACTTCCGCCCACGCCGTCCGAGGTCAAAGCCTTCCTCGCCGACACCGCACCGAATGCCTTCGAAAGAGTGGTGGACCGGCTGCTCGCCTCGCGCCAATACGGCGAACATTGGGGGCGGCATTGGCTCGATCTGGTCCGTTATGCCGACACCGCGGGCGACGCGTCCGATTTTCCGATCCCCGAAATGTATCGCTACCGGAACTACGTGATCCGGTCGTTCAACTCCGACAAGCCCTACGGCGAATTCCTCTCTGAACAGATCGCCGGTGATGTGTTGCCCGCCAAGGACGAAGAGGATCGCCGCGACAAGATCGTCGCGACTTCCTATCTGGCGGCCTCGCGCCGTTTCGGCCAGACGATGGGCGAATTCCATCTCACGATTGACGACACGCTCGACAACCTCGGAAAGGCCGCACTCGGACTTACGGCCGGTTGCGCGCGCTGTCACGACCACAAGTTCGACCCGATTCCCACACGCGACTACTATGCGATGGCTGGCATCTTCCAGAGCTCCCGTTACGCACATGCCGGACTCGAACATCATCAGTATCTCGAAAACCTCGTCGCGCTCGATTCGGCCGACACGGCCCGGCTGAATCGCGCGCAGACGAAGATGGTCGAACTGCACACCACGGTGAAGAAGGGTGGCGGACCCGATCCAAAGGCCACCGCCGAACAACGCCTCGCCTACTATCAGGCCGCCACTGAATTCGCGCAGTTGCGCGAGAGCTTCCCCGATGTCCCAATGGCATTCGCGGTATCGGAAGGCAAACCCGCCAACGCGCGGATCCTCGCCAAGGGCGATCCCGCGTCGAAAGGTCCGGAAGTGCCCCGCGGATTCTTCCAGATTCTCGGTGGCCAACAGGTTCCGCCTGATTATAAGGGCAGCGGGCGTGATCTGCTCGCCAAGTGGATGACCGATCCCGCCAATCCGCTCACGGCGCGCGTCATCGTGAATCGGGTTTGGCTGTGGCACTTCGGCCGCGGCATCGTGAATTCGCCGAACGATTTCGGCAAGCGCGGAGACCTGCCCACGCATCCCGAACTGCTCGACCATCTTGCCTCGCGCTTCATCGAAGATGGCTGGAGCTTCAAGAAGCTGCACAAGCGCCTGCTGCTCACGCGCGCCTGGCAAGGTGCCGCCGGCAGCGATCCGGCGATGGAAGAGAAGGACCCGCGCAACGAGTTCTACTGGAAATTCCTGCGCCGCCGCCTGGCCGCCGAAGAGGTGCGCGACACGCTGCTCGCCGCGAGCGGTCAACTCGACCTGACGCCCGGCGGGCGCCATCCGTTCCCGCCGCGTGGAACCTACAAGTTTACGCAGCACCGGCCGTTTGTCGCCGATCTGCAAACCTATGCAACTAACAAGCGCAGCGTCTACATGATCCAGCAGCGGTTCCGGCGTCATCCGTTCCTCGAGCTGTTCGATGGCCCAGACCCGAACAATTCCACGCCCGCGCGTGGCGGCGATCCAACCGCGCCGCAGTCTCTCTACTTCATGAACAACGACTTCGTGCATCACCAGGCCGATGCCTTGGCGGTGCGCGTGGCCCTGGCGCAAGAGACGATGCCCGCGCGGGTCCAATACGCTTATCAACTGTTGTTTGCGCGGCCCGCATCGCCGGTCGAGGTTCAGGAAGCGTCGAAGTTCCTGGCCGCGGCGAAGCCCGCTTCGGGCAGCGAAGAGCCGAACCGCGCCGCGCTGGCGAGCCTGATGCGGGTGCTCGCCGCAAGCAACGAATTCTTTCACGTAGACTGAGGTGACGACATGAACCGACGCCAAATGATTCGTTCGCTCGCCGCCGGATCCACGGTGATGCCGGCCATCGTCTCCGAGCTCATGGCCGCGGGCACCGATCCGCTTTCGCCACGCGCTCCGCACTTCGAAGGCAAGGCCAAGCGCGTCATCTTCCTCTACATGACGGGCGGCGTTTCGCATGTCGACACGTTCGATCCGAAGCCTGAGTTGAGCGCGGCGGCGGAGAAGGGGCTCACGGGCGGAAAGAAGAATGCGAAATTCCTGCCCACGGGCTGGGCGTGGAAAGAGCGCGGCCAGAGCGGAATCGAGATGACTGACCTGCTGCCCGAGATCGCCGGATGCGCCGACAAGCTCTGCCTTGTGCGATCGATGCACGGCGATCACAATGACCATTTCCAGGCCACGATGGGCGTGCATACGGGTTCGGTCACGCAGAAACGCCCAAGCATCGGATCCTGGGTGAGCTACGGGCTCGGCACCGAGAATCGCAACCTGCCGTCGTTCGTCGTGCTCGCGCCGCAGTTGCCCTACGCGGGCAGCCAGGTGTGGTCCTCGGACTTCTTGCCCGGCGCGCACGGCGGCACACGTGTCACCGGTGGACCCGAACCGGTGGCCGATCTCGAACGCCGCGCGCCCGGGAAACTGCAGAATCTCGAACTCGGTCTTCTCGCGCGCCTCAATCAATCCCACCTGCGCGATCGCGGTGCCGATCCGATACTCGCCGCTCGCATGAAGGCATTCGAGACGGCGTATGGAATGCAGAGCGAGATGCCCGGCGTCTTCGACTTTTCGAAGGAATCGAACGCAACGCTCGCGCTCTATGGCCTCGAACGCGGGCAGAACACGGGCTTCGGCTGGCAGTGCCTGGTGGCGCGGCGGCTCGCCGAGCGCGGCGTGCGCTTCATTGAGTTGATCGATACCGGGTCGAGCGGAAACTGGGACGTGCACGGCGAGATCGATGCCATGAAGCCGCTGGCGAGGAATGTCGACCGGCCGATCGCGGGTCTGCTGCGAGATCTCGAATCGCGCGGCATGCTCGACGAAACCCTGGTGGTGTTCACCACCGAGTTCGGGCGCGGCCCGTGGCTGTCGGGTAAACATGGGCGCGAGCATCATTGCTACGCCTATTCGGCATGGGCGGCCGGTGGCGGATTCAAGCGCGGATTCGTGTATGGCAAAACCACCGAGACGGGTGAGAAGGTCGCCGAAAATCCGGTGCATGTCCACGACTTCAACGCGACGCTGCTGCATTGCCTCGGGTTCGACCACACACGGCTGACCTATCGTCACGCGGGCCGTGACTTCCGGCTGACGGACATTCACGGCAACATCGTCAAAGAGCTGCTGGCGTAATCGCTCTCAACGCGAAGCGAGGCTCATACCGCTGTGAAACGCCGCCAATTCCTTTCCACGGCCATGGCTGCGGCCGCGCAACCACGCAAGAGCCTCGTCATCGATTGCCACACCCATGTGGGAACCGCTCACACGCTCACCGCCCCCTGGACCACGATCGCCGATCCGGCCGCGATTCTCCGGCGCAATAACGAAGCGGGAATCGACAAAGCCTGCGTCTTTCCGATTTCCCACGAAACGTTCGAAGAGGCGAATCGCGAGGTGGCTGCGATCGTGCGGAGGAATCCGGAGCGCTTCATCGGGTTCGCCAAGCATGATCCGGTGCGGGAGAAAGGGCGGATCGGCGAAATGCTCGTGCGCGAATGCCGCGAATTGGGCCTGCGCGGACTGAAGCTGCACGTCACCCCGACAGCCGAAGTTCTCGACACCGTGGCCCGGCTCGGCATTCCGATCCTGTGGCATCCCGCCAAAGTCGCGTTGTTCAGCGAGGCGGCGAAATCGTATCCGGCGATCGATTTCATCCTTGCTCATCTCGGCAGCGATCTCTCCGCCGATTGGCGCGAGCACGTCGCGGCGATCGATATGGCGGGCACGTTCCCTAACGTCTATCTCGATACGGGTGGCACGGTACTCACGCGCTATCTGGAACAGGCCGTGAAGACACTCGGCGCGGAGAAGATCGTTTTCGGTTCCGATGAGCCGGAAGTCGACTGTCGCCTCGAGATTTTCAAGATCCGGGTCCTCGGGTTGCCGCGTGCCCAGGAGGAGTTGATCCTCGGCGGAAACATACTTCGCTTGCTCGGACGGTACAAGGGAGCGGCGTGATGGCGAAGGAACTCGTCATCGACTGTCACGCCGTGCTGGGCCACGGCATGACTTGGGCTGATCCGGCGCGGCCGGTCGACTACGATGTCACCGAGCTGTTCGAGCGCGGTGCCGCGGCGGGCATTACACGGCACTGCGTCATGCCGCCGCGCGGCGACGACTACGCTGAAGCCAATCGCCGTACCGCCGAGACATGCCGCAAGCACGCGGGCAGACTCACCGGAATCGCGGTCCACGATCCGCGGCGCGAGGCTGGACGTCTGCGCGAGTTCCTCACCCGCGAAGTTCGCGACATGGGACTTCGCGGTGTGCGTTCCGACGGACACCCGACGCGAGAGTTGCTCGACGCGGTCCGCGAACTGCGAATCCCGGTGTTCTACTATCCGGATCGTGGGCGGATCCAAGGGTTAGGACGATTCTTCCACATGCCCGCCAGCGCTTATCCGGACATCGCGTTCATCCTGCCTCACCTCGGCGAGTACCGCTCGCTCACGTGGCAGGTGCATTTGGAAGCCCTCGACTTGGCCCGCCGGTATCGCAACATCTACTTGGAGACCTCGGGGCTCGGCAGTTTCAAGTACCTCGAGATGGCCGCGAAGGAACTTCCGCCGGAGCAGTTGCTGTTCGGAACGCACGCACCGGAACTCGATCCTCGTGTCGAACGGGAGGCGCTCCGCTTGTTGAAACTCGGCCGGCAGGCGTACACGAAGGTCGCGGGAGCGAACGCGGCTCGGCTCGGCCTGTAATCAGATATCCGGAGACATTACCCCGCAGCGGACCAGCCCCGCACCCCACAGGCAGCCATCGCCTCCCGCATCAGGTCGAGGGCCCGCCGCGTCCGCGTCTTCACCGTCCCCAGCGGTTCATTCAACCGTGCGGCGATCTGGCTGTGCGACATCCCATTGAAGTACGCCAGCTCGAGTACCCGGCGATACGCTTCCGGCAGGCGCTCGAGCGCGGACCGGATCTTCCCCGCCTCCTGTTTGATCTCGCACGAATCGGCTGGAGTCGGACCGGATGCGGCCATCCTGGAAAGCGCCTGATCGTCTTCTGACCGCCTGCGGGATCGCTGGCGAATCCGGTCAAGTGCGCGGCTGCGCACGATGGTCGCCACCCACGCGGCTGGATTGCCGCGATCGCAATCGAACGATGCTGCGGTGCGCCACATCTGCAGGTAGGCGTCGATCACGGTGTCCTCGGCGTCGGCCTGGTTTCCCAGCAGGCGAAGCGCGATGCCATAGGCGAGAGAGCCGCTCGCGTCGTAGAACGCGGCGAAGGCCTCTTGATCGCCGCGGGCCGCTTGGCGCAAGTACAGAACCCAGCTACTGCCGTCCATCGGTAGCCTCCTCCCCGGAGTTCGCACTGGGCAAGTTGCTCACCCGGTCGATCCAGGCCATCACGGCCGGGAGGTCGGAGCCGCGGAACTCTTCGCGGGACTGTACGTGTTGAACGGCGTAGCTCGGAGGCGCTTCATCGCCCCGGAGCCAGCACCGGATCAAGAAGGAAGAATAGGTGGGCATCGCGATTCCCACATTGCCAAACGCCGGTTCCAAGCCCATCCTCGTGGGCTCACATACCACTTCCAAACCACTTCCAGTCCCGGAAGTCACTGATTACACATGAGATTGTGTTGCGAAAAAGTGCCGGCTCAGCGTAACCCCACACGGTTGAGCAGGCCGGCGAAGCGCGAATCTCCCCGGATTGGATCGTAGATCGGGTTCACTTTCAGGTAGACGAGCGGAGCGGATCGCTCCTCCACGGCCTTGTCGAGCCAACGAAACGCGGCATCGGCATCTCCGGTCCGGATGGCGAAATGCGCCAAGACTGCTGGTGACACGTACCGCCGTTGGGCATCGGCCTCCGCCGCGGAACGCAACACACCGATCCCGGCACGATATCCGCCGGTCTTCAACGCGGTTTCGAACTTCGCCGCCAGCTCCGGAGTCAATCCCTGCGCGATTTCGACCGCTGCTTCGTCGAGCCGCCCCGCCTGTTCGAGCGCGAGACTCAACTCAGCTCTCGCCACTGCGAACGACGGATCTCCGGCCAGCACCTTCCGGTAGGCGCGGATCGCGGTGTCCAAGTCCCGCTGGTAGTGGGCAGGATAGGCGGCGTTGGTCTGAATGATCCTAGAGAGCGGGTCGAGTTCGACCGCCCGCGCGAATTCCGCCCTCGCCTCCGGCACCCGGACCTGCGCGTTGAGGTGCACCGCGTATCAATGATGCGCAGTCGCATGCCCCGGATTGAGTTCGATCGCCTTCCGGAAGTCCGCCTCGGCGCCCGCCCAATCCCAATCGAAGAGCGCCTTCACCATCGCGAGCGACGTGTAAGCCTCGGCGAGTCGCGGATCGAGTTGGAGTGCTTTCTCCGCCATGGCGCGGGCCTTGGGAAAATTCTCGGCGGGCGGAGCATCGGAGAAGGCGAGCAATCCATGACAATCGGCGAGTCCGGCGAAGGCTCGCGCGTATCGGGGATCGATCGCAATGGCGCTCTCGAAATATTCGATCACTTTCCGGAATCCGGTTTCCGTGCGCTGATTCCAGTGGAACCGGCCGCGCAAGTACGCCTCATGCGCGCGCGGATCGCCGCTGTAGGTTGGCACGAGCTCCTTCTGTTCGTCCCCGTGGAATTCGTACGCGAGCGCCGCCGCGACATCGTTCGCGATCCGTGCCTGTACAACTGATAACTCGCGTGTCGAAAGCGGATATTGGTTGCCCCAGAGCCGGGCCCCGTCGGAGGTATCCACGAGTTCGACACTCAGACGCAGGCCCGATCCGCCATCGCTCGCGATCGTTCCCGTCAACAGAGCCGCTACTCCCACTGCCTTGCCGGCTGCTCGCGGATCGGCTGACTTGTCTTTGTAGGCGAAGACCGTGCTCCGAGCCATCACGCGCAAACGTGGCAGCCGTGAGAGCGTCGAGATCAGTTCCTCGACCAAGCCTTCGGAAACATGCTCGATCGCCGCGCCGCGCGGAATCTGGAACGGAAGTACGGCGAGCGATCCGATGGGTTGCCGGCCCGTTGCCGGCCGCCACGCTCGCCACATTGCGGCCGCGCCCAGTGCCAGCGTAGCGCCTCCCGCCGCGGCCAGGGCGAAGAACTTCCGGCGAGCCGGAGCGGGCAGCGCCGCCGCGCTGAGCGGACCCACGGGTGCTGGCACCGGTTCCGGATCTCGCGGCGCCGCTCCCGTTTCGCCCGCTTGGATCTGCTCGAACAAGCGCACCGTCGCCGATTCCGGTTCGGCATCGAGCTCGCGTTTCAGGATTTCGCCGCAACGCCGGAACTGAGCGAGCGCGAGATGGCGGTTGCCGCGACCAGCGTGCAGCTTCATGAGCGCCCGGTGCGCCTTCTCGTTGAGCGGACCCTCGACGGCAGCCTGATTCAGCAAGCCGTCCGCCACGTGCCAGTTTCCGGCCCTTTCCTCGATCGCAGCCAGCCCGAGCAACAGTTCCTGTCGCAGTGCCGCCATGCGCTCGCGCGGAATCGCGGCCCAATCCTCGAGCCGGTCCTCTTCGAGAAACTCCGCCGCCGATAAGTCGAGTGCTTCGCGAATCGGGCCCGGCTCGCCGCTTTCCAGCCCAGCTTTGGCCCTCGCTTCGAACTCGAGCGCGTCCACCCACAATCCGCCGGGAGCGCGCAGCGCGAGTTTGAGCTCGCGAGTCACGAGGAAACGCGAACCGGCCCCCGCCTCGAGGCCCGGCTCCAGTGCCCGCCGGGCCGCGTGCAGCGTCTTGTGAAAGTTGTTGAGGCCCGCCTCCGGGTCGAGATCCGGCCACAACATCTCGATGAGACGCTCACGGCTCGCTTCGTGCGAGGGGTCGAGCGCGAGGATCTTCACCAGCGTGCGGGCCTTCTTGCGAGCCCATTGCGGATCGCCGATCGGCACACCTCCGGCGATCACTCGGAAGGCCCCGAAGAGATGGATTCGCAACGCCCCTTCGCCGTTGGTCATGCCCAGATCGACCTTATGAGTCTACTCGATCCGGGCAAGCATCAGCACGTCGAGCGGACCGTGGACGAAGACCGTCAGAAATAGAACTTCGCAGCCACCATGATCCGCCGTGGCGGACCCTGTTGACCGGTGATCACGCCGAAAGTCCGCGACAGAATCGCGTTGCCCGGGCTTCCGGGATTCATCTTGTTGAACAGGTTCTGCGCCTCCATCCGGAGCTGCAGTGTCTTGCTCTCGGAGAACACCCGGAACGACTTTAGCAGCGAAAGATCCCATTGCGAGAATCCGGGTGCGCGATAGTCGGGCATCGTCGATGGCACGTCGCCGATCTCGAAGTCGCGTACGACGCGGAAGGCGTCCGGATTGAAGAACGGCTGGAATCCCGCCGCGCCCTCGAGGGCGGTGTGTCCACTGACGTTGTTCTTGTAGTTCACTCCCGGAACGTAAACCGGCTGCGAATCGCGACCGTGGCCGATGTTGTACCAATTGGAGCCGAGCCCACCCACGGTGTTCGACGGAGTCCGAGCGGTGATCGGCACGCCGCTTCGAATCGTGGTGGTGCCGGCCAGTGTCCAACCGCCCACGGCGTGATCGGCGAGCTTGGCGCCGAACGAATTCGCCGAGGTCAGAAAGCGGCGGCCCTTACCGAACGGCATCTCGAGCGAATAGTTGAACAGCAGCTTGTGCGTGATGTCGGTGGTGGCGATTCCATAGGTGTTCGAGACCGGAAGGCCAGCCTGCGGGTACGGCATCGCGAAGCTGCCGTCGTAGGAGCCCACGTCGTTGAGCAATTTCGAGAACGTATAGTTGATCAGGAAGCCGTATCCCCGGGAGAAGCGGTGCTCGGCCTGCACGTATCCGGCGTGGTAGTTCGAATTGCCGATCGGCTCGCCGAGGGTCCAGATCTCCGTCCACAGCGGATTCCGCTGGAACAGCCGGCCGAACGGGATCGTGGCCGACCCCATTCCCGTGAACTGCGGGATGAATCCCACGTACGGATTCGCCACCTGGTTGTTGAGCTTCAATCCCAGCGGGCCGATCTTGTGATAAGCGTCCGGCAGGATATGTTCGCCGGTGCCGAGATAGTAGGGCAGAGACCGGCCCAGGTTACCGGTGTAGTTTGCCTCGAGCAGCCACGAGTTCCAACCCGAGCCCACCTCGCGCTGCACGCCGAAATGGAACACGTGCTCGTAGCCGGGGCTGATGTTGGTGGCCGACGAGACGAACCAGTTGCCCATGACCGAACGGTTCAGAGCATCGACATCGCGGGTCAATCGCACCAGGCCCGCGCCTCCCGGCATCGGATTGGAGAAGCGAAGCGGGAACGTGAGACCGCCATCCGGAGTGCCGCCTTGGATGAGGCGGGCCGCGTCGCCATAGCCGATGTTCCAGGGCGATCCGTTCAAGTGGAAGCTGCCGGTGAGCGTCATCCAGATCATGCCGTAGCCGCCCCGGATCACGGTCTTTGGCGTCACCGACCAGGCGGCGCCGAGACGCGGTCCGATCCGATCGTACTGCTTCTCCTGCATCGTGCGGCCCGGATACTCCTTCGTGTTCATCAGCGCCACGCGTCCGAGAATGCCCTGCTGCGTCCACTCGGGCGTGGGCGCGTTGCTGCCCACCGCCTGCGCCTGATTGAGAGCGGTGTTCCAGTTCCAGCCAGCGGCCGCGCTGACCGGCCACTTGTAGTTGCGATCCCAGAACGTCTGGCGGTCGAAACGCTCGGTGCGCGGTGGCTCGTAATCCCAGCGCAGTCCCGCGTTGACCGTCAGGTTCTTCGTGACCTTGAAGTCGTCCTGGATGAACAGCCCATGGTAGTTCTGCAGCGACGCCGGACCCGCGAGTTGCGTCCCGCTGCCCCCGCCCACCACACCGAGCATCCAGCTCGCGAAGCCCGAGCCCTGTCCGTTGTTCGGAGCGTCGAAGTACTGGCTGGTCGCGCTGCGGATCGACGCCGTCGAGAACGATCCGCCTGAGTAGATATTCGAGTAATACCGGCGATGTTCATAACCGAACTTGACCGTGTGGCGCCCTGTCAGCTTCTGCACCGAGAACTGTCCGCTGTAGATCGTATCGCGGTTGTCGGTGACGCTGCCGCCGCCAATTCCGGTGACCGTGTCCGCGGTTCCCAGCGCGGGTACGCGATTCTTCGTTCCACCGAGCAGATCCACTACCTCCGGCGCGAGTCCCCACGAGGCTCCGTCCGCGTCCACCTGCGCGCCGCTGAATCCGATCGACCGCACCGCTCCCAACCGGAAGTTCAGAATTGTCGACGAGTTGATCAGGTAGTTGTGATCGAAGGCCATCGTGTAGGCGCGCGTGTCGTTCGTGGTAACCGGCTGAAGCGCCGAGAGCCACCGCACCCCGGCGCTGAACTCGGAAAACTGCGTGATCGTGAAATGGCTATTGTGCTTGGAGGACCAGTTCTCGTCGAGCCGGCCGGTCCAGCGGTTATTGTCGAGCGGCGTGCTGGCCGATCCGATGAAGTTCTGATCGTGCGATGAGTTCGGGCGCGGCGCCGTGTTCGCCTTTGGATAGAAGCCCATGTAGATCTTCGAAAGAGGATCGATGCGCGACGCGGGAAGCCGGTTGCCGGGGAACGGAGTGCGTACCACCCGGCCCGCATCCGCGCGCGACGTGAGCGGATCGGAGATCTGCACGGGCCTGCCGTTGTCAATGAGCGACTGTGAGAAGTCGCCTTCGCGCTCGAGGTCCGACGGCACGCCCGCCAACTGTGCGTTCGAGCCCGTGCGGCGCCGGGTTCCTTCGTAGTTCAGGAAGAAGAAGGTGCGATCCTTGCCCTTGTAGACTTTCGGAATCCAGATCGGACCGCCGAGCGCTCCGCCGAAGACATTGTCGTGGAAGACGCCCTTGGCACGGCCGAACCGGTTCGAGTTCCAGTCGTTCGAGTTGAGCTTGTCGTTGCGGAAAAACTCGTAGACCGAGCCGTGATACTGATTGGTTCCGCTGCGGGTGACGAGTGTCACCGCGCCGCCCGATAAACGGCCGTATTCGGCCGAGAGCCCGTTGGTGATCACCTTGAACTCGCCGACTGCTTCCATCGACGGAACTGACGGCGGAACGTCGTGCCGGAAACCGGTAGTGACCGCGACACCGTCGATGATGTACTCGGCCTTCGACGTGCGCCCGCCGTTGATACGGAAATCGGTCGAATAGCCCTGTTGATCGGCGGTGCCGTTGACGCTCGGCGCTAGTTGCGCGAACGCCAGCGCGTTGCGGTTGTACTGCGGCAGTTCCTGGATTCGTTTGTTGTCGATCACAAGTCCTGTTTGCGCGTCGTCCTTGCGCAGCAGCGGCATCTCGGCAACGACGTCGACGGACTGGCTCTGCGCACCCACTTCGAGCTTGATGTCGAGCGTGACCAAGTCGCCGATCTGGAGGACGATGTCCTTCTGCTGGATCTTCTTGAATCCTTCCTTGGTTGCCTGGATGTTGTACTTACCAGGCTGCAGCAAGGGCAGCGTATAGATGCCCTGCTCGTTCGATGTGGTGGTCCGGACTACGCCAGTCGCCGTGTTGGCGATCGAGATCGTGGCCGAAGGTACCGCGGCTCCCGATGGGTCGGAAACGACACCGCGAATCTGAGCGTTCTGCGCGAACAATGAGAACGTGAAAGCCATGGCGGCAAGGGCAAAGCGAATCATGGTGCACCTCGGCGAGTGAAGGTTAACGACGTCCCAGCAGCGAGTCCTGGGACGCTATTTTATATCATGCCGGGGCCGAATTCGCGGGCCGCATCAGGACCCGATGCCACTGAAGAACCGATGGACGGAAATCCGCAACCCGGGCAGTAGCTCCGGCGCCCCCCGAAACTGGCTCGCTCCGAACGACACTGCCGGATCTTCGGCCAGAGTTCGCCTGCCTTCTCGTGCGCGAAACGATCTCGATCGCCAAGTCCGGCGCGCCACGGTCAGCATGCCTGTTCTCTCGACGAATCCAGGAATCGCAAAAACACCTTGCCCTGCAAGGTTCCGGCGATACGCTCGCAAAGCCGATTTCAATCACACGCCCGTCATCGTACTCACGGTTGGTCCTGTCGCGACCATACCGGGCCCTGAGCCGGGGGCATCGTGTTCTTTGGAACCGCATGATACGCTACCGGAAGCAAGCGATCATGTCTCAGAGCGATCCGGACGTTACTCGAACCGCGCCGCGCCAAGCTCTATCGGTTCCCCACTCTCAAATGGATGAAGGGCGCTTCCCGCCCGGCTCGATTCTCGCGCAGCGGTACCGCATCGTCAGCCTGCTCGGACGTGGCGGCATGGGTGAGGTGTATCGCGCGAACGATCTGCTGATCGGCCAGGCAGTGGCGCTGAAATTCCTGCCCGAGGCATGGGCGCGGGACGAATCGGTGACCTCGCGCTTCCGTAACGAAGTGCGAACGGCTCGCATGGTGACACATCCGAACGTTTGCCGCGTGCACGACCTCGGTGAGGCCGAAGGCCGCATCTTCTTGTCGATGGAGTTCATCGATGGGGAGGATCTCGCGGGTCTGCTCCGGCGCATCGGAAGGCTTCCGGAAGACAAGGGACTCGAGGCCGCGCGCAAACTCTGCGCCGGTCTCCAAGCCGCCCACGAGAGGAACGTCTTGCATCGCGACCTCAAGCCCGCCAACGTCATGATCGACGGGCGCGGCGAAGTGTTGATCACCGATTTCGGGCTGGCCGGCATCGCGGGCTCGATTCAGGACCCGCGCAGCGGAACACCCGCTTACATGGCGCCGGAACAGCGCGAAGGGCGCGAGGTCTCGGTGCGCAGCGACATCTATTCACTCGGTATGGTGCTCCATGAGCTGTTCACCGGCAAACGCCCGGACGATTCACGGACCAGCGCCAGCGGGCTCGATCCGGCAATCGGCGCGGTGATTGACCGTTGCCTCTCCGCCGACCCCGTGGACCGCCCCGCCTCCGCGCTCGCCGTCGCTCGGGCTCTTCCTGGAGGAGACCCTCTGGCGGCGGCACTCGCGGCGGGTGCGACGCCGAGTCCGGAAGTAGTCGCCGCTTCGGGCGAAAAGGCAGGACTGAAGCCGGCGGCCGCCATTCCCTTGTTGGCGATCGCCCTGTTGGGACCGATTCTGGTGGCTTGGGCGTTCGACCACTCCCGGCCCGTGGCCCCGCTCAGCCCCGAAGAGCTTCGCGTTCGCGCGCGCGATCTCGTGAAGCAGAGCGAAGGCGGGTTACCCACCTATGAAGCCGCGGGATTCGAGCGGGCGCAGGTTGCCGATGCGCCCGGCAACGGAGAGAGGCTCATGGGTCCCCACCGGTTCTGGTATCGTGCCAGCCCGGCGCCGTTCGGTGAGTTTCGGACCTCCAATTCGCTCCGGCTACGGCCTCGCGATCCGCCGCTCGAGACCGAGGGCATGGTGCTGGTGATGTTCGATGCGCAGTCCGGCCGATTGGTTCACTATGAGCGTGTTCCTCGGCGCGGCGAGCCGCCGCCCGCCTCCGGGCCCGATTGGCAGCCGCTGTTGCGAATGGCGGGCGCCGGTCTTTCGAAACTCGAAAAGCTCTCCGAAGCGCCCGGCATGGCCGCGTGGAGCCTCCAGGATGAGGCAGGCATCCGCTACCGGATCACGGCTACCGCGATCGCAGGCCGGCTGTCGGAGTTCCGCGTTGCCGCCAATACGGAGTCCAGCCAGGCCGGATCGAGGTGGCCGTGGATCATCGAAAGCGTTCTCACGGCGCTGGCCGTCTATTTCGCCTGGCGCAACTGGAAAGCGGGCAGGGCCGACATGAATGGCGCCATCTCGCTCATGAAGATCGGCGGCCTCGCGGCCACTCTGGCGTTCCTTTTGCGCGGTGGAGATCTGCTGCACTGGAACAGCGCCGTCACGCCGGTGGACGCGCTGGGACCGCCACTGATGATCGCTTTGCTTCTCGGGTTCGGCTATGCGGCGATGGAGCCTCATGTCCGCCGCCACTGGCCGCGATTCCTCGTCACCTGGGTGCGCCTGCTGCGGGGAAACTGGCGGGATCCGGTCGTGGGAAGGGACGTGCTGCTCGGCATGGCGGCGTCCGCCTTCACCGCAAGTTGCTGGGCGATCGGAAGTCTGGCCACCGGCCGGCAAAGCGCGCTGGATCAAGCGCCTTTCGAACACCTGCAATCCACCCCGTTCTTCCTCGCGTCCATGATCGGGGGCATTACGATTTCGATTTTCCGGGCGGTGACCGCTAGTTTCCTCTTGTTCCTGCTTCGGCTCCTACTGCGCAACGAGTGGCTCGCCATGGCCGGTTGGATGTTGGCGTTCAGCGTGTTGGTCCGGGCTGAGATCCAAGCGTCGAGCCCGTTCGCCTATGCGGCGGTCCTGGTGGTGGCGGCGGTCCAGGTGGGCTTGTTGGTCCGGTTCGGATTTTTGGCGAAGGCCGCCTCCGAAGTGATGGTGTTGAGCATCGGAACCGTCTCCACTCTCGATGCCACCAACTGGTTCGCAACTTATTCCTTCATCAGGCTCGCCGTGACCGCGGCGCTCGTCTTGACGGCTTATCGCGTGGCCACTGCCGGATCGCGCGCGGTGGCTGAAGAATAGTCACGCCCGCCGCGCGAAAGTCGGAAGCTGCACCACATCGCCCTCGGGCACCGGCTCCACCGGAAGCCCGCGCTTCTGCCAGGCGCGCAATCCGCCTTCGATCACCACGGCTTCCCTGCCTTGGTCGAGGAGTGCCCGCGCCACGCGCAGGCTGGTGGCATCGCCCAGTCAAGTGCAGTATAGGTAGATCCGCTTCCCCTTGGCGATGTCGGCCAGCGCCTCCGCCAGCCGGTTCGGTTCGAGCCGCTCGGCCCCTTGAATCCGAAGCGCACCATAGCTGTAGTAGCCGTGGCTGCGCACGTCGTACACAACCATCTCCGCGGGGCACTTCTCGAGCACCTGAGCTAACTCCACTGGTGTGATCCGCGGAATGTCGAGGAAGTTCACGCGCAGCCGCCACGCGAGCCATCCGCGATAAAGCAGATAGACGATTAGCGCGGCCAACAGCACGAACTTGACCACTTCGCCCGCCGAGGAGATCCAGCGGACCATCGATTCCAGGAATCGCGAGAAGGTGTATCCCAGCCCGAAGTAGGTGCCCGCGTAGATCAGTACCCCGCAGCAATCGTAGGCGAGAAATCGCGGAAAGCTCATGTGGAGGCTGCCCGCCAGCGGCGCGCCCATCGTGTTGATACCGGGCACGAACTTGGCGAACAGCAGCGCGAACCGCCCGCGCCGGTAGAACATCTGCGCGGCATTGTAGATGCAGCTTTCCGGACTCGCCGTGAGCCGGCACAACAAACCGAGAAAATACCAGCCGGTGAAACGGCCGATCGCGTAGAGCAAGAGATCGCCCGCGAGCAGACCCGCGATTCCGCAAGCGAAGGCGTGTGGAAACGCGAGTTGCCCGTCCCGCGTCAGCGCGCCCGCACCTAACAGTCCGATCGCGGCGGGCAGCGGAAGTCCGATCGCTTCGATAAAGCAGATCACGGCCAACAGCAAGGGCCCATGCCGCGAAACCAGCCCGACTACATCGTCCATGCCAGCGTCACGCGCCCGTTCCTTCCAGCCAACTTCGCGCGAACGCCTCCGCGTCACCGTTCAGATCCACGGACTCGGTCCGCGTCTCCGCGCCGCTCTCGAAGTAGACCGCTTGCACACCCTTCGCCGTTGGGCGGAGTTCGAGCTTCCGGTCCCGCGCCTCGAGCCGCAGCGTGGACTCGATCCACGTGGGCCGCACCAGCGTCCGCATCTTGTGTCCGATCACGCGGCACGCCGTCAGCAACCCCGCGGTGAACGGACCATTCCGCAGCGCCTCCGCCACTGGCGCAATCATTGCCGATTCCGCGCGTTCAGCCGCGCGGGCCTCGTTGTCGCGCGCGATTTTCGCCGGATCGGCCTCCTCGCGCGATTCGAGGGCTTTGAGGTTGTTCTCGAGGCTGTCGAGGAAGCTCATTCCTCCGTAGGATAGCGAACGTTCTAGCGTGCCTTCACGGTGACCGCCAAAACACGATGAATCTTGTTCTTCGCGCTGAACTGCGGAAACGCATAGATCCACTCGCGCGCGCCCGTTCGCAGAAACTGCCCGTTCATCGCGTTGTAGTAGTTGTCGAACGTGCGTCCTTCCGGATCGGATTGCCGGACCCATTCGGTGCGCCACGTCTTTCCACCATCGGTGGACCGCGCCATGTGGGGCCCGAACGCGGACCGGTCCTGCAACGGATACAGCACGCGCGAATACGGCAGCCGCGACGCCATGAGGAGCGAGCCATCCGGAAGCGTAATGCCCGAAGGCGGCGCGCCCGTGCCCGCGAGGTTCGTCGCCTCGGGCTTCGACCACGTCTCTCCGCGATCGCGCGATTCCGACCGGAAGTACCAGGTGTCCTTCGGGCTCGCGGGTACGCGCCCCAGCTTCTCCCGTCCGCGAATCATCGAGACCAGCGTGCCGTCGCGCAGTTCGAACAGCGTCTGTTCGTTGAAGCCCGCGGGCGTGCGCGGCTTGTCGCGGATCTCGAGCGACGGCTCGTATCCCACTGTCCGGTACCGCCACGTCTTGCCGTCATCGTCGCTGATCACGACGCCGCACTGCCAGTTGTCGCCGTCCTTCGCCGCGCCCCACACCTGCAGAATCGCGCGTCCGTTCAAGCGTCCATTCGAAAGGATCAGTCCGCCGTATCCGAACTGCTCACCGAGAAACGTGCCGGTGGGATAGGCGCGGAAGGTGAACTCGCGCGCACCCTTCTCGCGCCGTCCGATGATCAGCGAACTCGCGCGATAGCGGATATCCTCCTGGTAGTTCTCCTTCGAGGCGCCCTTCGGCACGTGGTATCCGACGGCGAGCGTGGTGCCCTTCTTCGTGGGTCCGAAAATGCCGAGACTGCTCGACGCCTTGGCCGGATCGGCGAGTGTCTTCATGAAGTCGAGCCCGAACGGCACGGGCTTGGACCACGTCTTGCCGCGATCGGCGGTGGAAACGAAATAGGGGAGCGCGCCGGCTTCGTCGTCTTCGACGAAGTCCGTGAAGACCATGTCGAGCTGGCGGCCGTTCGGCACGAGGTTGGCCCAGGTGGCGCGGCGGCCCTGGGGTGCGGGGTCGTAGTAGACGCGGAAGTCGTCGAAGGTGACGGATTGGGCGGCGGCGATCGTAAGCGCGAGGAAGGCGGCGAGGACGAGTTTCATGGGGATCGCCACCACGATACCGTATGCTACATTCGACACTTCATGCAGCAGGAGGATTCGGTGGAGCACGCGGTTTCGCGCCTGCGGCTTTGGCTTGGCCGCGAGGGCGTGCGAATGGTTCGCGTGTCCTGCGAATCCGAGGATGCGCGCCGTGAAGTTCTGGCGAGCCTCGCTCCCCAGTACTCAATTCGCGATTGCGAGTTGCCCCCGAATACTCCGGGGCACGAAACGGCAATGTGGATGGTGGAGCAACTGCAACTCGCCGCACGCGCGGAACCGCGCGAAGTCGTCTCTTTCCGGGGTTTCGAGGCAGCATTGCGCGAGGATCCACGAGACGCCATCGTGGATCTGAACTTTCAGCGGGAGTCCTACAAGGAGGCTGGCGCCCATCAGATCTGGTGGTTGTCGCGCGCCTTCACCGGACTGATGTTGCAACGCGCACCCGATCTCGACTCATGGTTCGACGGGAAGCTCTTCCTCAGCAGCACCGGTCCGCTCGACGAGTTGAGTGATATCCTGTAACCCGGCATGGCCATCGGACTCGGATACGCCGCAGCCGTCTGCGCACTTACAGAAGCGGTGGTACTCGGCAAAGACTTCCTGCCCTTCGGCAAGGAGGCGATCGCCACGCTCGCCAGCGGAGTCGCGGGCAACGAACTGCAGTCCGCCTTCCGCGACCTTTATGGCAAAGTCGCGAAGACTCTGCGCCAATCCAATCCCGCCGTCAATCACCATCTCCAGAGAGCTCTCTCGCAAGCGTTTGCACTCGCGGCGGTCCACCTCGTACGCCGGTATGGCGAATGGAACGGCGCCGATCCCGGATCAGCGGAGACGCTCCTCCCGGGCAAGCTCGCCCGAGCCTGGCGCGCTGCCGCCTGCATCCTGAACCCGCCTGAGCCGCCACGCGACCCCGACGAACAGGAAGCCCGCCAGATCACCCCGCTCCTCTATGCGAAGCTCGTTGCGCTCGCGAATGATCCTCCTTTGACCGATCAGCCAGTGGGCGCGCTCGCGGAGGTGTACGAAAACCTCGAAAAGCTCCTCTCCCGGACGGACCGGCCCAGCGCGGCACTGCGGCTGAACCTGACCAACGAGGCTCTTCGAAACGTGGGCGCGCTCGCCGCGCCACGTGCGATTCCGGCGCTGCTCGAGCAACTCTTCCGCGAGCAGTTCGCGGAGATGTTCTTCGCCGCCTTCCGCGAGATCCGCACCACGGACGATCAAGCTCGTGCGGTTTTCGACGGCATCATCATCTCGGACATCAAGTCCGACACGGGCCGCATCCTGGAAATCGTGACGCGCTTGGCCGAGCGGCAGGCGCTGGCTCCGGCCCGCGTGCCTCTCGAACAGGCCCACTCCCTCCAGCACTGCTTCGGCCGCGACCGCGAACTCGACGACCTCGCCGAGCGTCTCCTTCACCCCACCGCGCCGGTGCTGGTCTGCTCGGTCCACGGGCTACCGGGTGTCGGCAAGTCGTTCCTCGTCGACACCCTCGCGTGGCGCCGCAAGCCGGACTTCCCCGCTTATTACAAGCTCGCGATGGACGAGGGCTCGGACGAGAAGTCCATGATGGGCAACTTGGCGGACCGTCTCGGCGCGCGCGGCAATGACGCGGAGGTGCGCGCACAGATCCGCGCGGTGCTGATCGAGTCGCGCGCGCTGCTCCACATCGAGAACGTCGATAGCGCCAGCGCCGCCAGCGAAGCGCGTAAGCTCACGCAGGCGTTGAACGGCTGCCGGATCGTGCTCACCGGGCGCATCCGCGGCCTCGGTCAGGACTTCGGCTGGCAACCGCTCGCCCTCGATGTCCTCGAAGCGGCGGACGCGTTGTCGATGCTCGAATCCGGCTTTCGCCCCGCGCGCGACGCCGCTGAGCGCGCTCTGTTCGGGCAGCTCCTCGAGCGCCTCGGCCGCCTGCCGCTGGCGATCCACCTCGCGATCGGCCAGTTGCGCACGCACTGCTACACCGTGGCGGACCTGATTGCCGAAGCAAGTCTGCTCGATCTCGAACCGGCGCCGGGTGAAGGGGACGACGCGCGCAAGCGGCTCCGCTCGAGCTTCCGCATCTCGCTCGATCTGTTGACAGCGCGGGAAGGTGACGCGGCCCGGGCGGCCATCGCGGCATTCGGTTGGGCGCCGCTGGCCGGCGTTGGCGCTGGCTTGGGCGCCGCGATCTGCGGTCTGGAGGGTGAGAAGCCGTTCCGCCGGCTGATGGGCCAGGCGGCGGAATTGTCGCTGGTCGCGTCGGTGGAGGGGCCGGAAGGCCGGGTCGTGTGGAAGACCCATCCACTGCTGGCGATGTTCTTCCGCGAATCGTACGGCTCGCCGTCCACCCCGGTGGCGGAGCCATTCGAACGGATGTCGGCGTGGTTCCTGGAGCGGGTCCGCCAGCAGAAGAATGATCCGGACGCGCAGGGCCGGCTTTGGGGAGAGGCGCACTCGGAGCGGGATAGTCTCGAGGCTTGGCTGAGCGAGGTCCCGCCGGAGCGCGCGACAGCGATCGTGCTACCGGCGAAGTTGTTCGCGACTCAGGTCGGCCCCTATCGGGCGTGGGCGGGCCTGTGTGATCGCGGCCTTGCCGCCAGCCCTGACGAAGGCGAGCGGTCGGACCTGCTCTGGGTGGCGAGCAATGTCCTGATCGCAGCCGGAGATCTGGACCGCGCGCGAATGGCGGCCGAGGAAAAGGCCCGCGTCGATGGGGCGCGCGGCGCGGATCGAGATCGGGCGCTCGCAATGGGCCAGATCGCCGATATCTTTCAGGCTCGCGGACAACTCGACGAGGCGCTCC
>CADECY010000025.1:72395-82571 GCA_902825945.1 uncultured Acidobacteriota bacterium
ACGAAAAGCTGGGCGACATCCGCTCGCGGGCCGTGACCATGGGCCAGATCGCCGATATCTTTCAGGCTCGCGGACAACTCGACGAGGCGCTCCGCATCCGCCGCGAAGAGGAACTTCCCGTCTACGAAAAGCTGGGCGACATCCGCTCGCGGGCCGTGACCATGGGCCAGATCGCCGACACGCTGGCTGGGCAGGGCCAGATCGATGAGGCGATCCGCATCCGTGAGCACGAAGTGATGGCCGTTTCCATCCAACTCCAATCGCGCTCGGATCTCGTGTTCGACAAAGCCAACCTCGCCATGCTGCTGCTTCAACGTGACAAGACTCGCGACCGCGACCGGGCCATCGGGCTCCTCCTCGAGGCTCGGCAAACAGCAACCGAACTTCGCCTCCCCGCGGCGGAACAGATCCAAGCGATCCTCCAACAAATCGGAGATCAATAGGCAAAGGCGCCTCCGGTACACCCGGCCCGCGCGATTCGCAGTCACCACCTTCGCGCGCGGCGATTCCTGGGGCGTTTCAACCCTCGTTACCTGGCCGTAAATTTACATCCGAAAACCGGGCAGCCCGCCCTCCCCATGATATTCTCCGGTGAGGAGCAACCATGGAGCCAACCAAATCGAAAGTCCCGGCCGGCGCGATTCAGCTGTACAACCTGTTCATCCACGGCGAAATCAGCCGCCGTGACTTCATGGACGGCCTGCAGAAATTCGCCGTTGGCGGATTCACCGCGGCGGCCCTGATGCAGGCCCTGATGCCGAACTATGCGCAGGGGCAGCAGGTTTCCAAGACCGATGACCGCATCAGCACCAGCTACGAAACGATTCCGTCGCCACAGGGCAACGGCGAAATCAGAGGCTATCTGGCGCGGCCCATGAGTTCGGAGACGCGCAATGCGGCGCCTTCGAGACTGCCTGGGGTTCTCGTCATCCATGAGAACCGGGGCCTGAATCCGCACATCGAGGACATCGCACGGCGGCTGGCGCTGGCCAACTTCATGGCGTTCGCACCGGATGCCCTCACCACGGTCGGAGGCTTCCCGGGCGACGACTACCGGGGCGGCCAGTTGTTCGGCACCGTCAACGCCCAGAGGCTGGTTGAGGACTGGATTGCCGCGGCGATGTGGTTGAAGTCGCACCCGCTCTGTACCGGCAAGATCGGGGTCACCGGGTTCTGCTATGGCGGCAACATATCGAATACGCTGGCGGTCCGACTCGGAGCGGATCTCGCGGCGGCGGTGCCGTTCTATGGCGCGGCTCCCCCGGCGGCGGACATCCCGAATATCCGGGCCGCGATCCTGGTTCACCACGGTGAGTTGGATACGCGCCTTGCGGGAGCGTGGCCCGCATACGACGAGGCGTTGACTGCCGCCAAAGTGACGCACGAAGGCTACATCTACCCGAGCTCCGTCCACGGATTCAATTGCGACGCGACGCCGGAGCGTTACAACAAAGCCGCGGCTGAGCTGGCGTGGCAGCGGACGACGGAGTGGTTCGCCAAACACCTGACTGCCTGACCGGGCCGGGCCGGAGCCCATCACCCAAAGAAATCTCTTGCGCTCGCCCGTTATTTCTATTACGATGTATATGAAATGGCAAAGGGCGACTCGCTCGGCGGCTTCGAACAAGTAACGATGCTCGCCCTCGCCCGCCTGCGCGAGGATGCCTACGGGGTCTCGATCCGCCGTGAACTCGCCGAGCAGACCGGGCGCGATGTCAATATCGGCGCGGTCTATGCGACGCTCGACCGCCTGGAAGCCAAGGGCCTCGTCGAATCGGTGATCGGCGAACCCACCGCCGAGCGCGGCGGGCGCGCCAAGCGATACTTCCGCCTCACCGGCGCGGGCGCGGCGGCACTCGAAGAGTCGTGCCGCGTGCTCACCGGAATGATGAAGGGCATTCGCTGGGGTTCGCTCGCATGACGGTGTTGGATCGCGGACTGCTGGCGCTGGTGGAATACTGTGTGCCGGACGGACTCGGCGCGAACCTCGCCGGCGATCTCGAGGAGGAGGCCCGCGAGTTCGGCCAACTCTGGCTCGTGCGCGAATGTCTGCGGACTCTGTGGCACGGAATCACGATGCGATCCCGGCGCTCGAATCTGCTCGAATCCTCGGCGGCCGTGGCACTGCTGTTCGCCATTCCGCTGACCTTGCTGCTTGCCTTGCGGCGATTCGTCCTGGTGCTGGTGCCCTATCGCGAATCGGCCGAATTGAGCGGACCCGCGCTGGCGTTGCTCGCGGCCGCAACCGCAATCCTGGCGGTGCCGCTGCGCCGGCAGTTGGCGCTTTGCTTGATCGCGGTGTTCGCGCTTCCATTTCTATTCGTGATTCCGATGCCGCTCTGGCAGCGCGGCCTGCTGGTGGCAGCGGTCTGGGCCGGCGCGGCTGTTTCGAAACGGATGCGACGGGAGGAGAAACCATGAAGTGGCTGACATACGGTGTCGCGGGGCTGGTGGGCTTGCTCTCGCTGTTCCTCGTGACGATGTTCGCGATGGGCAGGCGCGCGGACGCGGGCCGCATCCGGACCAGCACCGAAATCAACCGTCCGCCGGAAGAGGTCTGGAAGTGGCTCGAGGAGCCGGAGAAATTCAAGCAGTGGGTGAGCTGGGTGAGCGAGGTCCGCGACGAAGGCCCGAATGGCGTGGGCGGCAGGCGCTCCACGTTCATGAAGGATCCGAACATGGGTGGCCAAGCCGTGCGCGTCGATAGCGTCGTGCGCGAGCACGCGCTGCACCGTAAGCTCGCGATCGATCTCTCGTCGCCGCTCGGCTTCACCGGCCACATGGTCTACACGCTCGAGGATCTCGGTGGTGGCCGCACGCGGCTTCTCACCGATAGCTCCTTCGTCTATCAGCACTGGTTCGCGAATCTGATGGAACCCGTCGTCACGCCGCAGGCGCGCCAGAAGATGGAAGGCGATCTCGCGACGATGAAGACCCTCGCCGAAAAGTAGGCGCTACCAGAAGAACTTCAGCCCGAACTGCACGATCCGCATCGGCGTGCGCACGCTCCGGACCTCGCCATTCCGCGGCCCGTCCGGCACGAGAGAATTGATCGAGGTGAAGCTGATGCCGTTGGGCACGCCGAAGTACGGCGAGTTCGTCACGTTGAACAACTCCGCGCGGAACTGTAGCCGCATGCTCTCCCGGAAGACGAAGTTCTTGTAAGCGGAGAAGTCGAGATTCCGCTGTCCGGGCGATTCGAGAATCGAACGGCCTGAGTTGCCGTAATGGCACAGGTCGAGCCGGCCGGGAATATTGCAGGAGACGCGGCGGAAGGCGCTGGTGTCGAACCAAAGCGCGCGGGTGGGGTTGTCGAGCTCGCCGGAAGCCGCGCGGTCCGGACGGATGGGCGTGCCGCCGGTATTGAGGTCGGCGCCTTGCGTGATCGTGAATGGAAAGCCGGACCGCAGCGAGAGGATGCCGTTCGTCTGCCAACCCTTCAGCAGGGTGCCGGGCACGCCACGCAGGTTCTTCGCGAACGGAAGATCATAGACGAAGTGGAACACGGTGTTGTGGCGTTGATCGAACTGATAGCGCCCACGAGAGGCGCGCCGGTCGCGCGGATCCTGGAAGCCGCCATCCTCGTTGCCGCCGGATTCGCCATCGCCGAGCGACTTGCTGAACGCATACGAGAGTCCGAAAACAAGCCCGCTCGAGTGGCGCTTCTCGAGCGATGTCTGCAATCCGTTGTAGCTCCCGTTGCCGTAGGCGTCGATCACTCGCAGCGTCCCGAGCGTCTGCACGCGGCCTTCGTCGAAGAACTGCTGAATCGGTCGGCGGCTCTGGAAGTTCGTGTTGGTGGAAGGATCGGGCGAGTTGAAGTTCGAGATCGTGTTGCCCACGTTGCTCATCTTGTTTCCGATGTAGGCGATCGTGAGGCTCGACGACCAGGGCAGTTCACGCTGGATGTCGAAACTCCACTGCCAGTGGTTTGGATTACGATGGTTCGGCAGGATGCGGAGCAGATTCACCGGACGGATTGTCTGCGAACCCGTGAAGGGATCGTTGAGCGTGATCGGAGAGCTTGCCGGACTGAACCGGCGCGTGAGGACGTTGTAGTTCTGGCCGCCGTAGCTGAGCGGAATCGTCCTGCCCGCCACCGTTACCGAGTTGAACTCGAGCGATCCGCCGAATGGAGGCATGTTGGCGAGAATCGTGAAGGTGTTCAGATGCTCGACATTGGCGAACCATCCGCCGCTCGCGCGCACCACCCATTTCGGCAAGGGACGGTAGGCGATGCCGAGCCGCGGCATGAAGTAGCGCTTCTCCTGGTTCCAGAGTTTGACCGCGCCGCGATCATCGACCTCGCGCGGCAGGATGGTGGGCAGGCCGCCGGTCAAGGTTTCGAGAGAAAGCGTGCGCCAGCCGCCGTGAATGTCGACCGGCACGCCGATGTAGTCGTAGCGCAAGCCCGCGTTGACGGTGAGCTTGGACGTCGCCTTCCAGTCATCGAGAAAGTAGCCGCTCCAACGGTTCGCCAGCGGGACCGTCGGATGGAATGCCTCGGGTGAGCGGACGGTCGCGGGATACCCGAGCAGGAACGACGCGAAGTCGTATCCGCTTTCGTTGGCACCGAATGTCATGCTGCCGCGCGGTTCGTTGGCGGAGCCGCGATCCATCGTCACGCGCCGGTATTCGACTCCGCCCTTCCATCCATGTTTGCCGCGATGGAGCGAGATGTTGTCGGCGAACTGGAGGCTCAGCATCTTGTCGTAGCCGTTGCCGGTGTCGCGATCGCCGATCGGAAACGGCCGGATCAGCGGAATGCCCGTCTCGCGCTTGGTCAGCCGCCGATTGCCATCGGAGATGGCGCGGAATTGCCCGATGCCGAGCGAGTCGAGATCGAAGTCCGTATTGGTGCGCGGATTGGCGATGTCGTCATCGGTGATGTTGAAGCCGAAGCGGAATTCGTTGAGCGTGGTGGGATTGAACGTGTGAATCCACTGCGAGGCGAGATTGGTGGCGCTCGATGCGAACGAGGTCGGAAACGCGGGATTGATGAACTCCTGATCGAACTTCGAGCGGTCGCCGGCGTAGCGCACGAAGACGCGATCACCGGCGCCGAAATTGTGATCGATGCGCCAGAAATATTGGTTCTGCCCGATGATGTCGGGAACCGCGGCGCGATTGGTGAAGTCGAGTTGATCGGCCTGCTGGAACTGCGGCTTCGGGAAGTACTGAAGCATGTTGCGCGCGCCCGGATGGATTCGCGACGCGGGCAGCCGGTTGTCCGGAAACGGATCTCCGGTGAGCGCGTCGAAGACGATGATCGGCGCGCGGAACGGCCGGTTGGTGGCGGAATTGATGCCGGGCGTGAGAAGCGCGCTGAAATCGCCCGCACGGAAGGCATCGCTCGGGAAGAACGCGGTCGCGAGGCGCTCCTGTGTTTCGCGCCGGCCCTCGTAGTTGAAGGCCCAGAAGGTCCGGTTGCGCCCGTTGTATCGCGGCAGCATCACTGGACCCGAAGCCACGAGTCCGAACTGATTGCGCCGCAGACGGTCCTTGGGCAGCCGCGCGACACCAGCGGGCTGCTGGAAGTTGAGGAAGTAGGTCTCGGCATCGAGTTTGTCATTGCGCAGGAATTCGAATACCGTTCCGTGAAAGGCGTTCGTGCCCGACTTCATCGACACCTGCACGATGCCGCCACCGCCCTGTCCGAATTCAGCCGTGTACGAACTCGTCTGCACCTTGAACTCTTCGATCGCCTCGATCGACGGAGTGAACACCGTGATGTGCGTGCGCGGATTCTTCGCATCGACGCCATCGAGCGCCACCGTGCCGTAGACCTCGCGGACTCCGTTGGCGATGATCGAGACGCCCGCGCCCGGAATTGGGAAGCCGCCCGAGCCGTCGTTCATTCCGGTGCGCACACCGTATTGAACACCGGGAATCAATACGGCGAGGCCCGAGATGTTCCGCCCGTTCAATGGCAGTTCGATGATGCGCCGGTTCTCGATCACTTGGCCGACAGTCGCGTTCTCGGTGTTCAACAGAACCGCGTTCGCCGCGACCTCGACCGATTCGGTCACCTCGCCGACCTTCAGCACGAAGTCCTGCCGGACCTTCTGATCGGTCTCGACGCGCAGGTCGCGCACGGTCTGAGATTGAAATCCCTGGAGCTTCACCACGACGCTGTAGGTACCGATCTCGATCAGCGGGAACGAGAATTCTCCCACCTGGTTGGTGGCCGCGGTGCGCGATTCCCCGGTCGCGCCACGAGTGATCGTGACGCTTGCGCCCGCGACAGCGGCACTGGACGCATCGGTCACCAAACCCAAAATCTCAGCGGTGGCTGTTTGCGCGGAGGCAACACGCGCCATCGCAAGGAACGAAGAAACCAGTACCCAGCGCATGGTGCCAGCCAGTATATATCAGCGAAATCGGCGCCGCATCGTCTACTCGGGTTCTTACGCCGCCGTCCTCTCGGCGAGTTTGCTCTCCAAATCCTCAATGGCCGGAAGGCTTCCCTCGAGACTCTCGGGCAAATGTTTCGAGTAGCCGATACGCGGACACTCCAATGGGCTTCGAGGTGTCGCGGAGGCATGTTCGACGATGTGGGCTTGACTTGGCGCCCCGCGCCGCTTCATCATGCGACAGTGAGCATTTACGATACGATCGGTGTCCGGACCATCATCAACGCCAAGGGCCCTTCCACGCGCGTCTCCGGCGGACTCCTCGCGCCCGAAGTCACCGCGGCGATGAAAGAAGCGGCCGAATACTGCGTCGACATGGCCGAGATCCAAGCCGGAGCGAGCAAGATCATCTCGCAGGTCACCGGTGCCGAAGCGGGCATCGTCACCTCGGGCGCGGCCGCCGGACTGTTGCTCGGCACCGCCGCCTGCATCACGGGACTCGATCCCGGCAAGATGGCCCGCCTGCCCGACACCACCGGCATGAAGAACGAAGTGATCATGGTCCGCAGCCAACGCAACTTCTACGATCACGCGGTGCGCGCGGCGGGCGTGAAGATCATCGAGGTCGGACTGCCGGATCGCGTGGCCGGCGCCGGCGTGCGCGACGCCGAACCATGGGAGATCGCCGAGGCCATCACCGACCGCACGGCCGCGATCCTCTATGTAGCGAACGGAAACTCGCGCCCGCCGCTCGAGGACGTGGCTCGCGTCGCTCACTCGCGGCACGTACCATTGCTCGTGGATGCCGCCGCGCAGCTTCCACCCGTTTCGAACTTGCGCAAGTTCATCGCGGCCGGCGCCGATCTCGTCGCCTTCTCCGGCGGCAAGGCGATCGGCGGACCGCAAGGCTCCGGTATTCTCTGCGGGGGCCGTGACCTCATCATGTCCGCGATCCTGCAGCAGCTCGATCTCGATATTGCTTGGGAGCAGTGGTCGCCACCGTCGAACCTGATCGACAAGAACCGGCTCGTGGGTCTTCCGCCGCACGGAATCGGGCGTCCGTGCAAGGTCGGCAAAGAGACGATCGTGGGCTTGCTGGTGGCGTTAAAGCGCTTCGCCGCCGAAAGCGAACAGTCGCGCCACGACCGCTACCTGGCGCTGGTCAAGCGCATCGACTCCTCGACCGGATCGCTACGGAACGCGAAGACCGAAGTGCGCGAAGGCGGAACGCCGAAGTTCGTGGTCACGCTCGATCGCGGCTTCCGTATGTCGGGCATGGAGGCTTGCCTCGCGCTGCAGAACGGAACTCCGTCGATTCACGCCGATCCCTCCCAGGCGGCGAACGGAGTGATCGGATTCAGCGCCGCGTGTTTGCGGCAAGAGGATCCGGAAGCGATCGGGAAGCGCCTCCGCGATCTGATCGGCTGAGCTACTGGCCGAAAATCCGATTCCGGTCGAGTTCGATCTTCGGGTGTGCGATCCGCAGAATGTCGCCGGTCACTTCGCGCAGCCCTTCGGCGGCGGTCGCTGTGTAGGCTCGCTTGCCGGAAGGATCGAGCAGCCACACCTGCGCGACACCGGCGTTCAGGTAGCTCTCGATGCGCCCGCGCAGTTCCTGCAGGCTCTCGTCGCCTGCGATCGCGATGCACAGGAACGGAGTGCCATCGGCCTTCGACGGGTGGCGCTCGCGAATGAGGCTTAGGTCCTCGCGGAGCCGGCGCTCCTCTTCTGAACAGCTTCGGGCAAGGTCGAACTGATGATTCGCGATGGCGTTCTCCATGCGTTGGGCGGTGTGCCGGATCTTCTGGCGCGTCACGGCGGATTCGTCGCCGCCCTCATACACCGCGATCTCGACAGAATGCCCCGCGACCACCGTATCGAAGGCAACCGTGATGTCTCCCAACATCTCACGTTCCTCCAGCAGGGCGAGCAGCGAGGGCGGCGGAACGGCGGGCCTTGCGCGGACCGTCACCGGCAAGAGGGAGTCCGGACGAGACTCCGCGGCCAACTTTCGGGCCACTTCGATTCCGACCTGGCGTTCCGCGAGCAGTCGTGCTCCGGTGCTGTTCGGCTCGCGCAGAAGGCCGGCCAACAGATGCGCCGATCCGATGTGTTTGTGGTTCAACCGCTCTGCTTCCTCCGATGCATACGCGAGGATCCGCTTGCATTCGAGGCTGAGTGGCAGGTCCACCGAAGTACTGACCTTCGACCGCATGGGCGTGGTGGCTTCCACCTGTTCGCGAATCGAGTCGATGGAGTCGGCCATATTCAGAACGCGGCTCGCCAGCGGCTTGTCTTCGCCCAGTAGGCCGAGCAGCAAGTGTTCGGATTCGATGTGGCCGCTGCCGAACTGGCTGGCTTCGTAACGGGCGAAGAAAATGATGCGGCGTGCTTTCTCCGTGTAGCGTTCGAACATACGAGTCGTTTCACGGACAGGGTAGCGCAACGGTACCGGGAACGCGCCACAGGTTACATCACGCCTTTGGAGGCGCGGCGAACAAGCCCTCCAGCTTGAGCAGGCAACCGGTCCATCCCCGTTCATGCGCCGTGGCCACTTCCGGCGCGGGCAGCAGGGAGTGCTCGAGCACGACTTCGGTCTCGGAACCACGATCGTGGAAGTCCACCGAAACCAGCATGTCCCCGAAAGACGGGTTGGTTTCCCAGAACCAGGTGTAGACGAGCCGGCTTGGCGGGTCGACCACGCGATAGACTCCCGTCACGCGATGTTCCTTGCCATCGGGCGCCCGCATGTCGATGCGATAGCGCCCGCCAGGCCGAAGGTCCACTTCAACCACCGGATTGACCATATCACCTGGAGCGCTCCAACGCTTCAGCAATTCAGGACGAGTCCAGGCATCGAAAACGCGGTCGCGCGATCCACGAATGATCCGGCGAACGGTAAAGCTATGCTGCGTCATTGTGAGACTGGTCATCAAGGTGTCTCCTCAGGTAAAGAGTCATGCATGAACGCGGCGAGACGATCGAGTTGGCCGTCCCAAAAACCGCGATAGAATTCGAGCCACGCGGAGGCATCTCTCAGCGGCCTCGCCACCAGGCAACAGCGCCGCTCCCGCCCTGTCAGGCGCCTCTGGATCAGCCCTGCCCGCTCCAGCACACCGAGATGCTTCGACACCGCTGGCAACGACATCCTGTGCGGTTCAGCCAGAGTGAGCGTGGACACTTCTCCGCGTGACAGGTCGGCAAGAATCTGGCGGCGAGCCGGATGAGCCAAGGCGTGGAACACGGCATCGAGCGTGGCTGATTGTGCGACCGAAGCAGTAACAGCCTCGCCGCGTTTTTTCCTTGACCGCCGTCGCGTCATGGTGTTATGGTAAACCAGTTGGTTTACCGAATTCAAGCGAGAGGTGAAAAAAAACATGCGAATGATCGATCCCATCCTGATGGAACTGGAGATGGAGGGCAAGACGACGCGACGCGTGCTCGAACGGGTTCCGTCCGAGAAGCTGGGGTGGAAACCGCATCCGAGATCGATGAGCCTGGGACAACTCGTCTCGCATATCGCCACCACGCCGGTCCAGGTGGTTCGGCTGACCGCCGAATCACCGCGCGAACTGCCACAGTTCGGGGAACAGCCGGCAGCCAGTTCGACGGCCGAGGCCCTCGCCGCGCTGGATGATTGTCTGGCGTCGGCGCGCGCCCTGCTCAACGAGCTGGACGACAAGGCGCTGATGAAGCCATGGCGTCTGGTGAAGGACGGAAGAACGCTGATGGAAGCGCCCCGGATCGGGGTGCTGCGGTCGATCATGCTGAACCACTGGTACCACCATCGAGGTCAGCTATCGGTCTACTTGAGACAGCTCGG
>CADECY010000026.1:0-79880 GCA_902825945.1 uncultured Acidobacteriota bacterium
GGAGATTGGGACGGACGCGTCGCCTTTTGCCGTCGGCTCAGCGCACAGCCTGGAGAATCGCGCGACAAGCATCTTTGCCCAAGTGCTGCAACGCGATCGGATTCTGGAGCGCCCATAGCAGTGCCAGGAAAACGGCGGACGTAACCAGCAGCGAGGTCGCACCCGCGATGGCGGCCGGGGACTGAGCCCGCAAGGGCAGAGCGCAAGTAAACAACTCAACCGTCACACACTCGAGAACCCTCATCAACTCGAATGAGCCTTCCCCATAGGCGTCCAGTGTCTGGCGGCGAAAAGCCTCCCGCATTTCGTCCCCATGCATTCTGCGAAGGTCCGCCGGATAGAGCCAGATCGAGAGGTTGTAGGCCTTCCACGCGAGCCAGAGAACCTCTTTGGGGAACGCGCGCACAACGGACTCGCTCTCATTCTGGCGCCGCGCCTTCGCGCCTTTCGCGCTCATACCGCGGCGCCACTGCGTTTCAGAACGAGGCGTTTGGACCGTAGCAGAAGGTCGCGCATACGATCCAGCTCTTGGCGGAGCGCATGGCTGCCCGTCTTGCCCAAGCGGTAGTAGCGCCGGCGGGAATCGGCTTCCTTCTCACCGTCAGGGTGGTCCACCAGGTCGATGAAGCCCTGCTCGAGAAGCCGCTGAATATTGGTGTACAGCGTTGCAGGCCCCATGCGGAACTTGCCGTCCGACAGCTCCCGGACATCCTGCATGATTGCGTATCCGTGTTTCTCGCCCTCGCCAAGGGCGAACAGGATATAGAAGGCGGCCGGCGCGAGGAGCCCCGATTCGGAGTGCTTCATCGTGTTGCATCTCGATTCTATCACGCGCCGATATAGTCGACGAGTGATCGATCATTGACAGATCTATCGGTCACTGATATAGTGTCCACATGCGAACCGCTGTCGTCCTGCTGGTTGCCGTCTCACTCGAAGTCCGGGCTCAGGAAAGCGCGAGCGCCGCTGTTGAACGCCATCTCACGGCTACGGTCGTATTGAAAGGCCGCGAGAATCCGCGCCATTCCCTCGCTGACAGGATGAGGGCGTACCGGGTCCCCGGTGTCAGCATCGCGGTCATTCATCGGAACCGGATTGCTTGGGCCAAGGGCTACGGCGTGGCCGACCGCTCCACCGGAAAGGCTGTCGAGGCCGTCACACTCTTTCAAGCTGGCTCGATCAGCAAGCCGGTCGCGGCGGCGGGAGCGCTGAAACTCGCCGAAAGCGGCAAACTTGCTCTCGACGAAGACGTCAACGTAAAGCTGCGCTCCTGGAAGGTGCCGAACAACGAGCTCACGACGGAGGAGAACGTCTCGATTCGCCGTCTCGTGAGCCACACGGCCGGCCTGACGGTTCACGGCTTTCCTGGATATGCCGCTGGGAGCCCGGTACCCACCCTGACCCAGGTCCTCGATGGCGCCAGCCCCGCCAATACTCCGCCTGTTCGCGTGAACGCGACTCCCGGATCCATCTGGTGGTACTCGGGTGGCGGGTACACGATCCTGCAATTGCTGATGCAAGATGTCAGCGGAGAGAGCTTCCCCGCTTTGCTGAAACGGCTGGTGCTGGCGCCGCTGGGCATGAGTCACAGCAGCTACGAGCAACCGTTGGCGGAGACGAATCGGAGCCTGGCCGCGACCGGCTACAATGCGGCTGGCCGGCAGGTCAGCGGCAACTACCATACGTATCCGGAGATGGCCGCCGCCGGATTGTGGACGACTCCGTCCGATCTGGCATTGTTCGCGATCGAGTTGCAGGCGGCGCGGGAAGGCCGCTCCGCAAGAGTCCTGTCGCAAGCGAGCGTGGACGAGATGATGAAAGTACAGAAGGGCAACTGGGGCTTGGGATTCGGAATCAAGCCAACCCCCGTCAAGTGGTTCTTTCACGGGGGCGCCGATGAAGGGTTCCGCGCCGAGTTCCTTGCATCATTCGACGGTGAAGGAATTGTCGTGATGACAAACTCGGACAACGGTTCGGGCCTGGCCCAGGAACTGATTCAGTCGGCGGCCGGAGTGTACGGCTGGCGCGGATTTGCTCCTCGGGAGCGCGAAGCTGTCGCATTGGACCGTGCGCGCCTCGAGAGCTTTGAAGGCGAGTACAGATCGGATCAACTCGGGGCAGCGACGGTCCGGGTAGATGGCGATCACCTGAGGATCACCTCGGCAGTGTTCGATGGCCTCGATTTCTACGCCGCATCTCCCACGCACTTCTTCCCGTTGACGTCCGCGTTCCCCGACATCGATTTCGTGTTGAATGCGCGGGGCGAGGTCACAGCCGTCAAGGGCGGACCGGTGACCGCGGTCAAAGTGAAATGAAAAAGCTGGCCGCCACCTTCTCGTTCGCGGCGTTCTTGGTGGGCCAAACCGCAATCACGACGGCGCAGTACGACAATCAACGCACCGGTGCGATCCTCACAGAGACAATTCTCACTCCGCGCAATGTGGGATCACCCCGCTTCGGCCGCCTGTTCACGATTCACGTCGAAGGCGAAGTCCATGCGCAACCACTCTACGTCCCGAACGTGGAAATGCCCGGCAAGGGACGCCGCAATGCCGTGTACATCGCCACGGAGTCCGATCGCCTCTACGCGGTTGACGCCGATACCGGCGAGGCGCTCTGGCGAATCGCCTTCGCGGACGCTACCCGCGGAGTGACCCCGCTCACGACCCATGACGTGCGTTGTTCCTTTCTCGGTCCGGAAATCGGAATCACTCCCACGCCGGTGATTGACCTCGCAGGGAAGACGATTTTCGTTTTGGTGCGAACACGGGAACGGGCGTCCAGCGGGGAGGTGCGGTACTACCAGCGGCTGCACGCAATCGACATCCGCACCGGGGCGGAACGCTCGGGAAGTCCGGTGCTCATTCGTGCCCAGGTCACGTCATCCTCTTGGTTCGGCTTGTCGACGAAAGAGGTGAGCTTCCATGCGCTGCGGGAGAATCCCCGCGCGGCGATGCTGCTTTCCCGCGGAACGGTCTATATCGCCTGGGGTTCCTCTTGCGACGTCACCCCGTATTACGGCTGGGTGATCGGCTACGACGCTTCCACATTGCGCCAAACCGCTGTTTTCAACACAGCTCCGGACGCCGGAGGAGGTGGCATCTGGCAGTCGGGCGCAGGGATCGCCGCGGATGATCAGGGAAACATTTATGCCAGTACGGGTAACGGTTCTTTCACCGCGTCGCGCGGCGGTGTCGATTATGGCGATTCCGTGCTGAAGCTCGAATCGAAGAGTCTCCGGGTCCTCGATTTCTTCACCCCATTCGATGAGGCTTCCTTGAACCGCGCGGACAACGATCTGGGCTCGAGCGGCCCGGTGCTCCTTCCCGCCCAGGAGGGGCCGCGTCCACACCTTCTCGCGATTGCTGGCAAATCAGGACGAATCTACCTGCTGGATCGCGATCGCCTGGGCCACAAGGACACGACCGGAAAAGATGGAAACGCAGTCGATGTGGCCGGCCCCCTCGGCAAAGGAGTCTATGGCGGCCCCGCCTATTGGAATGGCCACCTCTTCTTGTTCGGTGACGGCGACATGCTGCGGGACTACGCACTTCGCTCCGGAAGGCTCAGTGCCGAGCATGTGGGCAAGCAGAAGTTTCGCAATCCTGGGGCGATCCCATCCATTTCGGCGAACGGCTCGAAAGACGGCATTGTCTGGGTCGTCCTCACGAAAAGCTATTTCGAACATGCCGTACCTGCTGTTTTGCAGGCGTACGATGCATCTGACGTCGGTCGCTTGCTCTACACCAGCGAAAACGCAGGCGGAGGCGAGGGGCCGGGAACAGCAGTGCGCTTCACCGTTCCGAGCGTTGCAAACGGCAAGGTCTACGTGAACGCTGTCAACGGCGTCGCCGTCTACGGGTTGAAACGCTAATCTAGACCTTCGTTGCGGCAAACCGGAGCCGCACGCAGCCGGCAACCCAGGTGCCAGCCTCGTTTAGGAGCTGGGGTCTTAGAGCGGAACGCACCTTTCGAGGAATTCGCGCCGTCTCGCACATCCCCGCGTTTGACGTACAATCGAGTCTATTCCGCGCGGAAGCGGCTTGGGAGGTAGCTTCCTGATGAGCCTGAGCGATCCACAACCCGTCATCACGGACCTGCTGCAACGGATGCGCGCGGGAGACCGGACAGCGCTGGACCGCCTGATGCCGCTCGTTTACGGCGAGTTGAAGAAGCTGGCCTCGGCGCACCGCCGAGGGGAAGCGGGTGAGGGGCCCCAGACCACCGAACTCGTGCATGAGACTTTTCTCAGGCTGTCGGCGGGACAACCGGTAAGCTTTGAAAGCCGGGCTCATTTCTTCGGGATCGCATCGCGGCTCATGCGCCAAGTCCTCGTGGATGCGGGCCGGTCCAGGCGCTCGACGAAACGAAGCGGCCACGAGGTCCGCTTGGCGTCATTCGACGATCTACCCGCCAGCGGCCGCGGCTTCGCCGCGATTCACGAAGCCCTCGAGCGCCTGGAAAGGGAGGACGAGCGGCGGGCGCGTCTGATCGAGATGCGCTTTTTCGGGGGCATGACCGCGGAGGAATCGGCTGCAGCAATGGAACTGCCGGTGAACGTGGTCCGCCAGCAATTGCGCCTGGCGCGCGCCTGGCTTCGCAGGGAGCTCTCGCAGTGAATCCGGAAGCCGAGAATATCTTCGCGATCCTCGCGAGTGCGGCGGCCGGGGCGCGGGAACAGTACTGGCGGGAGCATCCAACAACGCCGGAGGTCAGGGCCGAGGTTGAGTCCCTTTTGCGTTTCGACCCAGGCTCATCCACCGCCCTGGGGGCCGAATTCGCGGCGGCCGCCAGTGACGTATTCGCGCCAGGGGAGGATTGGAGCGGGCTGCGCTGCGGGCCCTACCGCCTGACGGAGGTAGCCGGACGCGGCGGAATGGGCGTGGTATACCGGGCCGAGCGCGAAGACGGGGAGCTATCCCAATCCGTGGCGATCAAGCTGCTGCCCAGTGGCTTGCCCGATCCCGGCGCCCGCGCCGTCTTCTTGCGCGAGCGTCAGATATTGGCGGGCTTGGCTCATTCCAACATCGCGCGATTGTTGGACGCTGGCCACCTCGGCGATGGGCGGCCCTACCTCGTGATGGAATATGTCGATGGAAAGCCCATTGACGAACACTGCCAGCAGTTATCGGTGCGGGATAAGCTATTACTTTTCCGCTCCGTTTGCGGCGCGGTTGCGCATGCCCACGCCAATTTGGTGGTCCATCGCGATCTCAAGCCATCCAACATCCTGGTCACCAGACAGGGCGAAGTCAAGCTGCTCGATTTCGGAATAGCCAGAATCCTCGACATGAGCAATACGGGAGTCACCCAGGAGATCCGGCTGACCCCTGATTTCGCCAGTCCGGAGCAGATTAGGGGTGAGCAGGTTTCGACGGCAACCGATGTCTACTCGCTCGGCGCGGTACTCTATCTGTTACTCACCGGCCAAAAGCCGCATCAGTTTACCTCCCGATCGGCGGGGGCGATCGAAGCAGCCATTTGCCGGGCCGAGCCGATTCGGCCCAGTCATCATGTTCCTGAACTCCGGGGCGATCTCGAGACAATTCTCCTCGAGGCACTCCGCAAGGAGCCCGGCGAGCGCTATGCGTCAGCCGACAAGCTCTCGGCGGACGTGTCGGCGTACCTCGAATCGCGCCCGATCGAGGCGCGAATGGACGAGTTCGGCTACGCGGCGCGCAAATTCCTGCGCCGCGCGTGGATTCCGCTGACCGCCGCCGCCTTGGCCGTCGCGGGCCTTTTCGCGGGTTTGGCCATTGCGCGCCGCGAACGTTCCGTCGCGCAGGATCGATTCAACCAGGTGCGCGGACTGGCTGGACAGCTCTTCGAGATCGACCGGGACATTTCGAACCTGCCGGGGTCATCGAGGGCCCGCGAGAGAATCGTCCGCACCGCCCTCGGATATCTCGACGGACTGGGCGGAAACGTCGCGGCGGAACCCATCCTCGCCAACGACGTCGCCCGCGGATACCTGCAAGTGGGCCGCGTACAGGGAGTGCCCAACTCCGTCAACCTCGGAAATCTCGCGGGCGCCGTCAAGACTCTTGCCGCGGCGGAGCGCGTGATCAAGCCTCACCTGGAACCCGCGGCGCTTAGCGTTTTCGCCGACCCCGGCCTGCTCTTGCTCACGGGCGCGGAGATCGCGCACGACAGAATGATCCTCGCCAACGAGCAGGCGAACGAGGCTGATGTGATCGCCCGCGGCGCGGAAACGTTGGCCCGGGTAGAGGCGCTCGAGGCCACTCATCCGAAGAGCTATCGGGGCGTCTCGATCCTGTTGGCCGACGCATCGCAAATCTATTCCGGCTTCTTTCGAATGGAGCTGGCACTACGGCTCGCCCGCCACTCCGTGGTGGCGGCCCGGCGGGGCAAGGATCCCGTGCGTGATCCCATCGTTCTATCCATCGCGCTCGCGAACCTGGCGTCCGTGTTGCGCAAGAACGGAGACCTGGAGGCGGCCTTGGAGACAATCCGGGAGGTCCGGCCGCTGCTTCCCCGAGGAGCCGGCGGGCCGGGCGGCTGGTACCCGCAATTCAACGTCGAAATGATCGAGGGTGAGATACTCGGCGGAGAAGAGACGGTCAGCCTCAACCGGCCCTCCGAGAGCGCATTGCGTTTGCAGGCGGCGGCCGATCTCGCCGCGGCCGCGGTCCAGCGGGACGGTCAGGACTTCACCAGTTGTTCGCGCCTTTGCTCCGCCGCGAACGAGTTGGGCAGGATCGTGTCGGTCTCCGATCCAGCGCGGGCATTGCATGCTCACGACTCCTGCATCCTCGCGATGAAGGCTTTCGCGGCCAATCCCAAAGGACAACGCCAGAGATCCGAGGCATTGGCGGAATCAGCGGACGCTCTGAGGCGGCTGAACCGGGCGAGCGAAGCGCAGCAGCGAATCGACGAAGCCGCCGCGATCGTCGAGTCCACGGGCAGGGAGACCGCTGGATCGTTCCCGCCCATGGGCGAGATGCATCTGGTTTTGACGGCCAGGGCGCGCCACTTCGGCCAGACCGGGCGGCGCCAAGAGGCGATCGGCGCGTACTCGCGGATCCTCGCGTTTCTCGATGCATCCGGTTCCTTCCGCCCGGCATTGGATCCGCGCCACGCCAACGAACTTTCGCGGACACTGACATCGCTCGCCGCCTTGCACCGCGAGGCTGGAGAGGGGCCGAAGGCCGCGCAATTGGAAGCCCGCCGTCTCGAACTCTGGCGGGCACATCATCGCCGGCTTCCCGGCAACCCGTTCGTCCGCCGCCGCTTGGCCGCGGCGGAAAAACCGTAGGGCGCCAGCAAAAACTGGCTCGAGTTTCCGCATGGAGGGGTGAAGGAGACTCACTCCGGGCCTCGGTTCCCGGCCGCGCTGCGCGGCCCCCGCGTGCTCCGGGGAACGGAGAAAAGATATGAAAAGAACTATTTTGACAATCTTGGTGGTGTCTGCCACGCTGCCGGCCGCGACCGTCATCGGCGACGTCGGCTCGGGACCCCTAAACGGGTATTCAGTGGGCAACCGGAGCGTTTCACAGGTCTTCCAGGCCCCAGCCGCTGACAACGTGCTCACCGAATGGCAATTCCAGGTGGCGGGTTTTGTTCCGAATCGTGGCTTCACAACGAACATTTCGCTGCTGATCTACGATTGGAACGGCACGATCACTCTATCGGTCCCCCACCTTTCGGTCTCCATCCCGTGGCCCGCCGCGACCGGGCTCGTGTCGCTCAGCGGGCTGAACATCCCGCTCGTGAGTGGCCAGACGTACGTCGCCGTATACGACACCGGGGACTATCGCGACCAAACGATCGGATTCTATTCGAACAATCCTTACCCGGATGGACGGGCCGCCTTCGCCAACGACATTGCTGGCCTGAACGCGAGCGCCGCGACGAACCTGGATACTGTGTTTTCCGCGACCTTCGTTCATGCTTCCGCCGGGCAGGCGCCAAGCGTTCCGGAGCCCGCTACATCCTCCCTTTTGTTGGCTGGCGCGGGGGTGGCGATCATCCGCCGGATTCAACGGGGGCGCCACGGCTACGGGACTCGAAGTAACTGACACCGAAGTTGCGATTCGGCGCGCTCGACATCTTTTATCCCCTGCGGCGGCGGCCGGCGACCGCGACAGTTGCGCGCGGCGGGGAAAGCCGCCAGCCTGAAGCGATCAGGAATGCGCATGCTTCGGGTAACGGCTCTTCTCATCGCAACGATCCTCACGGCCCTGTCCGGCGCCGCCCAGACCGCTACCGGGTGAAACGCTAATCTATACCTTGGTTGCGGCAAACCGGAGCCGCACATAGTCGGCAATCCAAGTGCCAGCTCGCATACGAGCTGGGGTCGTAGTGCGGAACGCACCTCTTCGAGGAATTCGGCGCGGATCGAGCCGGTCACGCCTTCAAGAAAACAGAGTCCGAACGTCTCCAGGAATCCTTTGATGTCCCCCCCGGCAACGCGGTGGGGTGGGGAATGAGCGCAATGCTATCTACACGAAACCCGGCCTGCTCCAGTCTGGTCGCGCAGTCACCCGGCGCTGGGAAATACCACGGGTCTCTCGCCGCGCTGTCGATTCCTCGTTTGTTCATCCCGTTCACGAGCGCGGCGCGAATCTTGTCCACGCACCCGTGCCCCCCGCACTCGGCTACCAAGCGGCCGCCGGGACGCAGAGAACGATGAAGCCGTTGATCATGTCGCCGGCGATACGTCGAAGCAAGGCGCGCGCCGCGTCCAGAAGCGCCGTCCATGCCGTGGCAGAAGACGCAGTAGAAGCTATAGAGCTTGAGGCCTTCGGCGGCATCGGCCTCGGAGCCGAACGGATTGTTCTCGCGGGTCTGCGCGGCCGCCAGAAGCGCGAGCCCGAGCAAACAGGCGAGCGTTTCATCATTCTGAGGAACACGCGCACAACGGACTCGCTCCGGCGCCCACCCTCTGCGTGTTCCTCTTCTATTGGCGCCGCGCCTTCGCGGCCGCCATGAGCAGGAGGATCTCAGCTTGCGCCGCGCGCCCCAAAATCAATACAAAGGATGCATGCGATCCTCGCTCCGCACCCTCGTCCTTCCGCTTCTCGCCGCCATCGTCCAGGCGCAGGAGATCCGCGCGCTCGACCCGGCGCGCACGTCCGCTCCCGAGCGCATGCTCGTCTCGTATCTGAAGTCCATTGCGCGAGATCAACTCGCCGCTCGCAAGGCCGAGGTCGCCGCGATTCACGACAAGGAAGCCTACGAAAGACGCAAGGTCCGTCTGCGCGCGGCGGCGCTCCAGATGCTCGGCGGACTCTCGCCGCGCACACCTCTGAATCCGCGCGTCACGGGAGTCCTGCGGCGGGACGGCTACCGCGTCGAGAAGGTGATCTACGAAAGCCGTCCGCGTTTCTACGTCACGGCGAATCTCTATGTTCCGGAGAACGGGCAAGCCAAACATCCCGCGGTGCTGCAACCGGTGGGACACAGCACGACCGCGAAGAATCGGGCCTTCTATCAGAAGATCGCGATCGCACTCGTCAAGACCGGCTTCGTGGTCCTCACCTACGATCCGATCGGGCAAGGCGAGCGGCGCATCTTCTGGGACTCGGGACTCGGCGATTCGAAGGTCGGCGGAACCACCCAGGAGCACAGCATGGTGGGATGGCAGAGTCTGCTCGGAGGCGAGAGTGTCGCGCGCTACCGTCTCTGGGATGGCATGCGCAGCATCGACTATCTGCTCACCAGGCCCGAGGTGGACGGCACCCGCATCGGAGTCACCGGATGCTCGGGCGGCGGCACCATGACCACCTATACCGCCGCGATCGACGAACGTGGCCCCGCGGCGGCGCCCGCCTGCTACATCAGCGATTGGGAGAATCAGCTCGAGGGCACGGGTCCGCAGGATGCCGAGCAGCAGTTCCCCGATCAACTCGTCCACGGGCTCAATCACGCCGATTGGATCGGACTCGCGGCACCGAAGCCCTATCTGATCGTCTCCACCGACCAGGACTTCTTCCCGCTCGAGGGCGCGCGCAAGAGCTTCGAGGAGATGAAGCGCGTCTATACGCTTTATGACGCAGCGGCGAAGGTCGACTGGTTCCACGAACCGGGCGGCCACGGCGTTCCCGATGCGAGCCGCAACGCGATCTGCGCCTTCATGAAACAATGGCTGCTCGGCAAGCCGGGTCCGGTGGACCACGGCGAGATCCGGACCGAGTACGAGGAGGATCTCAATGCGACGCCGACCGGACAAGTTGCGACCTCGCTCGGCGGCGAAACCGCGAGCACGATGAACACGAAGCGATTCGGGATTCGCGTGCCCGAGCGCAAGCCCATCGCGAACGCGGCGGGCGCCGCGGCTCTCCGCAAGCAACTGCGCGTGCGGATCACTGAGCTCACGCGGTTTCACGCGTCCACGGCTCCGCTCGATGTTCGTGCGGGCTCCACGGTGAGCCAGGACGGAGTTCCAGTTCAGCGCTTCACCTATCAAAGCGATACCGGACTCACGATTCCGGCGCTTCTGTGCGGCTCGGGCTCGAAGCTCGCGCTCTACCTCGATCCGCGCGGCAAATCCGCCGGGCTCCGCGCCGACGGCGATATCCTCTCGCTGGCCCGGCGCGATCACACGGTATTGGCGATTGATGTTTCGGGAACGGGCGAGGTGGAGTTCAAGCGGCACGACACGGCGCCTTGGGGCTATCCGCAATTGGTATGGTTCGGACTCATGACCGGGCGGCCGCTGATCGGTATTCGCATCAACGATATCGTGCGCGGACTCGATGCTCTCGAAGCACTCGGGCGCCAGCCGCGAAACGGCGTGACCGCTTTCGCCCGCGGACGCTTCGGTGCGTTGCTGCTGCACGCCGCGGTGGTCGATGAGCGGATCTCTTCGGTAACGGTCGAGCAGGCCCTGCTCTCCTACCGCGCGGCCGGAGCGAACCCGATCCATCGCGATCTCGAGGACAGTGTCGTGCCCGGCATTCTGGGTCAATACGATCTGCCAGATCTCGCCGCCGCGCTCGCGCCAGGTCCGGTGCGCATCGTGAACGCGGTGTCGCCCACCGGGCGGTTGCTGCTTCGTAAGGAGGTCTCGGCGGAGTACGAATACACCGCGAAGGCGTTCGCCGCGGCTGGTGCACCGGAGAAGTTTCAGGTGGCTCTGCGCCGGGAGGGCGAACCGCTCGCCGAGTAGGCTCGGCTGCGACTGGAATCAAGCCGCTGTACGCCGCTCGAATCGGGCGCGGTCTTCCTGCGCGAGTTCGTGGTGCCCGTCGATGGTGAGCATTTGACGTAGGACGAGTTTGAACTCGGCTTCCGGCTTCAGAAAGTCATCGCGTTCGGCGGCGTCGAGCCCGCGGCGTTTCCAGCCTCCGATTCGCACCCATGCTTCCTGACGCTTCCCACGGAGCGCGCCACGTTGCAGCCCATACGCCGCGATCGTCCGTCGTGCCCGATCGAGATCGGGCCCGCTCAATCGGGGATGCGGTTCCAGCGCTCCTTCGGGGTGGACCCAGAAGAACAGTTCGGGATCGTCGATGTCTGGTTTGATCAGCGTTCCGTCGTGGTCCAAGTCGCGCTTCTCACCGTTGCACTTCGCACAGGCCGGAAAGAGGTTGGACCACTCGAAGGTGAGATCCTTCTCCGTCTTGCGAATGAAGTGTTCGATCTCGAAGTGCGACGTCACATCGAGCAGCGCTTCGCAGAAGGCGCACTTGCCGTGTGTCATTGGTCGAAGGGCGTCTCGAAGGGTCTCCTTCGCGGATTTGGTCGCCCAGTCCTTCTTCGGACCGGCCTTCTTCCAGCGGTTGGTCCACTCGGCGCGATTCGCCTTCACCTTCACCGGCTCCGGCGGACGTGGTGTGTGAATCACCCCGCCAAGCCTCCAACACTCACCATGGAGCGAAGTTCCTCGCTCTTGGCGGCGAGCCGCTTGGTGAGCTTGGCGAACTCTGCCGTTTCCTTGCGATTCAACTTGCGGACGGCTTTCTCACGAAGGTAGCCGTTCCAGGTATTCAATTCCTTCTCAGTCTCGATGTCGAAGCGGCTCGAGACTCCGAAGATGTCGTGAAGGATCGTCATCACGCTGTCACCTGAAGGTGCATCGACCGACTCGCGCAGGCTAGCCCGGCCGTTGACGAGATCGAAGACGTGGACTCGTCCCTCTGGGCACGACGATATCGCGAAGGGTGAGTGAGACGAGGCGATGATCTGGACTCCGGGGAGGGCCTTTCGGATGGCGGGCAATAGTCGACGCTGCCAGAGAGGATGCAGGTGGGCCTCGACCTCGTCCAGCAGAATCACGGCGGGGGCTGGCCCGTACTCCGCTTGCCGCATCATGAAGTCGCAAATCCAGGAGGCTGTGCTCACCACTCCGCCGGGAAGTTGCGAGAAATTGAGGGCTTGGTCAAAGATGCGGAGCCTTGGGCTTAGCGTTGGGGTGTCGATGTCCAACCGCACCTGTTGTCCGTAGATCTCCGACAGAGCCGCTTCGAAGCGGTTGATGAACTCGCCGTACTCTGGTGCAGTCTCTCTCCGAACCGCAGCGAGGGCTTGCTGGCTGAACAGCCGTACGATCCAAGCTTGCAGCACTTCGTTCTTCACCGTCGATTCGAAGGCAAGTGAGGCTTTCGAGTCCTCGCCGTTTCGATGTGGGTCGATCGCCGAAAGGTATCGAAGAGCGCCAGACGGAGAGTAGGCTGCGGCGAGCAAGCGCCGGTGGCCCTCGGGCGGCGGTCTGCGTCCCGCACTCGCCCAAGCCAAGCCCAATTTGTTGCTGGCACTATTAACCGCGAACCCTTTGAGCGTTCGGGCGATCCAATTGATTAGGCCCTGCGAGTCCTCATGAGTACTGAGTGCGTAAGCGCGGTCCCCAGGGAGTGAAGTCAGCAAGCCGGCGACTGTCCCAGCACGAGTCAGGTGCGTAAACTCGGGGACATTGAAGCCCGAGCTGCCGCCGTAACTGATCGCGGCTGCAATGGTCTTCAACACCGTCGACTTTCCGCACCCATTCACCCCGGCCAAAATGTGCGGGCCCGGATGTGAATTCCCCTTGCCGTCCGACAGGTCCAGCTCCAGCCTGTCGAACGGCCCGATGTTTTCCGCGATCAGCTTCAACAGCGGCATCGAAGGCGCTACGCCATCTTCACCGCGCTGAACGCCTCGAACGAATTCTTCAGTCCATTCACCAACGCCCCATGATCACCGCCGGCCGTGAACATCCGCCCGCCGCGATCGATCACGCGTTGCGCCGCCGCCGGACTTCCGCTCGTCGTTCCCCACCACTTTCCGTGCTTGGCAGCCGCGGCCGCCACACGATCGAACGCAGCCTCGATCACCGGATGATTGAACTCGAGCGGCACGCCGTAGCTCAGCGTCAAGTCACCCGGACCGACGAACAGCAGATCGAAGCCCGGAACCGCCGCGATCTCTTCGATGCATTCCACCGCTTCGCGATCTTCGATCTGCAGCGCGAGGAACACCTCTTCGTTCGCGTTCTTGATGTGTTCACGCGTGTCGGCGAAACCCCAATCCGCGTCGGCGCCGGCGCCATCGAGTCCGCGCTTACCGATCGGAGGGAATCGCACCCACTCGACCCACTGCTTGGCTTCTTCGGCGCTGCGGCAGTGCGGAACCATGAGGCCGTTGGCGCCGAACTCGAGCGCGCGCATCGGCGCGTCATAGCCGGTCTTGAGAATGCGAACCATCAGGTCCATGCCCGTGTGGCGGCAAGCCAGCGAGATCGGTGGAATGACGTTGTAGCCGAAATCGCGGTGCTCCATATCGAACCAGACGCAATCGTAACCGATGCGTCCCATCACCTCCGGCAGCCACGGGTCGGAGACGCGGCTGAGCCCGGCGACCTTCACGAATCCGCCGGAGCGGAGGATCTTCAAGACTCTGCTTTTTGTCATGAACCCGGATCATAACACAGGGTTCGCCGGCGCTTGGCGCTCGCGTCCGATTCGGCCATACCCGGCCCGGCCGCCGCTCCGCGGAGGTCCTGTTGGCGAGAAGTCGCGGTAAATTGACTCGTGCTTCACAGCTTTGAAATCGCCGGGTAATATACTGGATCGACAACATGAGATCCGTATTGACATCCCGATTCGCACGCTACTTCGCGGTACTCGCGCTGCTTGCTCTCGGCGCAACAGCCGCTCGCACGGTCGTGGAGCGGTACAAAATGAAGCACCGCACCACCGGGCAGATGATCACCGTACCCGGCCACATCGGTCCGAACGCCATGCTCGTCAGCGGCTGGCAGACCACGCCAGCAGGCCGGCAACTCCCTTCCGGAGACATGATCCTGAGCGGACAAGTGAGCCCGGATGGCAAGCTTTTCGCTTTCACCAACACCGGCTACACGCGGCATCAACTCCACATCGTGGATCTGGCCACCGAGAAGGAGATCGCCACGTTCCCGATGGAGCAGGCCTGGAGCGGGCTCGCCTGGGCGCCCGACAGCAAGCGCATCTATGTTTCGAGCGGCGCCGGATACGCGGGCGCGGCCATTCTCGTGTTCGACCGGTGGGACAAAGAGGGCTGGCACGAAGTGCGCGGCGGACTCACCCTCCACGGATCGAGCCGCGAAGCGCTGGCGGTGTCCTCGATTCTGGTAGCGGCTGATGGCAAGTCGCTCTACGCGGTCAACAACTCCGATGGCCACGTCTACATCGTGGACACGCACGGCGGACGCGGCGTGGGCCGCGTGAAGACCGGCGATCATCCATTCAGCGCGGCGCTTTCGAAAGACGGCAAGACGCTCTATGTGACCAATCTCGGAAGCGCGGAAGTGGCGATCGTGGATGTGAGCTCTCCGGGCGATCCCAAAGTCAGCGGCAGCATCCCAACGGGACACCACCCGAACGATCTGGCGCTGAGCGCCGATGGCACGGTCCTGTACGTATCCTGCGGCAACACCAATGACGTGGTGGCGCTGGATCTGAAAGCCAACAAGCGGATCGAAACGATCAACGTGGCGCTGGGCCCGAAGGCGCCGGCGGGCAGCACGCCGAATTCGCTGGCGATGGCGCCCAATGGCAAAACGCTCTACGCGGCCAACGCCGACAACAACACGGTGGCCGTGATCGATGTGGAGGAGCGGGGCAAGAGCAAAGTGGAGGGCTTCATTCCCACTGGCTGGTATCCGACGCTGGTGCGAGTGACGGCAGACGGCAAACGTGTGCTGATCGGCAGCGGCAAGGGCGTGGGCACGGGTCCGAACAAGGTGAAACGGCCAATCGACGGGGTGGCGCCAGCGGTCAGCTTCCAGCATCACGGCAACAATCTGAATGGCCTGATGTCGTTCGTCGACACGCCGGATGGGCGGAAGCTTTCGGCCTACACCAAGCAGGCGTATGAGAACAGCCCCTACAAGGACGTGCTGCTCGAAAGCTCCGAGACCAGCGCCGATACGGTGATTCCGAAGCGTGTGGGCGAGAAGTCGCCCATCGAGCATGTTCTCTACATCATGAAAGAGAACCGTACCTACGATCAGGTGTTCGGCGACTTGAAGCAAGGCAACGGCGATCCGAGCCTGACGCTGTTCGGCTGGGATGTGACTCCGAATCAGCATACGCTGGCCGAGCAATTCGTGCTGCTCGATAACCTCTATTGCAGCGGCGAGGTCTCGCAAGACGGACAGCCGTGGACGCTCTCCGCCTACGCCACCGATTTCACGCAGCGTGCCTGGACGCTGAGCTACTCGCGTCACGGCCGCGTCGATACGCGCGGAGTTTCCGAGCAATCGACGCCATTCATCTGGGAACTCGCAACGAGCAAGGGCCTGAAGGTGCGCACCTACGGAATGGGGAATCGCCGCGGTACCGAGCCGGTGCGCAGCGTTTGGTGGGAAACCCGTGAACCTGGAACCAATCCTGGCCGCGCGCGCGACTACCTGCGGGCGGAGCGATTCATCAAAGAGTTCGAGGAAATGGACAAAGCGGGCACGGTTCCGAACCTGATCGTGATGTCGCTCGGCGAGAATCATACGAGCGGAACCGCTCCGGGCGCCTACACGCCGAAAGCCATGGTGGCGTCCAACGACGTCGCGGTGGGCAAGATGGTGGAAGCGGTGACCAAGAGCAAGGTGTGGAGCAAGTCCGCGATCTTCATCATCGAGGATGATGCGCAGAATGGGCCGGACCACGTCGATTCCCACCGCACCACGGGCCTCGTCATCAGCCCCTACGTCAAGCGCAAGCAGGTGGACAGCACGATGTACTCCACCGTCTCGATGCTCCGCACGATCGAATTGCTGCTGGGCCTGCCTCCCATGACGCAGCATGACGCCGCTGCTTCGCCAATGGTGAACAGCTTCATGGCCAAACCCGACATGAGCGGTTTCACGGCGCTGCCCGCGCGGCTGGACCTGATGACCAAGAATCCGCTGCACGGCTACGGCGCGGTGGAGTCGGCCCGCATGGACTTCAGCGAATACGACCGCATCGACATGGACGCGCTGAACCGCATCCTGTGGCACAGCATCAAGGGTGAAAACGTCCCGATGCCCGCTCCGGTTCGCCGTGCGCTGCCGACACCCCAGGGTTTGCTTCAGTTCCGCGGGGATGACGGCGACGGCGAATGACCCAAGCGCCGGACAGGCGGCCTGAACAGGGTACGCTGGTCTCAGATGGACCTTCGAACCTACGTTTCCTCCGATCGCGCCGCCTGTCTGGCGCTGTTCGATTCCACTGGGCTGGCGGCTGCGCTACGAGCCGACTTCGAGCGATTCCTCGACTCGGCTCCCGCAACCTTCACCGTCGCCGAACATGACGGCCGCATCCTCGGGTGCGGCGGCTGCACGCTCGACACCGATCCCCCGGGCATCGATTGGTGCCTGGTCGAGCCGGCCTTTCACCGCAACGGAATCGGCCGGCTGCTGGCGATGTCGGCGCTGCGCGCGATTGGCGCGAAAACCCGGAGTCCGATGGTGCGGGTCCGCTCAACGGAAAACGCCCGCAGATTTTTCGAGCACCTCGGATTCCGGGTGGCCTCGAACAATCCCTCGGGCGTTCTCGTAATGGTGAAGAAGCTCGAAGTCTGCGGCTAGCGTTGGGCCGCGCCCGCGCGTCCCATCACCGGCCATGCGTCGACGATGTTGTCGCCTTTGGCGATGTAGTAGCGGTCGTAGACGTTGGTGGTCGAGTCGAGGTGGGTCGGGTAGAGTTCCACTTTGTCGCCCAGCTTCAGGTCACGGTCGCCCGGCTGCCAGGAGACGAGCCCGTACTCGGCGCCCTGCGCTCCCACCTTCATGTCGGGGCGTCCCTTCACAGTGTCGGTGTCCTTGACCATGCCCTTGAGTCCGCAGTCGATCGTCGCCATGCCCGGATGCTGGCGCACAACCGCGGTCGTGAGGATCGTGAGCGACTGCGCGAAGTCGTCGTAGATCGCGTTGCCAGCCTTGCTGCCGATCTTGATGTAGCCGGTGTCCATGAACATGTACGAGCCGGCCTGGAGTTCAGTGAGGTAGCCGGGATCGATGTTGTAGGTCCCGGTCGAACCGCCGGACTTGATGTTCACCGGAATGCCCGCCTTCTTGCAGAGCTCGGCGGTCTCGAGCATGCCCGCGATGTCGGCCATCGACTTCGCCTTGCGCGCTTCCCATCCCTTGGTGTGCGAAGCGCCGCCCGAGTAAGCCATCAGTCCGCTGAACGCCAGGTTCTTGCGATTCTTCACGATGTCCTGCGCGAGCGCGAGCGCCTTCTGTCCGGGCTCGATGCCCGCGCGCTTCAGGCCCGCGTTGATGTCGACGATCACATTCACCTTGGCCCTGGCCGCACCGGCCGCCGCGTCGAGGGACTCGGCCATCACGATGTCATCGACAATCATGTGGAAAGTCGTGTCGCGTTTGGCGAGGGCCACCATGCGGTTCGTCTTTTCCTTGCCAGCGGCCTGACGGGTGAGCAGGACGCCCTTGACTCCGGAGCCGCTCATCAGTTCGGCTTCCGCTTCCGTCGCCACCGTAACGCCAATGGAGCCGAGCGCGACCTGGCGCTTTGCGATGTCGATGGACTTGTGGATCTTCACGTGTCCGCGGAAGTTCAGGTTGTTGGCCTTGCAATGGCTGGCCATGTGATTCAGGTTCTTCTCGAACAGGTCGATATCGAGAACCATCGAGGGCGTGGGAAGATCCTCGCGGGTGAGTCCGCGGAAGTCCTTCTTGGCAAAGCGTGATTCGATGTTCGCGGATTTCGCTGCGGCCATGGCGGACGCCGTGGCGAGCGTGTTGATGAAAAATGCTCGGCGGGTGTTCATCTTGAAGGCGATTCTATCAGGATACGGAGCCCGTTTGCGCGGGCGGGTCAAACGTAGAGATCCGCCACCTCGCGGAAATTGACCACTTTGGTGCCGGCGGCTGGATCGACGTAGACGAAATCGCGTCCCGATGGCATCCTGGTCAGGCGCTTGCTCCAGTCGATTCCGAGCGCGCTGTGGATCGTCGCGCAGACATCCTCGGTGTACACCGGCCGGTTGCCGGACCAGCCGAATTCCGTGATCTTGGCGCCCTGTTCGTCGGTTGCGCCATAGACACGGCCACCCTTGACTCCGGCGCCCGCGAAGAGCGCGAACATCGTGTCGGCGTAATGCTCGCGCCCGGCAATCGGCGTCAGATCGCCCGGCGTGCGGCCGAACTCACCCTTGCAGACGACCAAAGTCGAATCGAAAAGCTTCATCCGCTTCAGGTCATGGATCAAGGCCGCGAACGCGGGATCGAAGTCACCGCACGTCTTGTAGAGTCCGCCCTTGCTGTCCTTGCCGTAGATCGCGCTGTGATGATCCCAGCCAGGCTGGGTCACGAGCAGGAATCGCGCGCCGGCGTCGGCGGCCACCATGTTCCGCGCAATGACGCAGGCATCGCCGAACGGCGACGATCCGTAGGCCTTGCGATCCTCCGGAGCGAGCTTCATCACCGAAGAGATCTTCGGATGGGTGAGCATCCTGTTCACCGCGCGGCCGAAGCTCTCGAACTGACGCATGCCTTGCGGAGAGGTGTCGTCGAGCGCTGATCGCGACGTGTCCATGCGCTTCAGCATCTCCCAGCGGCGTGCGTAGCGGGCCTGCTCGGCGGGGTCGAGCACGAAAGGCAGATTCCCATCGCGAAGGTCGAGCGTCAGCGGCGAACAGTCGGAAGGCAGGCTCCCCTCCGTCTGGAGCGGTCCGTACATCGTGCTCGACTCGTAGTTCATCGCGACGAACGGTGGAAGAAAGTCCGTCGAACGGCGCCGCTCGAGGAACTCGTAGGCGATCACCGCGCCGAGCGCCGGCGTTTCCTCGATTCGCGCCGGACTCACCGCGTGGCCCGTCTTCAGATAATACTGCCCGCGTGAGTGGACCGTTTCCCAAGCCTGCGCGGAGCGGATCACGGCTAGGTCGCCGAGCACGCCCGCAGTCTTCGGCAGAAGCCCATAGGGAAATTCGTAGCCCTGCGGCGCTTTCCGGACATCGCGGTTCTCCGGTGCCCACTTGCCGTGCTTGATGTCGAACATGTCCATCTGCGACGGACCGCCCTGGAGGTTCAGGAAGATCACCGCCTTGGCGTTGCCGCGCGGCGTCACACGCGACTGCGCGCGAACACGAGCGGCGAACGGCGCGACATCGAACCCGGCCACCGAGAGCGCGCCGAGCTTCACGAGAGAGCGTCGATTCAGTTGCATGGGCATCGTCAGTAGAAGAGGAAATCCAGCCGGTTGATCAGCACCCAGACGAGGTCCTCGGCGCCTTGCTCACGATATTCGCGCATCACCTCCACGCCGAGTTCGCGCTCCTGGGTGGAAGGCATCCGCGAGAGCGCCGCCATGTACAACTCGTCGACGATCACGGCGTTGCCCTTTTGCGGATCGGCGCGCAGCAAGGCTTCCAACCGGCTCCCCTTGGTGACCTTGATCCGCTCGCGCACCGTCTTGTCGTTCATCAGCACGGCGGCTTGCACCATCGAGGGTTTGCGCGTGGACTGGATCGCGTATCGATCGCACTGACCGAAGGCTTGCAGAATCTTGATGAGTCCACGATCGGCGCGCTCGACATCCATCGGCGAGCGCGTTTGCATGACGCCGGCCGCCTTCTTGTCGGCGTAGGTGACTTTGATCGACTGCGGCGCACCAGTCACCTGCGCGATCGCGTCCCATGTCTGTTCGGCGGAAAGACGGCGGGTGAAGCGGCGCGCGTAGAGCGCGTCATGGGCAGGCTTCCAACCCTTCGGCGCTTGGCCCGAGCGCTGGTAGGCGCGCGAACTCAGGATGAGCTTCATCAAGCGGCGCAGGTCGTGTCCGTTGTCACGGAAATCGGCCGCGAGCGCGTCGAGCAGTTCCGGATGCGTCGGCTGAATCGTCCACGGCGCGGGTGGCGGATTCTTCGGATCCTGCCGCGCCAGATCGAATTCGAACGGCGGATCGACGATGCCGCGGCCCATTAGTTCCGCCCAGAACAGATTCACCGCCGCGCGCGCGAACTGCGGATGCGCGGTGAGCATCCGTGCGTAGGCCTGTCGCGGATTCTCGCCCGGCAAGGCGCGCTCGCCACTTAGCAGGAACGCGGGTGTGATGTCGGCCTTCCTGTTGCGCGGCGGACGCAGCGAACTGCGCGAGGCGAGGTCATAACCCTTGCGCGAATCCTTCACCTGGAAGTGCGGGAAGCGTCCGAATGAAGGATCGATGAAGGTCTTGCCGAAGAAGCTCGCCTGCCGCCACAGTTCCTCGCGCTTGCGCTGCGTGAGCCACAGATTCACCTTCTCGAGATGCCGCGCGCCGTCATGGCAGGAGATGCACTCCGCGTTGACGCCGAGAAACAGCTTGGTGGTGTTGATTGCGATCTCGTCCGCGGTGTCCTCGTGGTTCATCTGGTAGCCGTCGCCTTCGAAGACGTGGCTGCGGGCGATAAAGTTGGCCTCGCCATCGGACCACGTCGAAGTGGCGGAGGCCGTGATCAGCCCGCGCACGAATTCGTCATAGGGTACGTTCAGCGTGAGCGAGCGGTAGATGTGATCGTAGAAGGCGTTGATGCCCTCGCTGAGCAATTCGCCGTTGCGGAACAGGTCGCAGAAGAAGTAGGTCCAGCGGTCGAGGAACGGAGCTTCCTTGATCGACCGCATTCCGCTCACCGGCAGGGCCGGAAACAGCGAATCGATGAGTTTCGCGCGCTTGTCCGCATCCGGATCGGCGAGGAACTTCCGCGTCAGCTCCGGGTCGGGCAGGCGTCCGGTGAGGTCGAGGTGGACGCGGCGGATGAACTCGGCATCGGTGGCGGGTTCGGCCACGGGGGCCGAGGTCTCGGCAAGCTTGGCGTCGATAAAGCGGTCGATCAGGTTCTCGCCGGCTTGGGCGGTGGACAGAGCCGCCCAGCAGAGCAACCAGGTGCGCATGTAATGAGCATATCGTTACGAGGCGCACCGGTGTTCCATCGCCGATGCGAGAGCCAATCTGGCTGAGATCAGCGGCCCCGTCGAAACAGCTTCAGCGCGCACCCGATTTGCGGATGAACGTACCGCTGTTCAACTCGCGAATCGCCTGTTGCAACTCCTGCTGCGTGTTCATCACGATCGGACCATGCCAAGCCACCGGCTCTTCGAGCGGCTTGCCCGAGACGAGCAGGAACCGCATGCCCTCGGGCCCGGCCTCGACCGCGATCTCATCGCCGCGATCGAACAGCACCAGCGAATGGTTGCCGATCGTGTAGGCGGGTGCCGCGTCCGGGGACCGTTCGGTGAGGACCGGCCGCGGATCGGAGGAATCGCGGAATGTGCCGGAGCCCGCGAAAACGTAGGCGAAGGCGTTGCGCGTGACATCCACTTTCAGCCGCTTCTTGCGGCCGGCCGGGACCGAGATATCGAGATAGCACGGGTCCGCTGCCACGCCTTCCACCGGTCCGCGTTGGCCCCAAAACTCGCCGCAGATGATTCGCGCCTTGGTGCCGTCGTCATCCATCACTTCGGGAATCTCGGCGGGCGCGATGTCCTGATAACGCGGATCGGTCATCTTGTGTGCCGCGGGCAAATTCGCCCAGAGCTGGAAGCCGTGCATGCGGCCTTGCTCGTCTCCGCGCGGCATCTCCTGATGCAGGATGCCGCTCCCGGCCGTCATCCATTGGACTCCGCCGGGCGTGAGCGTTCCGCGATTGCCGAGGCTGTCCTGGTGCTCGACTTCGCCCGCGAGAACGTATGTGATCGTCTCGATCCCCCGGTGCGGATGCCACGGGAAACCCGCCATGTAGTTGCGCGGATCGTCATTGCGGAAATCGTCGAGCAGCAGGAACGGGTCGAAATCCTTCGTCTTGCCGAAGCCGAACGCGCGCTCGAGGCGCACGCCGGCTCCTTCCATCGTGGCGTGGGTGCGAGTGACCTGACGAACGGGACGCAGTGACATATCTCCTCACGCTTTCACGAACTGAGCTTCGAGTGTAATCGTAACCTGATCGCCCACGAGGATGCCGCCGGCTTCGAGCGCGGCATTCCAGGTGAGGCCGAACTCCTTGCGATCGATCTTGGTGGTCGCGGCGATGCCCACGCGCGTATTGCCCCAGGGATCGCGGGCGGGAGCCGTGGGTCCGTCCACGTGGAAGGTCACTTCGCGCGTCACGCCGTGGATGGTGAGCTCCCCGGTCACGGCCAACGTGTCCTCGTCCACCCGAGCGATCTTGCCCGAGCGGAACGTGAGTGACGGGAACGTCGCCACGTCGAAGAAGTCCGCGCTCTTCAGATGTGTGTCGCGATCAGCGTTGCCGGTGTCGATGGTGGAGGCGTCGAGCGAGGCCTCCACGCGGGAGCCGGTGATATCGCTCCCGTCCAGCGTGAGCTGGCCCGCGATTCCCTTGAAAACGCCTTTCACGTTGGCGATCATCATGTGCTTCACTTTGAACTCCGCCACGGAGTGGGCAGGGTCGAGATTCCAGGTGGTGGTCATGTGCTTTCGAAATCCTTTCACTTCTTATAATGCGTCAGAACGAAATTCGTTTCAACAAATATTGATCCGCCGGAAAATCACTCGAGTTCCGCCCGGCACTCTTCCAGCAGTTGCCGCAGCAGCCGTTGGCGGTCCGCACTGAGATGGCCGAGCAGCCGCCAGTGCCCGTCGAGCACGGGGCCGTCCAGACGCGCGAGCAACTCGAGTCCCGCCGGGAGGATCCGCGTCAACACCACGCGGCGGTCCTTCGTATCACGCTTGCGGCCCACCAGTTTGCGCTTCTGGAGCCGGTCCACCAGCCGCGTGATATCCGGATCGCGCGTGATCATCCGCTCGCCGATCTCGCCGCACGTCAGCCCGTCCTCTGCTCCGCGCAGGATGCGGAGCACGTTGTACTGATTCGGCGACAGATCCTCCGCCTTCAGCAGACCGGTGACCGGACGCCCGAGCCGCTCCACCGTTCGCAGCAGGTCGAGATAGAGCGCTTCCTCGGAACTACCCCGGCGCTTCATCGCGGTGCCTTCCAGATCACCGCCCGCGCGAACGCCCCGTCGAGCTTGCCCGGTTCGCCGTCGACGCCATAGTACATCGTCACGATTGTCCCCGGCTCGACTTCGACCGAACTCGGATATCCGGTGTCGGTGTTGTGTGAGTCCGCCGCCAGGATCACCGTTTCCGGATCCCAAGTCGCTCCGAGATCACGGGAGAACAGCGCGCGGACACCATACGGGCGGTTCCGCTCGCCGTGCACCAGCAGCAGCCGTCCATCGCGCAGGACGATCGTATCGGCGGGATGTTCGTTGTCCGCCGTGATCCGCTTCGGAGCGGACCACGTGTGGCCCTGATCGCGCGAAATACACGTCGACAGAAACTGGCCGAAGTGCGAGCGCGCGACCGCGAGCAGGCGGCCATCGGGAAGGAGGGTGAGACTCGTTTCGTTGTAGTGATCGGCGATCATCGTCGCGTCGCCCCATGTGATGCCGCCATCTTTCGAGCGATACACGAGTGAAGACTCGTGTTCGAGCTTCGGACCTCGCTCGTGATAAACGTTCATGAGCAGGGTCCCGTCCGGCAACTGGACCATCTTGCCGTAAGGAGAGGCGCCGTGCTCCATCCCGACCAGCGACTTGACGGGCTCCTCCCAGGTCCGGCCACGGTCTTTCGAGCGCACGGTCCAGATGCTGTCGCGCTTCAACGGCAGCACGCGCTTGCCGTCAGGCTGATAGCTGCGGTCGATCGTGTAGCTCACGACGAGCGTGCCGTCGCGAAGTTGGCCAACCGCTGGATTGCGATCGTCCATCTCGGCGTCGGCGAGTAGGGTACGGGTCCAAGTGCGACCGCTATCGTTCGAACGGACCCAATCGAGCCGGCCTGCGGGTCCGACATGGGTCGCCCCGCCGCGCAACGCCGCGCCGATCTCTCCATTGTCGAGCTTGATCAGCACCGGAAAGTATCCGCCGCCCTTGACCACCTCGACGCGCGCCGATTCCACCTTGCTCGCGCGCCAGACCGTGCTTTCGGCGACCAGCAGCACCGCCGCCGCCGTCCACGCAACTACACCTACGTTTCGGACCTTCATGGAGTCTCATTGTAGCCATCTCGGAATGGGTTTGAGCCAAAATGGGAGTATGGCGCGTGTACCCGTCGTCCGCCTCACCGAGGAGCGTATCTGGCGATCGAGCGCCAGGCACAGACAAAGAGCGAGTTCGGTGATGGCGAAATGTTCGCGATGGCAGGTGGTTCCGGGAGGTACTCCCACCTTGCGATGAAGGCATGCTCGTTGCTAGACGCTCGCGTGCCACCGGGATGCACGACGTTCAGTTCCGACATGCGAATTCGCATCGCTGCCACTGGACAACAAACCTACGCTGACTGCGCCGTCGTTTGTGGGCAAGCCCAACCGAAGGCGAAGACGACATCGTTGCAGGCCCATCCTGATCGTCGAGATCCTTTCACTTCGACCGAAACCTACCAGATGATCCCGAGCCTGCGCGATTACCTGCTGGTCCACCAGGACCGGCACCGCGTCGAACACCTTTCGAAGCTCGGCGACGGCAGTTGGAACCTCCGCATCCGCGCGGGTAACGAAGGTTCGATGTGAACACACTCCCCGCCTCCGAGGCGGGTACCGCGAACGTGGCGATGAAGCGGACTGTTCGCGGAGCGGAGCTACCTGGCGGTGCTTCTATGGCGTAATCGTGAAGCTGGTGGTGCCCGTGATCGTGTCCGACCAGGGACCCCATCCGGCATCGGATTCGAGCGTGCATGCGTAGTGGCAAGCACGCACGATCGCCTGGAACTGTGTCGGCGACGTCACCGCAAGATTGGTATCAACGTACAGACCCGCCGTCACGCCAGTGAGTACGGGCGCGTTTTGGCCCACTCGGACAACGTAGTATTGGTAAACCGTGGGCACGAGGCCGACTGGTGACCAGGCGAGCCGAAACGGCTTCTGCGGGAACGTGGAGCCGTGCGTGGGCGAGGTCACGAGCGACCCGCTGACGCTCGTACCCGCCACCATGAATCCGGACGCGGGTCCTTGCACCGTCACGCCATTCTGCGTCGCGAAGACGAGCGCGTCATACCGTCTGCCCTCCGCGCGAACGTAGGCGCCGTAGAAGTTGTTCTTGGTGATGACATCGAGCGCCGGACCATCGCGCGAGAGGTCGCCCACGTACAAACGGTAGTCGGTGTTGGAGCCGTTATCGCCCGCGATCCGGCTCCAACTGATCGTCACGACCGGTCCGTCGGTGACGGCCACGGGCATGGGCGTGGCGACCAACGGTAGTGAGCGATTCGGGCCCGTCGGACTCACCGGAATTGTCGCCGCTGGTCCGCAGCCATCGCCATTGCAGGCGTTGACCACCAATGTCGCGGTTCCGGCCGGAACCGGAAGGGAGATGCTTGTTGTCGAGACCTGCCGGGCGGCCACGGTGAGCGCTCCCCCTCCGGGCCCTGCATTGGGCTGAACCACCTGGACTCGATACAGGTCCGCGCCGGTGACCGCGGTCCATGAGGCATTGACCGTGTTGCCGTTCGACACGCTTGCGGTAAGTCCGCTAGGAGCCGTGCTGCTGAGTGTGGGAAGCCTTACCTTGAACTTGTGCTCAAGCAAGACGGCGGGTCCGCACTTCTCGATGCAAGCCGCGATAATGAGTTTGTAGTCTCCACTCGGCAACGTGAAGATGGTGTCCGTGTTGGGAGTGAGGATGCTCAACATGGTGGTTGGCGTGAAGAGGTTGTCCACGATGATTCGCACGTCGTAGCGGGTGGGGGTGGCGCCAACCTCGGGACGCCAGCGGTACTGATTCGTTGACGACGTGAGCGTCTGGCCCGTCCCAGGGAAAATGATGGTCGGCTGATTCAGGGGCACATTCAGGTTAGCGACCGCTGCAACAGTGGCGTAAGGACCGCAATTGGTGTCACCGAAGCCAGCCGGGGAACATGCCCGGACGTAGAAATTGTAGTCGCCGTCGGACATGGTCAGGGTCGAATTCGTGGTGCTGCCGCCAGCGCGCCGCTCGAAGTGGTTCAGGTAGTACTCACCTACGTTGTCTTGCTTGGTTGCATAGACCTCGTAGCCGCCCGCGCCGCCGACTCCTGACCACGTGAGATTGTAGCTCGCGGTCCGGATCGGAGATGGCGGCGCATTGATGGAGGGAGCGGCAAGCGGCGCTTGGCTCCCTCCTTGGCTCACCGTCAAGGTAGCGTTTCCGAGCGTTACGGTTCCCGTGCGCGGACCTCCCGGATTCGGGCTGATTCGAACCCGAAACGATCCGCTCCCAGTGTCGGTCGGGTACGCGCTGTTCAGGGTCACCCAGGTGGCATTCGACGTGGGGAACGAAGGGCACCCCTCCTGAGCATCCTTGAGAACCAAAAACGTCGAGCCCGTAACACCCACTGTCACCGAACCCGGATTGAAACCGTAGGTGCAGGCGGCGGACGAGAAGTTCGCTTGGAACGTCGCGCCGCTCGCCGCGATCACATTGCGGATAGGCGCCGTCGAGCCGCCGCTCCAGGACGTGAACCGGTATTGAGTCCCGCTACCGGCTTGCGGTGTGGGAACCTCGAGGGTGTGCGGAGATCCGGGTTGCCAGGAAACCTGCGCCGGAGTGACGATGGGTCGGCCATCCACGAGGATGTTGCGGCCTGCGGGGACTGATGCGATTGTCACCTGCACGGGGCCGGGTCCATCGACAATCCTGGCAATGTAGGCATCGCTGCTGTACTGATTGTTGCGAGTCACATCGTAGGCACCTGGTGTCACCGCCCACGGATCGTTGCCGGTGGCGGTCCCGGCGAGCAGGATCGACCCGTTCGCTCCGGCCGTGATTGCGGCGAAGTGGCCTAAGTATGGGTGCAAGGACGAGTAGCTCAGTGTTCCACCGGGCGCGAACTTGGCAACGAAGGTAGCAGCCGCGCCCGTACCGAGCGCCGGCAGCCAGGAGTTACTTAGTGGGAAATCCGAACTGAAGGTTCGACCAGTGAGGATGACGAAGCCCGCCGGATCGATGGCCACCCCGGTGGCAACATCTTCGGCCGCGCCACCGATCAACGTCGCGAGCGTCAAGGCGTTTCCCGCCGGATTTACGCAGATCAAGAAGCCATCGGGGAAGAGCGTGGAGGAGGAGCCGCTGATGCCGTTGACGACGGGGAAATCAACGGCTCCACCCGGAACCCATCCACTGATGCAGGCTCGCCCCAATGCGTCGACGGCGATTCCAGTTCCGAACTGGTTTCCCCGCGCACCTGTGTGAGTGACATATTGCCATTGGTCCCCGCTGGGCGTGAGCTTGGCGACAAATGCGTCTTCTTGTCCCCGATTATCTGGTTGGTACGAACCCGGTGTTCCGAAGCCCTGCCCCGTGTGCGTCCAGCCGGTTAGGTACGCGAAACCTGAGCTATCCAGCGCCACTCTGGAAAACGTGTTGACCTGTGCAACGGACTTCGAGAAGGTCCGCGCCGAGCCATCCAGTGTGTAGCGCGCGATCACGCCCCGGTAGGCTTGAGCTTGCGCTGGTGTTCCGGGAAAGTTCGGTGACTCCGACTGTCCCGCGACCACGACGGAGTCCGAGTTGACGGCGATCGAGTTCATCGACTCGATTGAGCTGCCACCCAGATAAGTCGAAAAGACCAGATTCCCACCCGAACCGAACCGGGCTACGAAGCCTTCGAAGAAACCGCCTCCCGTCTGTGGCTGGACCGCGTTCCGAATCGGGAAATCCGCCGACTGCGTCGTACCGGTCACGAATGCGTTGTCGGTCGCGCCGACGGCAATGCCGTTCACCTGATCGGTCGAGCCGCCGCCGCCCAGAAAGGTGGAATAGGAAAGCGCCGTTCCTGCGGCGTTCATCTTGGTCACGAAGCCTTCGCCTATCCCCGTGGAATCCGCGGGGGACACGAGCGGGAAGTCTGAAGCATAGGTCCGTCCGGCCACGTAGATAGCACCAGCCGCGTCGCTGGCGACCGCCAAGGCCTCCGAAGGGCCGGCTGCTCCACCGAGGTAGGTCCCGTACTCGAGGATCGGATCGATCACGACCGGCTTCGACGCGTCATACTTCGCCAACTCGAAACCCACCGCGCCGTTCTGAATCCGGTACCGCCCGCGACCTCGAAACGTCGCCCGCCCACTTCCTGATACACACGCGGCCGGTGTTGCCGCCACTCGCCGGACTTCGTAACGAGCGTCAGGTCGCCACTCTCCTCGAGCCGTACCTCCTTCGCTCCTTCGTAGGCCAACCGGATCCGCGCCGGGTCGACGCCAGGCGCGACGATGAAGTCGTACTCGAGCCGGCGCTCATTGCCATAGTAGACGACATCGACACCTTCGTAGACTCCGTTGGCCCGAACACGCGCGTAATGCGGAACTCCCTCCCGCCACTTCTTCGGGTCGTTGCCGCGATAGTAGTTCGAAACTCCCGGGAGTCTGTTGACCGGTTCGAACTTGGCCTTGCGTCCGCCGGTGAACTTCATCCGGATCGGCGTGTCGCCCCCTCGCGCGAGGACCGTCTCGTCCGGGGTCAGGTAGATGGATGCTCCGGCTCCGCGCGCCATGAAACTCACGCGCGAATCGGCCTGTCCGAGGTTCGGCTCGAAGTGGAGTGGAATCTTGGACAGCAGGCCCGATGGTGCCGCGCCCAATGCGGCGCTGAGGATGAACAGGTGTATGAACGGCTTGATCGGCATGATGACTCCTCTTTTGTTCCAGAGAATAACAGAACGGAACGCTGGTGAGGTAGAGTAGCGGCATGAGGCCGCTCGCTTGTCTCTTCGCCCTCGCCGCCGGACCACTCTTAGCCCAGTTCACCGTCGCCCATCGCGGCGGCATGGCGCGGCAGCCCCAGAACACGATGGCCGCGTTCCGTCACGCGGTAAAGGCAGGCATCGACATCCTCGAGTTCGACCTCGTTCCCACGCGCGACGGTCAACTCGCCGTCCACCACGATCTCGCGCTGCATTCGCCGTTGTGCCAGTTGCCCGGCGGAAAGCCATTCCCGTTCGGGCCGATCCGTGTGCTCGAGTTCGCGCAGATCCGTCAGCTCGACTGCGGCTCCTGGCGCGACCCGAAGTTTCCGAATCAGGCGCTGTCGCCGGGTGAGAAGATTCTGACGCTCGGCGAAGTGCTTGCGACGTTTCCGGCGAAGACGAAGTTCCTCGTCGAGACGAAGATGGCGAAGGACGGCGCGCCGGACTTCGTCGATCCCGAGGAGTTCGTCACGCTGATCGCCGCCACCGTCCGGAGCCGCAAGGTCCAGGACCGCTTCATCCTCCAGTCCGGCGACTATCGCACGCTCGACGCGATGAAGCGCATGGAGCCGCGCGTCGCGACTTGCCTCGTCAACGCGCGCCGCTTCAAGCCCAATTACCTGCCGCTCGGGCGCAAACACAAGGCGGACTACTTCATGCTCGGCGTCGCGGATACGACGAAGGAGCAGGTCGCGGAATTGAAATCTGCGGGATTCAAAATCCTGTCGAATGTCATCAACGATGCTGCTGGCTGGCGCGCCGCGCTTGACCTTGGCATGCAAGGCTTGATGACCGACGATCCGGACGAATTGAAGCGCTTCCTCGCCAGCCGGTAACCCATGCGCTGGCTCCTACTTTTGGCCGCTTCCGTCTGTTGCGCCGAGGAATCGAACCCGAGGTTCGACTTCCTCCGCATGAACCTCGAAGTCTTCCCCGGAACCGGCCAGATCTTCGAGGCCGACTGGACGCTCTTCTGGAAGCTGAAGGCGAATCTGAAGAATGTCCGCGCCGCGGAGAAACTGCCCGATCGAACGTTCCCGTTCCGCGTCTCCACCAATGCCGGCGGACGCCGCGCCACTCCGGACGCTCCCGCCGGAGCGCCCTCCCTGCTCTTCCTCGGCGATTCCTGCACATTCGGAATTCCGGTCAACGATGACGAGTCCTTCCCTTCCCGCGTGGGCAAGCTGCTCGGCGTGAAGGCGATCAACGCCGGCGTTCCCGGATACACGGCCTTCCAAGGCCGGCTCGTTCTCGAAAACACGAACGAAAAGCCCCAGGCCGTGGTCATCACGTTCTGGCCGAACGGACTCGGCGTTTGGGATCACCTGAGTGACCGCGAACACTTCGAACTGCTCGCCGCGCAACGGGCGAATGAGTTCAGCAAGGTCAGCCTCACCCGGATCCTGCGCCGAGCCACGCCCGGCAAGACGACCCGGCTGAGCGAAGGGGAATTCGAATCCCAGTTGAACGCGATGATCGATCGCGCGCGGGCGATGGGCGCGGTTCCGGTTGTCGCGATCTGGCCCTTCATCGGGCAGATGGAGAACGAACCCGAGAATCCCCGCCAGACCATCATCCGCAAGGTGGCCGCGGCTAAGGGAGTCACCGCGATCGACCTTGCGCCGAAGTTCCGCGAGCGGGGCGGCAAGCGCCTCTTCGCCGACCGCGTCCACGCGACCGCCGAGGGCTACAGGGTGGCTGCGGAAACCATCGCGCGCGAACTCGAGCCCATTCTCGGCCAATAGACCCATGCGACCCGCCGCTGTCTTCGCCGCACTCGCGCCACTGGTACTCGCCGCACCGCCGGGCTATGTCGAGCCCCTCGCCTGCCGCCCGTGCCATCAGCAGACCTACGATCGCTACCTCGAGACTCCGATGGGCCGCTCGTTCTATTTGCCTGGCTCGAAATCAGACATCGCGGACTGGAACAACGCCACGTTCCACCACAAAGCGTCGGATCAGCACTTCGAGATGTTCCGCCGCGCCGGAGACCAGTTCATCCGCCGTTACCGATTGGAGCAAGGCCACCGCGTGGATGTACTCGAGCGAAGGGTCACGCACATCATGGGATCCGGTGAGCGCGCCATCAGCTACCTGCACCAAACGCCGGAAGGGCGGCTGTTCGAACTCCCCGTCTCCTGGTATTCGCAGGAGAAGGCTTGGGGCATGTCGCCGGGTTACGATCGTGCGAATCACGCCGGATTCACCCGCCAGGTCAACCACAAGTGCATGTTCTGCCATAACGCTTATCCGGACGTGCCGTCCGAGAAGGCGCGTTCGGGATGGGACGCGGACGTGCTCTTCCCGCAAAAGCTACCGCTCGGAATCGACTGCCAGCGCTGCCATGGCCCGGGCGCCAGACACGCCGCCTCCCGCCTTCCAGCCGACATCGTCAATCCGGCCAAGCTCAGTCCCGAGCGCTCGCTCGAAGTCTGCATGCAGTGTCATTACGAGACGACGACGTTCCGGCTGCCCGATTCAATGCGCCGCTTTGGGCGATCCTTTAATAGCTACCGTCCGGGCGAACCCCTCGGCAGCTACATTGTCCACTTCGACCACGCTCCCGGAACCGGCCACGAGGGCAAGTTCGAGATCGTCAGCGCCGCGTATCGTCTCCGTCAGTCGCGCTGTTTCCAGCGGAGCGGAGAGCGGATGACGTGCCTGAGCTGTCACAGTCCACACCAGAAAGCGGGGGGCATCGCCCCCAAATGCGAGAGTTGTCACGCGACTGTCACCGGGCATCCACAACCAGACCGGCGCGATTGCGCCGCCTGCCACATGCCGAAGCGCCGGACTGAGGACGTCGTGCATGTCGCGATGACGGACCACAAGATCGCGCGCCATCCTCCGCCTGGGAACCTCCTGGGCCCTCGCCGCGAAAAGACAGACGCCGAGCAGGCTTACCGGGGTAGCGTGGTTCAAGTTTATCCGCCCGAACCTGCGGGCCCGATCTACCTTGCCATCGCTCAGATCAAGGAAAAAGCGAATCTCGAATCCGGAATTCGTCTTCTGGAAGCGGCGTTGCGGCGGACACCGCCGCAAGCGCCCGAGCCCTGGTTCGAACTGGCGGAGGCGCTTCGCGCGGCTGGCCGTGACAAGGACGCGGAAGTGGCATATCGGAGAGCTGTTTCCGCCGACGCCGCCTATCCGCAGGCATGGAACAACCTCGGGAATCTGGTTGCGGCGGCCGGACGCCGCCGCGAAGCCGCGGACGCCTACAGGCAGGCCCTCGCAAGCACTCCCTGGGATTCCGCCGTGCTGGTCAACCTCGCCCTCACCACTCTCGACGACGGTCGCGCCGAAGAGGCCTACCGGACCTTTGAAGCCGCCGTGCGCGCCGATCCTTCGTCCGCCGATGCCCGCGCCAACCTTGGCGCGATGCTGCTGCTGATGGGGCGGAAGCAGGACGCCGGGCGTCAACTCGAAATCGCTTTGGCGCTCGATCCCAACCACGCCAAGGCGCGCGCGAATCTGGCGATCACCCAGCGGCGGTGAAACGGACGTGTCCCAGACGAAACAGGTGCCGTGCTTCGCCGTTGTATAATCCAAGAGTGCCGGTGGAGCGCTGTCCACCTTTGTTCGCTTCACGGACGGGAGATCTGAATGAAACATTTTGGGGTCGAAAGAACTCTTTTTCTGGGCGGAATCACGCTGCTTTCAGCAGCGCTGCTTCACGCTCAATCGCAAACACAATCCATCCAGGGTCTGATCACGGACTCGACGGGCGCGGTGATATCCGGCGCCAAGGTCACGTACACCAACGAGGGGACTGGTGTCACCGCGACAGCTCAGACCAACGAGACGGGCAACTACGGCTTCCAACTCGTGCCGGTCGGCAACTACGAAGTCAAGGTCGAGATGCAGGGTTTCAAGAGCGAGCTCGTCAAGAGCCTCCGCGTGGAAACCGCCGCTCAAGTCCGCCAGGACTTCAAACTCGAGGTCGGTAACGTCGCGGAATCGATCGAGGTATCGACCGCCGGTGTCACCCTCCAGACCGAAAACGCCGTCGTCGGCGGCGTCATCGAAAACAAGCGTATCATCGAGCTTCCGCTGAACGGGCGCAACGTCGCCCAACTCGCGGTGCTCGTTCCCGGTGTCCAGTTCGGCGAACGGACCGGACGCGGCGACGGCCTCGGCGGCTTCCCGATCACCGGTCAGGCGTTCTCGGTGAGCGCCAACGGCCAGCGCGAAATCCACCAGGTGGTCTCGCTCGACGGCGTGGACGCCAAGGATCCGCGCATCCATATCACCAACTTCGTTCCCTCCATCGAGGCGATCGAAGAGTTCAAGATCGAAACCAACGCCTATTCGGCTTCGGTCGGCTTCGGCGGCGGCGCGGTCGTGAACATCACGATGAAGAGCGGCACCAACGCCATCCACGGCACGCTGTTCGAGTTCGTCCGCAACGACAAGCTCGACGCGGAAGACTACTTCCTCAACTTCCAGTTGGCCCCGGGCGTTGCCCGCCGCAAGAAGAACACGCTGCGCCGCAACCAGTTCGGACTCGTCGTCAGCGGTCCGGTGATCAAGAATAAGACCTTCTGGGCCTTCAACTGGGAATCGCGCCGCGAGCGCATCGGCGTGGTGCAGGAAGCGTCCTTCCCGCTGGATGAGTTCCGCGAAGGCAACTTCGGTGCCCTGCTGAATAGCGTCACGCCTACCGGGCAAGCCAGGGCTCCCATCGTCATCTACGATCCGGTGAATGGACTGCCCTTCGCCAACAACCTGATCCCACGGAGCCGCCAGAATGCTGGAATCGTCAACAACGTGCTTCCGAAGTACCTGCCGCGTGCCCAGTTCCGCCCGATCGATCCGCTCGACGTGAACTACCGCGCCTCGATCGTGAGCCCCATCAACACAAATACCTACTTCGGCCGCGGCGACCACTATTTCTCCGACGCCAACCGCGTCTTTGCTCGCATCGCAATCGACCGTTCGGGAGCCACCTCCAACGCCATCAGCCCGGAGTTCCCGGCGATCAACGACAACAAGGTCGAGAACCTCGCCACGCAATGGGTTCACACGTTCAACCCGAACATGATCAATGAACTCCGCTTCGGTTTCAACCGGTCGTTCGGCGGAACCCGCCGGCCGCGCCAAAACACGGACTTCGATGTCGATTCGCTCGGCATCGGTCAGTTCCGCGTCTTCAACGACGGCAACCGCAAGTTCAGCCAGCTCGAGAACGGAATCCCCAACCTGGGCTTCGGTATCGGTGACGGCGGCGAATTCAACCAGCTCGACAGCTACCAGATGGGCAGTCACTTGTCCTGGACGAACGGCAAGCACAACTTGAAGTTCGGCGGCGAGTACTACTTCGTGAAGATCGAGCGCGCGGCCGCCAACGTTCCGAATGGACAAGCTATCTTCGGCGCTCTCGAGACCGGCTACAACTTCGCTTCGTTCCTGATGGGCTACCCCAACCAGACCAGAACCGCGGAAGGTTGGCCGTATACCTATCCGGTGGCTGGGCGGCAAGGCTACTACGTGAATGACGATTGGAAGGTCAGCTCGAAACTGACGGTGAATCTCGGCTTCCGGTTCGACTACAACGGCAATTCCCGCGATACAAAGGGTCTGCAGCGCGTCCTCGACATTCCGGGTGGAACGCAGTACAGCAATGGACGTGGCGCGGGCTACAAGACTCCGGACGGACGCACGATTCCGATCATGTTCCCGAATCAGGCCGACGCCACCGGCGCGGTCAAGCTCTGGAAGCAGGATGTCCGCTTCTTCATGCCGCGCATCGGTATCGCCTACCGCCCGATGGACAAGTGGGTCATCCGCACGGGCGTGGGCTGGTTCGACAATATCAACCACATGAACACGTGGACGATCTTGAACCTGAATCCGCCCAAGTCCGGTGTGTTCGACTTCTTCAGCCAGACGGTGGCGACTCCGCAGGGAACCCGCATTTTCGCTCCCGGCACACCGGTACTCTCGCTCGCCGATCCCTTCTTGCAGAACGCCGGAACGGCGGCAACCAGGACGGGCGCGCAGAGCATCACGACGGTTCCGCCCGACACCAAGGACGGCGCGGTGTGGAAGTGGAGTCTCGACATTCAGCGCGAACTGCCCTCGAACTTGGCACTTACGGTTGGCTACGTCGGCAGCAAGGGCACACACACTGGAAACAGCATCGGCAATTACAACTCGCCGGATCCGTCCAACATCACGAATGTGAATTCCCGCCGTCCCGTGACCCAGTTCTTCGACCCGGCACTGCCGCAGTTCGGCATTCAACAACTCGGCGCGGTCCGCTACCTCGACAGCTACGGCGAGACGTTCCACCATGGCATGCAAGTCAAGTTGGACAAGCGTTACTCGAAGGGTTTGTCGGTCGGCGTCGCGTATACCCTGAGCAAGTCTCACGGCGATGGCGAAAACGGCGGCCAGGAAGGCGCGTCGTTCCAGAATCCGCGTGACCGCAAGGGATCTCGCGGACTTTACCGGTTCGACCAGCGCCACAACTTCGTCGCACATTATGTGTGGGAGCTTCCCGGTCAGCACATGGCCGGACCTCTCAAGCACGTGATCGGCGGCTGGCAGAGCAATGGCATCGTGTCGCTGCGCTCCGGCTTCCCTTTCAACCTGGGCCAGGGTGACGATCTGAACACCGGCAGCCCGATCCGTCCGGATCGCATCGCCGATGGGCGCCTCGACAGCCCGACCCGTCAGTTGTGGTTCGACCCGCAGGCCTTCCGGCGCGTCACCTGCAACATCCCGAGCCGACCCGAGCTGTGCCACTACGGTAGCAACGGCTACAACTCGATGCGCGCACCCGGCCAGGCGAATCTGGACTTCTCGCTCTACAAGAACTTCAAGTTCAAAGAGCGCTACTCGGTCCAATATCGCTGGGAGCTCTTCAACTCGACCAATACTCCCTACTTCGGCGATCCCGGTGGAATCGGATTCGCCAGCATCAATTCAACGGTTCCGGACGTCGCCCGCATGGGTGAAGTTCGCAGCCTGCGAGTCCCGATGCGCCGCATGCAGATGGGCTTGAAGTTCTTCTTCTAAGCTCGAATCGATTCGTTCCATCCACACGGGGGCAGGCCGCAAAGCCTGCCCCCGTTTTACGTTTGCGAAGGGCACCTGAGTCTGAGGCGCGATTCAGTGATTTCCGCGAGGCGTTTAGAGACGCCGCTTCCGCGCGCCAGCGCTTCTTGCGAAAAAGAACGCGGCGAGGGGACCGGCGAACAACGCCATCGTGGCGGGTTCCGGGATCGGTTCGGGCTCGACGGCGACGTAGTCGTAGGTGAGGGTGACGGCACCGGACCATCGGAAGTCCGCGCCTACCGCATACGACACTGGGGCAGGAAGCTGGCCGCTGACTCCGGATAGCGGGATCCTGAATGCGGCGTTGATAACGACGGCGCCGGGTCCGAGGTAGGGGCTGTCGATCGAGGGAGCGAACTGTCCAGGCGGCCACTGAAAGTAGTTCGTTCGAAGCAAAGAAAAATTGGGGATAGAGTCGCATCGCACGCCACGTCGAAATCGACGAACGCCAAAAAATCGAAGATGTTCGACTTCTTCAGCCAGACGGTGGCGACTCCGCAGGGAAACCCGCATTTTCGCTCCCGGTTCACCGGTGCTTTCGCTGGCGGACCTTTCCTCCAGAACGCTGCCGCCGCCGCCACCCGAACGGTTGCGCAGAGCATCACGACGGTTCCGCCCGACACCAAGGACGGCGCGGTGTGGAAGTGGAGTCTCGACATTCAGCGCGAACTGCCCTCGAACATGGCGATCCCGGTTGGCTACGTCGGCAGCATGGGCGCGCACACTGGCAACAGCATCGGCAACTACAACTCGCCCGATCCGCCCAGCGTCACGAACGTGAATTCCCGCCGTCCCGTGACCCAGTTCTTCGACCCGTCACTGCCACAGTTCGGCATCCAGCTATTGGGCGCGGTCCGCTACTTCGACAGCTACGGCGAGACGTTCCACCATGGTATGCAAGTCAAGTTGGACAAGCGCTATTCGAAGGGATTGTCGGTCGGTGTCGCCTACACCTTGAGCAAGTCTCACGGAGACGGCGAGAATGGTGGACAGGAGGGAGCTTCCCTTCCAGAATCCGCGTGACCGCAAGGGATCTCGCGGACTTTACCGGTTCGACCAGCGCCACAACTTCGTCGCACACTACGTGTGGGAGCTTCCCGGTCAGCACATGGCCGGCCCGCCGAGGCACGTGATTGGCGGCTGGCAGAGCAACGGCATTGTATCGCCGCGCTCCGGCTTCCCCTTCAACCTGTCAGGTTGACGATCTGAACACCGGCGCGTTACCTGCAACATCCTGAGCCTCCCGGAGCTCTGCCACTACGGAAGCAACGGCTACCATTCGATGCATACCCCCCGGCCAAGCGAATCTGGACTACTCGCTCTACAAGAACTTCAAGTTCAACGAGCAGTACCCGGTCCAATACCGCTGGGAGTTGTTCACCTCGACCAACACACCGTACTTCGGCGATACGAACGGCATCGGATTCGCCAGCATCAATCCAATGTTCCGGACGTCGCCTGCATGGGTGAAGTCCGCGGTCTCCGGACCGCGATGCGCCGCATGTAGATGCGCTTGAAGTTCTTCTCTAAGCCCAAGACCGGCTTTCGCTCACTAGTCATGGGCAGGCGCAAACGCAGCTGCGCAAAGTGCTCCCCCACGATGTGTCACGGCTCCCGCACCTCAGCGCTCGCCCGCCGCAACCTCCATCGCCTCCAACTGATAGGCAGGTGCAGCTACGAACAGGATGGCGGGCATATACCAGATCAGCCAAGTCAGCGAATCGTACGGCCACCGGATGTAGTCAACTCCCATCGCCCACAGCGACACGTTGCCGATGGTGACAAACAGGACGGCGCCGGCCAACGCGGTCCAACCCATTTCGATCAGTCCGCCGCGCAGCTTCGCCGACGACCGGCGCATGATGATTGCCGCGCCCATCACCGCCGCCAGCAGCGGATCGGTGGCCCAGCCGAGCCACCAGCCGAAGCTCGTCTCCGCGGCTTCGACGCTGACCCAGAACCAGGCGGAGTAGAGCTGCACGATCGCGTGGGCGGCGAGTCCGGCCGCCATCGCATGATCCGATGCCCGCAACGGCTTGATCAGTCCGAGATCGCGATAGACGAAAACGGCCGTGACGATACCGGCCAGTAGGACCGCGTACTGGACAGGCCCGCCCACGTGAACGCCAAAGTTGAAGATCCGCTCGCCGGATTCCTTAGTCCAGCCTGGCCATAGCAGATACAGCGGATTGAGATATGACTCATGGGTGAATAACTGGATGATCACCGAACTGAGGAGCCGCAGAATGGATGCCGCGAATAGGAACCGCCAGCAGAGCCGGAGCCGGTCACCCTCGACGAAGCCCGACGCTACTCGTCCCGTCAGCACCACACTCCACAGCGCGTAGCCCACCAAGAACAGGGCACCCTGATAGCGCGTGAATGTGATCGCCCAGGAAAAGTCGTTGGTGGCGAAGCTGGCCGCGAGCATGAGAATGGCCGACACGTAGTGGAGCGCACCGAGAGTGTAGGCAATTTCCACGCGCGACCAGGTGGCTCGCGTGCGGCTGGAGGCGTTGACCAAAGCCCTAGCGCCCCCTTCGAGAGCCGGAGCCGTTCCGATCCACGAAGGCTCTCGCGGCCGGGCTCCCGAGCAGGGCCGCAAGCCGGGTCACGGCCAGATCCGGACTCTCGTGCCTTCGGATCGCGACAGCTTCATCGGTCCCGACGCACAGTGCGAGATCGCGGAGACCGTCGGCCGTCCAGGAGGGATCACGGCGGGGTGCGGCGCCGATGGCTGCGAGAATCCCCTGTAACATGTCCGACATCAAGGCGGGAGGCGGATCTTCGGCGAAATTGCCGGCGGCATGCAGAAAATGGTCGAATTCATCGACAGAGAGACGGCAGTCCTCGCACCTCCCCAGGTGCGCGTCAACGTCGCGCCGATGGGCCTCCGGGAGTTCACCGTCGACAAACAAGACAAGAGTTTCGCCACTGGGGTGGCGGCGCAATTTTTCCCTGAGTCTCTTTAGTTCCGCTACGAAGGTGAAGGGCATCTGGAGTCGCCACCATGCCGTTTGAGCTTTCGCACGGCACGGAACAAGAATGTAGCGATTGTACCAGTTCTCAAACCCATCACTTCGGCGATCTCGTGATAACGCATTCCTGCCGCCCGGAGCTGAACGCACCGGAGTTCAGCGGGGGAGAGTATCGCCTTGGCCTCTTGCAGGCGCTCCGCAAGCAGTTGCGCCGATTCGGGATCGACGGCATCATCGGCGACCGTCGCCGCGTTTTCCATGGGCACCTCGCCACGGGTTTTGCGGCCGCGGTGCCAGTCGACGATCTGGTTGTGCATCACACGGGCCAGCCACGCCCGCTCCTCCCGGATCTCCTGTCCGGCATTGCGCGCAACGCAATACTTGACGAAGGTTTCCTGTACGGCGTCCCGGGAGACTTCCGGATCGTGCGAAACCGCCATCGCCAGCCGGAACAGGCTAGTGGCATGGGCCTCGTAGAGACGAACCACGTCGTCGGAGAACCGTTCCAAGGATGCGGGGCCGGAAGCCTCCGCGGCGAGTGTCTGGAGAGATAGCAGTTCGGCAGTCATCGTCCTAAGCCGCATTATCGGACGGCACTAAGTACGGTCCAAGAGAACGATGGCGCTAGCGGTGCCGATCTTTCGATCTCGAGCACTAAGGTTTTCGCACCACGACGAGCGTAATATCGTCTGAAGCGGCCGCAACTCCCATGAACTTTTCGAGGCCTTCGTAGAGAAATTCGCCGATCTCTCTTGCGGACTTTCCCCTCACCTGCTCAAGGTCGGCCAGCAATCTCTCCTCGCCATACTCTTCGTCGGAAGCCGATCGGGCTTCCGTCACGCCGTCTGAAAACATGACGAGTGTGTCCCCCCAATTCATTGACACCGATCCTGCCTGATACGGAAAACTCTTGAGGATGCCCAGTACCGGCCCCCCTTTCGTCAGCGTTTCCACACTCCCGTTCGCTCGCAGGAGGTAGGGCGGGTTGTGGCCGGCGTTGCAGTAATCCACAGTGTCGGACCCAGGGTCGATAATGGCGAGAAAAAAGGTGATAAAGCGGTTCCCGGGGCAGGAAGCCGAGACAGCCCGATTGAGCCGTGTCATGATGTTGCCGAGTTCGTCGGCCTGTTCGGTAAGGAGTTGCACACGCGCCTGTAGGCTCGACATCAGCAACGCCGCCGGCATTCCCTTCCCTGCCACGTCGCCGACGATGATGGCCCACTTGCCGCCGGGGATCGGAAGGTAGTCGTAGTAATCGCCGCCCACCGAGCGGCAGGCAAGCGAGAATCCGTGGATGTCGAACCCCTCCACCTGGGGAGCCGATCGCGGAAGCAAATTCATTTGGATCTCCGCCGCCCGGCGAAGCTCCTCCGACATCTTCTCCTTCTCCTTCTCCTCTTCGGCCAGACGGGCATTCTCGATCCGGACGGCGGCGATGTTGGCCATCACGGTAAGCAGCGTCAGATCGTCATAAGTGAAGGGCCGGAAGATATCGGGGCTATCGACATAAATCAGCCCGATCACTTTCTCCTTGGTCTGAAGCGGAACCGCGATGAGACTCTTGATCCGCTGCGCCACGATCGTCATCGATCCCCGCAGCGCCGCGTCCTGGCTGGTGTCACCGGTCAGCACGGAGTTCCGCAACTCCATGACCTGATCGCGGACGGCGGTGGGAATCAGGAATTCGTCGCCCTTGGCCGCCTTGACCGCGAGCACATTGTTTTCCTGGAGCAGCACGACTCCGCGCTGCGCACCCACCGATTTCACCGCCAGTTCGAGAATGATCGAGAACAACTCCGGGAGCGGGCGGTTGGCGTCGAGTTCGCGGCCGGCGTCGAGAAGCGCCTTCATCCGCTTCACGTCGGCGCCCGGGTCGAGCGCCTTGTCGAGGTCGGTGGACTGAGACGCCGCGATCGTCGTGAAATCGTCGTCCGGTACGAAAACCACGGTGTGCTGCGCCTGACTGGCGCCGTCGTCGAAAACGAGGGTGACACGGCCCGCGGCAATGCGGTCGCCCAGTCTCAGGCGGTGCCGGCCGTTGAGCTTGCCGCCGTTGACGACGGTGCCGTTCTTTGAGCGGAGGTCTTCGACCCAATAGTCCGTTCCGTCGAATTCGATTGTCAGATGGCGTCGCGACAACACCGGGTCGTCGGGGTATGGCAGTTCGTTGTCGGCGGCCCGGCCGAGGGTCAGCCGCTGGCCAGTCAAGTGGACCGTCGAAGAGGGGCCGTCTTGAATTTGAATGGAGAGTTCGCGCTGCATGCGAGATTGGAGTATATCGCGGCTCCATGGAAGACTGGTAATGGTAAACTCCTGAGGATGCGAAGACGGCACTTTCTCGAGTTCGCTTCCCTGCTGGCTGTGCCGCTGGCGGCTCAGCCGCGGCGCCGCCCCAACATAGTCGTGATGCTTTCCGACGATCAGGGGTGGGGCGATCTGAGCGTGCACGGCAACACGAACCTGTCGACGCCCAACATCGACTCGCTCTCCCGCGACGGCGCCCTGTTCGACCGCTTCTTCGTGTGCGCCGTGTGCGCCCCCACCCGCGCCGAGTTCCTCACCGGACGCTACCATCCCCGCGGCGGCGTTCGCGGCGTTTCAACCGGGGCCGAGCGCCTGGATCTGGCCGAGCACACGATCGCCGAGTCCTTCCGCTCCGCTGGATACTCGACGGGCGCCTTCGGCAAGTGGCACAACGGATCGCAGCATCCCTACCATCCGAATGCGCGTGGATTCGACGAATACTACGGTTTCACCTCCGGCCACTGGGGCCAATACTTCGACCCTGAGCTCGAGCACAACGGCAAGCTGGTTCGCGGCAAGGGCTACATCATCGACGATCTGACCGATCGCGCGATTTCGTTCGTCGAACAGAATCGCTCGAAGCCGTTCTTCTGCTACCTGCCGCTGAACTCGCCGCATTCACCGATGCAGGTGCCCGAACGCTTCTGGACGAAGTTCGCGAACTACGATCCGAAGCTGCGCAGCACGAATCCGAAGCAGGAAGAGATTGGGATGACGCGCGCCGCGCTGGCGATGTGCGAGAACATCGACTGGAACGTCGGCCGCGTGCTCTCGAAGCTCGACCAACTGCGGCTGGCGCAGGACACGATCGTGATCTACTTCAGCGACAACGGTCCGAACAGTTGGCGTTGGAATGGCGGTATGAAGGGCCGCAAGGGGACGGTGGATGAAGGCGGCGTGCGTGTGCCGTTCCTGATCCGTTGGCCGGGACAGATCCGCGCCGGATCGCGCGTGGATCGCATCGCTGGGGCGATTGACCTGATGCCGACCCTCACCAGTCTGGCGGGAGTGCCTTCCCGCGCGCCCAAGCCGCTCGATGGACGCGATCTTTCGCCACTACTGCGGGGCGGGAACGCTTCCGCCTGGCCGGATCGCATGATCTTCTCGATGCAGAACAAGCGGGTGAGTGTCCGCACGCAGCAATACCGGCTCGATCCCGAGGGCAAGCTCTTCGACATGGTGGCCGATCCGGGGCAAACCTCCGATGTCGCGACCGCGCGCCCGGAGGCCGCCGCGAAGCTCTCCGCGGCGGTCGAAAAGTGGCGCGCTGAAATGCTCCCGATGGTGGGCGACGACAAGCGCCCGTTCACGGTCGGCTACTCGAAGACGACTCTGCTTCCCGCGCGCGATGGAGTTCCACATGGGAAGGTCGAGCGCAGCGCGCGTCCGCCGAACAGTTCGTATTTCACCAACTGGACCGCGCCCGGCGATTCGATGACCTGGCACATCGAGGTCGGAACCCCGGGTGAGTACACCGCCGATGTCTACTATGCCTGCCCGAAGGCGGACACCGGCTCGACCATCGAGCTCTCGTTCGGGGGTGAATCAGTGAAAACGGAGGTCACCGAGGCTCACGATCCGCCGGCGATCGGCAAGGAGTTCGACAAGGTGGAACGCGGCGAGTCCTACGTGAAGGACTTCAAGCCCATGCGCCTCGGTAAGATCCGGCTGAAGAAGGGCGCGGGCACGCTGACACTCCGTGCGCCGGAGGTCAAGGGCCGGCAGGTGGCCGAGGTCCGTTACATCGCCTTGACTCGCGGCGCTTGATCCGGCGCGCATCCAACTAACCGGATATCAAGCCCTGCCGGAGAGCGAATCGCACCAGTTCCGAACTGCTTCTCAGTTGGAGCTTGCGAAAGATCCGGTTGCGGTGAGCGTCCACCGTGTAGACGCTGATATCCAGTTCTGCCGCGATATCCTTGGCCTGTTTGCCCTCGGCGAGAAGGCGAAATACATCGAGCTCGCGAGCCGTGAGCAGATCGAGCGGGCTGCCGACGAACCGCTGATAATCGGAGAGTACGACATTGGACACCCCGGGAGCGAAGTAGGCACCGCCGCCAGCCACCGTCCTGATTGCGTGCAGGAGTTCTGCGTCGACCGACTCCTTGAGCACGTAACCCTTGGCGCCCGCTCGGAGGCACTCGCGAACGTAGTTGGAGTCCTTGTGCATCGAGAGAATGAGCACCTTGACATGTGGCCAGTTCCGCGCCACCTGCTGGGTGAGCTCCACGCCGTTCATGCGGGGCATGGCCACATCGACCAGCACGAGTTCCGGCTGGAGCTCCTTGACCAATTCCAGCGCTTGCTCGCCGGTGCCCGCCTCCCCAACGACCTCGAATTCCGCAGGGACTTGCGACAGGATCAGGCGAAAGCCACGCCGAACCATCGCATGGTCATCGGCGAGAAGAATACGCAGCGGCCTGCCAGTGGGCGTCATGCTCGCGGGGCCTCCCCGGCTTCGATGCCATCCAGCGGCACGCGAACCTCAACCGTGACGCCGGTTCCGGCCACCGGCGTGATCTCGACGCGCCCTCTCATGGCCCGGGCCCTCTCCCTCATTCCCAACAGCCCCAGTCCGGATTGACTGGAGGCCTTGGGATCGAAACCCTTTCCGTTGTCGCTGACCGTCAGGATGAGATCGTTCTCACGCTTCTCCAGGGACAACGAGATTTCATCCGCGGAGCTGTGTCGAAAGGCGTTCGTCAGCGCTTCCTGCGCGATCCGGAACATGTGGGTTTCGACGAGCACCGACATCCGGTCCCGCACCTGACTACGGTAGTCGATCGAGATTCCGGTCCTCTGCGAAAAACCCCGCGCCAGTTCACGAAGCCCCGCGTCCAGGCCGAAGTCGTCGAGGATTCTCGGCCGCAGGAGTTGCGAGATATCGCGGGCGGTGCCCTGTGCTTCCTTCACGAGCGAAATGGCGTCCTCGAGGCGAGACGAACTCTCGGCGTCCGCCGCCCGCACCACGGTCAAGCTGGATGACACCGCGTTCAACACCTGTCCGAACTCATCGTGCATCTCCCGGGAGAACCTTCGTGCCGTCTGTTCCTGCTCGGAAAGCGAGTGCATGGAAAGACGGGCAAGTGTCGCCGCCTGACTCTCCAGCCGGTGAAACCATGCGACAGAGCCCACCACCGAAAGCGCCGCGCCGGTGGCGGCCAAAGCGAGTGCGGCCAGAAACAGGCTTAGCGCCGAGGTGAACAGGCCAGCGTCCAGCGCGAGTTGCGCGGTTCTCGATGTCGCGGCATCGTCGTATGCCGCATCCATCAGGCTCGATGCGGCCGCCGTGAATGAGAGGTACCGGTTCGAGAGTTCCGCCGAGTCATGCTGACTCTTGGCGAGGAGGCCGTCCATCTCCGCGAAAAGCGTGCTTGCCGCGGCACCCACCGCCTTCCACGCACTTGCCTCTCCGGCGTTCATGTTCTCTCTGAGCGCCTCTTCGACGACCGCTTGCGTGCGCTCCCGGTCGACGGCGTATACGTGACGGAGCTTCTCCACGGACTGCGTGCTCCTGGCCGACGCCAATGAGTATATCAGCACACCGAGATTCGCCTGTTGGCGGACGAGCCGGTCAACGAGCCTCGTGTCGCGCAAGTAACGTTCGGAAACGGCTCCTGCTTCCCGGTCGATCCGGTCGACCGCCCGCAACGCGATGACACCCGAGGTGGCCATCATGGCCAGGACCACCGCAAACCCGCCAAGGATCGTCCAGACAAACCTTCGCGCGATGCCGCGAAAGCGATGATCTTGGCGCGGCTCCCGGAGTTCCCATTGTGAGTCGGGCAAACCTCTTCCATGATCTCAAAAGCGGCGGAACATGACCATCCCAGAGAACTTTTACGCTTGCCTCGCGGTGGACCCCTAGACTTCGGGCAGACACACCGAGTCACCCCTAGATCCGGCCTACGAATCGCCTTTATCTCATTGATTTGTTTGGCGATCCCAGCTCACACTAAGCCGAGACTTGCGACGGCTTGGCGAGGTGCTTATGTTGGAGAGATTGAGGCTGTTCCTCACGTTTCGGGACAGCCGGTTCGAGGACCTGACCGCGGCGAACTACAAGTGTGTCGTGTATCGCGACATGAGCGCGGGGCTTGTTACGGCGATGACGGCGATTCCGATGGCGATGGGCTTCGCCATGGCGATGGGATTGCGCCCCGAACAGGGCATCATCGCGGGCGCGATGGCATGCCTGATCGGGCGAACCTTCGGCGGCTCGAAGTATCAGGTTTACGGGCCAACCGCGGCGTTCATTCCGGTGATCTTCGCCCTCATGCAGAAGTACGACCACGGGTTTCTCGTGGCGGTGTCGGTGGCGGCAGGTCTTCTGTTATGTGTGTTCGGACTCCTCGGCATGGGACAGATTGCCAAGATGGTGCCCAATTCGATTGTCGTGGGATTCACGGTGGGTATCGGCATCACGATCGCGGCCACGAATCTCTATGACGTGCTCGGGATCCAGGCAGCGGGCGGACCCAACCTCGTGAGCAAGCTGGCGGGAGTCGCCGAACACGCCGGAGAGGCGAGCGGGTACGCCATCGTGATCGGGCTGATGACCTTCGCACTGACGAAGCTCCTTCTCCGGCTGTCCATCTACATTCCGGCTCCGCTCATCGCGGTGGGAACCGCGTCGATTCTGGCGGGTACAGTGTGGGCCGGTGAGGGGCTGACTTTGGTCAGCACCAGGTACGGGAACATCCCGACAAATTTCTTCCAGTTCACGCCGCCTTCTCTTCCCGAGATGACGCCGAAGGTTTGGTTGGACTTCACCTACTTCACCGTGGCGATCGCATTCGTCTCGGGAGTGGAGAGCCTCCTCTGCTCGTCGATGGCCGACCGCTTGGCGGGCAACACGAAGACGCCGTTCAACCCCGACAAGGAATTCTGGGGGCAGGGTTTGGTTCAGATCATCACGCCGCTCCTCAACGGATTCCCATGCACCGGCGCGCTGGCACGAACCGCCACCAGCATTCGCGCGGGCGCGGTAACGCCGCTCGCCGGCTACTTCAAGTTCGCGTTCAAACTCGGCATGGCCGTGTTCCTGGCAAGCTGGCTCGAGTCTGTTCCAATGGCCTGCATCGGAGGCGTCATGCTCTGGGTGGCGAGCAACATGATCAATGTCCGCGAAATGAGGCACGTCATGGCGACGGGCCGGTTCCATGCGGGGCTCATGTCGTACACGGCCATCATGGTGCCCGTAACTGACTTCCTTACGGGCGTGCTTTCGGCCTTGGTGATCTACTTCGTGCTCCGTCCGTTCCTCGAGACCAACTTGGAACCCTTGCCGCAAAACGCTCCAGCCAGGGAAAAGGCGATCGCCGCCTAATCGCGCATGTTCAAACGCATTGTGGTGGCATCGGGCGGCGATCCGGAAGGCGGGTTGTACGATTCCGCGTCGCGGCTAAGTTTGCCCGGCGGGGAGATCCACCGGTTTCACGTCAACTCCACGAGGTTCGGAGATACGCTGGATGCGTTGCTTCGTCACGTCGCGGCGACGGAGGCGGACCTGGTGGCCGTGGGCGCCAGAAGCCACCTGATGGCCCGCCGCGTGGCGATGATGGCACCCTGTTCGACCCTGATGGTCCCGGCCGGGAGTTCGCTGGAACTGCATCGGATCCTGGTTCCGGTGGACTTCTCGGAGACCGCAGCGGAGGCGGTTCGCGAGGCGACGCGGATCGCTCGGTTCCATGGGAGTTCCGTCACTGTCGTCGCGGTCGAAACGGACGATGACGAGGCATGGCTCGACTGGCGTGAGGACCCCGGCCGTTCCAGGAAGGCGTTGGCTGAATTCGTGGTCAAGCACGCTGGACAGGATCACTATTTCGACTTGGTGGTGGAACCGGCGCACGGCTTCGACGCGGACGCCTTGCAGGCGGGTGGAAATGTCGAGGGACTGGGAACCGCCGCGGCGGTAGTGGCCGTAGCCAAGCGGCTGGGGTCGACCTTCATCGTCGCGGGAACGCGCGGGCGGACACGCGCGGCAACCGTGCTGCTTGGGTCGGTGGTGGAGCGAGTCGTTCAACTTTCACCGGTTCCCGTGCTCGCCGTTCGCCGCGCGGGCGAACGCCTGGGACTCGTGCAGGCGCTGGCCGAACGGATCCGGGACAGTGATCGCCCGCTGGTGGCGGGATGAGTAAGACGCGCCGAACAGGGGCGCCTGGAGGTAAGTCATGGAAAAGAGATATGGGCTCGATTGCATCCAGTATCTGACGGATATCGTGGGAGGCGCGGGGACCGCGAAGCTCGGGCCGCAAGCAGTTCCCCTGGAGGAACGGATCTGGGAACTCCGCGGCAGGATTGCGCGCGCCGCACGGGAACTCCGCAATCTGGAGGCCGAGTTGCGCGAGATGGAAGCGCTGGACACTCGAGCACCTGGACACGCCGAAGGCATTTTCCGCCGCTTTGTTCGGAGATTCCGGGCGCAAGAAGGTTAATTGACCAAAGCAGCGCGGCTCGTGTCTATCAGGCGGAATCGGAGGGCTACCGCCCCGCTGCGGCCATGTCCTTGTGCAGACGTGCGGCCTGCGCATTGAGCGTCTGCAACTGGCGCAGATCCTCTTCGGCAAGCATGATCGCGTTCTGGATCCGCGATAGGTCCGTGCCCGGCGAAGGTAGCCCCGTCTCGCGTGGGCTGTTCATCCGCACCGCGAGCGTCCGGTACATGTCGGTTACCTCGCGATACCGCCGCAGCACGTTGTTCAGGTAGACTTCGCGGCGCCGCGAGATCTCTTCGATCTCGCCGGAGGCTTTGGCCAGCCTGGTGACTTGCTTGGACGCGTCTTCGACTTTCTTCTGCAACTCGCGATTGGTCGAGTCGATGCGGACCATTCGATCATTCCGTCCCTTGACTTCGGCTTCCAGCGCGGCGGAAACCCGGTTGGCTGTCTCGAGACGGTCTTCGAATTCACGGCGTGCATCGGCGAGCTTTTGTTGTTCCTGGTTCATCGCGGCGATCTTCGCCTCGGCTTCGTGCAGGCGGTGCTCCAGTTCTTCCAGCGACTTTCGCGCTTCGGCCAAGCGGGCCTGCTTTTCGTCGAGGAGCTTCACCAACTCGTTCCGCGTCGTGGTGTCCTCGATTACGACCGGCTTTTCGGGGCTCTTCGTCCGTTTGGGCGAAACCGTCTCGTACTCCCACTGCTCTTCCGGTGCGCGCTTGGCGGACTCGATCGCCTGCGCGAGCTTCGCTTTCAGGTCCGTCTCGGAAGCACGCAGGCGCGCAGCCTCGGCCTCGGCGGCGCCCGCCCGCGCCGAATCACGTCTCCACAGCAACGAAGCGGCTAAAGCCGCCACGGCAAGAACAGCAGCCACGATACGCATGGAGAACCTCATTTCCGCGGCGAGATGCGCTGGCGATAGCGCAGTGTCTGGCCCTCGGCCGACAGTTCGATGTCGACCTGTTTCGCCTTCGTGGGACCGAGTTGGATCTCGGCGCTCTGTAGAGCCGTGATGGTGGCAATCGTGTTCGCGATCGCTTCCGGAATCTCCCCTACCGAGCGGCAGAAGACGGCTGAGCCGGCCGAAGCGTGGGCGATTTCGAGCAGGCCCGCCTGATAGGCTTCGTTCAATCGATCGTTCTGATAGTTCAGGTGAACGATGAACAGAGGCGTTTGGCGAGGGGCGAGACGCACGGAGAGCTGGGAGAGCTTCTCCTTCACGATGCCCTCGGGGAAGCGCCGGCTCATGTCGCGCGAGTCGCCGGAGTTGACCACCGGGTTGGTGTAATCTTCGCGATAGTTCGAAATGGTCGAATCGGAGACGTAGAGGATTGCAGTGCGGACATTGGCCTTGGCGAGCATCGAATCGCCGATTTGAGTGGCGGTTTCAACAGTATCGAGCAGGCCCGCGCGTCCGCTGATGTTCAGGCCCTCGATCGCCTCCCTGACCTTGGCGCGATCAGGACCCGGGTCCGCCAGGACCCGCAATCCGTCCTGTGCGCGCATCAGGCCGATGTACACGTTGACGGGCAGCTTCTCGAGCGCGGCCACCAGTGCCTCACGCGCCGGATCGACCTGCGCCAAATCACCCGCGAGGTCGAGCACCACCAGCAGCACCATGTCATGTTCGGGTCCGCGGGTGCGCAGAACTTTCACGGGAGCTCCCGCGGCCTTCGCGCTCAGTTTGGCGGTGGTCTCGCCCGCCGTCACCCAGAACGGAATACTCACCGCCTGCGGACCCGTGGTAGGCGAAGCGGCCCATGCCGCGCTGGCGATGGCGAGGATGCTGGCGAAGAAGCGCATATCAGAAATTCACCCGCAGGCCGAGCTGAATCACGCGCCCGCCGCGCGATCCGATGATCTTGCCCGCATTTACATTTGGAGCACTCGGAGGGCCAATCATCGTGTCGGGCTCGGTCCAATCGGCATGGTTGACGAAGTTGAGGCCAACGGCGCTCAGTTCCATACTCTTTTCCTGGGTCAACGGAATCCGCTTGATCAGCGACAGGTCGTGATTCTGGTTCCGAGGCATTCGCAGGTGAGGATGTGTTCGAGAAGCGTTGCCGGTGGTGAAATCATCCGGCTGGGCGAAAGCCGCCGGGTTGAACCACATCTCGGGACTGGGGCTCTCGACCCTCGGATTCGCGCCGGGAACGGTGTTGACGTTGAGCGCCTCGACCAGTCCGCCGGTATTGTTGAAAGCCGGACGCAAAGCGACCGGTTCGCCGCTCGCCACAGTCGTCTGTCCACTGATCGACCATCCGTTCGTCACAAATCGCGCCCATTGCACCGGCCCCGGCAGGAAGCGATTGACGCCGCCTGGGAGTTCGTAATTATAGGACAGCGAAAAGCGGTGCGGATTGTTGCTCGAGGTGAGCGACCACTCGTTGCGCCGGTTGAAGTAGTCCTGAATGCCGTACGGACCCGAGTAGTTGTCCATTTGTTTGGAGAACTCGTAGTAGGCCGAAACCGTGAGCCCCGCGCTCGCGCGTTTTTCCAGGCGCAGGTAGCCGGCGTCGCGCTGGTAGCGTCCCTCGGGCCAGGAGCTGTAGACGTCGAACTTCTGATACTGCGGATAGGGACGGAGCGAGCGGTTGAAGTTTTCGTCGTTGAGCCGGTCACGATAGACGAGGTTGTCGAGGTGGATCGCGTTCGGGTTGGAGCCGGAATTACTCAAGAACATGTTGCGGCCTTCGGAGTGCCCGAACCCCGTGGTCAGTACGGCGGAGCCCGGCAGCTCATGCTCGATCGAAAGAGAGAACGACTGATAGGTGGGCTGCTTGCCCGTAGGCTCGATCAGATCCGCGACCGTGAAGTTGGCGCTGTCGGGCCGCGTGTCCGGAAAGGTTCGCGACGATGGCGGGAAGCCTTCTTGCAGCCGGAACGCGGGTGATAGCTGCGGATTCAGCGAGACCCAGGTTGGACTGCCGTTGAACGCCTGCGTTCCCCATTGGCCGAGATAAACCGGCGTCGCCGAATAGGAGCGTGAGTAGCCGGCCCGCGCCACTGTCTGGGTTCGTCCGAGAACGTTCCAGGAGAGGCTCGCGCTCGGTTCGGCCCGGAACTGGATCGGCTGGAAGGAGCGTCCGAAACCGCCTTGTCCGGCGATCGCCATCGCGCCCGGCCGGCCATTCACCGGATTGATCACACGATCCGAGACGGTGGATTGGCGATCGTAGCGTTCGACGCGCGGCGTGGCGCCATCGAGGTTCAACGCAAGGCTGAGCGTCAACCCCTTGCGCACATCCCATTGGTCACGGAACCCGATCAATCCGCGCGAACGGCGGAAGTATGACGGCGAAACCACGACACTGCGCTCGGCCACTTCGATGCCACCGAGCAGGAAACTGGCGAACGGATGGCCGGTGTTGATGATACCCGGCAGGCTGGTGTAGCCGGCGCCGAAGCGGAAGCTCCCGCTCGGATACTGCGGCCAGAAGGTGTTGATCTGTTCGCGAATTCCCTGCACCACGGCACGCAGCCGGTGCTCCTTCCATCGGGTGGAAAAGCCGTCGGTCACGATGTAGGTGTTGCGAACGTTCTTCGACTGCGGGTATGATTGGCCCATTCCGAGATAGCTGTTGTTGAAGCGATAAAACGGAAACGCCTGCCCGCTCGCATCGAGGTTCGGCTTGTTCTCCGATTGATCGGTGGAGACGTCGATCGTGAGCGTGTTGATGTTGCGGGCCGAGGCCGTAAACACGTGTTCGGCCGTGACCCGCCGCGAGCGGCGGTCACGCGGGACAGAGCCCGGATTGGCGATCGAGTTGAACCAAAGGGCCGCGCCGTCGGACCCGTTCGAGTAATTCAGACCCACTCCCACACGATGCTGATCGTTCACCGTGTGATCGACGCGCGATACGATCCCATCGGCGCGATTCGGCTCCGGTGCCGAGATGAAGAAGTTGTTGCGGAAGAACGGACCCGCGTCCGAGTTCGGAGCCGGGTAATGTTGGAGCGCGTCTTGCGCCACGCGATCAAGCCGCGACGCGGGGATCCGGTTTCCCGGGAACTGGGCTCTGTTGTACTGGAGATTGTCGGTGGAAACCGGTGCGCCCGCGCGGAAGTCCGGGTTGGGCGACGTCGAGAGAGGATCGAAGACGGGCAAAGGATCGCCTGCTTGATCGACCACGTGTCCCCAATCACCCGTACGCTCCCCCATCGTGGGAATCGTGCGCAGGTAGGTTCGATTCACCTTCTCGCGCATCCCCTCGTATGTCAGCGAGAAATGTGTGTTCTGTCCGCCTTCGTACAGCTTCGGAATCCACACGGGACCGGTGAGATTGAACCCGAACTGATTGCGCCGCAGCACGCCCTTCTCGCCGTCCCGCTGACGGATCTCATGAGCCGTCGCATCGAAGAAATCGTTGCGGATGTTTTCGAATACGCGGCCATGCCACCCACTCCGGTTCTGGCGGGAAGCCTTCACGGGAGAATCGGGACGAATTCCGAGCGTCTGGGTTTGTACCCGGAATTCGTCGATGGCTTTTTGGATCTCCGTTCGAGGGGGTGCCGCCGGACGTTGTTGAGGTTTGGGCGGCGAAGGAGCGCGTTGTGCCCATGCCGCGAATGCCCACACCGCAAACGCGGCGGCCGCGTTCGCAGTTCTCATACTTCCAGGATATCGTCAGGACGCCCGATAAGTCGCGGGGTCGAGCTTCATCTTTCGGCCATTCACCATTGCCAGATTCGCCAGATGCGGACCCGACACCGCCTGCGCGGCGATTTCGACGGTGCAGTTGGGATCCTGGCGCGACTTGATGCAGTCGAGGAAATTCTGCACGTGCGTTTCCACCGGCACCGGCGCTTGCTCCTCATGAACCGGCTCGGCGTTCTTCTTCCACGGCTCGGCGTAGATCTTGTAGCCGGCGTCGTCGAGGATCAGCGTGCCCTTGTCGCCCATGAAGGTGATCGACCAGCCGTTCTGGAACGAGTTCGAATAGTCGAGCGTCCAGGTGACCATGAAGCTGTCGTATTCGTAGACGGCGCTGAAGACGTCGGGATGTTCGGCGCCCTCCATCTTCGCCACGTAGCCTTGGCAAACCGCCGACTTCGGCGCGCCCGAGTTCATGAACCACTGCACGACATCCATGAGGTGGGTGCCCTGATCGGTCATGTTGCCGCCCGCGTAATCCCAGAAGTAGCGCCAGCGGCGGAAGCGCATCGGCTCGAGTTCGCGCTTGGGCGCCGAGCCGAGGAAACGATTCCAGTCGAGCTGTCCGGGAAGAGGCGAGTTGTCGAGCTTGGCGGCGATGTTCCAGTGCCATTGGGGCTTGACGAGCGTCACGCGGCCGAGCACACCGTCGTCGACCAGCTTCTTCGCCTTGTAGATCGCGGGCGCGCTGCGGCGCTGCATGCCGATCTGGACCACTTGCTTGTGAGCCCGCACGGTTTCGATCATTTGCGCGCTTTCCTCGAGACTCTTCGAGAGCGGCTTTTCGAGATAGGCGTCCTTCTTCGCGGCCAACGCGGCGCGAAGCATGGGGAAGTGTTGATGATCGGGCGAGGCGATCAGGACGGCGTCGAGGCTCTTTTCCTTGTCGAGCAGTTCGGCGAAGTCGCGATAGGTTCGCGCATCGGGCGAGTCCTTCTTCGCCATTTCGAGATGCGGTTCATAGACATCGCAGAGCGCGGCGCACTGCGCGCCCAGCTTGCCGAAAGTTCTGGAAACCGATCGGCCACGGCCACCAGCGGCGATCAGGGCGTATGAAATGCGGTCGTTGGCACCGAATGCCGATTGTGGGATGAACATCGGCGCCGATCCGAGCGCGGTAAGAAAAGTACGGCGGGTGGATTCCACGGGGACTCCTTTCGATCGGGACGGCAAGAGCCCTCCCGCCAGTATTATACGCCCAATTTCGGACAACGGGCACCCGGTTTAATCGGTTCACCGAGCCTGAGTCCGGTTCCACTCGCCGTACGCTCGCGGACGGCCGGAAATGGTTCGATGCCTGCTGTTGACACTGACGCGCTCCCGTCCTATGCTCTGAAGGGCTATTAGCCCAACCTGATTGACTGTGAAAAAGGAAATCGAAATGCCTGACGCCAAACCTGATTACGTAGAAGACGTCAAGAAGTACACCGCTACCGTGGACGCAGCCGCGGTCGCGGGCATCGTGAAGCATCTGGGGATCGCGCTCCGCTCGAAGGATTCTTCCCTGGTCGCGACTAGCGATAAGGAAGAGTTGGCCCGCGTGCGCGACGGCTTCATGAAGAAGAAGCTCGGACTCACCGCCAGCGACACCGAGCTCGATGCCGCGTTGAAAGACGTGGCCAAACAGATGGCAAAGACCCGCGAAAAGAGCCGCGTGACATTCTGCTATCTGATCGCCGAGAAATTCGGCAAGCTCGGAACCTTCAAGAAGTAGACACCACTTCTAGCGGTGATGGCTCGCCACCGCCGCGATGACAAGGGCCCGGAGGGCGCGGCTCGGTGAATCGGAACCAGACTTGTTGAGAGTCTGGAATCTTTTCACCTGCCGCGTCCTCCGCGCATGTTCGGCCAAACCACCGGATCGATCCAGGGCCCCCTTCGGAGCTCCACTCCCCCATGGTTCCCCGCCGCGACTGGACATTTCCGAAAATGTTCCAAACATTTCCCTAAAGATCTGTTCGAAACATCCGATCCATGTAGTGTAGGTGCTGGGCCGCTCCGCGCCCATGACGTCGCCCCCTCAGGCATTCAGAAAACTACGCTTTCCAATGATCGATGACATGTGACGCCGATCCCGCGGGATTTGCGACCGCGCCGGTCGAGATATGATGCGGACATGCCTCCTCTTGGGTTCCTCCTGCTCGCGCTCGATCTCCCGCTCACGGTCCAGGAGACGGCAGGCGTCGAACGCGTTGCCGAACCGGTCACATTCGGAGTCCCGCTACCAAAGGGCCTGCTGACCGATACCGCAAAGCTGCGTCTCCACGGCCCCGACGGCCGTCTAGTGCCGGCGGACTTTAGGGTCGTGAATCGCTGGTGGACCGATGCCGCCACGCAGGCGTCTTCCATTCAGTGGGTCCACTGCGACTTCCTCGCGTCGGTGCCGGCCAAAGGAAGCGCCGTCTACCGCGTGCGAACCGGCGATGAAGCGCCTCCCCCGCCACCTGCGAAGCTGGAGCTGACCATGAGCGGCGGCGATGTCCGCATCTCCACCGGACCGCTGCGGTTCACCGTCCATCGCACGGGTCCGCTCCTCGACGGTCCCGGACTCACCGGAGCTGACATGCTCCTGCGTTCCGACGAGCGCATTTACAAGCTCAGTTCGTGGGCTGCGTCCGATCTCGTCGTGGAAGAGCAGACGCCGATGAAAGTCGTGTTGAAGCGCACCGGATCGCATGGCTGGGCCAACGGCAAGGACAAAGCGCTGGACTATGTCGCCCGGATCACGGCGTATGCTGGCAAACCGCACATTCGCCTCACGTACAGCATCGTCAACCGGCAGGGCGACAAGATGAGTGATTTCGTGCGCCTCGATGGATTACGCCTCGAGGCCCAGCTCGACAAGGCGCCGGCGCCGGAGCGGATCGAGCAACTCTCAGCCGCCGAGCCGCGGCTACCAGGCTGGTTTCAGGCGGGAGGAATCGGATTCGGTGTGCGCTGGTTCTGGCAACTCTATCCGAAGGCGTTCGAGGCGAGAGCGGACGGGCAGGTCCGGCTCGAGCTGTTTCCCGAGACAGCTCGTCCCCAGAACATCTACAAAGGAGTCGCCAAGACACACGAGATGATTCTGTCGTTCGGGGGCGGGGATCTGCGCGCCCATCTCGACGATCCGCTCTACGCGGTGGCGCCGCCGAAATGGTACACGCGCGACACCGGTGCGCTCGGACGCTTGGTGGAATCGTCCGCCGACGCCATCCGGCCCGAGTATTGGCCGCTCGTGCAACGGTTCGACCGGTGGCTGGCTTCCTCGCGCGATGCGGTGCTCGGCAAGCGCGGCCGCGCCTATCGGTTTGAAGGGCGAACTTTCGACGAGTACGGCATGTTGAACTTTGGCGACGCGGTCCACAAGATCATCACCGCCAGCGCACGGCCGGACTATGGGGTGCACTGGGAGACCGAATACTACGACTTTCCGCACGCGCTATTCCTGCACTTTTTCCGCACCGGCGATCTCGTGTCGCTGCGTACCGCCGTGGAGGCCACCGCGCACCTCGCCGATGTCGACATTTCCCATCACGATCCCGTCCCGGCGCTGCACGGAGCGCCGCGCACCGGTCCGGGGTTGAACCACTGGACACGCTACTCCAATGGCGAGTTCACCGCTTCGGCGAGTTGGGCCTTCTACAAGAACGAGAGCTTGTTCGACCGCTACCTGCTCACCGGAGATCTCTGGTCACGCGACGTGGCACGGCTTTCGGCGGACTTCGGCACCGCCAACAACGGCCTCGATATTCAGAGCAACACCCGCTCGATCGGTCATGGTCTTTTCGCGATGATGAAAGCGTACGAGGTGTTCGGCGACAAGAAATACCTCGATCGCGCCAACTGGATCATCGATTGCGTGCAGAGCTGGCAGGACGGCGACGAGAACAAGCTGCGCGCGTTGCGTTGCGGCGTGCGATGGGACCCCCAATTCCGTGGCGGCTACAGCCACCAGTCTTGGATGTATGGGATCGCGCTCGAGGCCGTGTCGCAGGCTTCCTGGACATTCCATCGCCCCGAAATGCCCTCCTATCTTCGCCGCGCCGCGGACTGGGTGTTCGCGAACCCGAAAGAATGGGATCCGAAGCGCCGCGTGTTTCTCAACGCGCCAGTCCACTCGGTGATGCTGACACCCGGTTTGGCCTACATCGCAGAGGCCAGCGGCGACAGCAGGTACTGGGATGTGGCGCTCGAGAGCTTTCGAACTCAAACGGAAGCCGCGCAAGTGACCGACCGGCTGAAGCTGTTCGGGCAGTTGTTCCGCAACTCGCAGCGGTTTCCGTGGTATCTGTCGGTCGAACCAAAGCGGGCAGGCCGCGACCCCTCGGCGCGGTGATCGCGATGCTCGGGCCCGAACGCGAGTCCGTCAACGGGTGAGGCGAATCACCTGCGCGCCCAGCGAGCGGACCGCGGCTGGATGGTCGCGCAGCACGGGGATATGCGCCAGGAGCCACTTCCGTTTCATCGGCATGACAACATCGCGTTGACCCGGATGCTGCTTGACATAGGCGGCGAACTCCGCCTCGAAGGGAATCTGCGAATCGCCCTCCGTGTTGAGCAGGATCGCATCCGGCTCCACCTCGTTGAAGGAGAATACCGGCGTGCCCACCGGGCCCTTGTTGATCAGAAGATGACGGGACACCGCGTCACCGTTCCTGCAGAAAACGTTTCGCGGCAATCGAAATCCGTTGACGAGGTACATCCCGTTCATGGTGTGGACGTCGGTTAGGAAGGTACGCGTGGGACGGGCGTCTGCGTAGGCGAGAAGCACGCGCGCCGATTCGACGGTCTGACCCCATCGGCCCCCCGACGCTAGGGCAAGAAAGTAGATGCCGGCCATCGCCACGAGGACACAGCGAGCGGTGTTCCGGCCGAATGCCAGCAGCACCGCGGCGGGCATGAGCACATTCACACCCAGGGTGGTCCAAGTCCAATGGTGGAATTGGCGGAAGAAGGGCTTGTAGTCCCACGGCACCATGGTTCCCCATCCGAACCAGATCCAGGTGGCGGCGAGCATGACGAAAAGCATCTTCTGGTCGCGGCTGAACTTGCGCCACGCGAACGAGCTAGCGACGAACAGGAGCATCAAGGAGCCGGCAAACTGCTTGCTCACGGCACTCACTTCGATTGGCCACCAATAGAAGCGCGGCCCGGAGACTCCTGAGTCGGTGATATCGGCACCCGGCACCGACGTTGCCGCTCCGCCGGCAGCCAGGCTGAAACGCGCCATGGGGTTGCCCAAGTAATGCCCGTAAACAACCGCTTCGGCCGCCACCGACGCCGCGGCCAGACAGCCCAGAATCAATACCGGTTTCGAGAATCGCTTCCAGTCGAACAGTAGCGCGACGGCGGCGGAAATTCCTACCGGAAATAGCATGAGCTCGTGTGTCGCGAAGGCCAAGGCGAGGACCGCCGACCCGACGCACCGCATCGCTGGTCCTCCGCGAATCCAACAAGCCACTCCAGCGCCTGTCAGCATGCTGCCCATGTAGGTTGCCGCCGGCAGGGTTCTGAGGTTCGCTTCGAGTGGGAACAGTGCCGACAGGATCATGGTCGAATTGGTTCGCCAACTGAGCTCATTGGGCCATCCGATGATCCATGCGATCGACGCCATCAAGACCAGGGAAACCGCCAAATTGGGCAGGGCCGCCGCGAATTCGGACGTGCCGAAGATGCCGAAGGACGCGCGCACCGCCAGGATGAATGGCATCCGGAATTCCCAGTAACAATAGGGGAACCGGTCAAAGGAGTGGGCGTAGCGGGTGTAGAACATGTCGTCCGAACCCACATAGCCGGTCCAAAACAGCCATGATGTTCCGGCCCAAAGCCCGAGAAAGCCGGCGACAGCCGCTATCCTGAGTTTGAGATCGGCCACTGGGGGCGGAGCGTGCCCTTGTTCGGTCATGATTTCTGGGAACTTCAGAGACCTGCCGGGACGCGCGGCCAAATCGTTCCCGATCAGTGTACCGCATCGCGTTCCGAGCGGAGCTTGCTTGATCGGCTACCCACTGACGCATATCCCGTGCCGCAGACGGCGCTGCCTGATATGATCGCGTGAACGTCATGTCACGTCCGCATCGCGCCGCGCTCGCATTCTTCTCGACACTCCCACTGTTCGGCCAAGCCAACACCGGGTCGATCCAGGGCACCGTTCGCGACTCGCTCGACGCCGTGATCCCGTTCGCGTCGGTGACGGCTACCAACACCGCCACGGGCGTCGCGCGGAACTCGCCCGTCAACGCTTCCGGCGAGTACACGATTCCATTCCTTTCGCCAGGAACCTACACGGTCACGGCCGAAGCGAAGGGATTTCGCCGCGCGGCGCTCGATGGCATCGTGGTGCGTGTGGGCGACCGCCTGGCGATCGATCTGAAACTCGATCCCGGTGCCCAAACCGAGGTGGTCACAGTCCGCGCCACCACGCCCTTACTCGAAGCATCAAGCGTGACCCTCGGACAGGTGGTCGAGACCAAGCAAATCCTCGACCTGCCGTTGAACGGCCGCGACGCGCTTTCGCTCGCCGCGCTCGCGCCCGGCGTGATTCCACAGGATCCGTCGCCAACAGCCGCGGTGCAGCTAGGCAATACCGTGCCCGGCATCAACGGGTCGAACTTCGCGACCGCCGGGGTGGCGATCGACGGCGCGAGCAATGGCACCCCGCGCGGCACCACGTATCTGAATATCTACTCGCCGAACGTCGATTCCGTCGCCGAATTCAAGGTGCAGACCAACTCCATGTCGGCCGAGTTCGGACGTTCGAACGGTGGCACCATCACGATGGTGACCAAATCCGGCACCAACCAGTTCCACGGCACGGCATATTGGTTCCTGCGCAATCGCGCGTTCGACGCCAACGACTTCTTCAGCAATCGCGCTGGACTTCCGCTCGGCAAGCTCCATCGCCATCAGGCGGGCGGCACCATCGGAGGTCCGGTCGTGATTCCGCGCCTCTTCAACGGGAAGGACCGTACGTTCTTCTTCTTCGACTACGAGGCCTACCGCGAGTCGATCGGCAATCCGAATACCTTCACCGTGCCCACGGCGCTCGAGCGCACAGGCGACTTCTCGAACACGCTCAACGCGCAGGGCCGGCTGATTCAGATCTTCGATCCGTTGAACACCGTCCCGAACGCAAACGGCGTGGGCGTGACGCGGCTGCAGTTTCCCAGCAACACGATTCCACCCGCGCGTATCGATCCGGTGGCGCGAAGAATGGTGGCGCTGTATCCCCTGCCCACGGTTGTCGCGCCTACTGGTAACCTACCGCTCAATTCGGCGCGCAACAACAAGAACGACACGTTCAACATCCGCCTCGATCAATACTCGGGCCGCCATCACTTCTTTGGGCGCGGATCATATCAGCAGCCGTGGGTCGGCGAGCCGAATTATTATGGCGGCATCGGCAATCCCACCAATCCGCCGCTATTACAACGGCGGCGCTTCGCGGGAGTGCAGGACGTCTACACCGTCAGCCCCACCACCATCCTCACCTTCAACTACAACGTGGTCTATCAGTATGGGACGCGTAGCGCATGGTCCAACGGCTACGACATCACGCAACTCGGTTTCCCGTCGAACTTTCGTGATGGCCAGCAGGTGCGCGCGATTCCCGTCACCACAGTGACGAGCTTCAGCGGACTCGGCAATGGCGCGCAGAACTACAGCACTCAGACGACCCACACGGTCGACGGCAGCCTCAGCCGGAACTTCTCGCGCCATCGCCTGAAGACGGGCGCCGAGTTCCGCGCCTTCTACAACAATCAGCTCCAGAACAACAACGGTTCCGGGAGCTTCAGCTTCAGCCAGGCATTCACGCAAGGGCCCAACCCCAACCAGGCGAGCGCCACGGCGGGCAACTCGATCGCGACCATGCTGCTCGGGCTTCCCGCCGGCGGCAGCATCACCAATCAACCCGCGACATCGTTTCTCAGCTCGTATCCGGCTGTCTACCTGCAGGACGATTTCACTCTGACCCGAACGTTCACGCTCTTCGCCGGTCTGCGATGGGAAAGCAATTTGACACGCACCGAACGTTACGACCGCATGAGCGTGCTGAATCTGGCCAAGGAATCGCCGATCGCGACACAAGTCCCGCCGCTCGGTTTGAAAGGCCAGATGGAATACCGCCAGGGCGATCGCCGCCGGCTCATCGATTCAGACAGACGCAACTTGGGTCCGCGGCTCGGATTCGCGTGGCGCGCGCCCGGACAGATGGTGGTACGCGCGGCCTACGGTTTGTTCTACGGGCTTTCCGCGGCGGACGCCACCACGTCCACCGCGTTCGCCGATGGCTTCTCGTCGGTCACGAGCGTGGTCACCTCCCTCAACGACGTGAATCCGTTCCAGACGATGTCAGACCCGTATCCGAACGGAATCCGCCCGCCCGCGACCGCCGGCTCGATGACACCATCGCTCAACATCGGGCAAAGCTCGAACTCGGCGATCCTTTCACTCCGAACCGGCCAGTTCCAGCAGTGGAACTTCACACTGCAACGCTCGGTCGGTTCGAGCCTTCTTCTGGAAGCGGCCTACGCCGGCAACAAGGGATCGCACACGAGCGTGGCCAACATCCAGTTGAACAGTCTCACGGCGGAGCAGATGGCGCTGGGCGCATTCACGCAGGAATTGGTGCCGAATCCCTTCTTCGGCGTGATCACCGATCCGACATCGGCGCTTTCACGCGAGCAGATCGCGCGGCGCACCTTGATGCTGCCGTACCCGCAGTACACCACAATCTCGAGCGAGGCTCCGTCGCTCGGCAGTTCGACTTATCACTCGCTGCAGACGAAGGTCCAGCGCCGCATGGCGAACGGCTTTACGGTGCTCGTCTCCTACACGCTCGGCAAAACTCTCACCAACGCGACCGGAACCGGCATCGCGGACCCGAACAATCTGCGGGCCGAACGATCGGTGGCGTCCTACGACGTGAGTCAGCGGCTGGTGCTCAGCGGCATGTGGGAGCTTCCGGTCGGAGCCGGAAAGCGCGTTGGCAATGGCTGGAGCCGCTCGCTCGATCTCCTCCTGGGCCGATGGCAGGTGAACGGCATCGCGGCTTTCCAGAAAGGATTCCCGTTGGCGTTGACGAGCACGGGCGCGCTGCGTCCGGATCGTGTGCGCCCGGTGGAGGAACTCACTGGTCCCACGCAACAACGGCTGACGCGCTACTTCGACACGGCGGCATTCGCGATTCCTCGCCAGTTCACCTACGGCAACAATCCGCCCACATCGCCGGACATCCGCCGGCCGGGCCTGAACAATTTCGACGTGTCGCTGTTCAAGACTTTCCGTTTGATGGAGAAGTTGAGCGCCCAGTTCCGCTTCGAATCGTTCAACACATTCAACCGCGCGCAGTTCGGCGCGCCGGGTACCCAGAACGGAACGGCCGCGTTCGGCGTGATCACCTTCCAGCAGAATCAGCCGCGAAAGCTGCAGCTTGCAATGAAAATGATTTTCTAACCATGACCTACATTCCCTGGCTGCGCCGCATCCATATGTACCTCGGACTCCTGAGCTCGACGGCGATCTTCGTCTACGGTGTGACGGGTATCCACGCAACAAGCTTAACGAGGCCCATCGACCGGCCCAAACCCGCGCCGCTCGTAACCTACCAGCCGGCGCAGATTGATGGTGCTCTCGACGACAATGCGGCGGCCAAGCAACTCTTCGCGCGGCTCTCCATCCCGATGGCGACACCGCCCGGACAGATCCGCCGCGATGGCGAGAACAACCTGGTCTTCAACAGCTATCCGCCTTCCGGGATGGTCCGCGTGGTGTTTCTCGAAAAGGAGGGCCGCGCGCGAATCGAGAAGGTCGATGCCCCGTTCTCCCAGTTGTTGAGCAATCTGCACGAGATCACGATGCGGAATCCCTCAGCGGACCTGCGGGTCCGGCTGTGGAAGTACTACAACGAGTTCTCCACCTGGACCCTGCTGCTATTGATCTTCACCGGCGTTTGGCTGTGGATCGCTTCCCGGCCACGCTATCGTTGGGCGCAGCTTTGTTTCGCGCTGGGCAGCCTGGGCTTCGCGATTCTCTTCGCGGTGGGGAGGTAAGCAATGTATCGATTCATCCGGAACATCCATCTGCTCTCCGGGCTGCTCGCAAGCGGCTATCTGTTCATGTATGCCTGGAGCGCGGTCGAGATGTCGCATCGCCAGTGGTTCGGCCTTCAGCCGAAGGTCACCGAAAGGAAGGTGATGCTCGACGGGCAGTTCGCGGAGAATCCGCGCGCCGCAGCGCGCGAGTTGATGGACAGGCAGGGGATTCGCGGTGAGTTGCGCAACGTCCAGAAGACCGATTCCGGATTTCGCATTCGCGTCGTGCGAATCGGCGCGTTCACCGAAGTGGACTACAACCGTGCGTCGGGTGAGGCTTCCATCAAGACATCCGAGACGGCGTTCGGCGGCGCGCTCGTCCAACTGCACCATGTTGCCGGATTCTGGCATGAGACCGGCTACTTCATCGCGCTTGGCGCCATCGTCGCGGTGGTATCGGTGATCCTGTTCGTGCTCGGTGCTAGCGGGATTTACCTGTGGTTCAAGATCCATAACGAGCGCGTGACCGGCGGAATCCTGCTGGGCCTGAATCTCGTTTACGCCGTTGGGCTGATCATCTGCATGAGCCGAGGCTGAGATGCCGGGATTGGCCGTGTTCCATGGCCATCACGATTGTGGTTGCCACCGGCCGGCCCGAAACCGGCCTTTGTGTTCGTTTTGATGTTCATGTCGTTTGTCGCTTTCACTGCTGCAGGCGTAAGCGAAGGCACGAATCGATCACCGGGACGAGAAAAATGCGATTTCGACGTGACCGCATGATGGCGAAGTTGGCGCCAAGCCTGGAGCGGCGCGCTTGGCGCAACCCTGCTGGGCGTAGGTCTCATCTACGCTGCCGGACTGATCGCCTTTGATCGCCTGATCATGAGCCGGGGCTGAAAAGCAGATTCTCAACAGCCCGCGCGCGGGCCGCGTTATCATGAACCATCACTCTCGAAGGGGGGCGCTATGTCGCGGCTTTTTCCACTATTCGTGCTTTCTCTGGGCCTGCTCCATGCGCAGGTTCAAAGCGGCCGGCTTTCCGGCACGGTCTACGACCCGTCCAAATCGGCGGTGCCTGATGCGGGCATCACTGTAACCAATCGCGGCACTGGTGTCGCCCAGCGCGTGAAGTCCGATGGGGCCGGCGCCTACGTAGTGCCGTCGCTCAATCCAGGCTTCTACGACGTCTCGGTGAGTGCGGGAGGATTCCGCACCGTCGTGCGGAGCAACGTCGAAATGCAGGTGGGCAAGGATCTGCTACTCGACGTGGAACTACAGGTGGGCGAAGCGACCGCCGTCGTCAACGTCACTTCGGAAGTGCCGCTGCTCAACTCCGAGTCTGGCAATTTGGGCCACGTGATGTCGAACCAGCAGATCGTGGATCTTCCGTTGAACGGGCGCGGCTTCAGCGATCTCGCGCGGTTGACACCCGGCGTTGTTTCGCTGCCGGGCACGGGTAACGTCACGCGCATCCGCCCGGAGTTCGTCAATGGCACCACAATCAGCGGAGTCCGCGGACGCCAAGTCTCCTACTATCTCGACGGCGCCGACACGAGCGAGCAGCACCAGGGCGGTAGCTGGATTCAAACATCAGTCGACGCGCTCGAAGAGTTCAGCGTCCAGCAGAATGCCTATTCGGCGGAACACAGCCGGTCGGGCAGCTTCTTCAACGCCACCACCAAGAGCGGCACCAACAGGATTCGCGGCACACTCTACGAGTTCTTGCGAAACGAAAAGCTCGACTCGCGGAACTTCTTCGGCGTCCGGCGCGACCTGCTCAAGCGCAATCAGTTCGGCGCCTCGATCGGTGGTCCCGTGGTGCTGCCCAAGATCTATCAGGGCAAGAATCGTACCTTCTTCTTCGTGAACTACGAAGGAACGCGCGAGCGGCAGGGCAACGTCGTGAACCGCCAGAGCCCCACGCCCGCGATGCTCCAAGGCGATTTCAGCGCTCTCGCCAACACGATGTACGATCCAGCGACCACGGGCCCGAATCCGGCGGGCGCCGGCGTGGTCCGCAGTCCGTTCCCGGGCAACCGGATTCCGGCGGCCCGCCTCTCGCGCCAAGCCACTTTCTTCAACCCCTTTCTCACTACCGCCGCCACTCCGGCCGGTCTGTTCACCTTCTCGCCGTCAACCAAAGTCGATCTTGATCAGTTGACCACGCGTCTCGATCACACGATCAACGACCGTCATCGCGTCTTCATCCGGTGGAGCCTCAACCGGAACCAGCTCAGCGAGCCCGGCGGAACGCCCGCGCTCGGCACCGCCGATTCGAGTACACGCGGACAGAACTACAGCGTCAGCATCACCAGCAACGTGCGCTCGAACATGGTCAACGAGTTCCGTTTCAACACGCTCTACGGCCTGATCAGCCTGAATCCGTATCTGCTGGGCCGAGACTTCAACAAGGAAGCGGGAATCACCGGCATGGAAGAGACGCGGCGTTCCTTCGACACGGGCTCGTTCCCGGATTTCGCCTGGGCCGGCTACGCCGGGCTCGCCGGATCGTCATTCGATCAGCGGCCGAAGACGCAGGATCGCTACACGCGCGAGTTCACCGACAATCTTTCGTGGATCCGCGGCAAACACGTGGTCAAGTTCGGAACCAAGATCCGTTACTATTCCTGGCTCGGCACCGACAGCAAGAGCTACATGGGCGTGTGGAACTTCAATGGCCAGAACACGCAGAATCCAGCCAGCGCGGCGCGCACCGGGGACGCCTTCGCCGACTGGGCGCTGGGCCTGCCGCAGAACGGAACGCGCGCTTATCCCTCCGACACGTTCGGCGGCGACTACAACGCTTCGCACTTCTACGTGCAAGACGACATCAAACTCACCGCGCGGCTGACGCTGAACTTCGGCCTGCGCTACGAGTACACGCCGTTCACTTCCGCCTATCGCGGACAAACGGGAACCTTCGACGGCACGCTTTCGAAACCGATCATCGTGGCGGGGACCGGCGCCGAGCCCGACCTCGGCGCGCAGCCGGGTGCGCCGCGTGCCTACAGCTTTCTCAAGGATCTGATTCAGACGTCGAGTCAGGCCGGACTTCCCTACTCGATCACGCATCCGGACAAGCGCCAATGGGCTCCGCGATTCGGATTCGCCTGGCGGCCGATGGGCGAAACCACGGTGCTCCGCGGCGGCTACGGAATCTTCTACGAGGGCGAGTACACAGACGGCCGGGTCAACCTGTTCATGCCGCCCTTCCTGTTGCAAGAGACCGCGAACAACGATCAAGGCGTGGTGCCGAACCGCACACTGCAGAACTTCTACCTCGGTGCGCCGATCGGATCTCCCGCTACCGCGGTGGGCTTGACTCCTACCTATACCCGGCTGCAAATGGGCAACGACCAGCACTGGAACTTCGGCGTGCAGCAGCAGATCCGGAAGACGATGATGGCCGACTTCGAATACGTCGGCAACAAGGGCTCTAACATTCAAAGCAACAACCCATTCAACGTTCCCGAGCCCGCGGCGGGTGCGATTCAGGCACGGCGGCCCTATCCGCGATTCACTGGCTTCGGCTACATCGCAGCCGACACCTCCACCACCTATCACGCCGTGCAGGCAAAGTTCGAAAGGCGCATGTCGGGCGGGCTTTGGTATCTCTCTTCCTACACGTTCGCCAAGAGCCTATGGACCGTGAACACTCCCGCGGCGGGCGGACGCTACCGGTTCGAACGCGGACCCTCCGAATATCACGTGCCGCACACGCTTTCGAACAGCTTCTCGTGGGCGCTTCCCATCGGGAAGGGCAAGATGCTGGCGCCCAATCTGAATCGAGCGGGCGAGGCGGTGCTCGGCGGATGGCAGTTGCAGGGCATCCTGATCTTCCGCAGCGGAGTACCCTACACGGTCACCATGTCGCGTGACGTCGCCAACACCGGCGTGGGCGGACAGCGGCCGAACAGGACCGCCAACGGAAAGCTCGACAATCCGACGCTCGAACGCTGGTTCGACACTAGCGCGTTCGCAGCGTCTCCGAATCTCACATACGGAAACGCGGGCCTCCGCATCTTGCCCACCGACATCCAACGGACAATCGATTTTTCCGTCTTCAAGAACTTCGATCTTCGCGAAAACATGCGCCTCCAGTTCCGTTTGGAAGCCTTCAACCTGCCGAACACACCGAGCTTCGCCGCGCCAGCCTCGACGCTCGATGCCGGCACCCCGGGCCGCATCACCTCGACCTCCACCGCTCCGCGCCAAATGCAGGTGGCGGTGAAGCTGACCTTCTGAGATCCCTATGAAAACGATCCTGCTCCTGACGGCGGCTCTGGCCGCCGCGCAAGATGCGGTGACCGTGCGCGTGGATGCGAACGCACGCATGGGTCCGCTGACGCCTGTGTACAGCTTCTTCGGTTATGACGAACCGAACTACACCTACATGAAGGACGGCAAGAAGCTGCTGAGCGAATTGGCCGCGCTGAGTCCGGTGACCGTGCATGTCCGCGCGCACAACCTGTTGACCACCGGCAATGGCGAGGCCGCGCTGAAGTGGGGATCGACCAACGCCTACACCGAAGACGCAAACGGCAAGCCCATCTACGACTGGACGATCGTCGACCGCATCTTCGACACCTACCTCGAGCGGAAGATGAAACCACTGGTCGAGATCGGCTTCATGCCGCAAGCGCTTTCGGTGAAGCCCGAGCCATACCGGCACAACTGGGATCCGGCCAAACCCTACGGCAACATCTACACCGGTTGGGCGCATCCGCCGAAGGACTACGCCAAGTGGTCCGAACTCGTCTATCAGTGGGTCAAGCACTGCGAGCAGCGCTATGGCCGCGATGAGGTGGCGAGCTGGTATTGGGAGGTGTGGAACGAGCCCGACATCGGCTATTGGCAGTCGACTCCGGAAGAGTATTTCAAGCTCTACGACTTTTCGGCGGACGCGGTGAAGCGCGCCAATCCGGCGATCCGGATCGGTGGACCCACAACCACCGGACCCGACAATCCGAGAGCGGCCAAGTTCCTCCGAGACTTTCTCGAACACACGCTGCGCGGGAAGAACTTCGCCACCGGAAAGACCGGATCACCGCTCGACTACATCACCTTCCACGCTAAAGGCCGGCCGCGCGTGGTGGACGGTCACGTGCAAATGGGCATCGACAAGCAACTGCGCGACGTCAGCGCTGGCTTCGAAATCGTGGCGTCGTTCCCGGAACTGAAGAGCCGCCCGATCATCATCGGCGAGTCCGATCCCGAGGGATGCGCGGCCTGCTCGGTCCGTCACAATCCGCAGAACGCCTATCGCAACGGAACGATGTATTCGAGCTACACGGCGGCATCGTTCGCGCGCAAGTGGGACCTCGCCGCGCGCTTCGGCGTCAACTTCGCTGGCGCGGTGAGCTGGGCATTCGAATTCGAAGGCCAACCCTACTTCGACGGCTTCCGAGATCTCGCGACCAATGGAATCGACAAGCCAGTCCTGAATGTGTTCCGGATGTTCGGACTGATGGGTTCCGAACGAATTCAGGCGGAGAGCTCCGCAGCGGTCCCCGTTGAATCGATGAAGAAGGAGGGCGTCCGCGCCAAGGCCGATATCGGAGCCCTGGGCGCGCGCACGCCGCGAACGATCAGCGTGATGCTGTGGCACTATCACGATGACGACCTGCCGGGCGACCCGGCCCGGATCGACCTGACCGTAGCAGGTGTTCCGTCCGAAACGCGGCGTGTGGAGATCCGCCACTATCGAGTCGACGAGACCCACTCGAACGCCTACACGCTGTGGAAGGCCATGGGATCGCCTCAGAAGCCATCGGATGACCAGTACGCCAAGTTAGAGGCAACGGGCCGACTCCAGCCGGCGTCGTCACCGGCCTATTCGAACGTCGAGAAGGGAACTGTCCGGATGCCGGTCACTCTTCTCCGGCAGGGAGTCTCGCTGGTTCAGCTGAGCTGGTGAGAATGAGGGCCGCTCGGTGCCGTCATTTCGCTGACGAGGAGCCGGTGCCTCCGCTACAAGTAGTCGCCGGCCACCACCATCCGCCTCACTTCCCCAATTCGAACGTGAAGATCGAGCTCCCCGCCGCGATCGCCACCACCTGCTTGCCCTTGCTCAGATAACTCACCGGATTCGCGCGGATGATTCCGCCCGTGTTCTGCCTCCACAACTCCTTGCCGGACTCGGCATCGAGCGCGAAGAAGTGCCCTTCGTCGCTTCCCCCGAACAGCACCTTGCCCGCCGTGGTCAGCACGCCCGCCCACGGCTTGGTGTGCAGCTTGTACTCCCACACACGATCCCCGGTCTTCGGATTCAGTGCGCGAATCGCGCCGCTGCCCGGATCGTCCGCGAGATCAATCAGCGGCACGCTGCCGATGTATCGATTGCCGGGCGTGTACTCCTGGTCGCCCTTGCGATAAACGCTCTTGTTCTCCCACACCGATAGATAGAACAGCTTGGTCAGCGGATTGTAGCTCGGCGAGTACCAGTTCGTCGCGCCCTGCACTCCAGGCCAGATATAGGTGCCCTCCGGCGATGGATCGATGTTTGGCAGCCGGATCGGCCGGCCGTTCGGGTCCAGTCCCTTCGCCCAAGTCTGCGTCGCGAACGCCTTCCCAGTCAGGAATTTTCCGGTCTCCCGGTCGAGAACATAGTAGAAGGCATTCCGGTGAGCCCAGTAAACGAGCTTCCGCCGCCGTCCCTGGAACTCGTCATCCACCAGCACTGGGACCTGCACCGCATCCCAATCATGCACGTCATGCGGAACGAACTGGAAGTGCCACTTCAGCTTGCCGGTGTCCGCGTCGAGCGCGATCGCGCTGTCGGAATAGAGGTTGTCGCCGAGCCGCTTGTCGCCGTTCCAATCCGGCGACGGATTCCCGACACCCCAGATGATCAGGTTCTGCTCGATATCGTATGACCCGGTCACCCACGTGGAGCCGCCGCCCTGCTTCCAAGAATCGCCGGACCATGTCTCGTTGCCCTTCTCGCCCGGCCCCGGAATCGTGTTGAAGCGCCAGCGCCGCTGTCCGGTGCGGATGTCGTAGGCGTCCAGGAATCCGCGAATCCCGTACTCGCCGCCCGCGATGCCGCTGATCACCATGTCCTTCACGATCAACGGCGCGACCGTAACGCTGTATCCGTGCGCGTAATTCGCCACTTCGACATCCCACAGCACGTCGCCGGTCTTGGCGTCGAGCGCCACCAGATGCGCATCCACCGTGCCCACGAAAATGCGATCACCCGCGATCGCCACACCGCGATTCACCTGTCCGCAGCACACGTTGATCTTCTTCGGAAGCTCGCGCCGGTAACGCCAGAACTGGCGCCCCGTTTCGGCGTCCACGGCCACCACGTTGCTCGGCGGCTCGGTGAAGTACATGACGCCATCCGCGATCAGCGGTGTCGTCTCCACCATGTGCGTGGTGGGCATCTGATAAACCCACTTCACTTTGAGTCCGCTGACGTTCTCGCGCCGGATCTGATCCAGCGGACTGTAGCGCCACCCGCGATACGAGCCCGAATACGTCATCCATTGACCGGGCTCGTTCGGCGCGTTCTTCAGCCGTTCGAACGTTACCTGCGCACCCGCCATCGCCGCGAGCACGGCGGCGGTCATCAACACTCGGATCGTCATCGCGAACCTCCCGCCGGGCGCAACGAGACCAGGTACGCGACCAGGTCCTCGAGATCGTTCCCGGTGATCGATGCCTTGAACGAGGGCATCTTCGAAACTTTGTCCACTTTGTATTGGCCGAGATCGGCTTTGGTCAATGAGTGCAGCCGCTCGGACATGTCCATGAACTGCACCGTGTAGGTGTCTTCGTTCATCAGGAAACCCTCGAGCTTGCGACTCTGTTTGTCCATCGCCGTGATGAACCAGTAGCGTTGCCGGACATCGGAGTTCGGATCGGTGATCGCGAACCGCAGGTGTTCGGACGAGCGCGAGCGGCCGATTTGCGACAGATCGGGCCCGAGCCGGCCGCCCGATCCCGCGATGCGATGGCACTGCGCGCAGCCCTTCGCTTTGAAGATCGCCGCGCCCTTGGCCGCATCGCCCTTCACCGCGTCACGCTGATTGAGCGAGCGGAGGAACGAGACCACCTGCCAAACGCGATCCGGCGAGTAGAACAAGCCGGGCATCTCCGTTCCCGGAATGCCGTCCGAAATGTTGCGTAGCAGCTCCGCGTCGGAGCTGCCGTGGTAGTAGGTTCCGGAAGCGAGATTGGGTCCGCGGCCCCCGTCACCTTTTATGCCGTGACACTCCGCGCAGTGCGAGCGAAAGGTCTTGGCGCCGGCTTCGACATCGGCGGCCGAGGTGGCCGGATTGCGTACTTCCTCCTGCGCCGCGAGCGCGGAGGCAAACGTGAGGATCAACACGGTCCGCATGGGACCGTATTGTAGACCAATCGAACGTCGAGCGTGGAGCTCTACGATGCGTGGCTATAATCGTCATCGGGAGATCGAGTGCCACGAATCGAAGGTTTTCGCGTCCAGAACTATCGCGTCTTGCGCGACGTAACCATGGGGCGGCTTTGGAACAACAAGCAAGATCCGCTAACGCCGTTGGTCGCCGTCATCGGCAAGAACGGCACCGGCAAGAGCACGATGTTCGACATGTTCGGCTACCTGAAAGATGCCCTTCAGTCTGGTGTAGAGGAGGCGTGCGACCTGAAGCAGAGAGGAGGCTTTCGCCGGCTTGTCTCCGCTGGTGGGAGGGGCCACGTCCGGTTCGAGATCTACTATCGCGAGAGTAAGGACGAGCGGCCCATCACCTATGAACTTTCAATCGGACTGAATGCCCACGGTCGACCGGTCGTCACCGAAGAGCGCCTCCGGCAGCGGCGAAAGGGACAGCCGAGGGGTTGGCCGTTTTCTTTCTTGTGGCTTCAGAATGGACAGGGATTGGCATGGAGCGGCGAGGAGTCCCTGTACCGTGGCGACGAGGAGAGGATTGAGGAAGTGGAGGACTCGAGCTCGATCCCCGTGCGCCTTACCGATCCCAGCCGGCTCGGCATTTCCACCCTCGGTGTTCTGAAGGATCATCCCCGGATCGCCAGATTCAGAAGTTTTCTCGAGAGCTGGTATCTCTCGTATTTCACCCCTGACGCGGCTCGCTCTCTTCCACTCGCCGGGCCGCAAAGACATCTCAACATCCACGGTGACAACCTGGGTAACGTCGTCGAGTTCATGGAGCGCGACCATCCCGCGCGGTTGCACACAATCCTCGCGCGTATAGCCAAGAGAATTCCCGGGATCCAGCGGATCGACACCAAGAGGACCGACGATGGCCGTCTCCTGCTGCGCTTCAACGATCGCGGTTTCTCCGATCCGTTCTACGCACAGCAGGTCTCGGATGGCACGCTCAAGCTGTTCGCTTACTTGCTCCTGCTCGAGGACCCGGATCCACCGCCGTTTATGTGCATCGAAGAGCCCGAGAACGGGCTCTATCATCGCCTCTTGGAGGTGTTGGCTAGCGAGTTGAGAAGGCACTCCACCGCGCCCCGGAACTCTTCGCAGGTGTTCCTGACCACTCACCAGCCGTACCTGGTGGACGCGCTCCAACCGGAAGAAGTTTGGCTCATCGAGAAAGCTGACGACGGATTCGCCGCTGTGCGGCGGGCGGCGGACAGTGCTGTCATCCGGAATTTGGTGCAGGAGGGTCTTCCCCTCGGCGGACTCTGGTTCAGCGACTACCTCGAAACGGAAAGGCCCCATGCACGTTGAGTTCCTGGTCGAGGACCGCTCGGGCGCGGCTCTCCTCGAGCAAGTGGTTCCGAAGATCGCGCAGGAGCGGATCACGTATCGGATTCATCCCTACAAGGGCGTCGGACACTTGCCGAAGGATCTCGCGAAGTCCGGCGACCCGGCGAAGCGAATGCTCTTGAACGAGCTCCCGCGCTTGATCCGTGGCTTCGGTTCGACCCCTGGCATCGACGCCGTCGTGATCGTCGTGGATTCCGATGCGCGCCCCTGTTCGGCATTCCTGACCGAACTGAAATCAGTAGCGGCCCGCACCAAGCCCTCGCCGCCTCTCGTCGTTTTCCGGCTCGCCATCGAAGAAATCGAAGCGTGGCTCTTGGGGGACCGGCAGGCGCTGCTGTCGGCGTATCCGCACGCTCGCAAAGCCGTCATCCAGCGCTACGAGCAGGATTCGATCTGCGGGACCTGGGAGTTGCTGGCCGATGCGATCCACCCAGGTGGATCCCGAAAGCTCGCCGCGGCTGGGTACCACGAAACCGGATTCATGAAATCGGAGTGGGCCCGATCGATCGGAGAGCACTTCGACGTACAGAACAACGCCTCGCCCAGCTTCCGCAAGTTTCGAGACACCGTCGCGAGTTTGGCCGCCGAGGTTTCAGAGTCATGATCCGGCATCTTTCGACCTCAGTCTTTCTGCTTTCCCTCGCTCTCCCAGCGAAGGAACTCGCCCGCTGGGACGCCGCCTTACCAACACCCCGCGAGAACGGAATCTCGCTCGAACGCGCCTCCGATTCCCCCGTCACCTTCGCCGCCAGCCCCAACGGACCCGCCGCTCGCCTCAAACCCAGCGCGGACTACTACACACGCTCCGCCTATCTACTGAAGTTCGCTCAACGCGGCTCCGTCACGCAGTGGCTCACGCTCGAATTCGCCGACCGCGGCTACGGACTCATCACGCTCTCTCCCGGCGTTCCCGAACGGAAGCAATCGGGCACCGCGCGTGTCAACTCGGGCCGCGTCCGGCGTGCTGTTTTCGAATACACGGCGGGCCTGCCCGATCGCATCCGCGTCGAAGGGCTCGACTATCTGCGAGCCGCGATCGTCACCGATGAGCAACCCGCGATCGAACATGCGCCGATCGTCGAACCCGCGGTTCGCTTCGCCCAACACTCCGAACGTGTGAGTTCGGTTCCGGGCGACGCGAACACGCCGGAGCAAGTAGCGGAAGCGATCGCCGGGATTCGCAATCAGGCTCCGCTGCTGCGCGCGCTCGGTTTCAACGCGGTCGAAACCTACGTTCGATGGGGCCACGTCGAACGCGAGCGTGGAGTCTTTGACTGGAGCTTCTACGACGCGATTCTCGCCGAGATCGAACGCAACGGACTGCAATGGTTCCCGATGCTGCTCGCCGGGTCGGGCTACGCTCTGCCGAAATGGTTCTACGAGTCCAAGGACAACTACGGATTCAAATGTTTGGAGCACGGCGTCGTGCATGACACGCAGTCGATCTTCGATCCGCGCCAGTCCGAATACGCGAGCAAGTTCATCGCCGGGTTCGGCAAGCATTATCGCGGGCGCAAGTCACTACTCGGAATCCGGCTCGGGCCAAGTGGTGACTACGGCGAGGCACAGTATCCGGCCCGCGGACCCGGCTACGGATTCCGCCAAAGCCACACCCACATCGGATACTGGGCGGGCGACGATCGCGCGATCCAAGCCTTCCGCGACAAGATGAAGTCGCAATACGGTGGCGACATCGAGCGCCTCAACTCCGCCTGGCAATCGAAGCATCGATCCTTCGAAGACGTGCGGACCTTCCTCCCGGAGACCGCGCTCACCCGGCGCCAACGTATCGACTTCGCCGATTGGTACATGGGCGCGATGAGCGAGTGGTGCGACAAGTGGGCCGTGTGGGCGCGGGCCGCGTTACCCGAAACGCAGATTCACCAATCGTCCGGCGGTTGGGGACCCGTGCCGATCGGCACCGACTACAGCTTCCAAGCTCGCAGTGCCGCGCGCATCAAGGGTGGCATCCGCCTCACCAACGAAAGCGACGACTTCGCCGACAATTTCACGATCACCCGCATGGCCAACTCGGCCGCGCGATTCTATGGGGCGCAGCTCGGCTATGAGCCCGGCGGCTACGGCAGCAAACGCGGCGTGATGGCGCGCCTGTACAACGCGGTGACCACGGGCGCGGTCCACCTGTTCTACTACATCAGCAACATTGCTGCGAACGATCAGGCGATCGATGCCTGGATTCGCAACGCGAAGATGCTCGACCAGCGCTCCAAGCCGGTGATCGATGTCGCGGCCTTCCATTCCGACACCGCGCTGAAGCTCGACGACGAGGTACTCCGCTACCGCTGGGCTTCCACCTTCTTCACCGTGGGACGCACCCTGCGCGAACAGATCGACTTCGACTATGCGAGCGAACAGATGATCGAGGACGGCGCGCTCGACCGCTACAAGGTGCTGCTGTTCCTGTGGGGAACCGTCACCGAGACACCCGTGCTCGAACGGATCGATCGCTGGGTTCGCGACGGCGGTACCGTCGTCATCGCGCCGAGGCCGCGTGGCAATCCGGTCACCGTCGAAGGTGACGCCTCGATCTCGAATCGATGGCTCGCGGGCGACACCGGCCGCGGACGCCTGGTAGTCTGGCGCGGCGACCTGATCCCCTCGCGCGACTTCGCCGCGTTCGTCCGCGATTTGGTGCGCAACATGCCGAACGTGAATCCACGGATTCGCGAGGCGCTGCGAATCCGGAAGCCCGATACCGTCTACTGCAGCGTGCTCGACAGCGGCCGCCTCGCGTTCCTGAACTTCGGCAGCGAGCCCGCGGTGGTGCAACTGGCATCCGGAAAGTCGATCCGCATCGCTCCGTACGAGCCGCACCTCGAATAGGCCGCCCTCTCCGCTGTTCGCTTTCGAACACCTGTTCCCATTCGCGGTCGCGGTGACGCGGACAAACCATCCGCGCAAGGCAAAATCGATGGCACTCGAGTTGCTCCTACCCAACCATGCGGCAACTCTCGATGGCACTTCGCACCCTGACCCGGTCCAAGGGCTACGCAACCGTCACCATCGCCACACTCGCCATCGCCATCGGCGCCAACACCGCCGTGTTCAGCGTCCTCTACAGTGTGCTGCTCCGCGCCCTCCCTTATCCCGAACCCGCGAAGCTGCTCGACATCGGCCGCGCTTCGGGCTCCCGCGTCGAAAGCGTCACTTACCCGGACTTCGAACGCTGGCGCGACAACTCCCGTGCCCTCACCGCCGTGGCCGCGTATTTCCAGAACACCGGAGTCTCGCGTGTCACGCTCACCTCGGGCGCCGAACCCGAATCCGCCAAAGCCGCCTTCGTGTCCGCGAGCTTCTTCGAGGTCATGGGCGTTCCACCGCGAATCGGCCGTGCCTTCACTGTCACTGAAGAGCGCGCGTCTGAACCCGTCGCCATCCTGTCTGACGCAACGTGGCGAAAACGTTTTGCCGCATCCGAATCGCTCGACGGCGCCGATATCCATATCAACGGACTCGCCTACCGTGTCATCGGCGTCATGCCACCCGGCTTCGCTTGGCCCGCGCGCGAAATCGCGGCCTGGGTTCCGATTACCCGCAACGCCAACTGGACCCGCCGCGCCGGACCCGTGCCTCTCTTCCGCGCCGTGGGCCGCCTCGCGCCCGGCATCACATCCGCCATGGCACGCGAGGAACTCCGCTCCCTCTACACGCCCGTGGAAGGAACCGCAGGAGCCGTGCCCGTCCGCCCGCCTCTTGACGGTGACCGCGAGCGGATGCTGTATCTTCTCGCGGCCGCTGTCGCCCTCGTCCTGCTGATCGCCTGCGCCAACATCGCCAGCCTCACCGTTGCGCGCGGAAACAAACGCGCGAGTGAAATCGCGCTCCGAGTCGCGCTGGGTGCGGGACGCGCCCGTGTCGCGCTCGAGATGTTCGCCGAAAGCCTGCTGCTCGCCGCGATCGGCGCCGTATCGGGCGTCCTCCTCGGATCGCTCGCGACCAGCCTGCTGATCCGTTTCCGGCCCGATGGCTTCGAACGCATGGAGCAAGCCGGACTCGACCCTGCAGTCCTCGCCTTCTCCGCCGCCGCCACCCTGCTCGCCGCCGTTCTCTTCGGCCTCCTCCCCGCGTGGCAGCTTTCTGCACGCGACCCGATCGAAGCCATCCGCGGACCCTCGCGCGGCTCCTCCCGAGGCGCCCAAGCCGTGCGCCTTCGCAAGTGGATCGTCGCCTCGGAACTCGCCCTCACCGTTGTCCTGCTCTCCGGCGCCGGACTCATGCTGCGCAGCCTCGCCGCCGCCAGCAACGTCAGCCTCGGCTTCGACCCGCGCGGCGCCTTTACGTTCCGTGTCCTGTTCCCGGACTCCGTTCCCCACGTCCGAAAGACCGAATACTTCCGCACGCTCTTCGAGCGGCTCCACGCCAACCCGCAAATCACCGCCGCCGGCGCGGTCAATGATCTGTTCGAAGTCCTCTCGCCGGGCAATCTCGGGCTGCGCGAAATCGAAGGCCGCCCACCGGAACCGCGCGACATTTGGACCCCGCTCACCTGGACGACCGTTGGCGGCCAATACTTCGAGGCCATGGGAGCCCGGCTCGTCCGAGGCCGTTGGTTCCAGGATTCCGACGGGCCCGGTTCCCCGCTCGTGGCCCTGATCGACGAAGGCGCCGCCCGCCGCTACTGGCCCGGCGAAGATCCGGTCGGGCGCCGCTTCAAAGGACAAGACACGCGCGGACGCAACGACGAATGGGTCAGCGTCATCGGCGTCGTTCGCAACATGCGCAGACAAGGGCTCGACCGCGAACCCACTCCGCACATCTACGAGTGGTACCGCCAAGGCTCGAACCTCCCGCGCGACATCGTCATCCGCGCCAACGGACCCGCCGGTAACGAAGCCCGCGCTATCGCACGCGCACTCGACCCAACGGTGGTCCTGTCCGGCGTCACCACCATGGAATTTCAGATCGATGATCAACTCGCCAACCGCCGCTTTCAATCAGCCCTGCTCACGATCTTCGCCGCCATCGCCTTCACCCTCGCCGCGGTCGGCGTCTACGGAGTGGTCACCTATTCCGCCAGCATGCGGACCAGGGAATTCGGCATCCGCGCGGCACTCGGCGAGAGCCAATTCGGACTCTGCTTCCGCGTCATCCGCGAATCGCTGGGCACCGCTTCCACTGGAATCCTCCTCGGACTCCTCGCCGCGGCGCTCGCCGCTCATCTGGTCCGCGCGCTGGTCTTCGGCATCAGCACCCTCGACCCGGTCTCACTCGGCGGCTCGTGCGCGCTGCTGGCCGTGACGACGCTCGCGGCGGCATGCGTGCCGGCCATTCGCGCGGCTCGGGCGGACCCGGCGACTACCTTGCGCCAGGAGTAGTCGAGGCTCGCCTCCTTGCGCAACGCCCCGGCGCCTTCTCCGCTGCCTGAGCAGCCGCGAACGCTCGAAGAGCGCTCTCGTATACAGCCGGCCGGGCGAATCCCGCGCGCTCGGCCTTGCCCTCGAGATCAGGGGCTACGGGAGCGCGTCTTAGGGAGCGCGCAAAAGCAACTTCACATCCGAGGAGAGATGGTGTAGTTCCAGTCGGGCAGGACGTCGTGGCGGCGGATGTTGACGGATGCGAACTCTTCCTTTGAGGGAGCTAGGCCGGTGGGGTAGTGTCGGCGATCGAAATAGGCTGTGACGGCCAGGCCGGTTCGGGTCGTGGTGGTGCGGACGAAGTTGAGGATCTTTTGATAGGAATCGAGTGGTTCACCAGCCCAGTTGAGCGAGAGGGCCGAAAACAGGCGGTGCTCGATGGGGTTCCATTTGGAGGCACCAGCGGGATAGTGGGCGACGGTGACTTCCAGGCCGAAGGTATCGACGAGTTGGCTCTGTAGCTCGGTCTTCCAGGCACGAGTGCGAGCAGCGTTGGATCCGCCGGTGTCGGCCAACAGGAGGATCTGGCGTGAGCGGCGATAGCGCTGAGATCCCTCGCGGCTCCACCAAAGGGCAATGGAGTGCGCGGCAAAGGCGGGCGTGTCGTGGGAAACGCCGATGATGAAGGCGCCGCGATTGTGGCGAACGTCATAGATGCCGTAGGGGATGGCAACGCCGGTGGAGTCGGTTCGGAAGTCATGATCATAGACGCGGCGCGGCTGTCGTTCCCAGCGCCGGCCCGGGTTCTTGAAGTTGCCCACCAGTTCGCGCTTCTTGGTGTCGATGCTGATGACGGGCTGACGGCGGCGTTGAAAGTCGGCGCGCAACTCGGTCAGGTACTCGAACTGGAGATTGCGGTGTGGGCTGTGGGTGGTGGCTATTTGCTTGTGATTGACGCGAAGCGAGTAGCCCATCTGGTGGAGCAAGCGGGCGACGGTGTTGGGGCAAACGAAGATATCGATGGAGGCGAGTTCCTCGGCCAAGGTGACCGTGGTGCGGCGGCACCAGCGGAGTCCACTCATGGGATCGCCCGCGGTATCGTGCTGGAGCAGGTCTTGAAGAACGGGGATTATTTCTGGCGTTTTTTTTCCTGCCGGGGCCGCCCGGCGCCGGAACGGCGCGAACGGCCAGCCAGGATTTCACGATCGAGAAGTTGCTGACGGCCGCGTGAAACCGTGTGTGGGTCCAGGTGAAGGAACTCGGCGATCAACTTGTCCCCGCCATACCCGGCGCGCATCGACTCGAGGCCTGCAAACAGACGGCGTTGCTGTTCATCGAGAGTGGCGTGGAACAGCAGGATAGCGGCTTTGAGTTCATCGGGTGACACCTGAAGATCGGCGGCATGAACGATGCCAGGCAGGCGGGCGGCGTTGCGGCGTGCCAATGACTGCTGGCGGCGAACGGAGGACTCGGCGGAAGTGTACAGGAACTGGCCATCGAAGTCGGCGCGGTGCAACCGCTGTTGATGGATGAGATGGCGGAGAGGCTCCTGGACATCGGTATGGAGAACAGCCGCCAACTCGCGCGCGAGGTAGCCGTTGGGGGAAGCCTTGACGAAGGACTCGACGGTGGACAGCAGAGTGCCGTGGCGGGAGAACCAAACCGAGTCGTGCTCCCAGAGACCGAGTTGGTCGAAGCGGGCGATCTCGGCGAGGGTGTAGAAGCGGCCGCGATGAGTGTAGCTGGTGACCGGAGCCAGGGGTTTGAGCTTGCGAAACACGGTGAGGGCAGTGTCGGTACCGAGCGCCGATTTCAAAGCAGGAAGATCGGCAATCTTGTGGAGGAGGAGGTGTGCGCGAAGCACGGAGGAATCGAAGGAGGTGGGTCGCATTATGTTATAGTTCGCACTCGTAGCGAAGAGCCACATGAACTATAACATAACAATCCGCACCTCTCGAAGCTCGCTCCTGTGCGAGCACGGACCTGCGTGGAGAGTCTCTCGGGCCGCGCACTCACTTGCGGGGCCGGTCAGCCGTAAAGCGGAGTTGTGTCTGAGTTCCGCCTCATGTCGCGCATTTATTTATGAGTGCTCCCTTAGTAGGCCGGTTCGGGATAGCTGTCGATGACCTCCAACAGCGCGCACGTATGCTCGAGCCGCCGCAACCGCTGAGAACAAAACCCAACCGCGACCGCAGGGAGCGGCATACTCGCCACAAATGATCATTGGAGCCCAAGAACCTGGAGCAGTTTCTGGACCTCCGGATCTTCCTTCCACCCACGCGCCAACTCTTGCACCGCCGCCATCCGCACATCGTAGT
>CADECY010000026.1:79980-81891 GCA_902825945.1 uncultured Acidobacteriota bacterium
GATGGGTTTGCGGTTCTTCCTTCCACCCACGCGCCAACTCTTGCACCGCCGCCATCCGCACATCGTAGTTCTCATCGGAGCGGGCGCGCTCCAGAAGCAACGGATGGGTTTGCGGTTCTTCCTTCCACCCACGCGCCAACTCTTGCACCGCCGCCATGCGAACGATCCAATCGAAATCCGCTGCGGCCGCCTTCAGCAGCCAGGCATGTGTCCGTAGCGACTTCCAGGTTGCGGCCAGCAACCGCACCCCACTCTGGCGGACCTCCCCAACTTCCTGGAACTCCATCCAAGACTCGTAGTAGTAAGGGGCTTCATAGCGAATCACCGTGCTGACGAACAACCCATGCAACTCCCCATCCGTTCCCCGGACCGCCTGACGGTTCCGGACCTCTCTCAAACAACCCCCCGCCAACATCAGATTCGCGTATTTGTCCCGCCGCCCATCCAGGCCCATCAGAAACCGGATCAACGCCTCCGCATGCTTCTCGCCCACCATCCCCGCGATCAGCCGCAGCACCCCATGCCAGCTCTCGTCCCGCCAGTGTCGGCCAAATACGTCGCTTTGTAACTCTTCGAAGCTCAACGTCTTCCACTTTTCGAAGCGATCCACGAACCAGGAGGCGCAATAGTATTCGAGAAAGGTTCGGTGGACGAACGAGAACTGCTCCGCGCCCGCGTAGCAGAGGATGAAGTTTCTCTCCGTCAACTGCTGCACCAAGTCGCGCTCTCTCTCGAACGGACCGGCAACCCCGAGTCCATGCAGGAACTTGCGAATCACCTCGAGCAACCGCTCCCGCTCGATCAGGTTCCCCGCCAGCCCCCCGTCCCCTCGCTGCATCTCACCGGCAAGTTCCCGCAACAGCCCTTCCTTCTCTTGCCGCCCAAACGTATCGACAGGCAAGAAGCGGCTGGCATCCCAATCGTGCAGCAACACACGGCTGGCCTGCGCGTACAGTTCGGCCCGGTCCCGAGGCAGGTCCTGATTCCGGTTCAGAATCGCCATCATCGTCAACAACAGCGGATTTCCCGCCAATTCCCGCACCGCGCGCGACTCCCGTAGCGCCCGCTCCAGCCGGTCGAGCAGCCGCGACCGTTCCTTCGGATCATCCTCCGCCGTCTCATGCCATCGCCTGAGGAAATCCGCCATCTGGCTGTCATCGAACTCTTCGAGCGTCGCGTGCGTGAACCCGGCATGCTGCAGGCGCTCCGGCTCATATCCCACGATGCGTGACGTCACCACCAGCCGTGCCATTGGATACCGCGCCGCTAGCACCGAGATCTCCTCGATCACCGAGCCGCGCTCGCGCCCATCGAAAATCTCGTCCAGCCCATCGAAGTAGATCACCGCCGAGCCCGACGAGAGCCGGCCGTCCACCTCACGCGCATCGAAACCGTAGGCCGCGCAGCCGGATTCGCAATACTGCACGATCCCCCGCCGGTCACGCCAATACTCTTTCAGGTCGATCCACAAGGGAATCTGCTCCACACCAGTCTGTTCCGCACCGGCGTGGATCCACCGCATCGCCAGATACTTCAGAAGTGAAGTCTTTCCCGACCCGGGATCGCCCAGCACCACCACCAGCCGCTCCCGCCCGATGACATCGAGCACATTGCTCACCGGACTGCTGGTATACCGCTCGCGCATCTGCTCCATCTCGGCGTCGTCGCGATCGCGGCCGACCTGCCCTGCCTGCCGAAGCCGCAGCAGTAGTTCGCGCGGAATCTCCCGGACCGGCGCGGACTCGCGCGCCGACTGCGGCACGAACACGCTCCAGAGCTGGATCCGCCGGTCATACGCGCTCGAGTGAATGACAGAGAGCGGCACCAATCCGCACTTTTTGCCCAGGAACTCGCGATAGCCGTTCAAGTCGAACCCGGCATCCGGACCAGCGATCCGGTCGAGCGCTTCCG
>CADECY010000027.1:0-17782 GCA_902825945.1 uncultured Acidobacteriota bacterium
TCGGATTTAGTGTAGATCGAGTACGGGATGTTGGCGAAATAGTGCGCGGCCCAGGCGGCGGCGAGGCCGAACACCGCGCTCCACTGCATGACGCGCTCGACGTTTTCGGACTTGGCCACTCGGATCACGCTGCCCATTGCGAGGCCGAAAAAGAGGAACGAGGCCCACGGGAAGAAGCTGAACGAATCCGCGTTGGGCGCAAGATGGCCCCGCAACAGCGGAGCATCCGTGAAGTCGATCGCGGAGACGACGGGTGAGGCGGCCGCGACGGCGATGCCGAGGATCGCTCCGTAGCGGATCCGCTCGAAGGTGCTGAACGCGGAGAGCCCGGCCGAAAGCGCGATGGCCAAGCCCATGCAGTTGAGGATATCGACCTTGAGAAGATCGGTCCAGGGGCTGTTGGGCCAACCGAAGAGCCACAACTGGAGGCGGAACAGGTATGCCATCGCGAACAGGAAGCCGGAGCGCCGCAGCACGGCGATCATCTTGTCGCGCAGGGAGAGCTGTTTCCGCTCGCTCGAGTCCATGAGGAACGCGAGAGTGATGCCGGTAAGGAAAAGAAAGACGGCGGGCGGCATTCCGCCCATGAATTGCGTGAGCTGATAGATCGAGCCCTCGCGGTTTTCCTTCGACGAGAACGAGTGGAAAACATGCCCGTTGAGCATGGTGACGGCGGCGATTCCGCGCAACCAGTCGAGGTAGGAGAGCCGGTTGGCGCCGGACTTCGATGAGGACGCCTGCCGCCGATCGGCGGCAGGCCTAGGGTGCGGTTCTAAGAGTGCTTCCATTCTTTCGTTATTTCTGTGGGTATTCCCGCTTCACGTCTTTCGGCAGTTTGAGTGAGACGCTTTCGGGTGTTAAGGCGGGATTCACCTGGACCTCGGTGTAGGTCACCGTCAGGTGATTGCCGGAAGGCGCGTAGAGCTTCTGTTGAACGGGGTATCCGCCAGGATCGGCGATCCAAAGCTCGATGCGGTTGAACTGCTGCTTGACCTCGGCCGCGTTGGGGACGAGTTCAATACGAGAGGCCTTTTGGCCAGAGATCGTCTCCTCGCCGCGATATTTTACCTGGTAGCTTTTACCGAGGTCTTTGCCGGCAGTGCCGAACCCGAGCAGCAGGAACTGGTCGATGAACGACTTCTGCTTGCCGAGGTCGATCTCGCGCACCGTGTTGATTTTCGGGTAGAAAAGCTGCGCCTTGCGTCCGGCGAAGGCGACCGAGCGCGGATCGGGCTTGGTCAGCTCGAGCAAGAGGCGCACATCGTTCTTGGATTTGGTGAACTTGATCGTGCCCGTTTCTTCCTCGGTCTCGCGGATGAGCGCGGTGAAGCTCGTTCGTTTGACGTTCGCAGCGGCGCCGCGGAATCCGGTGGCACTCGCGTCCATGCGAGCCAACACTTGCGGCAGCTCCGCCGCGGCGGGCGCCGCCAGGCAGAGTGAAGCCAGAAAGATAGCGTTGCAGTACGAGTTCATCCTAGTCGATTAGGTGCGGCGCAAATCCCTAGGGTTTCGTGTACGCCAAAAAACCGCGCGTATCCTTTTCGTCGTCGTAGACCGGCTCTACGCGGACGATGGTCCGCCTCTTGGCACCGGCCTGCGAGTGGATGATTTTCGCAGCCGCCTCTTCGAGCGCGGCGCCTTGCTTTCCGGCGAGGAGTTCGGTGTCGATGAGGAAGGTGCCTTCCGACACCATCACCACGTTCTTCGGACGAGGTTGATCTCGAAAGATCTCCTTCGGCGTGAAGAAGATGAACACCAGGATGAGGCTGACCATCACTTCGTACTGCCAACTCGACCTCGGATAATCCCAGAGGACGAAACGTTTGAGGGTCGTGCCTATGCCATCGGCCATAAACAGTCTTAATCATACCATGAACGCGGCTCTGGCACTCCGAGTGCAATGAAAGGAACTTCATGATGATCACGAGCCCGATCCTCGTCTTGGCCGGAGAGTTCGCGCGGGACTGGAACATCGCCGCGACGGCTGCCGCCGAATTCGGATGGCGCGTCGCGGGGGCGCCTACGCTCGGAGCATTGAAAACATTGGCTGAAAACGAGCGAGTGATCGCCGCGATTCTGGTCGATCCGGCTGGACTACGGCTGGGGTGGCGGGAAGCTCTCGCGGAGACGCGGCGTGCCGCCCCTTCGGTCCGCCCGGTCTTGTGTCACCCGGTGGCCGGGTCCGATCCATGGGTTGAGATGGCTAATGCCGGGGCATTTCACGCAGTGTCGCGCCCGCTGGATGCCGCCGAATTGCGGCAGAGCCTCGGATTCGTATGGGCGGAACACCAGCGGCTGAAAACGCCGGAGCTATCCAGCCTTCTGGGCATCGACCACCGCGATCGCGGCCACGTTGACGATGTCGCTCACCTCGCAGCCTCGCTGGAGGACATGCACGGGCCGCGACAGCCCCATCAGGATCGGCCCGATCGCCTCAGCGCCGCCAATTCGCATCAGAAGCTTGTAGGCGATGTTGCCCGACTCGAGGTTCGGAAACACAAGCACGTTGGCACCGCCGCGTAGCGTGCTGAACGGATAGGTGGTCTCGAGGATCTCGGGTGTCACCGCGGTGTCGGCCTGCATCTCGCCATCGATCATCAGCGAAGGCTCGCGCCGGCGGACGATGTCGACGGCTTTGCGGACCTTGTCGGCGAGCGGATGGCGGGTGCTGCCGAAGTTCGAGAACGAAAGCAGCGCGACGCGCGGAGTGACGTCGAAGTCGCGGACTTTCGCAGCGGCGGCAATCGCGATCTCGGCGAGGTCATCGGCCGTTGGCTCGATGTTGACCGTGGTGTCGGCGAGGAAGTAGATGCCGCCGCGCGGGGTGATCAGCATGTACATGCCCGCCACCTTGGTGCGGCCTTTCAACAGCGGAATCACCTGCAGCGCCGGCCGGATCGTGTCGGGATAGTGCTGCGTGAGGCCAGCCACCAACGCGTCGGCATCACCCATGTGCAGCATCATCGCGCCGAGCAACGTGGGTGAATGGCGCAATCCTTCCGCCTCGACGCGCGTAATACCCTTCCGCTGGCGGAAACGATAATACTCGTCGATGTAGCCGTTCATCTTCGGATACACCGAGGGATCGACGATCTCGACCCCGTCGAGTTCGAGGCGGAGTTCCTCGATCGCGGCTTCAATCACTTCCCGTGATCCGACGAGGACGGGATTGGCGATTTTCTCGTCGACCAGGATCTGGCAGGCACGCAGGATCTTGTGCTCTTCTCCTTCCGGAAACACCACGCGCTTGGGCTTGCGGCGCGCCTTGTGCGCCACCACGCGCATCACCTCGTGAGCCTTTCCGAGGCGCCGCTCCAGTTGTTCACGATACTGGTCGAGCGCGACCGGCTTCTGCGCCACACCCGTATCCATCGCGGCTCTCGCGACCGCCGAAGCGACCCAGATCAGCACACGGGAGTCGAACGGCTTGGGGATGATGTACTCGCGTCCGAAGCTCATCTCCTCGACTCCATAGGCGCGGCGAACCGCGTCCGGCACGTCCTCCTTGGCCAGTTCTGCAAGGGCGCGAGTGGCGGCTAGTTTCATCTCCGAGTTGATCGTCGTGGCTCGGACATCGAGCGCCCCGCGGAAGATGAACGGGAAGCCGAGGACGTTGTTCACTTGGTTCGGATAGTCCGACCGGCCGGTAGCCATGATGACATCGGGCCGGGCGGCGGTGGCCTCTTCATAGGTGATTTCGGGATCGGGATTGGCCATGGCGAAGACGATCGGATTGGCGGCCATGGGCCCGAGCATCTCCCCGGTGACGCAGTTCGCGCTCGACAGTCCGATCAGCACGTCGGCACCCACCAGCGCTTCGGTTAGCGTGCGTGCCGCGGTCGGGCTCGCCAAGCGCTCCTTGTAAACGTTCATGTGCGCGGTGCGGCCCTTGTAGATGGTGCCCTTGGTGTCGCAGAGCACGATGTTGGCGCGCTGGACGCCGAGTGCTATGTAGTGCTCCGAACACGAGATCGCGCTCGCGCCCGCGCCGTTGACCACCACGCGGACCTCATCGATCTTCTTGCCCGCGATCTCCACCGCGTTGAGAAGCGCGGCGCCCGAAATGATGGCGGTGCCGTGCTGATCATCGTGGAATACGGGAATCTTCAGCGTACGCCGCAGTTCCTCTTCGATCTCGAAACATTCCGGCGACTTGATGTCTTCGAGATTGATTCCGCCGAAAGTCGGTTCGAGCATCTGGCAGGCGCGGATCACGTCCTTCGGATCGTTGGCCGCCAGTTCGATATCGAAGACATCGATATCGGCGAATCGTTTGAATAGGACGCCCTTGCCCTCCATGACAGGCTTGCCGGCGGCGGGTCCGATATTGCCGAGTCCGAGAACGGCGGTGCCATTGGTCACGACGGCGACGAGATTGCCCTTCGCGGTGTATTTGTAGACCGCGTTGGGATCGTGAAAGATCTCCATGCAGGGCACGGCGACACCGGGCGTGTAGGCAAGACTGAGGTCGCGCTGGGTCTGGCAGGGTTTGGTGGGCACGACAGCCACTTTGCCGGCCGGTTCGGAGGAATGATAGTCGAGAGCGTCCTGATTGCGAATATGCATGAAGCTTCCATTGTCGCGCTAAGATGAGGGAGTCTCCAAAATGGCTCATCCGGCGCCTCCGCAACTCGAATCGATGGGGGATCGTCCGTTCTCGTTCTACCCGCCGATCGTCGGAGTGGAACACAACGAATGGAGGTTCGTCGAAGGGCGCTGGTCGGAGATCCTGGTGCGGAATTCGAAATCGGGAATGGAGACATGGATCCCGCGCAACTACGTGGGCGAGATCTCGAAGGTGGACGAGCCGGTGATGATCGTGGGCCTGCGCCGTGAGCTCGAGTACAAAAGCGGTTCGATCTGGCCGTTCACGCGCCGGGTGATCGAGATGCCCGCGAGTCCCACGATGACGCGCCCCTCGGCGGACCCGCCTCCAACTCCGCCATCCGCGGTGGCGGAGTTGCGCATGGGCGGCACCGAATCGATCATCGGAAAGATGATCGCGGCGGCGCTGGTGGTGGGAATCGCGTTGTCGGGCGCGCTGGTGCTGATGCAACGGCAGAAGCAGCGCGGCGGAACGATCGAGTACAAGGGAGTGATGCAGGCCGACCTCGGCCTGACGGCGAGCTCCGACTATTTCGATGTGGTCCGCAAGCTGGGAAAACCGGAGACGGACAAGTGGCAGCCGGAAGCTGGCGAGATGCAGTACCGGATGCTCGGATATCCGAAGCAGGATTACTATGTGATCCTGATGGGATCGGATCGCGAGAATGCCCACTACATCGGCACGAAGGATTCGCAATGGCGGACGGTGCATGCGGTGCCGCTGCCGGGCGGGGGGAACACGGAAGCGATCCTGCGGTCGATGAGGCGCTTCTAGGGCTGGTGCCCGCTAGTGTGAGGTGTGGGGCGCCGTGGATTCAAACCGGAAGCCCTCGAAGATCCGGCTATGACGGCGCGAAGGCATGGAGTCGCGTCGAAGTATGGGAGCGCATCGGGAGGCGTTCGAGAGCTGGAAAGCCGTCAGAGTCCATCCCGGCCTCCCTTCCTCCAGGCGGACCGAACGGACCAGAGGCGGGTTGAAAAGCCGGAGGCGGACAGGTGGCGCCGGCGCGGTCCGCGAATTGCGGGCCCGCCGGCGAGAGGCACGAATCCGTTGCTTTCGCCAGGATGTTTGAAACAGGGCTCTGACGGAATGTTTCAAACATCCACATGGCCCTTGCCGCCCGGGTGAAGGTTCGTCACCGTGGCAGGACAAGGGCCGCCGTGAGCAGGATTCCCGCGGATACGTCCCCCAAGCGCCCGCGCCATGCCGTACAATAGGACTTCGTCCAGATGATCGTCCTTCACGCGGCGTTCTGCGACGGCCAAATGCTTCTGTGGGGCGAATCCCCGGAAGAACCCTCGCAGGCAAAGCCGAAGCGCCGTACGCGCAAAGCTCCGGAGCCGTCACCTTATGACAGCGGCGCCAGCCGATTGGCCCAGGCGCTGACCGGGATTGGTGTTCCCATCGATCCCGCGTCGGCGCGAACGGTCGCCGCTTGGCTGCCGACGGTCAAGCGGAGCGTGTTCCCATCGAGTACCCTCATTGCCGATCCGGGTGACGACCCCACCGCGGCCAAGCCGGTGCCGTGGCTAATCACGGCGCTCCCAATCGAAATCTCGTACAGCCATTTGCTACTCGCGATCACCGGCAGCAGACGGCGGCAGGGGTCGAACTTCCTGAGCCCGAAGGTCGTGATCGGAGATGATCTGGCCTTTCTCGCCGACAGTCTCTGGTTTTCCGCGGGCCTGGTTACTCGACAGCAGTTCTTACCAGACCTGATCGCGGAGAACGGACATTTCCGGGCGATGTGGCGGCCGGTGATCGTCGGTCCGGACGCGGAGAAGTTGAACGATCTGGTAACCGCGATGCCCGCGATTTTCCGGGCCGTGACGCCGTCACCCGACAACCCTCCCGACCTGCCGGCGCACGATCTGCTCATTGCTTACGTGACGGAGAATGTCGACGCGCTGGTCCGCTCACCGGAGGATCCCGCACGAAACCGCCCGCTGCATACTCTCCACGACCGGTGGCTACACGCGCTGCGATACGGCAACGGACGGGTCGAAAGTGACGATCCGAAGATGCACGACCTGGTCACGCAGGTGCAGGAATGGCGCAGGCCGGTGCAGGCTTCGGCGGACGCCACCTACCGCCTCTGCTTCCGGCTCGAGGAACCGGGCGCCGACGATGAACAGTGGGTGGTGCGATACATGTTGCAGGCAACGCGCGAGCCGGATCTGCTCGTGCCCGCGCACGATGTGTGGCACGGCAACAAGCATGGTCCACTGGCGCGGCAGGCGCCGGCGTTGCGCGAGCACTTGCTGCTTTCACTGGGACAGGCCGCGAGTGTTTATCCGAAGATCGAAAACAGCCTGCGGAAGAAAACGCCGGCCAAGTTTCTGCTCGACACCCGCGGCGCGCACGAGTTCCTGAGTGAAACAGCGGCGGCACTGCAGCAGAGCGGATTCGGCGTAATTCTGCCGAATTGGTGGAAGCGGGCCGAGGGGCAGGAGTTGGCGATCCGCGCCAACGTGAACAGTACGGCGCAGCCAGGCACGCTTTCGCTCGAATCGCTGGTGCAGTTCAAGTGGGAGATGGCGCTCGGCGATGAGTCGCTTTCGCTATCGGAGCTGGATGAACTCGCCAAGCTGCGCGTGCCGCTGGCGAAGATTCGCGGGCGCTGGGTGGAAGTAAACCAGAGCCAGATTCAGGCGGCTTCGGCGTTCCTCAAGCGGCGCACCAACGAAGTGGCGAGCCTCGGCGAGTTACTCCGCATCGCGCTCGGCGCCGAGACACACTCCGGTGGTCCGCTGAAGTTCTCGGGTGTGTCGGCGACCGGTTGGGTCGGAGACTTTCTCGGCAAGCTCCAAGGCAAGGACACGGCGTTCGAAGAGCTAGTTCCGCCGAAGGGGCTGCACGGAAAGCTGCGTCCCTATCAGGTGCGCGGGTACTCGTGGCTCGCGTTCCTGCGCCAGTGGGGATTGGGCGCGTGTCTGGCCGACGACATGGGTCTCGGCAAAACGATCCAGACGCTGACGGCGATTCAATACGCCAAGGAAAAGGGCGAGAAGCGTCCGTTCCTGTTGATCTGCCCGACTTCGGTTGTCGGCAACTGGCAGAAGGAAGCGCAGCGGTTCACGCCCGACCTGACGGTGATGGTGCATCACGGGCACGGGCGCCTGCGCGGCGATGAGTTCTCGAAAGAGGCCAAGCAGCACAGCATGGTGCTTTCGAGCTATTCCCTGCTCTATCGTGATTTCGACATGCTGAACCAGCTCAACTGGGCGGGCCTCGTGCTCGACGAAGCGCAGAACATCAAGAATCCGGAGACCAAGCAGGCCAACGCGGCACGCGCGTTGACGGCCGACAACCGGATCGCGCTGACGGGAACGCCTGTCGAAAACAACGTGGGCGACTTGTGGTCGATCAGCGAGTTTCTCAATCCAGGTCTGCTCGGGACTTATGCGGAGTTCAAGCGCAAGTACTTCCTCCCGATTCAGCTTTACGGCGACGCGGGGGCGACCGACCGGCTGCGCAAGCTGACAAGCCCGTTCATTCTGCGGCGCGTGAAGACCGACAAGAACATCATCGCGGACCTTCCGGAGAAGTTCGAGATGAAGGTCTTCTGCACGCTGACGCGTGAGCAGGCGGCGTTGTATGAAGCGGTGGTAAAGGAAGCGGAAGCACAGCTTTCGATCACGAGCGGCATGGAGCGGCGGGGTGTCGTGCTCGCGACCCTGATGCGGCTGAAACAGGTGTGCAACCATCCGGCGCAGTTGAACAAGGACGTGGAGAAGGGCGCGGCCGGGCGCTCAGGCAAGTTGACGCGCATCACCGAGATGCTCGAGGAAGTATTGGGGTTGGGCGAGCGCTGTTTGATCTTCACGCAGTTCACCGAGATGGGTGATATCCTGAAGGGGCACCTCGAAAGTACGTTTGGGCGCGAGGTGTTGTTCTTGCACGGCGGGGTGACGAAGAAGAATCGCGACCGTATGATCGAGCGGTTCTCCCGAGCCGACGGTCCGCAGGTTTTCCTCTTGTCATTGAAAGCCGGCGGTACCGGACTCAACCTGACGAACGCGAATCACGTCTTCCATTTCGATCGCTGGTGGAATCCGGCGGTGGAAAATCAGGCGACCGACCGGGCGTTCCGCATTGGGCAAACCAAGAACGTGCAGGTACACAAGTTCGTTTGCATGGGCACGCTCGAAGAGAAGATCGACGAGATGATCGAGAAGAAGAAAAGTATCGCGGGCAAAATTGTCGGCGGTACAGGTGAGGCTTGGCTCACCGAGTTGTCGAACGATGAATTGAAGGAGCTTTTCGCGCTGCGCTCGGAGGCGGTGGGCGAGTAACTTCGCCGCCGGTCGCGAGCCGGTTCGATCGGTATGCCGGATCAGGACGACCATACACCTTCGGCTCCAGCCGAAGAGAGACCACGCGAATCCGCGCCTGAGGCGCCGCGCGCGGAAGGTATGCCCGAAGGCGGGGCCCCCGCGGAGCGGCCCGCTGGCGACAATCGCAATCGCGACCGCCGCAACAACGGGCGCCGCGGCCGGTTCGACCGGAGGCGGGGGAGGAATCCACGGCGCGACCGCGACCGGCCGCAACAGCAGCAAGGACCACCGCCGCAGGCCGCCGGCGAGACTGCCGGCGAAGGCTCGGCCGCCCCTCCGCCAGTCGAGTCCGCGGAAGGCACCCAGGTGATAACAGCTTCGCCAGAAGCCGGCGCACAGCGTCCAGGGGCAGCGCCGGGCGAACAGCCACCGCAGCAACAGCAACAGCGCGGACGGGACCGGAATCGCGACCGGCGCGACCGCGATCGCGATCGCGAACGCGGCGGACCGAGGCTCAAGACGAACAAGGGCGGAATCAAGGTCCAGTCGAAGAAGGGATTCGGTGAGAGCTGGTGGGCCAAGCGCTGGATCTCGGTGCTCGAAAACATGCGCATGGGCACACGCCTGCAACGCGGCCGTTCATACGCTCGGTCCGGCCAGGTGCTTTCCGTGGAAGTGCAGAAGGGCGTCGTGATCGCGCAGGTGCAGGGATCGCGCCCGAAGCCGTATCAGGTGCGCGTGGGTGTGAAGGGCATGTCGCACAAGGAATGGTTCCGCGTGGCGCGCGCGGTGTCGAGCCAGGCGATCTTCGCCGCGAAGCTGCTCTCGGGCGAGATGCCGCGCGAGATCGAACAGGCGTTCCGGCGCGAAGGGCTCTCGCTGTTTCCGACCAAGCTGTCGGACCTAAAAACGAGTTGCACGTGTCCGGATTGGTCGAACCCATGCAAACATATCGCTGCCGTCTATTACTTGCTCGGCGAGGAGTTCGACCGCGATCCGTTCCTGATCTTCAAGATGCGCGGCATGTCGCGCGAAGAGTTCATGGCAATGCTCGGCGGCCGCAAGGCCGAGATCGCCGCGGAGTTACTGGCAGAGAACGAGGACGCCGCTGAAGAACCCGAAGTGGAGCCGCTGCCCGATCATCCGGATGACTTCTGGGCGCGGAAGAAACCGCCGGAGAACCTGTTGGGCCAGGAAGGCGATTCGAAACCGGCAGCGCTGTTGCACCGGGTGGGTCAGTTTCCGTTCTGGCGCGGCGGGGACAAGTTCCTCGAGACGCTGCAAGCGACCTATGTGAGCGCCTCGCAGCGCGTGAAGCAGACAATCACGGAGTTCTGACGAGCGCGGATCAGAGCCCGGCAGCTTGGAGGAATGCTTCGGCGATCTCGGGCGTCACCGCGACCACGAACGGCTGCTTGCTGACATTCCAGACGGGCGGCCTTCGGCGCAGATCCCAGACGGTGAGTCCCGCTTCCTCGGCGATCTCCTGCGGCGGAATCAGGTCGAGGTCGGTGCCGGCGCCGAAGTTGGCGTAGACCTGTTGGCCGCCGAGCACCGTCATCATCACGTTGCCGCCCGCGCCACCGGTTCCGGTGGTGGATGCCACGAGTCCGCTCGAGAGCGCGCGTGTGGCGCGGCCGCGCTCCTCCGGCGTCATCTTGGAGCTGAGCGGAATGCAGGCGGTGAACGTGCGCGTGCTCGGGATCGTGCGTTTCCTCAATCTGCTCGGTTCCGCGAAAGAGAAGGAGACGCCCGTGAAGGTAGAGCGGAGGACCCATGCCCCGCAGCCGCGAGCGGCCCAGGCAAGGCGTCCCACGCAGTCCGGAGTTTCGGCGAGGGGAAGATAGGCTTCCGGCTGGAAGACCATACCCACGAGCGGGACTCCGTTTTCCATGTAGTGCGCCTGAATCGAGTAGAGGCTGCCGCCGCATGCAAAGTGATTGGTGCCATCGAGCGGATCGGCGCCGGCGAGTTTGAGTCCGGGCGTGCCCGTATCGCCAGACTCTTCGAGGCGAAACGAAATTTCGGGATCGAGGAGCGGGAAGCGATGCTTGAAAACCTCGAGGATCGCGGCGTCGGACCGCTGGTCGGCTTCGGTGACCAGTTCGGTTGCGTCCTTGTAGGTAGCTGCCACCGTGCCGCCGAGCCTCACCCGCAGCACCTCGAGGGCGCCGCGGATGACGGCTTCGGTCAGGATCTCGCGGATCTCATCGAGCATCCCACCATTGTCGCCCCGGTTACCGTTCCGAAGCGGCGCGGGAGCGCAACCGGCGGATCGCCAGCGCCATGAGCCCGACAGCCAGCAGGCCCACTCCGGCAGGTTCCGGCACACCGGCGCTGGTGGTACCGTCGAATGTGATTTCGCTGAGGAAAAGCCAGCTATCTCTGTAGTTCGCGCGGATATCGATGGCATTGCCGGCCAAGTTGAGTCCACTGAACGTGAGCGCCGCCGTCGTGCCACCGGGCGGATTGGCCAACGGGTAATTGGTCAGGGGACCGCCCGAGACACCGATATCCACGCTCAGCGGCACGGATACACCGCCGATGTCGGAGTCGTCCGAATAGAGTGTGATGGAGTTGACCGTGACCACTGAGCCAAACCGGAATGTCATCAGAACATCCGGTGTGCGGCCGATTTGCCAGCCGACGTACGGCCCTGTACCGGCCGCGTTCTCGACGCTGGTCCACACAACGCCCGTCACGATGGTGCCGTCGGTCAGATCCCCGACACCTCCCGTGAGAGGCGCTCCGTCCGTGGACGTGGCGCCGGAACCGGTGTAGTTGAGATCCCAATAGTTGAAGCTGCCACTACTGGCTTGCCCGGAGCCGTTCGGCATGTCATAGCTGACCACAGTGAGAGGCGCGGCGCAGAGGGTCGAAACGAGTGCGGCCAACGAAAGCAAGGTGAACCTGGTCATGGGGACAGTCTCCTCCTGGCTGACCACTCTACCGTACGAGTTCCTCGTTTGCAAATTGAATTGACGTGAGCGGGGCTGGCGAGAAATACGTGGCGGAAACGGCGCGCCAATCAGGCCGGGTTCTGGCGGATCTCATCGAGCATCCGCCATTGCCCGCCGGAGGCTAGCGTTTGCCGTCAGAACATCAGGCGCAGCGCCATCTGGAAGACGCGCGGATTGAACAGATTTCCCTTGTCGCCGCCCACCGGCAGCAGCGAACCGAAATTGGTCTGCGTTGCGTTGAGCTGCGGATAGATCACCACGTAGTGATCGCTCGCCAACAGATTGTAGGCTTCGGCACGGAACTGCAGGCCGACGCCTTCGCGGATCCGGAAGTTCTTGAACATCGAGAGATCCACGGCGCGCTGGCCCGGAGCGCGAAGAGTATTGCGGCCGGAGGTGCCGAGCGTTCCGAGCGCGGGTGTTTGATAGGCGGCGGTGTTGAACTGGCGGGTCAGCGTCCTTTCAAAACCGCTGGGCATCGGTTCGCCGATGACGTTCATGCGATGCACGTCGCGATCGTTGCCGACCTGCGCGCGATCGCCGCAGAAGCAGCCGACCGTGAACGGAAGTCCGTCGGCGAGCGTGACGATGGTGTTCGCCTGCCATCCTCCCACGAGCAAGTCCGCGGCGCGGCTCTGGTTCAGCATCGGCTTTCCCTTGCCGAACGGCAGTTCATAGAGCACGCTCGAAACGAAGCGGCGGGTTTGGTCGTAGTTGGCGACTCCGCGTTCGAGATCGCGCCGGCCGTTGTACTGCGGATAGGTGCGCGGCGTTCCGCCCTGGGTCTGGATCTCGGACACGGCGTCAATCGTGCGGCTCCAGGTGAAGGCGGTCAGCAACTGAACACCATGATTGAAGCGATTCTCGAGCTTCAGCGTCATGGCGTGATAGATCGCGTTGTTGTCGTTGAGATAGGTGGCAAGCTGCGGTGTGAAGTTCGCGTAGGCCACGCGCTCCTGAATCGGCGAGCAGGTAGCCGGATAGGTACCTGGGGGGCATTGCGACCGGAAGCGAAGTCCGTTGTTCGGGTTACCAGCCGCGGTGGGCAGAGTCGCTTGGTTTGCGTGATAGAAGCTCTGCGCGCGCAGGCCGTGGCTTCCCTGATAGCCCATCTCGAACAGCATCCGCTGACGCGGCTCGAACTGGAGGTTCAAGCCCCAATTCTGGGTGTATGGCGTACGGTTACCGGGATGGGCGTAACTGAGACCGGTTCCGAAGCACTGGTTGGTGACCGTGATGCGGCCTGTCGCGGCATCGCGTGTCTCGGTTGCCGGCGCCTGGCAGTAGGGTGCGACGAACTGGCGCGTGGTGATCGAGAGCGGCGCGGGGAACAGGTTGCGCACGTCGAGCGGCGGCTGCGTTTCGAGCCCGTTGACCGCGGGCAGCGCCTGCAGGATGAACGGCAGATTCGGCGTGTAGGGCTGCGTATCGTAGAAGCGGTGCAGGATGTCGTAGAAGATGCCGTAGCCGGTGCGCACCACCAGACGGTTCGAACCCGACATCGGCCGCCAGGCGATTCCGAGGCGCGGCGCCCAGTTGCGATAGTCGGGATTGTAGACGCTGTCCTTGGTGCAGCAGGTGGCGAAGATCGGATTGTTCACCAGCTTGACGAACTCTTCGTCGCGGTAGAGCGCGCGCCCGCCAGGGAAGCTGTAGTCGAAGGTCTTGCCGCCTTTGGTGTTTTCATACCAGGGTCCGCGATACTCCCACCGGATTCCGACGTTGATCGTGAGCTGGGAGTTGATCCGGATGTCGTCCTGGACGAACATGTTGATGTCGTTGTTGCGGAGCCAGCCCGAGTCGGAATCGAACGGATTGCCGGCAGCGAGGCTCGCGAAGCCCATCAGGTAGTCAGCAAATCCGTTGCCCGTATCGGCGCGTCCCGCTGTCTGCGCCAGCGTGGGATTTCGCGCGGTGTAGGCTCCGTTGAAGTTGATGATGCCATTGCCCTGGAATCCGCCGAGACGCGTGGTGCGGGAACGGCGCCAGTCGATGCCTGCCTTGATCGAATGCTTGCCTGTGGTCCAGGTGAGGTGCTCGACGTAGTGTTGCGTGTTCGAGACCGAGTAGAACGGAACCGAGCCAGCGTAACCAATGTTGGTGTACTGCGTACCCGGAATCATGGCGGGCAGCGCCTCGTACTTCTCGTTGAGGTTCTGGAGGCCGACATCCTTCCAGTACTTGATTCCCTTCCCCTGCGTTTCGAAGTTCTGATCAAACGTGAAGTGGTTGTAAGCCGCGCGGACCTCGTTGACCAAGCGCGGCGAGAACACATGCGTCCACTGCGCCGAAGTCAGCCAGCTCGATTGCGCCGTCACCACGCCGGAAAGCGGGATCAGCGACGGGATCGGCGCGGTCTCCTTCGAATAAAGGTATTGGCCGAAGACGCGATCATTCTGCGAGAAGTTGTGGTCGATGCGGCCCGTGTATTGATCCATCCGGACCGGCGTGCTGGTCGCCGCCTGGTAGTTGTTGCAAGGCGTGGCGCAAGGATTGGTGGGATTCGGCCAGTACTTGACGAGATTGTTCGAGACCGTGGAAAAGCGGTTCGCGGGAACGCGATTTCCCGAGAATGGCGAGCGGTTGATCGGCAGCGCTTGCCCGGGAGTAAGCACACCGCTCAGCGGATCGAACAACTGTGTGGGCCACGCGCTGAAGTCGCCAGTCTTTTCGGCGGCCGTGGGGACCTGTCCAACGCCGACGGCACCGATCACGCGGCGCCCACCCTGGTAGCTTGCCATGAAGAACGTGCGATTGCGTCCGTCGTATATTTTCGGAATGTAGACCGGACCGCCCACCACGCCGCCGAACTGGTTCTGCTTGAGCGGCGTCTTGGTGCGGAATCGCGGATGGTATTTCTGCAGCGCGTCGTTGCGAAGGAAGTTGAAAAGCGATCCGTGCACCTGATTGGTGCCGGCCTTCATCGCGATGCTCACCTGTCCGACACCCATGCCGAACTCGGCGGGATAGAGCGCGTTCTGCAGCTTGAACTCTTCCACGGCTTCGATCGGCGGAATCTGGCTCGGGAACTGGAACAGCGGCTCATTCAGGGAGACGCCGTCGATCAGATAGGTGACCGACGAAGGACGCGCGCCGTTGATGCTGACGTTCTTGATGCCGTCGTTGAAGCCTTGGCGGCGAATCGATGGAGTGACACTGATGCCGCCCTGCGGCTCAGTCACGCCCGGATTCAGGCGTAGCAGACTGCGAAAATCGCGGCCATTGAGCGGAAGCTCGGTGAGTTGCCGCGCCGTCACCACCTGTCCGATGGCGGCATTGTCGGTCTGCACGAGACTCGCGAACTCCTGTACGGTAACGGACTCGGCGGTCTCACCCACCTGCAGATTGAGATCGACGCGAACGGTTTGATTCACGTTCACCGTGACGGGTCCAACCGTGGTCTTCTTGAATCCCGTGTGCTCGCACACCACCGTGTAGGATCCGGGCAGCAGGCTCGGGACGAAGTAGTTACCGGTGTCGTCGGTCTGAATCTTGAACGAGACGTTGGTCTGCGTGTTGGTCGCGGTGACCGTGGCGGCGGGAACCGCGGCGCCCGCCGGATCGCGGACCAAGCCGACGAGAGCGCCGGCCGAGGTCTGGGCCGCGGCCGAGGAGGCCAAACCGAACAGCACGAATAACGTGCCTGAAAAAAGTCGCATGAGTGTCCTTTCCAAAAGTCGTCGATACATCAGCCGGAGGGCCTCGGACCGGGAAGAACCGCGAGCACAGCCTGAACCGGGACTGCCGCCCAACCCCTGACGGGAATGGGCCCACTATATCATGGACGTTCGAACAGGTAGTGGCCCACCAGCCACTCCTGGCCACCGCGGAATCCCCACAGTTCCGCGCACGACATGAAAAAGACGCGCCAGCGCTGAAACCAGACTTCCGCTTCGCCTTCGCCGTACGTGGCGGCAAGTATCGGCAGGATCTCCGCGCGCCGCGCGTCCTGATTGGCGAGCCAGGCATTCGCGGTCTTCTCGTAGTGCATGCCATCCCAGCGCCACTGCTGGACGAGATTCAGGTGATCCTGGAATGTCGAGAACAAGTTCTCACTCGGCATGATTCCGCCGGTGAAGAAGTAGCGGCCCATCCAGTTGCCTTCGCCTTCGGTCTCGAACTCGTAGCTGAACTCCCGGTGACAGAAGATGTGAATGAAGAGCTTTCCTCCCGGCGCGAGCCAGCCCGAGACGCGGCGGAGCAGTTCACGCCAGTTGCGCATGTGCTCGAACATTTCGACCGTCACCACCCGGTCGAACCGGCCGGTGGCCTCGAAGCGGTTCATGTCGGCAGTGATCACATGCAGGTTGCGAATGCCCCGGCGGTCCGCTTCGCGCTCGATGAACCAGCGTTGCGGCGCGGAGTTCGACACGGCGGTGATCTCCGCGCCCGGAAAGCGCGAGGCCATCCAGAGCGAGAGCGATCCCCAGCCGCAGCCGAGTTCGAGGATACGCATGCCGCCGGTGATTCCGGCGCGCTCGCAGGTGACGCGCAGCGCTTCGGTCTCCGCCTCATCTAGCGACTGGCACCCCTCGGGCCAATAGCAACTGCTGTACTTGCGATTCGCGCCAAGCACGCGAACGAAGAACTCCGGCGGAAGCTCGTAGTGCTGCGCATTGGCCTGCGCGGGAACCGGCGCGACTTCGTTCCGGTTCATCATCTCGACGAACTCCGCTTCAGCCGGCCCCTTCTTGCACTCCTCGATCCGCTGCTCCAACAGTCGCCGGATGCCCCACCGGATCGCTGAATCCGGAAGGAGCGCGTGCTCCATGGCAGCCACTCCGCCCCGCAACAGCAGACTCATGCACTCGCCTTTCGCGGCGGCCACGGGAAGAAGACGCTCGTGGTCCGCTGATACTCGCGATACCGTTCACCGCGGCTCGCGAGCGCATTCGCCTCCGCGGGCGGAATCCCGGTGACTTTGAACAAGAAGAACAGCATCGTAGCGGGCCCGAACAGGGTTAGCCAACCGTTCACCGCACCCCAGCCGGCGGCGGCGTAGCTCCACCAGTGGATCCACTCAAAGAAGTAGTTGGGGTGACGGGAGTAGCGCCAGAGTCCGGTATTGCAGACGCCGCCGCGATTGGCTGGATCGGCGCGGAACGCGGCGAGTTGGCGATCAGCGGTGCGCTCGCCGTGCACAGCGATGATCCAGATCACGAGTCCAAGTGCGTCCATCCAGGCGAGCGGTTGGGTATTGCCCGCGGCAACGAGCACCGGGACAGCGAAGAGCACGCTCCAGAACGCCTGGATCTGGAAGAAGGCGAACATGCGCGATTGGGCCTTGTCGCCCCAATCGCGCTTCATTCTTTCGTAGCGTCCGTCTTCCGGCATCGACAGCAGGCGCGCGAATAGATAGTGGCCGAGCCGCCAAGACCAACCGCCGATGAGCACAGCGATCAGAATCCGCCGCGGTCCGTAACCGTCAGCTAGCAGGGCGAATGACACGCCGAGCACGCCAACGCCGGCGGTCCACATGATATCGACGATGCCGGCCTTGCCGCGGGCGCGCTGCAGATGCCAGATCGAAGCCATCGCCAAGGCCATCACGGCCCACCCGGTTGCAAGCATCAGCCACGGATTCACCGGTCACCGCCTGTCAGGAGTGCGCGGCCATCCAGGCTTCGGTTTTCTCGAACGGCAACAATCCCGTTGTGGAGCCGAGGGATTGGACGCTGAGGGCTCCGACTGCATTGGCGAAGCGTGCTGACGTCTCGAGATCCCAGCCGCGCTCGCGAGCCGCGAGGAAGCCACCGGCGAAACAATCGCCGGCGCCGGTGGTGTCCACGACCGGGACTGGGAACGCCGCAATGTGGCAATCGAGACCGGGTGAAAATATCGCGCAACCTTCGCCGCCCAGCTTTACGATGACGGCACGGACGCCGCGGGCTTGAAAAAAGTGGGCCGCCTCGCGGGGATCTTCCGTTCCGGCGAGAATT
>CADECY010000027.1:17792-77735 GCA_902825945.1 uncultured Acidobacteriota bacterium
GGTGTCGAGCGACGTAGCGAGTCCGGCCGCGCGCGCGTTGGCGAGGGTTTCACCCGCATGGCGGCGCAGCAGGGGCAGCCCGTAGACGTTGGCGAGATGGAAGTGCGTGCAGCCAGCCACGACATCGGAGGTGAAGCGGACCGGCTCTGGAAACGCCTCGCGGCTGGCACCGGGGCGATGCAGGAGTGCCCGCGCGCCATCGGGCCGAACGAGCACCACCGAGCACGCGGTGGATTCGCTGGCTGTGCCGACAAGGGAGAGGTCCGCGCCGGCGGCGGTCAGCACCGATCGGCAATAGGCACCGAAGGGATCATTCCCCACCAAGCCCATCAAGCGGACTCGCGCACCGAGAGTGGCCAGCGCGAACGAGGTGTTCGAACCGTTGCCACCGAGGCTCTGGATCACGTCATCGACCCAGGTGGTGGCGTCCCAGCGTACTTCAGCGATGGGCCTCGTGAGGATGTCGACCAGCACGTTGCCCACGCACAGCACGCCTCCGCCTGGCACTCAGATGTTACCCTCGGCGAGGAGTTCGAGGAACACCTTCTCGATTGGCCATACGCCGTGGACCCTCGTTCCTTGCTGCTCGAACCTGCCCGCCGACAACACGCCTGCCAGATCCCGCGGGTTGGGCTCCTGCTTGGCGCGCGCGAGAAATTTCCTGAGCAGATCGGTGATCTTGTCGAGATTGGCGCGGATCTCGGCGGCCTGCTGGCTGGACTTGCAGGAGACCCCGAGTTCCGCCTGGAACGCGTCGGCGCGAGGGGCGAGCGACAGCGTGGCGCGATCGGCGCCGCGAATCGCGCCGAGAAACGCGCGCAGTCCGTCCGGAAGACCATCCGAATTGGAAACGGCGCCCTCGGGAACGGTGAGCCACGCGGCGTGTGCCGGGGGCTCGAAGCCACCAGTGTCGCGGGGGTCACGGAGCACCTGGGCGCCCCACTCGTTATCGCTAATGGCGAGCGCGAGGACGTTGGGCGCCAGCGCGAAATACGAGACGTACTGCCCGGGCCGCCGGGTTTCACCGGCGCAGAATCCATTGACGCATTTGGCTCCCCTGAACTCCGCGTAGCGTCGGATGCGGTCCCAATCGAACCTGCCGCGGAGCAGGAAGCTCTTCTTGGCTCCCTGGAACGAGGCGAGAACGCTGTCGAGATCCTGCGTGTAGTCGAACTGTACCCGCTCGACGAAGTCGCGATAGTCGGTTTCCTGCGCGGCCTTGCTACCCGCCACCGTTTCGAGCAGGCCAGCCGACCGCAGCGCCTGGACGTCCAGGTAGAGTTGTGTCGCGTTTTCGCCCGGCAGGTGCCGCACCAGCCCGGCGGCCGACGCATCGAACGATCGCCGCCGCCACTCGACCACGGTCAGCGCGGCCACGCAAACGGCGAGAAGCAAGAACGAGACGTGGACGGGACGCAGGCGCACGGCGCTAGACCGCTACCGGACTCTCGGCGTAGCGCCGCTCTTTCCAGAGTTCGATGTAGGGCCGCAGTTCTTTCATGAGCGTCTTGAAGGCGCCCAGAGTCAGCGATTGCGCGCCGTCACTCCAGGCTTTCTCCGGGCACGGATGGGTTTCGAGAATCACGGCATCGGCTCCAATCGCCACGCCCGCGCGGGTCAAGGCGGGAACGAGGCTTCGCTTTCCGGTCGCATGACTCGGATCGAGCACGACGGGAAGGTGCGTCATCTCCTGCAGCACCGGAACGGCGACGATGTCGCACGTATTTCGCGTGATCGTCTCGAACGTGCGGATGCCGCGCTCGCACAGCATCACATCGTTGTTGCCATGCGCCACCACGTACTCGGCAGACATCAATAGTTCCTTGATCGTGCTGCTCAGGCCGCGCTTCAACATCACGGGGCGGTTGGCCTTGCCGAGGCTTTTCAACAGCGCGAAGTTCTGCATGTTGCGCGCTCCGATCTGCAGAATGTCGGCGTATTCGGCCACCAGTTCCACATCACGATCGCTCATCACCTCGGTGATGACAGCGAGCCCGGTGGACTCGCCCGCTTTTCGCAACAGCTTCAGTCCCTCGAGTTCGAGTCCCTGGAAATCGTAGGGCGATGTCCGTGGCTTGAACGCGCCGCCACGCAGGACCTTGCCGCCGGCGGAGGCGACGGCCTCGGCTGATTCCATGATCTGCGTCTCGGATTCGACCGAACAAGGGCCGGCCATCATGATGAAATCGTCACCGCCGATCTCGCAGCCCTTGACGCGGATCCGCGTCTTCTCCTTGCGGAACTCCTTGCTGACGAACTTGTACGGGGCCGAGATGCGAACGGCATTGTCGACCTGCGGCATCATCTCGAGCGCGTCGAGGCACGGCGTAACGTCACCCACTCCCACCGCGGCGATGACGACGCGCTCTTCGCCGTGGATCTCGTGGATCTTGTAGCCGAAGTCGCGAATCCGCTGGCAGACCTCCTCAATCTCCTGCTTGGAGGACCGGAGTTTCATCGAAATGATCATCGAACCTTTACCTCTTGTTGAAAAGCAAAACCCACCCGGCTGCCCGAGTGGGTTGGAAAGATCTCTCAGTCCGCGGAACCAACGCCACTCGCCCCGCTAGTTTAGCGGGCAAATCGGAACGCGAAGGGAGGCCGGAACCGCATGTGGAAGTAATCATCCTATCAAGTCTTGAACCGTTCGTCCACCTCGATGCGGTAGCCGGCGGCAAGCCGGTTGGTCTCGTTGGCCATGCCCACCACCGCCATCAGTTCGGAGAACATCGCCTCCGTCATTCCGGCCTTGCGGGCCGCCGCGGTGTGCGAGGCGATGCAGTACTCGCAACCGTTGGTTGAACTGACGGCCAGGTAGATCATCTCCTTCACCGCGGGGTCGAGCGCGCCGGGCGCCATGATCTGCTTGACGCTCTCCCAGGTCCGGCGGAGCGTGGGTGGATCGCTCGCGAGCGCCTTCCAGAAATTGTTGATGTAGTCCGTCTGGCGCGTGGCCATGATGTCGTCGTAGACGGTGCGCACTTCGGCGCTCGCGTCCGCGTACTCGATGAGTCCCCTAGTTGCCACTGCCGTACCTCTCGATCGCGTCAATGCACATCCAAAGGGCGCGGGGAACATGGAAGCAGCCCTTGTAGTTGTTGCCTTTCAGGCTGTGCGTGATCTTGCCCTCGCGGTCGCAGTATCCGAACCATTCGCCGTACTCGGGGTCGGGGAAGGTGCGATAGGTGTAGTCGTGCGTGCGCTCGAGCCACTGTAGCCACTTCGATTCGCCGGTGAGCGTGTAGGCGAGGATCAGCGAATAGAGCGCTTCGGTGTGCGGCCACCAGAGCTTCATCGGCGCTTCCAACTGCAGCGGGGGACGCCCCTGGATGTCCAGGAAGTAGTGGAGGCCTCCATGATCCTCATCCCAGCCGAACAACATCGAGTTCTCGAGGATACGCAACACCTTTTCCTGACGCGCCGCGTCCGGTCGATACCGCAGCGCGTGGAGCAGGAACCAGCAGACCTCGACCGCGTGGCCCGGCGAGAAGAGCCGGCCTTCGGGCGTATCGGTCAGGAACTTTCCATCCGCGCCCACGTTCTCGATGAGGATCTCGCGATTCGGTTCGCAGTGGCGCAGCGCCGCATCGATGCATTCGCCCAGGATTTCCGGGTAGCGCGCGTCACCCGGATCAGCGGCCGCGAGTTCGAGCGCCATTGAGGTCACCACCATGATGTCGGCGAGTTGACTGACCTTGGGACCCGGGAACGCAAGGCGCCCCATCAGTCGCGGATCGGCGATCCATTCGCGAATCCGCCAAAACAACTCCTCGGCCTCCGTGCGCGCGGCGGTGTCTCCCGTGGCTTTCGAATACTCGAGCAGCCCGAGCATCATGAAGACGGCGCCGTAGGGCTTGCGTTGATACGCCGCAGGAGTGCCATCGCGCTGGAGAGCGAAGTAGACGCGCCCTTGCGGGTCGCGCCCGTGGCGGCGCAGAAATCCGGCACCGAGGCGCGCGGCCTCGATCCAGTCTTCGCGCTTTTCGACCGTGTTGTAAAGCTTGGAGAGCATCCAGACCTGACGGCCATTGAGCCACACGTACTTGCGATCGTCGTAGAGAGTGCCGTCGCGGTCGAGGCAGGTGAAGAAACCGCCGTGTTCGCGGTCCACCGAGTGCTTCATCCAGAACGGAAGAACGGATTCGTAGAGGTCCCGTTGGTAACGGCCTGCGAGTGTTGTCAGCATGGGAATTCAGGGAGTCAGGCGATCGGCGATCATGGATAGCGCATCGATGCCATCGATATCGTGTTCCATTTCAGGCAGCGACACAATCCGGCTGAGGCGGGCACCGAAGTCGCGGCGGACGGCATCGACGGCCTGCTGATGTGAATCGCTCACGTCGTGATACCAGTCGAGCACATCTCCGGCGAATCCGGGGCGAGCGGCGCGGCCGGGTTCGAGCGGCCAGACGCGATTCACGAAGAAGATACCCGGCTGGAATCCGCGCTTGTCCATCTCGGAGAGATAGAAGGCCGTGTCGCGTAAAGCTTTCGGCGGCGTGCTCACGACGCGGAACTCCGTGACGTTCGGATCGCGCAACAGTTTCAGCGTCTTGCGCGCGCGCTCGGAATAGCCTTCGGCGATGGCGACGAAGATCGAATAGAAGTCGAGCACTTCGCGAACGAGTTCGGCGCCGAGAATCGAGGCGATCTGTCCGTAGAGGTCCATCGCGGCGCGGCTCAGCGACATCATGCCCGTCGCTTCGGCGAACTTGTAGGTGCGCCCGATCAGCTTGACCCAGCCCGAATCGGAGAAGCTCGCGAACGCGGCGGGTTTGTCGAGAAACTCGAGGGCGTGACGCGAGGGCGCGGTGTCGATCACCAGGTCGTCGAATCCGCGCCGGATCAGTTGATCGATGCGTTCGACGGCCATCAGTTCCTGCATGCCCGCGAGCGAATCGGCGATAGTGGCGTAGATGCGGTGCCGCAGGATCCGCTGCTGGAGCTTCGGGGCACCGTGAAGGCGAACCGCGGTGTCGAGCGTGGCACGCACGTCGAGCATGGCCGCCCACAGTTCTCCGGGCGCGGCCGGATCGAGTTCCACCCGCTGCTGCTCGTTGCTCTCGCCGATCCGGAGCGCGGTGCGGAGCCGGCGCGCGGGATCGATGGTGAGCACGAGCGTCTTGCGGCCCGCGCGCGCGCCCGCCAGCGCCGTGGCGGCCGCGATCGACGTCTTACCCACTCCGCCCGTGCCCGCGTAGACGATGATTCTCACCTGACCACCTCGTCCACCAGGGGGCCGAGCGCGGCAAGAACATCGAGGTCGTTGCCCGCGTGCCGCACGCGCGCGATCTCGTGACACGGGACGCGGACGCCCGCACGCAGTTCCGCCAGGCGCTCCCGTTCGAGCCGGCCGCGGCGGGCCGCGAAACCGATCGTGGCACCATCGCCCGCGGCGGATCGCTCGAGATCCGCCATTTCCAGTTCCGAGGCGCGGACCATGGGCGAAGCGAGGTTGAGCAGCACCGCGCGGACGGCAAGAGCGCACTCCGACTGGAGACGCGCGCAGAGGTCGATGGTCTCCTGGACGGCCATCTCCTCGGCGGTCGCGACTGGCACGACATGGATCCGCTCGGCGTTCGAAAAGAAGCGCGCGACTTCGGCGCCCGCCGTTGCCATGGGTCCGGTGAGGTAGGTTTCGAAGGTGCGCGCGGCGCGAAGCGTGCTGATGAAGTGGCCGGTGGCCGGGGCGTCCCAGATCAGCAGATCGTAGTGGAGCGCCTGCTCGTCATCGCGCGCGCGGCGTTCGGCGATCTGCTGAAGGCGAGCGAGGAAATAGAACTCCTTGAGCCCGGGTGCGACGTCGATCAGGCTTTTGTAAATCGAGTTGTCGAGGATGCGATCGGCGAGAATGGGAAACGTCTTGCGCACGAGATTCGCGAGTTGTTCCTTGGCGTCGAGGTGCAGCAGAATCAGGTTTTCCGCGGCGCGCGGGAAACGCTCGCGGATTCCGGCGAGCGAGACCGCGAGAGTCAATTCCGGCAAGGGGTGAGAGCTGACGAGGATCACCTTCTCTCCGCGCTGGGCACGCTCAATACCGAGCGCCACCGAAACCGTGCTCTTACCGGTTCCGCCCTTTCCGCAGAAAACCGCGATCGTCGATTGCATCGCGCGCGGCGTCAATCCTTCATGTTGACTTCACGGCCCATGTACCAGATCTTGATGCCTTCTCCGGTCTTGGTCACTCGCAGAATCCGGCGTGCGCGCTTGCGCTTGACGGCAGCGGGCTGGGCGGCCGGCGCGGCGCCAACGGTAGAAGGAGGGGCCGCCGATGGGGGCAACTTCTTGAGATATTCGCGGAGCGCGGCGCCCGTGTCGTCGATCGACTTCTTCGCCATGCGATCAACCATGAACTTGGGCACCATCGCGCCGGCGTCGAGCTCCATCTCGGTGATGACCACGGTGCCATTGCCATCGGCCGCGTCCATCAGACGATAGGAGCCCGAGTAGCCCTTGAGGTCGCTGCTGCGCAACAGGCGGAACGTCAAACCCTGACTGCCGTCAGCTTCGAAGCGAAGGGCCATCGTCATGGTCTTCATGCTCGAAATCGTGATCTCGGCGTCAGTGCTAGAGCCGTTTTTCGCGGTGATCTTGGCCTCTTTGCAACCGGGAAGCCAAGCTTCGTACTTGTCGTATTCGGTCAGCACGGCGTAGACCTGATGCCGCGGCGCCGGAACGTTGATGACGGCCTTGATCATCTCAGGCCTCCTTCATGACGTACTTCTTGCCGTTGAGCCAGCAGATGAGCCCGTCCTCGGTTTCGAAAATCTCGATGAGCGGGCCGGCACCCGATTGGTCCGGCGCCGCGTCCACGGCGAACGAGGAGGCCTGATTCCGCAGGCCGTTGACCGCGTTCTCTGGAAAGTTGGAGTACGCGCCCGAAAGCCAACGCTTGTCGGCCGTGCAGCGCATGCTGAAGTGGACGCGGCTGCTTCCAGAGCCCTCGGGCTCGATATCCCACTGCATGCGTGTGAACGGAGTGTCGCCCTCGATCGGCTGGGTCAACACCATCCGGTTCTTGTTGTGAACGCACTCGACGGCGACCCGTTCGCCCTCCGGGTCGCTCAGGTGGAATTCGGCGATCGCGGTATTGCCCTCGACCGCGAGCAGGTGTCCACGCCCGATCAACGGCATCCACTCGCCGTAGGCGTCATATTCGACGAGAATGTCATAGATGACATCCGGCGGGGCGGGGATGGTACCGGAATGTTCCTTGGTGAAAGTGAGCATGTGTGTTCAGTTGACGGGCCGGATCGTTTGGCCGTCCCGGGTGAGTGAGACCGTGTCCCCGCTGATTTCCAGACGGCAATCCTCGCCCGGCGCGAGGTCCACAGGTCCGAAGCGCGCAGGTCCCGAAGCATCCGGCGTAAAAACATGCAAGGTGAATTCACCGGAGCTATCGGCGGCGACGCGCATTTCCGCGTGGCCGGCGGGCAGCAGAATCGCCTTGACGTCTCCCATGCGGATCACTCCCCGAGCTTGGTCGGAGAGGCCCTCGACGGGACAGCCGAGAACCGCGACCGAGAATCGAGTCATGGCCTTCATCGTGTAGAGCGAACTGAAGGCTGAAAGCAGCATATCCTGGGCTTGTTGCTTGTACCCCTTCTCTTGCGTGGGCTGGGGCGTGGCCGTGGAAGTGGAAGGTGCCGTGGCACCCGCGCCATTGACGGGCGCCGCAGCCGCCTGTTGTGGAGGTGCGGGCGCCTGGGCGGCTTGGTTGGTCTCACGCAGTTTGCTCGCCAGCGCGATCGCCAAGCCGGTCGCGATCGCGCCATGCTTGCTCATCAGCTTGATGACTTTGTCACGCGTGAGCTGGATGCAGCGCGTATGCTCGAGGGAAGAGACGGTCGCCGAGCGGGGTTGATTGTCGATCACCGACATCTCGCCCACGACCTTGCCCGCCTTCAATTCGCCCCTCTTGCCCGCGCGTGTTTCCCATTTGACCGCGCCACTCACGATCACGAACATCGACAACCCGTGCTTGTGCCCTTCCTCCACGAGAACGGCGCCGGGTTCGTAGTCGATGAAGAACGCTTCCTCGGCCAGCCGTTCGAGGGAGCGCTCGTCGAGGTCCTGAAACAGGCTGATGCCCTTTAGCGCATCCACCTTCGTTTGGAGCGCTTCACGATTGCGGCTGGACCCGAGTCCGATTGCCGATTTCAAACTATGTATCAGGTCAGATAGCCCCATCACGTTTTCCTTCGTCCACCATGTCAGCCGATCTTCGAGACCGTCCGGAACAATCCCAGGGCACCCACGATCGCGAACACCATTCCGGCCACCGAATACGGAGGCGGCAACATCGCTGCCCAGCGCAACGAGATCAGAAACATCACAAAGAATACACCAATCAGGATCCAGGTTCCGGTGGCGCGGTCGGCGTCCCGGTGATATTCGTCCGCGTTCGGTGTCTGATCCACACCGATCGCAATTTCATTATCGCGGAACTCGTCGGCTAGGCGGTTTGCCTGACGCATCGATTCGAACATCAGGAGGCCCGAGCCGACAAGCCATTCCGACGCCGCCTGCCGGTCAACGAGGTTACCGGCACGGAGCCGCAATAGCCGGCCCACGACCGGCCACTGCGCGTCGACCATGCAGTCGGTGTCTGGACTCACCTCGGCATTGAGATAGGCGGCGGCGATCAGATTCCGGTGCATGGCATCAACGTGCAGTGGGCGCGCCCCGCTCAATTTCGCCAGCGCCCGCCAGTTGGCCTCGATCATCGTGGCGGAACGGGCGAAGCGGCGGCCGCCCTTCAACGCCGGACCGAGCGCGGATAACTCGTCGAGCATGCCAGACTCGTGTTCGACTGCAACCCGGCCCCATGTCAGCTTGAGCAGGGACCGGACCGCGACCGGAGAATTGGCCGAAAGCACAGCGGACACGTATCGTAGCGCCGTTCTCACGCGGGGAGGCGGAATCGCCGCAAGACGATTAGCCCTTCGCACGATGGCCCGTTCGCCGTCGAGGACGATCTGCGACGTGTCGAGGTCGGCATCGGCGAGGGACAGCACACAGATCTGCTCGAGCACGATGGCGGCGAGCGCCATTGCCGCCGCCGGATCGCCAGCGGCGAAACGGGCGTCGAGCGATTCGCCGCTCTTCCACTCCCAACAGAGCACGCGGCCCTTGCTGATTTCCAGGATTGGTACCGGGTAAGCCGCACCAGTGCGATCGCCGAGCCGCGCCGTGGCCTCGAGGAATCCGCGTTCGCGCGCCGGATCACTGGCCAAGCGAACCCATTGCCGGAACTGATCGAGGATGGGCCGCGCGGTAAGTTGCGGCGCCTATCCGGCGCAGATGGACACGGCCTTGCGCTCGAACGAATCGAACGCCGAATCGGAGACCGGCTCGAGCGCGATTTGGACAGCAAGCGGTTGGCCCCTCCACTCCGATAACCAGGCGCATCGGGAGACCGTGCTCCAGAGCGGCTTCGCACTCATGTGTTCGAGCAGGGCCGAAGCCTGCGGGCCGAGTTCGGCGAGCAGCACCGCTGCGCGCTGACCCGAATCGGGCGGAGGTGCCCACTCTTGCCCTAGACGCAGGGCATCGAGGTACTCGGGCACCAGCAGGTCCGCGCGGAACCGGAGAAAGGAGGCGAAAGCGGATCCGAGCCCGCCTTCGCTTCGTAACCTTTCCACGAACCGGGCCGCGTCCGGCCGGATCCTACCGGGTCCCGGACTGCCGCTTCCCGGGTTTCCGCTTGGGCTTGTTTCGAACGGTGTTATCCGGTTCGTCACCGCCGCCGGTGCCGCCATAGTTCTCCTGACCGCCGGGAGCGGGGGCGCTTCCAGCGGACGCATTCACGATTTCTCGATCCGCCTCCGCGTGAGGAACGCTCTCTACGCGGCCTTGGTGCGGGGCTCCCCCACGGCGGCCGAGCCTCCGGCGGCCCCAGCCGTTACGCCTTCCCCCGAGTCTTTCGCGGCTTCCGCCACCGACGTCGCGGTTTTCTTGACAAGCTCGGTGAACGAGTCGATGCCGTTGCGCATGGCTTCGATCAAGGTGTGCGCAACTTCACCCGGGTCGAACGCGGGCATTCTGATCGAGGAGATGAGTTCTTCGCCCGCCCCGGCGATCTTTTGAGAGGTGGCCTTGTTGTTCTCGTCCAAAGTGCCCTCCATCAGTTGCGTGATCTGATCGAGATTCTTCTGCAACTTGGCCGCGCCGTTCTGCGGATCCATGGCGATTTCCGCGGTGTTCTTGAGCTGCTGCACTCCGAACATGGCCATTGCCGATGAGAAGCGGACCATCGCTTCCATCACGTCCTGCATTGCCTGGACCGCTTGCGCCGACTGGTCCTTCATGCCTTTCGTATCCGTCATTGTGCCTCCTAGCCGTCCAACCTTCCCGGGCCTAGGCCCGAGTCCTTATATCTTGCCACAAATAGCTGGCCGTGCACGGGGCCCCCTGACGATGCGGTCCCCGGCGGGGGGAACTGGAAGTGTTTCGAAGCGACGGGTCACCTCCTCGATCCGGAAGCGAACGTGCGCGCGCATCGCCTCGGCCGCCTCTTCCGGCGCCGCGTGCGCGAGCGTTTCGGCGAGACGGACATGCCAATCGGACGGGAAAGGGTGAAACGTGGCGGAGTGAGAGACGAGCCAATTCAGAAGCAACACCCGGCTGTTGGAAATCGCCTCCACCAGCTCAGCACAGCCTGCGGCTCTGGCTATGCTGGTGTGGAACTCGACGTGGATACGCTCGGCCCGTTCGAGCGCTGGGCGCGAACCGCCGGAGGCGCGCTGAAAGGCCCCGTCGACCTTTCGGGCTCTCTCGATCAGCGCATTGCGGGCGGCGGTGCTCGCCACCTCCGCGAACAAGCGGGCCGAATGAGTTTCGAGAGCCTCGCGAAGAATGTAGTTGCCGCGAACCTCGTTCGAAGTGGGAAGCCTCACACGCGTCCCGGCGCGAGGGCGGCTCTCCACTAGACGGTCAGCCGACAACCGCTCGAGCGCCGCGCTCACCGGAATCGTGCTGACGCGGAGCGACTCGGCGAGTTTGCGCCTCGACAGTGGCGCTCCGGGCGGCAATGCTCCCGACAGTATCGCCGCGCGAATCCGCTGGTAAACGTTCTCTTTCAACTGCTGACCGGCTCGCATTCGCTTCGTGTCATGTTAGCGCGCCCGCGAATCGGCGAACCGATCATGAATTCGAGACAGTCGAGAAAAACTGTTATACTGCGACCGTAATGATGCTCAAGACACTCCTGCTGACTATTGTTCTCGTGATCAGTCTGGCCTTCGGCCAAACCAAGAAAGAAGCCGCCAAGGCGAAGGCGGAGTCCAAGGCCGCCGAAGTGAAAACCGAGGCGAAGAGCGAAGCCAAGAAAGCGGCCAAGAAGGGTGAAGACGTGCCGGACAATCTCCGCTGCACCGCCACCACGCAGGCGGGTACCCGGTGCCGGCGCAAGGCCGATGACGGCAGCAAGTTCTGCTGGCAGCACTCCGCCGCCAAGAAGAAGGGCGAGACCAAGAAGAAGGCCGCGTAGTGATCGCCCAACTCCTTTTCGGACTCGTCGCTGGATACACGGCAAGGTTTTTCCTGCCGGGGCACGACCGGTGGGGAGTGATCGTCACGACGCTGATCGGAATGGGCGGGGCATGGGCCGGGCCGCAACTCGCCGCCAAGGCGGGCCTCGGCGAGGCCAAGGGTTGGAAGGGCTTTCTTTACGCGGTGGGCGGTTCGATGCTACTGCTCATCGTGCTGCGGATGCTGTAGCCCTTCGTCACGACAACTGACGTTGGAACCGCCGGGCAGCCAGGACCACCAACACTGCCGCCATCAACATCAAGATCGCACCGTCCTTCCACAGATCGTGGAAGGCGGCGCCACGCAGAATCACGCCGCGTGTGATGTCGATATAGTACGTGGTGGGCAGAATCCGGCTGATCAACTGGAACGGGGCCGGCATGTTTCCGATCGGAAAGATGTAGCCGGATAGAAAGATCGACGGCAGCATCGTGCCCATCGCGAGTTGAAAGGCCTCCGCCTGCGATTGCGCCTTGGCCGAGATCAGCAGCCCCAAGCCGGCGACCGCGACCAGCATGGGCAGCGTGAGGACGATCAACACCCAAAGCTCGCCGTGGACTGGAACCTGAAAGACCAACCCCATGACGGGCAGGATCACCGCGACTTCGAGCATGCCAAGGCCCAGGTAGGGAATCATCTTGCCGAGCATCACGCCAAGGGGCTGGACAGGAGTCATGGTGAGCTGCTCCAGCGTGCCGCGCTCGCGTTCGCGCACCACCGACAACGCCACCAGCAGGATCACCATGATCTGCACGAGAATCGCGAGCAGGCCAGGGATAAAAAAGTTCGGCGCGCGCGAAGCCGGATTGTAGAGCACCGCCGGCCGCGCCTCGATCACCGCGCGAACACCGTTCGATGCCGCCAGCCGTTGATTCTCGACCAGGATCACCGCGTTGAAACCATTCACCGCGGTGCCCGCCACCGTCGAATCGGATCCATCCACGAGAATCTGCACCGTGGCGCCGCGGCCTTCGATCAGACGCGTGGCATAGTCGTGAGGGAAACGGATCGCAACCGCCGCGGTTCCATTCCGGATCGCTTCGTACAACTCCTCCGGACTCGCCACCGAACCGGTGATCGCGAAGACGTCGCTGTTGACCAAGCGCTGCAGCAACTCGCGGCTGCGCTGCGATGGCGCGGGATCGAGCACGATCGTCTTGATACGGCGCACGTTCAGATCGAGCGCGAAGCCGAACAACATCAATTGAATCAGGGGCAACACCAGCGCGAAGAACACCGTGCCGCGATCTCGCGCGAGATGGATCATCTCCTTGCGCGCCACCGGCCACAGTCCGCTGAACAGCGTCATTTTTGCCTCGCCGTGATCTGGTTGGTCAGCGTCACGAAGACATCCTCGAGCGACGGAGCGATCCGCTCGACCGCGGCTTTGGCATGGCCTTGCGCCGCGAGATCGGCCGCCAGCGATTCGCCGGCGTGATCGAACGCCAGCACGTGAATCGCCTGGCCGAATATCGTGGCCTCGCGGACATAAGGGAACTCGCGTACGCGGGCGAGCGCTTCCGAGATCCGGTCGCAGACGACTTCGAAACGCGCCGTCCCAGCCGGGTTTACCTCAGGCATTCGCTCGAGTTCGTCCACGGTTCCGAGCGCGATCAGGTGCGAATTGTAAATGTAGCCGACGCGCGCGCAACGCTCCGCTTCGTCCATGTAGTGAGTCGTTACGAGGAACGTCACGCCCTTCGCCGACAGCTCGAAGATCAGGTCCCAGAGCGCGCGGCGCGCCACCGGATCGATGCCGGCTGTCGGCTCATCCAGGAACACCACGCGGGGCTCGTGAATGATCGCGCACGCCAGCGCGAGGCGCTGCTTCCAGCCGCCGGAAAGCTGCCCGGCGCGGCGATCCATGTACGGATGGATCAGCGTCAGCTTCACGACGTCGTCGAGCCGTTGCCGGTAGCGTTCTCCCTCGAGCTTGTAGACTCCGCTATAGAACTCGATGTTCTCGCGTACCGTCAAGTCCTCGTAGAGACCGAACTTCTGCGACATGTAGCCGATGCTTCGCCGGACACGCGCTGTATCGTGCCGAACATCGAGTCCGAGAACCGAGGCCGAGCCGTTGGCCATCTTGAGCAGGCCGCACAACGTCTTGATGATCGTCGTCTTGCCCGATCCGTTCGGACCGAGCAGGCCGAACACTTCGCCCACGGGCACATCGAAACTCACGCGATCGACCGCGGTGAAATCGCCGAACCGGATCGTCACGTCCCGCACCGAGATCGCGGTCATTCACTTCGCCCTCAGACGCACGGATGCCGCCATTCCGGACCGCACCTGCGCCCCGGTATCCAATCGCACCTTGAGCCCGAACACCTGATGCGTCCGGTCTTCGCGCGTCTGGACGTTTCGCGGCAGAAACTCGGCCTGCGCCGCCACCTGTTCCACCTCGCCGTTGACCGAGGGGGTGGCTGCGCCCTCGATCTTCACTTCCACCGCGGCGCCTACCGGCCACGCACCGAGTTCGGGCTCCGGAACATAAACCCGGACCCATGTTTGATCCTCCTCGAGCAGTGTCACCACGGGCCTGCCGGGCGCAACCAGATCGCCGGGACGTACACCGATCGCCTCCACGCGGCAGCGCGACGGCGCCTTGACCTCGGCCTCGGTCAACTGCACGCCGGACCGCGCGAGTTCAGCCCGGGCCTGCGCGACACGTGCTTCGGCTTGCGCGACCTCCTCGATCCGCGATCCGGCGCGGGCGACGGCCGCGGCTTTCTCCGCCTGGATCATGCGCTGCTCGGCGGCCGCCACGTCCTCTCGCCGGGTTCCCGCCTCGAGCAAGGCCACGCGTTGCGATAGCGAACCGCGCCGCTCGCGCAACGCGTCCGCGCGGGCCGCGACATCGTCGAAGACTTGGCGCGAAACGTCGCCGCTCCGGAACAGCGCTTCGATGCGCGATCGCTGCGCCTCCGCGTTGCGAAGGTCGGCCTCGATGGATCTGAGTTCCGCGCGGGCCTGTTCAATCTCTTCGCGCCTCGGCCCGTTCTTCAGCGCCTCCCACTGCGATCGTGCTTGCCGCGCGGCTGCCGCTGCCTGCTCCACTTCCTCGGGACGCAGGCCGCGCCGAAGTTGCAGGACGCGGGCTTCGGCTTCCGAGATCCGGGATTGGATGAGGTCGCGCTGCGTGCGCAGCTCTTCGGAATCGAAACGGAGCAACACGGTGCCCGCTTCGACGATCGATCCTTCCACAGCCAGCACTTCGATCACGCGCCCGCCCGCCTTCGAACCCGCTTCGACCCGCCGTGACTCGACGACGCCGTGGCGCCACTGGCCGTCGTGAGCGCCACAGGCGCCAAGCAACAGCAGTAATGGCAACACGCTCCGCATTAGTTCATCTATTGGCGATCTCGTCGAGAATCCGGAGTGCTTCACCGCGCGGGTCGGCGGCACGAGTGATCTGCCGGCCGATCACGAGCAGATCCGAACCATCGGCAATCGCCTGCGCTGGGGTGGCGACGCGCTTCTGATCGCCTGTCGCGGCACCAGCCGAACGGACACCTGGCGTGACCAGCAACGAAGCCGGGCCCGCGATCTCGCGCACACGCTTCAATTCGAGCGGTGAACAGACGATGCCGTCGATCCCCACTTCGCGCGCCTTGCTCACGCGCAGCGCCACGACATCGGGGATCGCGGCCGCATAGCCGAGATCCGCCATGTCCTTCTCGTCGAAACTGGTGAGCACGGTGACGGCGAGCAGTTTCAGCCCAGACGCGCCCCGCCCATCCACCGCGCCGCGCATCACAGACGCACTGCCATGCACGGTGAGCAACTTCACTCCCAAGCCCGCGACGATCGCGGTGGCACGCTTGACGGTTTCCGGAATGTCGTAAAACTTCATGTCGAGGAAGACGTTGGCGCCGCGAGCCACCATTTCCTTGACGAATGCCGGACCCTCGGCAGCGTACAGTTCCATTCCGACCTTGTAGAATCCCGCCGCGTCACCGAGCTTGTCGACGAGCGAGAGAGCCTCGACGCGCGAAGGCACGTCCAGGGCGACGATGATGGGGTTCTTCATAGAATTCGAATTGCGTGCGCGGACTGCGGCGACACGCGGCCCACGCGATAGCTTTCGGGTGAGGCTTCGAGAAACAGCTCGGCGTCCGCCTCGGGCAACGACACGAGTAATCCGCCCGAGGTTTGAGGATCGTAGAGCAGGTCGAGCACTTCCTGGGCGGGCGCGCCCTCCACCTCGACATGCGGCGCGACGTACTCACGATTGTTCTTCAGTCCGCCAGGAATCGCGCCTTGCCGCGCGTATTCGACCGCGCCGGGAAGGAAGCGGATCGCGTCCGAATCGACCTCGAGGGTCACGCCCGATCCGTCCGCCATCTCGCGCGCGTGGCCGAGGAATCCGAAGCCGGTGATGTCGGTGCAGGCATTGACCGCCGCCGCGGGAAGCGCTTCCGAAGCCGCGCGATTGAGCAGGAGCATCGACTCGATCATCGCCACGACGTCCGCCGCCGCCGCCAAGCCGCGCTTCAACGCTGTCGCGACCACGCCGGTGCCGAGCCTCTTCGTAAACACCAATGCATCGCCCACGCGCGCTCCAGAATTGGTCCAGACGCGATCAGGGTGGATTGAACCGGTGACCGAGTATCCGAACTTGATCTCGTCATCGTTCACGCTGTGTCCGCCGAGAATCACGCATCCAGCCTCGCGCATCTTTTCGGCGCCGCCGACGAGGATGCGCGTCAGTACGTCGAGATCGCCCTTGCCTGGATAACAGACGATCGACAGGGCCGACATCGGCCTTCCGCCCATTGCATAGACATCGCTCAACGAATTGGCCGCCGCGATGGCGCCGAACGTGTATGGGTCATCCACGATTGGGGTGAAGAAATCCACGGTCTGCACAAGCGCCAGATCGCGAGACACACGATAGACGCCCGCGTCGTCGGAGGTGTCGTATCCGACGATCACGTTATGATCCACCACTCGTGGCACACCGCAAAGCACCTGGTCCAAAACCTTTGGACTCAATTTGGACGCTCAACCAGCGGCTTTGACGTGTGCCGTCAACTTCTCCGCGTTCATCAGCGTCAGGCTAGCACAGCAACCCTGCCTCTCCTCACTTGGTCAGCTTCTCGAGCCACGCAAAGATCGGGTCGAACAGGATCTCGTGCCCGCCGTCGAACAGCGTCACGCGCGCCGGACCCGCTTCTCTCCGGAACAATACTGCTTTCGGATAGCTCGCATCCGGTGCGGCGGCGGGCCACCCGGAGGGTAGCTTCGCCATGCGCACGATCTCCTCGATCTCGGCATCCGCGATCCGCTGCGAGCTTTTGCCATTGATCCGGGCCAGTTCGTTGAACGCGCGCAGCGAATGATAGACCGGAACCGAGCCGGTGTGACCATCCTGAATCCCCGCGTTGATGTCGATGCGAACGCCACGCGCTTTGGCCATCGCGAACAGCGGTGATCTCCGCCGGTACTCGGCTTGGCGCCCGGCCACGTCGGGTGGGCCGCCGAAGACCGCTTCGAGATCCTCCGCGTACTTCCGCCCTGCCTTGCGGCTATCGGCGTGCCAGGCGGCGAGATCGGTGATCGGCACGTAGGCCGACACCGCGGTCCAGAGTTTCGGATGCCGGGCGGCCATCAGCAACGACATGTATCCGCCGCCCGATCCGCCCGCGAGGTAGACGCGCGCGGGATCGATCTTCGCGCGTTGGCGTGCCCAATTCAGCGCGTCCACGACATCGGCCACCGCGGCATCGGAGCCGCCGGCGATCGGGTGCCTGTTGGGTCCGCGAAAGTCCGGGAAAACGAGCGCCCATCCCCGCGCCTGGCACCGCTTGGCGTAATCGAGCGCGTCTTTCTGCTTGTAGTCTCCGCTCCAGCTATGCAAGGCCACGAGCAACGGAACCGGCCGATCGCCGCCGGGATGAAACCACATCGCCTTCTGCTCGGAGCCATCGAACGAACTCCGGATCGACACTCCCTCGAGTTGCTGGGCGGGCAGCGCGGTCGCGGAGAGCGTAGCCAGCGTAAGTACCGGAATCGTGAATCTCATCGCGGCATCGTACCACGGGCCGTGAACGCATTGATCTCAGACTCCGCGTGTGCCAGACTCGGGAGAATCGCGATGATGATCCAGTTCAAAGTCAACGGCAGCGCCCGGCGCGCCGAGACGGATGGAGAACGGCCGCTGCTCGACGTGCTCCGGGAAGATCTCGGTCTCACCGGCACCAAGTACGGCTGCGGAGAAGGTCAGTGCCGCGCCTGCTCGGTTTTGCTCGACGGCAAGGCGGTCACTTCCTGTCTCACTCCCGTGAAGATGGCGGCGGGAAAATCCGTCACCACGATCGAGGGACTCGAGAAGCAGGGCAAACTCCATCGTGTGCAACAGGCCTTCATCGACGAGGGCGCGATGCAGTGCGGCTACTGCGTGCCCGGGATGATCCTGCGCACCGCCGTGCTGCTCGAGTCGAAACCCAAGCCCAGCGACGCCGAGATCAATGACGCGCTGAATGGCAACCTCTGCCGATGCTGCGGGTATCCGCGAATCGTCGCGGCGGTGAAGCGCGCCGCGGAGGCCACTCATGCCTGACCTCGAATTCGAGCCGGAGCGCTACGAACTGCGCGAGCCACCCGTCTACGATTTCATCCCCACGCGACGCGAGTTTCTCGAGATCGCTGGTGTTGGCCTGCTCGTCACCGTGATGGCGGGGGAAGCGGAGGCGGCGACGGAAGCCGCTGGACGCTTATTGATCGGCGACGACGGAATCGTTACTGTCTACACGGGCAAGGTCGAAGTGGGGCAAGGAGCGCGCACTGAACTCGCGATGGCCGCCGCCGAGGAACTCGGTGTGCCGCTCGACAAGGTTCGCGTCGTGATGGCGGATACGGACGTGGTTCCGGTGGATGGAATCACGGCTGGCAGCAGGACGACACCCTCGACGGTTCCCGCTGTTCGCAAGGCGGCCGCCGAGGCGCGGGAGCGGCTGAGTCCCGGATCGAAGGCCACGGGCAAAGTCCTCGGCACATCGCGGCATCGCATGGACGGGCGCGCGATCGTGACCGGCCAGCATCGCTTTCCCTCCGACATACGCCGCCCCGGAATGATGTACGGGGCCGTGCTACGCGCGCCGTCCTACGGTGCCACTCTGCAATCGATCGACAGCAGCGCCGTTCGCAACGTGAACGTGGTCTATGACGGAACTTTCGCGGGGTGCGTCGCTCCAAGTTCCTTCGGCGCACGCAAGGCAGTCGAGGCACTCGCCGAAACGGCCAAGTGGGATGTGAAGCCTCATCCCGCGAGTTCCGGGTTGTTCGATCATCTCCGCGAACACATGAGCACCAGTTCGCGGGGCCGCGAGAACGCGCGGGGATCGGTGAGCGAAGCGCTCGCGGGCGCGGCGAAGAAGCTGAGTGCCGGGTATCGTGTACCTTACATCCAGCACGCGCCAATGGAGCCGCGCGCCGCGGTTGCCGAGTGGCGGCAGGGCAAGCTCACCGTCTGGACCGGCACCCAGAATCCGCACGGAGTTCGGGATCAACTGGCGCAAGCGTTCCATATCGACAAGGCGGCGGTGCGCGTCGTGGTGCCGGACACCGGCGGCGGTTTCGGCGGCAAGCACACCGGCGAGGTTGCGATCGAAGCGGCGAGATTGGCCCGCGCGGCGGCGAAGCCGGTTTCGCTGCGATGGTCACGCACCGAGGAGTTCGCGTGGGCATACTTCCGGCCCGCCGGAGTCTTCGAAATCGAGGCCGCTCTCGACGCCGATGGCCGTCTGACTGCGTGGGATTTTCTGAACATCAACGCCGGATCGGCCGCGATCGAGACTCCCTATCGTGTGGCCAACTCGCGCACGCGATTCCGCGATTCGCAGTCTCCGTTGCGCGGAGGCTCATACCGCGGCATCGCCGCCACCGCAAACAATTTCGCTCGAGAGTGTTTCATGGACGAATTGGCCGCGGCGGCCAGCGCCGATCCGGTGGCATTTCGATTGGCGCATCTCGATAACGAGCGGCTTTCAAACGTAGTCAAAGCCGCCGCACGATCGTTCGGTTGGGAGAATCGTCCGAAGGGCTCCGGAATCGCGTGCGGAACCGAGAAGGGTTCCTATGTGGCGGCGTGCGCGGAAGTGGAGCCTGGCAAGAATGGCGCCGTGAACGTCCGGCGGATCACGATGGCGTTCGAATGCGGGATGATCCTCAACCCCGCGAATCTGCGGGCGCAGGTCGAAGGCTCGATCATTCAGGGACTCGGCGGGGCCCTCACCGAAGAGATCCGCTTCGAGAACGGTAAGCTGCTGAACGGCAGCTTCGCCAAGTACCCGGTACCGCGATTCCGCGACGTTCCCCAGCTCGATATCGTGCTGGTGAACCGCACCGATCTCGCGCCAGCCGGAGCCGGAGAGACGCCGATCATAGCCGTTGCGCCCGCCATCGCCAATGCGCTATACCATGCAACAGGGGCTCGGGCTAGGTCGATGCCGGTGAAAGGACCGGCGTGAAATATTTTCTAGCAATCACGTTATTGCTCGCCGCTGCATTCGCGGCGCACGATGGCGGATCGGTGCTGCCCCTGGATCACAAGGCGATCCGCTATTCCGAACAACCCGCCCGCGATCCCGTGTCGAAGCTCGCTGAACGGCTTCGGAAGGGCGAAGCGAAGCTGAGCTACGATCCCGATCACGGCTACCTGCCAGCCGTCTTGCGCGAACTGCGTGTTCCGCTGGCTTCGCAGGTGCTCGTGTTTTCGAAGACGAGTTTCCAGGCCGTGCGTATCGCGCCGCGCCTCCCGCGCGCGATCTACTTCAACGACGAGGTCACCGTCGGATGGGTGCGCGGAGGCGATGTCGTGGAGTTCGCCGCCGCCGATCCCGAGCTCGGCACGACGTTCTATTCGCTCGATCAGGAAGAGAGGGAGCTGCCGCTCATCGAACGGCGCGGCATGGAGTGCCTTCAGTGCCATCACTCGCCCGCGACGCAAGGCGTGCCGGGGCTCCTGGTGCGATCGGTGGAGACCGATCGCTACGGCAAGCCGATGTTCCCCGGACCTTCCTACATCACCGACCATCGCAGTCCGCTGAAACAGCGCTGGGGCGGCTGGTATGTCAGCGGAACTCACGGCGAGGCTCAACACATGGGCAACACCGGTGTACTCAACAAGGCCGACCTGCGCGAGTTCTTCGACATCGGTGCGTATCTCACCCCGCACTCCGACATCGTTGCGCTGATGGTCTTGGAGCACCAGACCCAGACGCTCAACATGCTCGCGCGTGCCACCTACCAGTCGAAGATGGGCGAAACGCCCGACACCTCCGAACTCGTGAAGTTCCTCGTCTATGAAGGGGAGGCTACGCTCGACGCACCATTGAAGGGAACGTCGGGCTTCGCCGAGCAATTCGCCAAGGCAGGGCCGCGCGACAAGCAGGGGCGAAGTCTCCGCGACCTCGATCTGAAGCGCCGGATGTTCCGCTACCCGCTCAGTTTTCTCATCTATTCGGGAGCGTTCGACGGCATGCCGGACACCTTGAAACAGGCGGTTTATCGCAAGCTGTACGATACATTGCGATCAGACCCGAAGGGCAAAGCCGCGATCGAAATCGTGCGCGATACCAAGTCCGGGTTGCCGTCGTACTGGTTCGATTGAGAAGGGGCGCTACGGGCCCGCCCACTGATTCCACATGGCGCTCAGGAACTCGCGGGAGTCCGGCACTTCGAGAAGCACTGTATCGCCGCCGTTCTTGCCGGGCAGCAACAGCAAACTCGTCTCCGATCGCGCGGTACATGCGAACCTGCTTTCCGTTCGCGGTCCGATACCAGCCCGACCGGTAGTGCGAGTTCGCGAAGCCGTTGGTCCGGCGCGTCACGCGCCACTCGGCATCGTTGAGGGACACGGGCCGCGCCGAGTCGCGATCCACCGAACCGCGAACGAGCGTGACCAGATAGAAGCGGTCGCGGATTTCGAGCGAGTCGCGTGTCAGGTGGACATCCGGAAGGCCGGGCGCGTAGGTGACGGCCGCGACCCCGATCAAGGCCGCTGGAAGTGCGATCGCAGCGATGATCCACCCGTAGGCGCCGAGGCCCTACCGGCGGATTGGCTCCGCGTTGCTTGCCTGGTATGTGAGCGACGGCGCTTCGGCCTGGATTGCGGCGAGGAATCCATCGATATCATCCGGAGTGAACAGAGCCGTGCGGGAGCCGGTTGCCACCACCACCTGATCCTGCCGCCGGGTGCAGTACCACGTGCACTTGCCGAGTTTGCTCGTGCGAAAGATCCCGTAGTAACCGAAGAGTCCGCCCGAGCCCCACAGACGAATGGTCCACTTCAGGTCGTCAGGAGTTGCGCGGCGGACCGCTTGGAGGAATTCGAGTGGGAACTCTGCGTCCTTCAGCAGGCGCTTGACGATGATCGAGCGTCGCCCCACGACGTAGCGTTGCGGCGAGTATCCGTATGCGATCAGAATCACCAGAAAGCTCAGCGCGCCGATGATCCAGCTTTGCGCGATGAATGGACCGGCGGCGATAATCACTACGGCGATGGCCGAGAGCACTTTCGTCAACGTGTCGTAGGAGGCTCGGAATTCACGCATTCTGCCTTGATTCTAACGCAGCCGGAGTGTGTGGGTTAGCGCATTTCGCGGATCATGATCTTCACCGCTTCCGGCGAGATCATGTGCCGGGGCGCCGATTCGTCGATCACCAGGCGGAAGCTGCCGTTGGAGCCGATCGCTCGTGTCACTTCCTTTTCGTAGACGCGCAGTGACTCCTCGTAGTTCAATCCGACCGAACGGCGCACGGAGTGCTGCGGCTCTCCGAAGCAGCAATCGTCCCGCCGGTTGAGGATCTGCACTTGCGCGCGTCCGGGCCCGATCGAGCCGAGCGTGTAGAGATCGCCATAGCCGGCAAACTTGTAGAACGGATCGAGGTATTGTTCGAGGTCACCGATCGATCCGCCCGCACGGAGGTAGAGAGGAATGCTGCCCGCAACGGGAAAGCTTCGCTTGATCGCGGGATCGATCGCCGCGTAGAGCGTCGTGGTCCAGCCGCCGCCAGAGAGTCCGGCCATGTGAATTTCCTTGTAGCGCGGCTTCAGTTCGTTGAGGGCGATGGCGGCTGGTTCGAGGAAAAACTTCAGCGCGTTGCCCGAGGCGAGTTTCTTATCGAAGAGCTTGCCATGCGGGAGCGTGCGGCAGTCGCCAGGCCGCATGCGCGGCATGTAGTTGGCGAGCACGGCATAGCCTTCGTCGAGCAGGAGATCGATCGCTTCTCCCATGCCGCCGCCGCGCGGATCCTTCGCATCGTCGAACGTGCAGGCATGGCCGTGGTGCAGAGCGATGAGTTTTCCGTTCGCCTTCGCTTTCGGCATGAAATGATACGCGGTGTTCTCTTCACCCGCCGCCATCCGGATCGTCATCGTATCGACGCTCTTCAGATTGCGAAGTCCCGGCACCGGACTCGCATCATTCTTCTTCACCGAAGCCGGCCTTGCTTTGTGTGGGAAGCCTGCATCGCCCCAGATGAAGCGGATGATCGCGGCGCGCCGGGCATCGGCCTCCGCTTGGGAGGTGATGGTGACGAGCCGATCGTCCACCAGTTGCGGCGGTGGAAGCGAGAGCACCTTCGCGACGGTGGGCGCGAGCGCATCGGCCATCCATTGGAAGCCGAGATCGTTGGGGTGAGATCCATCCACGAGTCCGTCGAGTTGGTGCGGACCGAGCAGAGTGGTCCCTTCGACGAGCGTCAGCATTGTATCCCCGGCTGCAATTCGCGCGCTGACGACATCGCGGATGTGCTGGCGCATCTCGTCGTAGACCGGCGGATTGCGCGACGAGGAGATCGGCGTGATCGCGAGTACTGGGGTCTTCGGATGCTTCTCGCGAATCCGGGTGAGAAACGGCGCGTAGACTTCGCGGACCGATTCGATCGTGCGGTTGTTCTGCGAGAAGTCGAGCACAAAGGCCGCCGCGTCGATCTCGGCTACCATCCCGGCGACCACGGGCTCGCCCTTTCCGTTCCCGGAGAATCCGAGATTGACGAAATCGAGAGTCAACTGCCTTCCGAGAATCGCCTGATAACTCATGCCCGAGCGGCTGGCGCAGCCGCCTTGGGTGATGGAGGTCCCGTAGAAGACGACTGGCTTCGGGTTGACGAAGCGCCGCGCGGGCGCGACCGAAGCACCGGGATCGAGACCGATCGCGATGGGGGTCACGGGCTTGTAGAGCGGAAGGTACAACGTAATCTCGCGCTCTTGTTTCGGCAGGTTTTCGACGAAGACATGCTCGACGATCTTGCCGGCCGCGGCGTCCTTGGGTGCGACCGCGGTAGAGCGATAGACGCCGTCAAGGTAGAGATCGACGCCGGTTTGTCCAAAGGCATGCATGTTCGCCATGTTCGGCGGCGAGGGATAATCGAGCCGGATCGAGATGCTGGTGGAGTTGGTCCGGAAGCGAATGCGCCCGCCAGTTGGCGACTGTCCGAGGCTCCAAACGGCGGGCGGGAGTTGCTCCTTGAGCCGCTTGGGCAGACGGATGAATTCGCCTTGGTTCTCGGCGAACCAAGGAAGCCCACGAACGTCGAAGCGCGGGTCACGCGCTGGGATCCAATCGGGCGTGGCGGCGCCTGCAAGCGCCGCCATCAGTCCGAAGAGCCAAGCAGAAAGAAGCGGTCTAGAACTCCAGCTTGAAGATGATCTGCATGTAGGTGCGGCCTCCCTGGCCCGAGAAGCTACCCTGGTTGCCATTGATCTTGCCGAAGTTCTGCGGATTACGGAAATCCACCGTTGCGTTCGGCTGGTTGAAGAAGTACCGCTTGAACGGGTTGTTGATGTCATAGCGCAGTGAGCCCTTCAGGCGCTCGAAGAACACGAACGTCTTGGACAGGCTTGCCTGATGCCAGATCATACCAGGACCAGTGACGATATTGCGGCCGCTGTTGCCCGCCGTGAACGAATTCGGATAGGCGAACGCGTTGATGTTGGCCCACGGTTCCGCGCAGGCGGTTTGGTGCCGGCACGGACCGTGCGCGTCCCAAGGCAACTTGATGTCGTCGTAGGTCTTGCCCGGAGCCATGTTCGCGCGCTGCCCGCCCGGCAGAAAGACGCCGGTCGCGCCAGTGAATCCGAACGTGAGTGGCAGCCCGCTTTCGAAGGTCTGGATCGCGTTCAGCTCCCAGTTGCCGAGCAGTCCATTGACGAACCAGTTGGAGCTGTTCATCCACTTCTTGCCCTTTCCGAACGGCATTTCCCAGGTGGCGTAGGTGACCCAGCGGTGAGACACGTCGTAGTTGGAACGAGCCTTCTCGAGACGGCGGTTATAGAACGTGATGCCTCCCGCGCCGCCATCGTCGGAAGCTTCGTCGATTGCCTTCGACCAAGTGTAGAACGACGTGAACGAGAGTCCGCGCGAGTAGCGCTTGTCTACCTTGAGGGTGCCGCCGTGGAACGACGAATGGCCGTAGTTGGAATAGTGGAAAACGTTGCCGAACTGTGGATAGGGCTTGAAATTCTGCGAGGCCGTCCGGATCCGTTCGAGTTGCGCCGGGTCGTTGGAGACGTTCAGCGGGATGACGTTCACGTCCCAGCGATTGAGCAACCCGACGCTCGCCGAACCCTGATAGTTCAACTCCACCACCATGCCGCGGCCGAGCTCGTATTGGAAGCCGCCGTTCCAGTTCATCGTGTAGGGCATGCGCATGTTCGGGTCGAACCACGAAGCCGCGCGTCCGCTGAAATTGCTGCCGCGGAAAGGAGAGACGCCATTGGCGATCGGAAATGTGACGGCGCCCGGACCGTTGCGAAGGAAGAACGCCACGTCGGGATTGCCCACCGCCTGCTCGACAGTGGTGGTGGCCAGGTACTCGTCGAAATTTTCGTTGAGACCGTTGGTCCAGAGATCGAGAGTATTGACCGCCAGTCCGCCTCGGAAGACCAGCTTCGGCGAGATCGTGTAGGCCATGCCGACGCGCGGCTGGAAGTTGTTCAGGTCGCGCTTGGAGAGCAGGCCGGTGGGATGGAGCAGCGCGCCCGGACGGCCCGATAGCGGGTCGACCGCGGTGGGGCTGAACTGACTTTGCTGTCCCCACTTCGTCGAGAACGGAGATTCATACTGCCAGCGGATGCCGAGGTTGAGCGTGAGCTTGGTGTTCACCTTCCAGTCGTCCTGGAAGTACGCGGCGTGGCCCCACCAGCGAGGCAGCCATGTGGCGACGTCCCGGGTGAAGTCGGCGCGGGTGACACCGCCCAGCATGAACGAGGCGAAGGCGTTCCCGGTGTTGGGACGGAACGGGAACTCAGTGCCGCCCATGCGATAGATGCCTGAAGGCTCGGTGGCCACGCGGACATTGTGCCGCGTGCGCATCAACTCGTATCCGGTCTTGAACGTGTGGCGCCCTCGAACCATCGTCAGGTTCTCCTGCAGGCTCATGTTCTCGGCGATCTCTTGTGACGCCCCGCCCGGGAAGTCGAACAGGAGCTGGCCACCGCCGGAATTGCGAAAGTTCGGCATCGTGTCTCCGCTGACTCCGGGGATTCCAAGCTGGCTCGCCCAGTTCTGGCCGATGCTCTCCGGATTGCGGACAAACGCGCGGCGGTTGCCACCGAAACGGACCTCGTTGATCACGGTAGGCGAGATCGTGAACGTATCGGAAACCACGAGTTGATTCTGATTGATCGGAATCGGCGTGACGTTGATATCGAAGATCGGATTGTTCACGTTGATCTGCCAGCGGTCGCGGAATGAACGATGGCGGAAGTAGGATTCGCGGCCGAAGATCTTGTGACGGTCGGAGAAGGAATGATCGACCTTGAAGTCGAAGCCCGTGCGGTAGGAGCGATAGACGGTGTCGGCCGAAATGTTGTTCTGCACGCCTTGCCGGTTGACGAAGGTCTGGTTGTTGCGGTTATTCTCCGGCCGGTAGGGATTGAAGCCCATGAACTTGTTGAAGACGGGATCGACACGCGACAACGGGAGCTGATTGCCGGGGAACTGCGTGCGCGAATAGGTGCCGTCCGCGAGACGAACCAGCGACGCCGGGTCATAGATGGGATCGCCGACTCCACCGAAGGCGAAGTCGCCGCGCAACATCGCTGGGGAGGGTACGGTGCGGTCGGCGTTCTCCGAGGCCTTCTCGTGATGGCGCTGGAAGCCCAAGAGGAAAAAGGTCCGGTTGCGGCCGTTGTATACCCTTGGCAGCACGACGGGTCCAGAGATGTTGCCCGACATCAGGTGAAAACCGAACGAGTTGGTGGGCGGCGTCGCATCCTGAAAGTTGCGGTGGATGAAGTGGCGCGCCATGTAACGTTCTTCCGCCAAGCCGTGCAGCTTGTTGGTGCCGCCCTTGAAGACGATGCTCATGACGCCGCCACCGGAGTGTCCGTACTCGGCGGGCAGCACGGTGGTAATCACCTTGATCTCTTCCATGTTGTGCTGGACGGTTGACATGTTGCGGCCTGTACCGATGACGCCAGTGCCCGGAGTGAGCGACGAGACTCCGTCGCTGGTCATCGAGAAGCTGCGCGAACGTCCACCAGCGGCATGGCCGTAGCCCGCTTGCGAGGTGACGCCAGGCACGTACCAGAGCATCGATTCGACCTTCATCTGCGGCGACGGCAGCTTCACGAGTTCCTGGCCGCTGACCAAGTGCCCGGTGGAGGATGTTTCGGTTTCGAGAAGCGAGGCTGAGGCGCCGACCTCGATCGATTCGACCACTTGGCCCACTTCGAGTTGCGCATCGACACGCACCGTCTCAGTGGATCGCACCGTGATCGCAGTGCGCACCAGCTTCTTGAAGCCTTGGGCTTCGAACGTCACTTCGTAGGTGCCCGGGTTGAGGTAAGGCTGGCGATACAGCCCCTCTTCGTTCGTAGTGGGCGAGTAGCTGAACCCCGTCTCCTTGTGGACCATCCGGATTTGGACGCCGGCAATCACCGCCCCGGTGGTGTCGTTCACGGCTCCGACAATGGTTCCCTGTCCGGTTTGCGCCGGCAGCAACAGGACGGCTGCGAACGCGGATAGTGTGACACGCAAAAGCATCTGTGACCTCGCTGAGAATGGATTCTCGAACGATAACACGATGCCGCTGGGCGCGCAACGCCACGCCATGTAGTATAGTTTTATACTACGAATGGACGATTCGAAGATCACCGATCATCTCCATGCTCTCGGCCTCAACAAACTGGAGGCGCGCGTCTATGTCTGTCTGCTATCGCAACCGCCCATGACCGCCTATCGAGTGGCGAGTAGACTCGGGGTCGCGGCGGCGAACGTTTACAAGGCGATCGAATCGCTTTCGGCCCGGGGCGCGGTGCTGGTGGAGTGCGGCGACAACCGCCTGTGCAGCGCGGTTCCCGCCGCGGAGTTCCTCGCGCAACTCGAATGGGACTTCCGCGAGCGAAGCCGGAAGGCAGCCGGTGCGCTGTCGAAGCTCCGTCCAGCCGGGGCTGATGAGGGGTGGTACAAGCTCGAGTCGGTTCCGCAGGTGCTGCAACGCGCGAGGGAGATGCTCGACCGGGCGGAGAAGATCGCGGTGGTGGATGCGTTTCCGCGGGTGCTGGTGGAACTGCTCCCCGCGATTCGCGCGGCTGTGAAGCGCGGCGTCGAGGTGCTCGTGCAATCGTACGAACGAGTGAGGATCCCAGGCGCGAAGGTCGCCGTTCCGCGGACGAGCGCGCAATCGGTGCGGCTATGGCGAAGTGAACAGTTGAACCTGGCAATCGACGGACGGGAGTGCATCGTCGCGCTGGTGGACGGAGCGCTCACGCACGTCCACCAAGGGCTTTGGAGCCGAAGCGTCTATCTGTCGTGCATCGTCTTTGCTGGGCTGAAGAGTGAACACACGATTCACCGGATGCACGAGTGCCTGGGTGGCGACGATGAGTTGAACAAGCTGAAGAAGGTCCTGCGATCGCACCGGTTTTTCGTGGATGCGGATGTTCCAGGGCAGGTAGAGTTGATGCGGCGATACACCGCCGCTCCGGAAGAAGAGGGGGATCGATGATCATTTCGTGCGTTGGCTGGATCGCGTTGGCGTGGGCCGCGTTTCTGGGAGCTCGCGCGCTCGCCAAGATGTTGCCCGGTTCGCCGCCGTGGCTGGGGCAGGTTGCCGTGAAGGCCCTGATGCTGGCGTTCGCGCTCGGCATGATGAAGTTCTCGGGACGTCCGTGGCCCGAGTTCGGCTGGAGCGCCGCACCCAAGGGAAGCTGGAAGCGCGCCGTGCTGATTGGCGCGGCACTCGGCGCCTCGTCCACGCTTCTGATCCTGCTCCTCGGCGGGAAAGGGCTGTCCGGGATGTTGCGCGGATACTCGTTTCCGGCCATCGTTCTGACGGTATGGCTGTGGTCGAGCTTCACTGAAGAGGTCTTCACCCGCGGCTGGCTGCAGACTTCGTTGCCCGTATGGCGCATCGCGCTGAGCGGACTCTTCTTCGGTTCGATTCACGTGACGGTGATCTGGGCGGGAGCGGATACGATTTCCGGCTTGGTGATCGTGGGGGCGACGCTGTTGCTCGGGCTTTGGTGCGCGCGTTTGCGGGACATGCATGCCAGCCTGTGGCCCGCGCTATGGGCGCACATTGCCTTCAATATTGGAGGCATCTGCGGCGGAGTGGTCTATTCGATCGTCCACGTCATCCGGTTCGGAAAGCCGCCATCGATCGGCTGATCAGAACGTATACGCGGTGGACAGGTAGACAAGCCGCGAGTGCGCTCCGGGCGTGGTGTTCTTGACGAACGTTCCGGGAATGAACTGGCCGATCCCGGCGCCGATCGTGATGTTGCCCCACACGTAGTTGGTGTACAGGTCCACCTCCTGACCCACGTAGCGGCCCGCGCGTCCATTGGCGGAACGAACGATCACGCGGCCTTGCGCGTTGTAGAGCGCATCGCGCGGGTCGGCGAGCCACGAGCAGTTGTACATCAGCGTCCAGGTCCACTGCTTGCGCATGTTCAGGGTGTTGACCGAGCGGATGTTGTGGATGTTGCGCCAGCCGATGAGATCGACGTGGCCCAGCTTGTCGTGGGCGGCGGGATAGAGCTGATCGAACGTTCCGCTCCTGCCGCTCGTGGGGTCGGTGCCGGAGGCGTACTTGTACTCGTTGGCGAAGTCGACCGGCTTCTTCTTGATGACCGTCTTGTACCCGATCAGGCCCACCCATCCGAACGCGCGGTGCGGGAGCGGGCCCACGTGCCCCGTCTGCCGAACGGTCTCGACGGTGAAGCGGAAGTTGCGCGGCAGCGGCACCGCCCAACGCGTTCCGAACAGCGTGATCCCGAGCGTTCCCACTCCGGTGAATCCACCCGGGCGGTTTTGATCGTGGCGCAACACGTAGACGTCCACGACGTTCTTGACGCCTACGTCTTTGAAAGTGTTGTAGGTGCCCCAGATCCGGTCGCCGAGCACCGGCCTGTTGAATGCGTTGCCGCGCGGAACGATCGTCGAAAGCCCCATGAATTCGAGCTTGACCCGCTTGTTAACCCAATAGAGCCGCGCATTGTCCCATGTGCGTGCCGTGTAGGCCCATTGGGGCGAGCCGATCAGACGTGTGTCGCCGTAGCTGATCATCTGGCGGCCGATGTTGAAGCCAGGCCCAGACTGCTTGGGTGAGAAGAACTCGGCGTAGCCTTCTTGCAGATCCAGCGGATCGCGTACGTTGCCGGGTGCCGGGAGACCATACCAGGGAGCACGTGTGTCCTGCGCGAGTCCCGAGAGTTTGATCCATGCGACGGGTTTGTAGACGGCGCCGAAGCGAAAGCGGATGAAGTCGGCCGCGAGATCGCGATCACGGCCGAACACCGGCCCGGTACGGTTTTCGGCGCGTTGTTTGACTTCCGCCAGAACCTGAAAGCGCTTGTCCGTCTTCTCACTCAGATATTTGTTGAGATCAGTGCCGAGGTTCTCCTGGGCGTGGAGGGCGGAAATGAAGAACAGCGCCGCGCAGGCGCACCATTGACGCAAGGTTCGATGATATCGAAATCGCCACCGGAGTTGCTGACTCACTCTTCGCAGTAGGCAAGAACCTCGAGCACCGCGCATCGCAGTTGAAAAGGGTTGGGAGGCGGCCCCCAAAGCGCGATCGCGAGATCGTGAGGGGACTTCCCGGTTCGCGCCTTCGCTGCGCGCACGCTTTGCATCTTGCGCTGACAGTGAACGAGCAGAGCCTGGATGTGCCGGCGGTGATGCTGAAATGGAAGCCCATGCGCGGGCAGCACCCAGTCGATGTCGAGTCCAGCGAGCCGGAGCAGCGATTGGCGGTAGCGCTCGAGTGAGCCCGGCTCGTACTCGATATAGGGTGCGTGATGCTCGACGAGCTGATCGCCGGTTATCAACAGCTTCCGTTCTGGGAAATGGAAGCAGAGATGCCCGGCCGCGTGTCCGGGTGTGTGGATCGCGATCATCGGGCCGAGCGCGGTTTCGATGAGGTCACCGTCCTCGATCCACTCGTCGGCGGTGCAGCCACCGAACGCCCGTCTCATCATGAGCGAATGCGCACGGATCTTTTGACGCGCAACGGCGGGAACACCAGACTGGCTCAGCACGGCATCCTCCGCGGCGAGCCATTTCTCCGGTTCGTTCAGCGCGGCCAGCACCTCGGATTCGAGGCGATGCATGCGAATCGGAGCGCCGGTCGCGGCGCGAAGCTTCGCCGCTGCTCCGCAATGATCGGGGTGCGCATGGGTCACGATGATCTGGCTGATCGGACCCGGCAGAGCCGGCGGACTGCTCATCCCGCAGTCGATCAGGATCCAGGCGCTGTTTCGCAGCGGCACGAGGTAGGCGTTGAGCGATCCGGGTGAGACTGGGAGAGCAACCTCCAAACGCTGGATGGGCAGTATGAACTTGTCGCTCGCGGCCAAGTCTTTATTCTACGCATGGAATCGGCATCGCGCCTGGCGATTCGCCGCCGAAGGGACTGCTCGGGATCTCGACTCTCATGAACCGTTGCGACACGGATCAGATGTGACACGCCGGGCTCAGCATCGCGGAATGGAAGATGCGGAATCAGGTTCCTCGCAACTGACGTGCCGGGCAGGGCCGGGCCGAGTTTCAAAGCCACTGTTGGCGCGGATTCGCTCCAACAAATCGGCATCGCCAGGCGGAACGGCGAACGGAGACCAAGTGTGTTCGAATTGGGGGGCGGCCCGTTCAGTGAAAATCGTGGGACTCCACGGTTACCTCACCCAGGTCGAGAGCTTCCACTCTCCCTACTTTGAGCGATGCGGCTCCTTGCAAATTCTGAAGTACGCCCTCGAGCAATAAATATGGGGCGCTGGTGAGCACCAGCCGGTTGGCTTCGAACAATCGCGGACTCACGATCGTGTTCGCGATGCCGGTCTCGTCCTCGAGACTGAAGAAAGCGAATCCCTTCGCTGTTTCCGGGCGCTGCCGGCAGATCACGCAGCCGGCCACACGAATGATCCGGCCGTTGGGCGTGCGCGGAAGATCGGCGGCTAGCGTTACACGGCGCGAGACCAGATAGTCGCGATACAAACGCATCGGATGCGCGCCCACGGTAAGTCCGGTACCGTTGAAATCGGAGTAAAGCCTCTCGCGCGCGGTCATCGGCTGGAGTGGAGAATCGTCACGGGCGGCCTCGAGATCAGCAAGCAATGGGCCCACGGGCCGCAGCGCCAATTCGCCCTCCCAAAGCGCCGTGCGGCGGTGAATCGGGCTCGTTTTGACGAAATTCAGCGCTCCGATTTCGGCAAGCATCCGGAGTTCGTCGCGATGCATCGCCGGAACGCGATGGGTCAGATCCTGGATGCTCGCAAACGGACCCGGCTCACGCGCGGCCACGATCGCCTCGCCAGTCTGCTTGCGCAACCCTCGCACGTAGTTGAACCCGAGCCGCATCGCCTTCTCCGGAGTGAGCGTGCATGGCCAGTAGGATTTCGTCACGTCCACGGGAAGCACGCGCAGCCCGTGGCGTTGCGCATCCTTGACGAGGGTCGATGGCTGATAGAAGCCCATCGGCTGACAGTTCAGCATCGCGGCGGTATAAGCGGCGAGGTAGTGTTCCTTCAGGTAGGCGCTCGTGTAGGCGATCAGCGCGAAACTCGCCGCGTGCGATTCGGGAAATCCGTAGAGCGCGAACGAGGTGATCGATTGCACGATGCGATCCTGCACCTCGCCCGTGATGCCGTTGGCGTTCATGCCGCTCCGAAGCCGCTCCTCGATTTGCGACATGCGCGCCTGCGAGCGCTTGAAGCCCATCGCGCGGCGCAATTCCTCCGCTTCGCCGCCCGTGAAATTCGCCACCGTCATCGCCATCCGCAGCAACTGCTCCTGAAACAACGGCACACCGAGCGTTCTCGCCAGCACTGGTTCGAGCGAGGGATGCAAACTCTCAGGAGGTTCGAGACCTTCGCGCCGCCGCAGATACGGATGCAGCATGTTGCCGACGATCGGACCCGGGCGGATGATTGCCACCTGCACCACGATGTCGTAGAACTTCGCCGGCCGCATTCGCGGCAGCACCGACATCTGCGCGCGGCTCTCCACTTGGAACAACCCGATCGTGTCGGCGCGCTGCAAGGTCGCATAAACAGCCGGATCGTCATACGGAATTCGCGCGAGATCGGCCTTCTCGCCGTAATCGCGCTCGATCGTTTCGAGCGTCTCTTCGATCACCGCCATCATGCCGAGCCCGAGCAGGTCGACCTTGATCAGGCCGAGATCGGCGCAATCTTCCTTGTCCCACTGAATGACCACGCGGCCGGGCATGGTGGCCGGTTCGAGCGGAACCACCGAATCGAGCGCGTCCTGACAGATCACCATGCCGCCGGAATGTTGCCCGAGATGGCGCGGCAGATCCTGAATGTCCTTGTACAGGTGCAGAAACTTGCCGATGCGCGGATCGGCGGGATCGAAGCCCGCTTCGCGGAAGCTTTTGTCCGGACCTTCTTCCTTACTCCGGAATCCCCAGCGCGACACGAGCGACGAAAGCCGGCCCAAGTCGCCTTGCGGGAATCCGAGCACCTTGCCCACGTCGCGGATTCCCGAGCGCCCGCGATAGGTGATCACGTTCGCCGTCATCGCCGCGCCCCGTTCGCCATAGCGCTGATAGACGTGCTGAATCACGCGTTCGCGCTGATCGCCGCTCGGCAAGTCGAGATCGATGTCGGGCCATTCGCCGCGTTCCTCCGAAAGAAATCGCTCGAACAGCAGTTCCATCCCCACCGGATCCACTGCCGTGATTCCGAGCGAATAGCAGACCGCGCTGTTGGCCGCCGATCCGCGCCCTTGCACCAGGATCTGGTTGCGGCGGCAGAATTCGACGAGATCCCACACGATCAGGAAGTAGCCGGCGAGATCGAGCTTTTCGATCAACGCGAGCTCGCGCTCGATCTGCCGGCGCGCCTTCTCGTGATAAGGCTGATAGCGGCGGCGCGCGCCTTCATCGGTCCGCTGGCGCAGAAACGAGTTCATGTTTTCGCCGGGTGGAACCGGATAAACAGGGAAGCGATAGCCGAGATCGGCCAGCGTGAATTGCAACCGCGCGGAGAGATCCTCCGCGGCATCGATCACACGTGGCATGTCGGCAAACAGCCGGCGCATTTCCTTCTCGCCCTTGAGATGCCGCTCGGCATTGCGTTCGAGCAACCGGCCGGCTTCGTGAATCGTGGTCTTCTCGTGGACGCACGTGAGCACGTCCATCAACTCACGCTTGGATCGCGTCGCATACTTCACACCGTTCGAAGCGACGAGCGGCAGTTTCCACTTCGCCGCGAGATCGAGCAGATAGCGGTTGCGGGCCTCTTCCTCGCGATCGAAATGGCGCTGGAGTTCGAGATAGACCGAATCCGCTCCATAGATATCGATCAGCCGCGCGAGATCGTGCTCGCCGCGTGTGAGGCACAGCAGTCCCTTGCTGAACCGGCGGAACTCCTCTTCGTTCGCCACTGCCTTGCCTTTCTCCGATCGCAGCTTCATCGCGGTGAGCAAGCGGCACAGGTTTTGATATCCGGCACGATTTTCGGCGAGCAGCCCGTAGCGTCCGCCTTCTAGCGCGGAGACCTCCGCTCCCACGTTCGCGCGGATTCCGGCCTTCTTCGCCGCCATGTAGAAGCGTGGCGCGCCCGCGACATTGTCGCGATCGATCAGCGCGACCGAGCCGATCTCGAGCCGCGCGCACTCTTCGACCAGATCCTCGGGCACCGAAGCGCCCGCGAGAAAGCTGAACGCCGAGCACGCGTGGAGTTCAGTCATACGAGCCTTCGAGAATCCACTCGCGCATCGCGATCACGCGCACGAGGCGATAGAGCGCGCCGCCCGCGATGCCGATATCCCACTCTTCGCGATCCCACGCGTTCGGCGCCCACCAATCCCCGGAACTGCGCCATGGCCCGGCTGCTTGTTCGATCACACCTTGCACGGCGCGAGACGAGACACGGCGCGGCAATCCATCCTGCACTTCGACTCGCGCCGACACGGGTGGACGCCAATAGCGGAAGGCCAACTGCAAGCGCTCGTGCGGCTGGCGCGCGAACACGAGCGAAGGTCCGGGCGGCGTGGCGAGCATCTTCCACGCGTCACGCCGGTGCGTGTTCGACAATCGCGGACTTCCGGCGTTGGCCACGCCCACCATCGCACGGATCTTGCCGAGAGTCAGTTCGAGCTTTTCCGGCTCGGGCTTGGGCGGCTCGTAAAGATCGCCCTGCACGATGCGCGGTTCGACGGGCACGAGTTCGAGCGTCACTGCCCGGATCGGCGCGCCCGGCGGATGCGCCTCGAGATCGAGTTGGAGCAGTTTCAACAGCGCGCGCGCGTCACGCGTGGCGAACGGAAGTTGCAGCACGCGGCCGAACGAGGCTTTCGAAACCAGATCGAGCGTGAGCCGCACTTCGGTGGTGGCCATCGACTGGCGCGAGAGTCTGCCGCAGATTTCATTCAACGCGCGCGATAGCAGAAACAGCAGAGGTTCGAGCAGCAGCACCGGATCCTCGAGATCGATCTGTTCGGTGTAGCTGGTGGTTTCGAGATCGGGCGTGACCGGGCGCGAAGTTTCGCCGCGAGCGAGCTTCAGAATCTCGAGTCCGCGCTGTCCGAGACGCTCGGCGATGCCATCGGGTGGGAGTTCGCAAAACTCGCCGAGCGTGCGGATGCCCCATCGTTGCAGGGTCTCGAGCGTCTCTTCGTCGATGGGCAGCGCCGAGAGCCGGAGTCCGGCGAGGATATCGCATTCTTCTCCCGGCGGCAGAATCGTGACGCCGGGTAGGTTCCGCGCCGCGAGAATCGCGATGTCGGGATTGGCCGCGATCGCGATGTTTCCTTCGAGTTTCATCTTGTGCGCCTCCCGTGCGATTTCGCTGGCGATCTTGTCGGGTCCGCCGAACAGCCGCCGCAGCGGCGCGATGTCGATCACCACGGTTTCCGGCGCGGTGATCTCCACTTTCGGCGAGAACGCCTGGGCGAGCGTGGAGAGGCGGCTGCCCGTGCCCTCGCCCGAGCGGGGCAGATGGATGCATGCGTACATCGGGTTACCGCGTGATCAGGAAACGTGCCGTGCTTCCGGAGTGAATCCGGCGTCGCCCATGCGCATGGGCTTGCGTGACTCGAGCGTGTAGGTCGCGCTTTCGAGCAAGTAATAAGGATTGCGCCCGGTGAAGTTCGCCTCGCGGCGCGCGAGCGAAACCGAAAGCGCCGCGCACGACTTCGCTTGGGTTTCGCCCGTAACCACGAGGAACGCGCTCGTGGAGTTTTCGACGGCGAGCCGGAAGCGATGCCAATAGGAGATCGGCATGCGCCGCGCGGCCTCGGGCGAAACATCGCATAGATCGAGCGCGACCACGCCGAATCCACCGCCATGCAGCAGCAGATCGGTTGCGCGCGTGGCGTGTTCCAAATGTCCGTTGCAGCGGATCCAGACGAGCGTCTCGAGTGACACCCCGGATGCCGCCGCGGTTGTGGGATCGAAGTTGTCGCTGGTGTCGATGACGGCGCAGTATTCGCCACGCGCGCCCGCCGCCGCGAGGATCCGGTGGAGCAGACTGGTGCGGCCCGACGACGCGGGTCCAGAGATCTCCGAGATGCGTCCGCGCGGGAATCCGCCGAGGAGTGCATCGACGGAGTCGAGCCCGGTGGGAAGCAGTTCGGTGGCGGGTTCCTGACGGAATCCGAGCGCAGGGAGACGTGCCGGGAGAGCCCGGGCGAGAGCGGGAGATGCCATTTTATTTTCGCCTTTTGTTCGCCTAGAACAACAGTGTGCCTGAGAGCTTCGGGAATGTCAACGTGTAGACACTAGTGTGACGTCAGCGAACTAGCTTTTAAGAACTGCCTCCTTGGCCTTGGCGATCTTTCGGAGAATCTCTTCGCCCTTGGCCTTCCACACGTAACGCTTCGGCTCTTCGGCGCGAGTAGCCAAATATTCCTCGATCGCATCGACCAGGTCCTGTACGCTCTGGAAACTACCCTCTCGGATGCAGTCTTTGGTGATTTCGCCGAAAAACCGTTCCACCAGATCCATCCACGAACTACTGGTCGGCGTGAAGTGCATCTGAAAGCGCTTGTGCTTTGCCAGCCAAGCCTTTACTTTTTTGTGCTTGTGGGTGGCGTAGTTGTCCGCAATCACGTGGACGGTCACGTCCTTGGGGACCTCTTTTTCGATCTGGCGGAGGAAGCGGAGCCACTCAACGTGGGTATGCTTTTTCTCGGTCCGCGTGATCAACTTGCCATCCAGGTAGTTCAACGCCGCAAACAGCGTGATCGTTCCGTGTCGCTTGTAGTCGTGGGTTTTGGTCCGGATGTGTCCGATCCCCAGCGGCAGCCCGGGCTGTGTCCTCTCCAGCGCTTGGCATTGGCACTTTTCGTCGCAGCACAGGATCAGCGCCTTGTCCGGCGGATTCAGATATAACCCGATGATGTCCCAGAACTTCTCCTCGAACTTCGGATCATTGGAGATCTTGAACGTACGTACCAGATGCGGCTCGAGTTTGCTGTCCTTCCAAATCGTATGCACGCTCTGGTGCGACATTCCCACCTCTTTGGCCATGGTGCGAGTGCTCCACCTCTGGCTGCCCTTCGGAGGTTGGGTGACTCCGCTCACTACCCGCCGGACCTTGTCCGGATCCAGCCATGGCTTCCTGCCCCGGCCGGGCCGGTCGGCCAAACCCTCCAGGCCCTTCTCTTCAAAGCGCTTGGACCACAGAGACACTGTCGTCATGCTGGTACCGGTCGCGGCGGCAACATCAGTCTCTTTCAAGCCTTCAGCGCGAAGCAGCACGATCCTGGCCCTGAGGGCATCACGTTGCGCGATCGCCGGTGAACTGACGCGGCGGCGGAGCGTGGACCGCTCGTCCGGCGTGAGCTCGATTGTCGAGATGGGTCGTGCCATGGCCGAGTATGGCACTGCCTGGACATTATTACAAGGTAATTCGATGACGACACACTAGATTACCTTTGGAGCCGATTGATCGCGAACGGCGTCTCAACAGGTGTGAGGCAAGAACAGCCTCGAGACCAAGGAGACCATCAATGAAACACCTATTATCCACGGCACTCGGCATCGCGATTCTCGCGGCGCCGGTCATGGCTGACTCGAAATTCCGGAGCATCATCGGCGACGCGGCCAACATTGAAAAAGATGCCACCTTCCTGGTTCGCCGACTGGATTCCGACGCTCACAGGCATGCGGGCGCCGGACGGAGCCGATCTTCGTCCGGTACTCGCTGGAAAGAAGGTAAAGGAGCGCGCGCTCCGCTGGCAGTTCGAGGACAAGCTGGTGAAGACACCGCCGAGCATCGCGGTCCGGCGCGGAAAATGGAAGCTGCTCGACTCCGGCGGAGAGACGGCGCTCTACGATCTCGGGTCCGATTCGGCCGAAACCCGCAATCTGATTGCGACCGAGCCGGCAGTGGCGCGGCAGCTTCGCGCGGACGCTGCTCAGCGCTGACGCGGAGGGCCCGCGGCGAAGAGGCTTTCCCGCGCTGCGTTCGAAATCGCGACCACGGCCGGATGCTTCAGCTTCCGTTCGATCGAGATCGTGTAATAGCTCTCGGTCACCGGATCCATCCGGCCAATCACTTCGACTCGGTAGTGCGCGCGGACCTCGCGCTCGATCGCATCAGGCGCGGCGAAAAGCCCGGCGCCTGCTTGTCCGAACGCCTTCATCAAGGCACCGTCCTTGAACTCGCCGATCAGCCGCGGCTCGATTTTCCGCGCCGCGAACCAGGCATCGAGAGAACGGCGCAAGATCGCCCCCTCGATAGGCATCAGGAATGGCGCGCCATGGAGTGACGCGGGAAATCCGGGCCGGAAGCGCTCGGCGAGGGCCGCCGTGGCGAACACGCTCACGCCGCAAGTACCCAGGAGGTGATTGAACGCCTTGACCGGCGCGGCCGAAGTGATGGGCGTGTCGGACAGCACGATGTCGAGCCGGTGTTCGGCGAGAGCCGCGATCAGCCGCTCCGGACCGTCTTCGTCGCAGATCAGTTGCACGGCGTCTCCCATCGCGAGGGCAGGCTCGAGCACACGGTAGGCGATCAGCTTCGGAACCATGTCGGAAACCCCCACCATCAGACGCAGGGGCCGTCCGCGTGGCCGGCCCTTCAGCACATCCTGGAGTTCGCGCCCGAGGCCGAAGATCTCGCTCGCGTAGCGGAAGACCATCTGGCCCGTCTCGGTCATTGCGAGCCCGCGTCCGGCCTTGACGAATAGCTTTTCTCCCAGCGACTCCTCGAGCAGGCGGATCTGGCCGCTGATCGTGGGTTGGGCCAAACGGAGCCGGACGCACGCCCGCGCGACGCTGCCTTCCCGCGCGACGGTCCAGAAATAGTAGAGGTGATGGTAGTTCAGCCAATCCATGACAGTCCAGCATACATCGGGTAAACCGATGAATGATAACCGGATTACCTTTGCAGCCGATTGATCGCGAACAGCGTCTCTTTGGGTGTGAGGCAAGAATGGCCTCGAGAAACAAGGAGATCACCAATGAGACACCTCTTATTCACTGCCCTCGGCATCGCGATCCTCGCGGCGCCGGTGATGGCCCAATCGAAGTTCCGAAGCATCATCGGCGACGCCGCCAACATCGAAAAGGATGCGACAGCGCTCTCCCTCGACATGAAGGCAAAGAGCTTCGACATTACGAAGGCAAAGACGGACGCCGAGAGCCTCGGCAGCGACATCGCGAAACTGCGCAAGGACGTCGATGAGATCGACGCCGGGATGTCGAACCTGAGCGGCCAGCAGAAGGCCGATTGGGAGTTGGTCAAGACCAAGGTTCAGTTGCTGACGATCTTCCATGACCGCAAGTCTGAACTGATGAACGGCGACCTGTCCAAGAACAAGGGGCTCATTCGCGCCCATGCGGACGGAATCGCCAAGAGGGCCCGTTTGCTGCAGCAGACCGCCAACAGGCTGGATCGCTGATGCGCGCCCTCGCGCTCATCGGAGTGTTGCCGGCTGTGCTCGCCGCCCAGCCGGCGGCGGAAGGCGGCTGGAGGCAGCAACTCGAGCAGACCAGCCGGGGCTATCGAGCCTTGGCCGAGCATGTCGATCCAGCGGTCGTTCAGATCGTCACGACCGGTTACGCGCCCGCTAGCGACAACACGCCCTCACTCCTCCGGGCGCGCCGCGGAACCGGCGCGGGCGTTTTCGTCGATCCATCGGGATACATCGTGACCAACGCCCACGTGGTGGGTGAAGTCCGCCGCGTGCAGGTTCTGGTGCCGCGGACCGGAAATGGCGCCACACTCAAGCCGAGCGGCCGATTGCTTCCGGCGAAAGTCGTCGGGTCGGATCGTGAAACCGACATCGCGGTATTGAAGGTGGAGGGCGACAAATTCCCGTATCTGCCGTTCGGTGATTCGAGCCAACTGGGCCCGGGCCAATTGGTCTTCGCGTTCGGCAGTCCGTACGGGTTGGACAACTCGGTGACGATGGGCATCATCAGTTCGGTGGCGCGCCAAGTTCGAGTCGAGGACCCGATGGTATACATCCAAACCGACGCGGCGATCAATCCCGGCAACAGCGGAGGCCCGCTGGTCGATGCCAGCGGAGCGATCGTCGGGATCAACACTTTCATCGTTTCCCCGAGCGGCGGGAACGACGGCGTGGGCTTCGCGGCCCCGAGCAACATCGCGCGGAATGTCTATGAACAGATCCGCGAACATGGCCGCGTCCGGCGCGGTCAAATTGGCGTGATGACGGAGACGATTACGCCACCGCTGGTCGAGGCCCTCGGTCTTCCAGCGGATTCCGGCGTGTTGATCTCAGACGTGATTCCCGGCGGCGCGGCGGAGTCGGCTGGGCTACGAATTAACGACATCGTGACCGCCGTGAACGGCAAGCCCGTCGAGAGTGCGCGTGACCTTGGACTCGACATCTACGCAAGCGCCGGCCGCGAACTCGCTCTCGACATCCTCCGCGGGACGGACAAGCACTCCATCACGGTGGCAGTGCTCGAGCGATCGAAAGACCCGGACCGCATCCTCTCCCTCGTCACCGGAGACCAGAACGTCATCGCACAATTGGGAATCGTGGCCGTCGATCTCGACGAGCGGGTCACGCCGTTGTTGCCAACACCTCGAAAGCTGTCGGGTGTCGTGGTGGCGGGTGTGATTGCCCAGATCACGCCACACGAGGACGGGCTGCACTCGGGAGACATCATCTACTCGGTGAACGGTGCCAGCGTGAACGGATTGGCACAACTGCGCGATGCCCTCGCCAAGATCCGCCATGGGCAAACCATCGCTGCCCACATCGAGAGATCGAACCGGCTGCAGTACCTGCTGATCAGCGCGGAGTGATCAATCCGTCAGAATCTTTCCGGGCACGCTATTGAACTCACCGCTCCCAGGCACGAACGGGTACCGGTTCTTGATGTCGTCCGTCAGTACGACTCCGAGCCCCGGCGTTTCCGGTGGCAGCACGTACCCATCTTTCATGCGAAACGACCCCGGCGCCATGACCTCCGAGTGCAAACCCGCGAAGTCCGGCGCGACTTCGAGGATTCGCGTGTTCGCGGCGGCGAATCCGCAATGGATGTTCTGCATCAGGGATGCGCCCGCGCCCCATGAGTGCGTCGCGATCAGTTTGCCGCGCTGATGCAGCATATCGGCGACCTTCATGAACTCGCCCATTCCACCCGTGAACGACGCATCGGGCTGACCGATGTCGAAACTCCCGGCCTCCGCAAAGACTCGCCACTCGTACATCGCGGTGAGGCACTCGCCGCCCGCGATCGGCGTGGAGGTGGCACGGCAGAGTTCCGCGTAGCCCCATGGATCGGTATAGTGCAGCGGCTCCTCGAAGAAGACAAGATCGAAAGGCTCCACCGCTTTCGCCGCGGCGATCGCGATCGGCACATCCCACGTCAATCCCACGCTGTTGCCCATGTGGCCGTCGAGCATGATCCACGCGTCCTTGCCGGCGTGCTGGCGCATGAACGTCAGCTTGTCGCCTTCGAAATCGGCGGCCTCCTGTGGAGTGGCCGGAGTGTACCAGCCATCCTGCGGGTGGAAGCTGCCGGTTGCGACTTTGAGTCCGCGAAAACCACAGGCGAAGTAGTGATCGATCTTGGCGGCCAGACGATCTTTCGGGTAGTTCGAAGGTCCGCCCGTTGCGTACGCGGGCAGCTTGTCATGTTTCGACCCGCCGAGCAATTCGAACACCGGCTTGTTTTCGATCTTCCCCTTCAGATCCCACAACGCGGCTTCGATCCCGTTCAGAACGCTCGTTCCGAGTCCGACCCGGCACCAGAAATTTCCGCACTGATACATGCGCTGCCACAGTTCGGGAATGTCGTCGACTCCCTGCCCGATCAAAATCGGCGCGAAGAAATCGACGATCGACGGCACGGCCTCGGGAATGAAGTAGCCGATGTAGGTCTCGCCAATGCCAACGTGTCCGGTATCGGTGAGCAGTTCGATGAATGCCGCGCTGCGCCGCGCCCGGGCCTCGCGCAAGAAGGGATCGTTGGTCGCGGGCCCGGTGAGCAGCGTCGTGCGGACTTCGGTGATTTTCATCGCACTACCCGATCCAATCGGCGTACTTCGAATGCAGCGTCTGATGACACTGTTGATAGTCCTCTTCCGTGAACGATTCGTACGGAGAGAGCAGCCGGATCGGCATATCGAGTCCACCCAGCCGGACGAGCACCTTGTCGTAGGCGCCATCGATCAGCGCCTTTTTGCGAAGCGGCGCGATCACGTCCTCGGTCATCCGGAGATAGGCGGCGCTCGCTTCGAACAGCTTCTCGATCTGGCGTGTGCGGCCGAGTTCGAACAGCTCTTTCGTCTTGCGCGGAATCATCGGACCGAACGAACTCAGGAGCGCGAACTCGCCGAGCAGACATCCTTGCGCGAACATCCCTTCGCCGAGGAAGTGCTGAATATCGGGCGTGAGCTTGGCGAGTTCGAGAGTCGAGTACGGCGTAGTGCCGGTGTTCTTGGTGGCGCACAGATTCGGCACCTTGTCGGCGATCCTGCGATAGTCCGCGGCGCTCAGCAGGCGCTTGGTACGCATCAGGTTGTAGTGGAGAAACTTCGCGTCGGGGAAGGCTCCGCACACATCCTGAAAGAATCGCATCACCTCGTTGTCATTCAAAACGCCCCACGAAGGAAGCGAAATTTGGAAGGCGCGGAAGCCGAGCTTGTAGGCGAAGCCGATCTTCTCCTTGAACTGTGCCGTGGAAAGCGCGATCACGCCGACCTGTGGCAGCACTCCAGGCGCGCTCGTCTCCTCGCGAAACACCTCGACGACCCGCTGGAATCGCGCGGTGTCGACGGCGTAGCCTTCACCCGCGGTTCCGAAGATATAGAGGTCGTTGAAACCGGCGGCGAGCGTGTGCCGGACTTCGGCGCGAAACACATCTTCGAGCAGTTGTTCGTTCTCGTCCCACGGAACCTCGCAGCTCACGAGAATGCATTGGTGATAACGTTTGGTCATTTCAAGTTCCCCTTTGCCGGATCAACCGGGCAACTGCGCGGCGAAAGTACGCGCCGAGCGGCTCTTCATCTTGTCTTCGCCACCCGCCCCGATGATCGTGGAGCCATGGCGAACGAACTCGATGCCGACCATTCCAGCCGGCATCGGCTCTTGTTTGGTGTAGGTATCGGAGGCGATGTCGTAGGCCCATACATCGGCCGAGAACGCTTCGCCGTATCCACCGAAAATCAGGATCGTGCCAGTGCTCACCGCGATCGCCGACGGACCACGAACCGCCGCTGGCAGGCTGCGCAGCGTGCGCCACTCGTTGTTCGCCGGATTGTACTCGTAGGCATCGGCGTTGTTGAAGAGCTTGCCTGCTTCCGGCATGTGACACCCGCCGAACAGGTAGATCCTGGCGCCCGCCACCGCAATCGCGGAGAGGCAGATCGCGCCGCCTGGGATCTTCGAAACCTGCGCCCATTGGCCGCGTGCGTCACGTTTCCAAACCGCGCTCGAGCACCGGTGGAGTTCCGCGGCATCGGGTCCGCCGCCGAAGACGAAGGTCGAGCCCAGGGCATGCGCGGCGCGCGCCATGATGAAGTCCGCCGGCGCTTCTCCCTCCTGACTCCACTTCGACTTCGCCGCGTCGAGCCGCCATACCTTCCGGCTGGAAGCGGTTCCCGTGGTTCCGCCGAAAATCTCGAGGGCATCTTCGTTCGCCGCGAACGCACCGTAGGCCAGGCCTTCCGGCATCGGTGGTCCCTTGCGCCATTTGTCGTGAACCGGCGAATAAATCTGAACGTCGCTCAGGTAGAGCTTGACGTTGTTCTCCCACGTGGTTCCGCCAGCAGTGACGAGTTCACCGCCGAGCAGCGCGGCGCCGCCGCCAGCCTGCGGCCGGAGCGTCGGAGCCTTGTCCGACCATTGCATCTTCGACTGTCCTCCTGAAGCGGGGTGCTTCATGAATATCGATCTTCCCACCGTGGTGAACACGGCATCGCGATAGCCGGGCGACTGCACCCGGTCCGAGACCGTGTAGACCACGAACAATTCGCCCGGAGCCACCTCACGGATTCCGGTGTAGGCTTGCGTTACCGATGAGGAGATCCGGACCACTTCTCCCCACGTCTTGCCGTGATCGGTAGAGAAGCACACGAAGTTGCCGTGATCCTCGAAATCCGGCTTGTGGCCAAACGACATGACGAGCGTGCCGTCCGACATCTCCGTCACATCCGGATCGACGCCCACCAGGCCGCGCAATCGCCCGTACTTCGAATACTGCCAGCGAATCGGGTAGATCTTGGTCCAGGTAGCGCCCTCGTCGTCCGACTCGCATTGATACATCGGATTCTCGCGGCCGGTGCGCAATAAACAAATCAGCCGCCCCTTGTGCGGGCCCTTGGTCACCTGCACGAGTACGGGTTCGGCCGCGCCTTCCTGCTCCACCGGATCGGCGGAGATGGTCGAAACGTAGGTCCAGCTCTTGCCCTGATCCTTCGATCGCAGCAGGATCGACCGCATCTTCGACATCGCGCCGATGTACTCGACTGGCAGCTTGTCTTCCTGAAAGCGGCAGTACGCGGACGCGACCAGGTCACCATTCGCCAGTTCGATCATCGATCGCCGGACATAGATCCGGTTGACGGGCTCTCCGCGATCGTCGACACCACCCGAGTCCGCTTGCGGAAGGTCGAAGCCGAACTTGAACGGTCCCTCGAGCGTTCGATAGGAATCACGCGAGACCCAATGGTTGTGCTCGAAGCGCTTGTTGCCAACGTGCTCAGCGTGAACGTCGAATACCAGCAGGCGGCCATCACGCAGTTCGACGTGCGTGCCTTCGGTGATCGGCCCATCGCCATGTCCCGGCCCGGGCTTCCACTCGGTCCAGGTCTTGCGGCCATCGCGAGAGATCCCGGTGTAATGCACCGGATACTTGCCGCCCGCCGGCCAGCCCCTGTGCCCGAACACGATCGTGGTTCCATCGCGCAGGTGCGCCAGGTAGGGCCACGGCACTCCGCGCGCGATCACAACCTCCGGTCCGAGTTCGACTTTCAGGCGCTGTTGCGCGAGCGCGGGCGCCGCGAGTGCCGCTCCGATCCAGGATCTGCGCGTGATCTTCATTTCGGCACCCGCCAAATCACCGATTTCGCCTTCGATGTCGCGAGCGCGTTCTTCAAATCATCAACCTGATAGTAGAGCGTCACGATGCGGCCCTTGCTCACCTCGACCGAACTCGGATATCCGCAGTCGCCGTTCGGCGCGTCATCGGCGAGCACCACTTCCTTACTCTTATCCCAGGTCTTGCCGCCGTCTTTCGAGAGCAGCGCGTGAACGCCACGCGGCGCGTTCCGTTCGCCAAATGTCATCAGCACGCGGCCATCGGCGAGTTGGATCAGGTCTGCGGGATGTTCGCTGTCTTTCGTGACCTGTACCGGCACGGACCACGTGCGTCCGCCATCGCCCGATTCCGAGATCGCGAGATGTCCGCCTTTCTCCGACCGTAGGGCCGCCAGCACCTTGCCGTTCTTCAACTCGACGATGCCCGTTTCGTTGTAGTGCTTGCCGATCAGCGAGGGTTCGCCCCAAGTCCTGCCGTTATCACGCGAACGGAAAACGTAGCTCTCGTTGCCGCGCGCATCGTGGAACTCGAAGTAGACCGCCATCAGTGCCGTGCCATCCTTCAACTGCACGATCTTTCCATAGGGCGATACCGCGCCATCGAGTTTATAGAAGTCGAAGATCGCCTTGTCGCGAACGGGCTTCGACCAGGTCTTTCCATTGTCGGCCGAACGGATCAGGTAGACTCCGTCGAACTTCCGCTCGGCGCGGTTACGCGACACGCCCAATCCAGTGGAATCGAAACCGCTCAGGATGCAATAAGCGAGCACGATCGAGCCGTCACGCATTTGTCCCATTGCCGGATTGCGATCATCCTGGTCTTCATCGATCGCGGTCCACGGTGCGGACCACGTCTTGCCCTTGTCCGTGGAGCGAACGAGGTCGAGCCGGCCTTTGATGCCGATATGCGGCGCGCCGCCGCGCAATACCGTGAGCACGTCGCCGTTGTTCAGCTTGATCGTAACGGGGAAGTAGCCGAGTCCGGAGGTGACGGTGGCGCGTTCGAACTCCGCGGCGAAGAGCGACGTGAGCGCGAGTGCGCTGAGAACGGGAAGTCGAGTCATCTTCAATGGGGGAATCCCATTGAATCACAGCCGGAGCTCAGCTTGCGGAACGCGGAGGAAGGTGAACCGCCTTCAAAGCCTGCTCGAAATCCGCCAGCAAGTCCCGCCAGTCCTCGATTCCGATCGAAACCCGGACCATCCCGTCCGTGATCCCCGCGAACGCCGATTCCTCCGCTGAAAAGCCGGAATGCGTCGTCGTCAGAGGATGACAGGCGAGCGTCTCCACGCCTCCGAGAGACACCGCGTTGCGCGCGATCTTCAACGCACGCAGAAAATCGAACGCCGCCTGCTTACCACCCTTCAGTTCGATGGTGAACATCGCTCCCGGAAAATCGCACTGCGAATGAAAAATACGGCTCTGTTCGGCGTCCTCGAGCAGCGTCGGATAAAGCACTCGCGCGATCGCGGGATTTCCGTCGAGCGCCTCGGCGATTCGCTGCGCGCTCTTGCTCTGCCGGTTCATGCGCAGCGTAACCGTTGGCAGACGGCTGTCGAGAATCCAGCATTCGTCGGGTTGCATGATGTTTCCGAAAAGCACGCGTAGCGAGCGCAATGGCGCGAGCATCGCCGGATCCTTGGCCAGCGCGACACCGCCGATGATGTCACTGAATCCACCGAGATATTTGGTGGCCGAGTAGAGCACCAGATCGGCCCCGTGAACGAACGGGTGCTGGAAGGCGGGTCCGAGGAACGTGTTATCGACCATCACCACCGGCTTCGGCGAAATCGAAGCCGCCGACTCGGCGGCCGCTCGCAGGTCGGTCATCACGAGCGTGGGATTGGCAGGCGTTTCGATGAACACCACCTTGACGCGAAGAGTCTCGCGGATCGCGCGATCCAAAGCCTCCTGGTCGCCCGCGCGGACCTCCACAGCGTGGATTCCCCACTCCTTCAAGTATTCTTCGACGAGATGCTCCGTGCCGCCGTACAAAGGCGAAGTATGGACGATCGCGTCGCCCGGCCGCAGATAGGCCATGAGCGCCGTCATGATCGCCGCCATTCCGGAATTGAACACCAAAGCCGACGCCGCGCCTGGCTCGAGCGCCAGGATCTGCTCTTCCAGAATCTGAGCGTTCGGATGATTGATTCGCGCATAGATCAGATCGACGTGTTCGCCAGACACCGCGGACTTTCGTCCGGTAGCGACATCGAACGCCCGCTCGGCAGCCTCCGGACTCGAAAAGACATAGGTGGAACTGCGGAACACCGCTGGCCTCGCCGAGCCGACCGAAAGGCTCGGATCGAAGCCGCTCGTCAGGACCGCAGTTTCCGGGTGCACGTGTTTCGTTTCCTGTTGGGACAAATCGTACCTCCTGTTACAAGGGTAGACCGCCCTTTGCTTGTCCGCCCGGCGATCCGGAGCACCCGGGAGGCGAACCTGCCCGGTCCACGTTGATCCTCGTCCAGTTCCCTCAGAGCGAACGGCGATTGCCAGAAGGAGCCGGCGCCGCCTCCGCATCGCGCACGGTGAACAGATCTCTCATGGCAACCGCAAGCTCATCGTTGCCGAGTTGGCCGATCTCCGGCATCTGTGTGAGTTCTGGAACCGTTCCGGCAACAGGTCCCGAAGCATCTCGCGGCGCCCTTCCTCGAGCCTATCTTGAACCATTCCGCGCGACACCCACGCTCGACTCGCGAGCGATCTCTTCCATCCACATATCGCCTCCGTCGCCGACCCGCCGGAGGTGAATCGGGAAGCATGAGCGATCCGCACTTGCGGCAGCCCGACCTCGCGCTCGATCGGCTCGGTGTCTCGGTCCGAACCTTTCGGGAACCAGCCCAAAACAGGAGCATCCCTTCGACATCCAGTTCCGCCGCAGCTCAGCGGCGGAGTCCAGTCACTTCGGTCCTTTCGGCACTCACGCGATAGTGGGTTTCGGTCTGAAAAATCTCACCTCCGCGCGACATATTTTTCCGCCATTGACCTTCCCCAGCCTCTCAGCATACTGTTGTTCTGGGCGAATAAAGGGCAAACACGACATGCCATCCTCTGCCCTCGCCCGGGCCCTCCCGGCACGTCACCCGGCGCTCGGACCGTCATGAATCCCCGGTCGAGATGCTCCCACCGGGCTCGATTCGATCGATGCGATCGATCTTCTGTTCGACGCCGTTCAATCCGAGCACGAGCGTGGGATCGCAGTGAAGATCGATAATTTCGATGTTATAGATCTCGACTCCGTTGGCCTCGAGCTTGCGGCGCATCCGGGTCATTCACACCGTGTCGTTGTTCGCGATGCTGGTCCAGATGGAGACGGCTTCGACGCCAGTATGGCGCAGCTTGCTCTGCGCCGCAGAGTAGGCGAGGAGTCCGCGGCCGTCGACGAGACAGCGCGGCGGAGGAAGTGCCCGGGTTGCATCGACAACCTCTTACTTCAGCGCCGTCAGTGCCGCTTGAAGAGGAGCAGCATCTGCTCGAAATCGGCGAGCGGCGATGCGTACGCGACGTGAACACTGTCGTTGATGGCCGAGATCGAAAGCTGATCGATCACCGCCTGAAAGGGTGCGGGAACCTCCACGCGAGTCGCGGCAAGAGCCAAACGCATCACGGAGGCCACGGACTGAGCGTCTGGCGCGTTCGCGGCCTTTACCTCGATCTCCACGGCCGCCGAACCACCGAGCGTGATTCCCGCCGTCAGTCCCTTCAGTTGGAACGGCTCTAGTGCGCTCTGGCCGAATCCGAGCCTGGGGTCGATCTCGTGGGACATTCCGCCCGTCTTCGTGGTGAACACCCAAGCGTCGAATCGATTCCGTGCGCGGCCTATCTCGGGCGTGAGCGGCCGCCCAGCCGTGTTCGCACCGTCCAGGAGCCGGTCGATCGCCGCGCGGACTTCGACGGGTGGTCCGATGATCACGTAGTCCCGGATCAGCGCGGTGTGCAGTTGAGGTTCCTCGCCTTCATCGGCAACGATCGACGACACCACGGCGCCACGGTATTCGGTCTCCTTGCGATCACCCCACATGCGGTCCAGGTGTCCGAAGTGTTGGCGGTCGAATGAGCCGCGAACGATCACGATCCTCTCGCCGCAGGCGATCAACTCTCCGAGGTCGCGCTTCGGATCGAACCTTGCTTGGGTGACGATGTCACTGAATCCGCGCAGCGTCGAGTCCGCGGTCGCCAAATAGAAGGCGGGCGACGGGACCGTCCGGAGGAAATCGCCACGAATGCCGATGATGGTCTCGCAGCGGCTAGGCAGCAGCTTTGCGAGATCAGCGAGCGTGGAATCGGACGCGAGGAGCGGCAACATCGGAACGAGCAGCAGGCAGCGCATGTCTTTGCAGACACCGCGCCACGAGCCGATGTTCCCGCGCTCAATCGCAGCGGAGCGCCGTGAGCGGATCGACGCGCGTCGCTGTTCGAGCGGGGAAGTAGCTTGCCGCGAGTCCGGCGATCAGGAGAAGCAGAGTCACGGCGCCGAAACTCGCGGGATCGGCCGTGCTGATCTCGAAGAGCGAGCTTGTCAGCGATCTCGACAAAGCGAGAGCGAGCGCCAAGCCAAGAGCGAGTCCGGCGACGACGAACCGCATGCCCTGTCCGAGAACCATGCGCGACACCTGGCGGCGGGTCGCGCCGAGCGCGAGCCGTGTGCCGATCTCGCTCGTCCGGCACGCGACGGAGAATGAGAGCAGGCCATAGACTCCGGTGACCGTCAGGGAAAGCGCCATGAAGCCGAAGATCGCGAACAGGACCGCGTCGAAGCGCGTGGCGGAGGTGCCGCCTGAAACGATCGACTCCATCGTGCGCATCCGTTCCACTCGCTGCGAGGGGCCCGTTTGCGCCAGCGCAGCACGCGCGCTCTCCGCCGTTCCGCCGCGCATGACGAAGAACATTCCGCCGCCGTACCAGGAGGCCTGGGCCGCGGGAAGGTAGATCACGGGGCGCGAGGATTCCGCGAGCCGCGCAGCCTTCGTGTCCGCGACGACCCCCACGACCTCGCGCACCGGATCCTCGCCGAAGCGCTTGCCGCGGAACACTCCCATTGCCACGCGATCGCCGAGGGGATCGCCGCCCGGCCACCATGTCCGCGCGACGGATTCGCTGATGATCACCGCCGGAATGGTTCCGTTCGTGTCGCGCTCGTTGAATCCGCGCCCGCGCAACAGCGGTATCCGCATCGCGCGGAAGTAGTCCGGACTCACGATCCGGATCTCCATTCCTCCGATGCTATGTTCGGGATGGTTCTCACGTTGCGCCGGGAAATTGTTCTGACCCGCGAGAGGCAGCATGTTCACCGCCGCTACATCGCGGACACCGGGAGTCGCGCGGAGCCGCGCGAGGATCTCCTGTTGCGCTGCGAGCCGCTTGGCGGATTCCTGCCCTTTCACGGGCGAAGTCCAGAACGTGAGCAACCCTTCCGGATCGAATCCGAGCGGCTGCCGGTGCAGACGGAACAGACTATGCGCGAGCAGCGCGGCGCCGATCAGCAGTGCCGAGGCCCCCGCCACTTGCGCGACGACCAGGACTCCTCGCAGGCGCTGCCGTCCACTGGCACGAGTCACTCGTCCGGCGCTCTTCAACGCCTCGCTCACGCCCATTCGAGAGTGGAAGATCGCGGGGATGAGTCCGGTGAGGATCACGGTGGCCATGGCCGCCGCAGCGGTGAAGCCGAGCACGGAGGAATCGACCGCTATCGGATCGGCCGAGGGCAGATGGAAGGGAATCGCCGCCACGAGCGTGTCGAGGAGAGCGCGGGCGGCGAGCAGTCCCACGAATCCGCCCGCCGCGCAGATGACGATACTTTCGGCGAGCGAGTGCTGCATCAGGCGGACGCGGTTGCTCCCGAGCGCCAGGCGCACGGCGACCTCCCGGCGGCGCGCGGTCAGCCGTGCCACGACGAGACTCGCGAGATTCAGGCAGGCGATGAGAAGCAGCATGCCCGTCGCTCCCATCAGAAGAAGGAGTTTCTTGCCGCTGCCAGCGGTCAGCGAATCCTGGTACGGCTGGGCCACGAGCACGGATCCGCGCGGATGTGCGTGGTCCGGGTGCTGGCGGCGGAACTCTTCTCCCGCGGCTTCGAGACTTGCCGTGGCTCTCGCGGGACTCACGCCGTCACGCAGCCGCGCGATCACCACCGTGTTTGCGCCGAGGTCCGCCACTCCGCCTTGCATGCGAAGTGGAACGAAGAGAGCGGGGCTATCCGGCAGCCACGAGTCCTCGCGCGCGACGCCCGCGATCGAATGGGGAACTCCGTCGACGCGGATCGCGCGTCCGATCACTCCCGGATCCTCGTTGAACAATCGGCGCCACGTAGCGTGGGTCAAGATCGCCGCTTGCGGACCGCCACGCCTTCCTTCGTCTCCGGAGAACTTGCGTCCGAGCGCCATGCCGAGTCCGAGGGTGCGGAAGTAGTCCGGAGTCACGCTGGCGGCGGGAACCCATTCATTCGCCGCGCCCGCTTCGATCCGGACATCGGTAAGACCCCGGTGTCCCGCAACGGATTCGAACGCTTCCACGCGCAACTTGATGATTTCGTATTCGGCGTTCGATAGATCGTTCATCTCGCCGCCGCGGCCCACATGGATCAACCGTTCCGGACTCGGATACGGAAGCGGGCGCAGCAACACCGCGTTCACCAGACTGAACACGGCGGTGTTGGCGCCGATGCCGAGCGCGACCGAGGCGATCGCTGCGATCGTGAACGCCGGGCTTCGCCGCAGCGTCCGGACCGCATGGCGCAAATCACGCGCGAAGTTTTCGAGGAACGGAACTCCGGAGCGATCGCGATAGACCTCTCGCAACGGCTCGACACCGCCCAGTCGCAGGAGCGCCTGGCGCCTTGCTTCGACTGGCGCGAGTCCGGCGCGGATACTATCCTCGACATGCATCTCGACATGCGATTCCATCTCGGCACGGAAATCCGCGTCCGATGCTTCGTGCCGGAACATGCCCAGCAGTCTGTGAAGCCAGCCTCGAATGATTCGCATTGGATTCAGCCTTTCACGGGAGCGAGGAACCGGGCCAGTGTCTTCGTGGCGGAGTCCCATTCGCGGATCTCCTTGGAGAGACGCCGCAGCCCCGCTGGCGTGATCGCGTAGAACTTGGCCTTCCGGTTATTGTCCGACACGCCCCACTCAGACTTGATGAAGCCCTCCTGCTCGAGCTTCAGCAGCGAGGGATAGATCGTGCCGTAGTTGATCGCCAATGTCTGTTCGCTGACGGTCTCGATTCTGCGGCCGATACCGTAGCCGTGCTGAGGACCCATGGTCTGCAAGGTTCGCAGGATCATCAGGGAGAGGGTGCCTTGCCAGACGTCGCTCTTCTTGCTCATATTGGACTCCAATATAAACCATTTCCTATTGGATTGCAATAGGACGGTAATGACATGTTTGACAGACCAGGATGTGCGAGATGATCGAAGGCCCCGAAGCGTTCGCCCGCTTCGCCAGCGCCATGAAGAAGGCACTCGCTGTCCCACATTCAGTCGTTCAGCAACGGATCGCTGAGCACCGCGCGAAAGCCAAGAAACACCCGCGCAAGCGCGGGCCGAAGCGAAAGGTCAAGCCTTCCGCCGCCTTCTCCGGCCCTGCCGCTTAGCCGACTTCTGCCTGGCCTTGTTCGCGTTCTCGCCGATCAGGGTCTTGTAAGTCAACCGGCGCCCCGGCGATCTGGTAAATGGCCATAGTAAAGCGCGCTCCGTCTGCGATCACGTCACCCTCGGAATCGAGCCGGGTTTTGAAGCGGAAGGCTTGCTCATCGGCATAGCGGAACAGGTGAAATGGCTCGACGCTCACGTAGGTGCCGTTGATGCCGCGCTTGAACGGGCTCCAGAAAATTCTACATGCCGTTGACGTGGACATTCTCACGGACGTACTCCAGGGCGTGATTGACGACCTCGTGGGCGTAGTCGGACGCGGAAGATCGAGCCGAGGCTCGCCGGAGAGTTCAAGGATGGGGTGTTGATGAAGGCATTCGGACAAGCGGGTGCCGGGCTGTTCGAAGCACCCGGCGCGATCGAACGCGAGGTGAGACCTCATTATCGAGTCGAAGTGATCGGCCATCTGGACCCGGTGACCGAGACCTACTACGCGATCTCGATCGAGCGGAAGCTGAAGCATCCCGCCGTGGTTGCGATTTCAAACGCGGCGCGTGAACGTCTGTTCGCCGCTAGCCCGCGGCGTCAGCGCTGAGTGGCGTACGCGCGGAGCCGACTCGCCACCGCGGACTCGTGAGCGATCAGACTGCGTGCTTCACCCGGGTCGGACTCGAGGTCAAAGAGCGCTTCCTCGCCGCCCACGTCGATCAACTTCCACCGCCCGCGACGGACCGCCACGCTCAGCGGTGTCTTGACCAGCCGGTCCTCGAACCGCCAGCGAAGCGCGCGCTCCTTCGGCTTGTTCCCCGCAAACAGCGGCCGAAGATCGGCTCCGTCCGGAGTCCGGATACCGGTGAGTGTCGGAACCCAATCGGCGAACCACGAAGGCTCCCGAATCTCGGTCCCCGCGCGCGTCACTCCCGGCCAGCGAAGCAGACACGGCACCCGGATTCCGCCCTCGTACAACTCGTACTTGCCGCCCCTCAACGGCCCGTTCGAACCCACGCCCGATCCACCCTGCCGCTGCTTCATCACCCAGCCGTTGTCGGAGAGGAACAGCACGATGGTGCGCTCCCACTGGCCGGTCCGCTCGAGCGCGGCTCGGAGCCGGCCCACGCTGTCATCGAGGTGCGCGACCATGCCCGCGTACACTGCGCGCTTCTCGTCGAGTGAGGCGCGGAACGGTTGCGACCATCGCTCTGGCACCTGTAGCGGCAGGTGGGGAAGCGGATGAGCGTAGTAGAGAAAGTACGGTTGCGATCCGTTCCGCTCGACGAATTCCACCACGCGATTCGTCAGCAGATCGGGATAGTAGCCTTCGAGCCGCAGTGGCGTCTCGTTCTCATGGGTCGTGACGGTTCCGCGTCCTCCACCACCGGTTGAGCGGTGCGTTTGGTAGTCGATCACTCCGTTGAGAAAGCCCCAGAAATAGTCGAAGCCGCGGCGGTTCGGCCGGTATGCGCCGTTCATGCCGAGGTGCCACTTTCCGATCAGCGCCGTTTTCCGGCCACTCGCGCGGAAGTGATCGGCCATGGTGCGGAGGCCGAGCGCGAGTCCAGAATCGTCGTGCTCTTCGCGCAGGACACCCGTGACTCCGGTGCGTTCCGGAACTTGCCCGGTGAGCAGAGCCGCACGCGCCGGAGAGCAAACGGGCGAACAGCTGTAGTGACCGGTGAAGCGAACACCGTCCAGTGCCAGCCGGTCGAGATTCGGCGTGCGATTGACGCGCGATCCGTAACAGCCGAGATCTCCGTAACCGAGATCGTCCCCCAGGATCACCACGACGTTCATCGGCTGCTCTCGCGGAGCCGCCGCGAGAGCCAGCAAGCCGCGCCGGGTCATTTCGCCCGGAACGCCGCGATCGCTTCCGAGGTTCGCAAGTAGCGCCCGTAGACGCGCGCCCGGCGGACTTCGCCATCGAGTCCCAACCCGAAACGGAACTCCGGTGCCGCGTTCACATCCTTCAGATTCGGACTGAAGCGGCCCCATCCGAACTGGCGCGCGTTGCCGCCATCGTTGAGCTTGCCGTCGATGACGAAGCTGACGATCTTGGGCCCGCCATCCACGATCGCGACAATGTGACGCGTGCCAGCGCGCACCGAATCGGGATCGGATGCCCACGTATTGGTGGTCCGGCCGTCGCTCAGCACCAGTTCGACCGCGTTCGACTCCGTTGTGCGTAGCACCAAGCCGCGTCCATCGGGAGTGCGATTCTCCACGAGAATCTGCCCAGGCCGCGTCGATCGAAGATCCACCCAGAGATCGAGCGAGAAGCCGCTACGGAGATCCTCGCGGCCATGATCGGCCCGCGTGGTGGAGCGGCGCATGAACAGGGGCAGCACGGGAGCTTTCACGGCTGGGGGAACCGGACCCGCAACATCCACTAGCAATCCGTCCTTCGACACGCCTGCTCCACTGAACTGAGCCCACATCCCCTCGAAGATCCGCGAGTCGACCTCGTGAATGCGTGCCACGTCCTTCTGCGTTTCAGTGAGGAAGTACTTGCCGTCCTCCTCCACGAGATCCGGGTAGCTCATGCGAATGATCGGATCATCGTCGTAGAGAACGATCTCGGGCTCCGACCACCGGATCACCTTGCCTGCGGGCGAATCCACTTCGACACCACCCGACATCCACACCGGATTGCGCTCTTCGTAGGCGTTCGAGCGCCGGCGTGGATGTTCCACGATGAATCTCCCACCATGGTTGTGGAACCAGTAGAGGTACTTTCCGTTCGCGCACTTCCACGCGAAGTTCGCCGCGCGCGGATGCTTCATGCGGCGCCCATCTGCGAACTCCATGTATCGCGGCGTGTCCCATTTGCGTCCGCCGTCGCGGCTGTAGCTGAACGCCGGATGTCCGTCGATAGTGCGATAGACACTGAACAGCGATCCATCGCTCATCACCGAAAAACTCTGCTCCTCGGCGACCGGTCCGCCGCCCGGAGGCGTGCGCAATCCGATGTCGCCGCCGGGTAGTGTTTCCCATGTGAGTTTCTCCGGATCGCGTTCGGTGAAGATGTTGCCGCCGCGCAACAGCACGCCTTCGGAAGAGGTGAAAAAGCCCTCACCGAATCCGCCGACCTTGTGCAGCGGCACGTATCCGGCGTCGCGATGCGAGAAGGCGCGGCCCACGGTCCAGAAAAACTTCAACTTTCCGCCGTACGGATTGGCACGATCGATCTCGAAATCGCGCTGCGGGATGTCGTAGCGTTTCGGCGACCACGATCTGCCGTGATCGTCGCTGTACTTGAAGACGAAGTGGCCGAGGCTATCGACACGCCGGTTAAAGCCGTCGCGATAGGTGGGCTTGTCGCCGATCACCTGACGAACGTTATCGGTGTTGTGGTTGTAGAAAACGTAGACGCGGCCATACGGGACCTTCAGCAGCACCGCGTAGGAGGCCTCAGGTCCGTTCGAAGGTTCGACATCGACCAGCGCGGACCACGTCTTGCCCCGATCCATGCTGCGCGTGGTGACAACGTGCTGGCCGCCCGCGCCTTCACGTCCTGGACCCGTCGTAACCACACACAGCCAAGCACCATCGTCCGTCTTGACGATGTAGGGTTGATCGGAGTAACCCTCGTCGGGAATCACGTGACCGTTGCGGATATCCCGCGGATCGTTCGATTGCGAGAACAGGACACTCGCAAGCGCCAAGGGAAGAGTGAATCGCACTTGCATCTAGAATTTCAGTTTCAATGAGAACTGCACCTGACGCTCGCCCGTCGCGGAGTTGATCACGCCCGCGGTGGTAGACCCGATGCCTTCGCCAGGAGTGAAGAAGTACGGAGTGTTGGTCAGGTTGAATGCCTCGGCCCGGAACAGGAAGGAGAATCGCTCCGTGGCGGGGATCAGCTTCTGTAAGGCGAAGTCGTAGTTCACGCGGCTCGGCCCGCGAACATCGGCGAGAGTCCGCGTTACGTTGCCGAAGGTGAACGGGTCGGGAATGGTGAACTGCGCAGGGTCGAACCAGCGGTTCAAACGCGATTGCGGAGATCCGCTGAGTTCGGCCGATTTGCCGGTGCTGTTCGGGCGCAGAACAGCGCTACCGACACCACTGTTTCCGCTCGAGGTGAGCGCGAGCGGAAATCCGGTGTTCCACGAGAACGCGCCGGTGATAGACCAGCCGCCGATGAGCCGCTCCACCGCCGCGGGCGCGGAGTTCAGCATGCTTTGCCCCTTGCCGAACGGCAGTTCCCATGTGTGGCTCACGACGAGACGCTGCGAAATGTCTCCCTCGGACAGGCTGCGCTCGGCGGCGAGATTGTAGGCGTTTTGCACCGGCGGTACAAACGCGGATTCGCCGAAGATGCGCCCGCTGCCGTTGTCGATCAGCTTGGAGTTCGTGTAGGTGATCAGCAAATTGTAGCCCTTGCCGAAGCGCTTCTCCGTGCGCATGACAAACGAGTGATACGAGGACGAACCCATGTTCTGCGCGACGGCCGGCGAATTCGAATTGACCGATGTGTATTGCGGGTACGGCCGCAGCATCTGCGATCGCGCGACGGTGCGTTGCGCCAGAATGCCCGTGGTCGCGATTCCGAAGAACGGATTCGCGACCTGTGTATTCAGGTTCGCGCCCAACGATTGGTATTGCGGATCGATCTGGTTGCGTTCGAGCGACACCGGGATCCGTGTGCCTTTGTTACCGGCGTATCCGGCTTCCACCAGCCACTGGCCCGGCAGTTGGCGCTGCACGGTGAAGTTCCACTGTTGGTTGTACGCGTGCCCCTTTTTGCCGCGATCGATCGCCAGAATCCCGAGTCCGAGTTGAGTCCGATAGACCTCGGTGGTCGGCGCTTCGAGCAGTCCGGTGGGGAACGGATTGTCGAAAGTGTTCAGCGGCGTGACGCCATCGAGGCTGGCAACCCACGGGGTCGACACCTGCGCGCCGGGCATGCCGAAGTTCTGCGCGCCAGTGGTCCCGAATCGTGGTGCGTGGAAAATGCCGTAGCCCGTCCGAATCACGGTGCGATCATTGACGCGATAGGCGATTCCGAACCTCGGGCCGAAGTTGGCGTACGCCGGATCCCAGTTCGAACGCGGCTGCCCGTTCTGTCCAGCGAGACGCAGGACGCCCCGGAGGTTCGGCAGGTCGGGAATCCGGATCGGGAACGGCGAATCGAAATCGAAGGTGCCGAAGCGGTCGTAGCGCTCCGTGCGCGGCTGTTCGTACTCCCAGCGCAGGCCCGCATTGATCGTAAGACGCCCAAGCCGAATATCGTCATTGAAGAAGAACGCGGCATAGGAATTGCGAATCGCTCCGGCGGGAACGCGATCGATGGAGCCGCCACCGAAGCCGGAGAGGAACGACGCGAGCCCGTTGCCAGCGGTGAGGGAAGCGCGCAGCGGGTCAGGCCCTTGTGTCTGTCCGAGCCCGAAGCTGTAGTTGCCTGACGGCGATCCGCCCTGGAACGGCGTCTGGTTGTAGAGGCGCAGGTCTCCGCCCCACGTCAGCGTGTGCTTGCCGTGATACTCGGTCTGCTCGGCGACGATCGTGTAGATGTCGTTGCCGCGCCGGATGCGATCTCCGCCCGGCGCGCCGAGTCCGGTATAGTTGGCGATCGAGATCGTCGGAAACAACTGCTCCTGAACGGCTGCCGCGATGTTCGCCGAGAATCCGATCTCGCTCAGATTCACCTTGCCGGTGGACCGCGGGGTACGTCCCTCGAATCGCCGTACCGCGCCGAGCCGCACGTTCAGAATGCGCTGCGCCGAAAGCGTCGAGGTCCAGTTCATCACGCCGGTCAGCGCATGGCTGATCGTGGTACCGAGAACCGTGTCGGCGATGCTGTTGAATGGGCCCGATTGTCCCGTGTCGCCCACGTTTCGCGAAGCTCTGCCGAACAGGCTATTGCGATCCGAGAATCGATGATCGATACGGGCGGACCATTGATCGCTGTCGACGTAGCTCGAGGGACTCCAGACATAGTTGTTGATCTCCGCAGGGCCTTGTCCAGCTCGATTCGGCGCGGGCATGAACTCGAGCAGCCGGCGCGCCACCCGGCTTTGCGCCGCGGTTGGAATCACGTTGCCCGGATAGGGATCGCGCACGAAGCCGCCACCGGTGGCCGCGCGGGTCGTGAACGGATTGAACATCACTACCTGCGCTCCCTGCGCGTTGAATGTGCGCGAGAAGTCGCCGCGCTTTTCGATATCGGAGGGAACGGTCAGAATGCCGGCGCCGCCCGCGATGTCCTCGCGATGGCCCTGGTAGTCGGCGAAGAAGAAGGTGCGATTCCTCAGGACTGGTCCGCCCACTGAACCGCCGAACATATTGAAGTGCGCCACCGGGCGGATCTGTCCCCGAGCATTCGAGAAGAAGTTGTTGGCGCGAAGCCGGTCGTTGCGGAAAAACCAGAATGCCGATCCGTGCAAATCGTTCGAGCCGCCCTTGGTAATCACGTTGATCGCGCCGCCGCCGCTGCGTCCGAACTGTGGACCGAAGCTATTGGTGAGCACCTTGAACTCCTGCGTGCCATCGGGAGTGGGCGAGATCGCGAAGTTGTTGTTCTCCGGCAGCATGATGGAAACGCCGTCGACCAAATAGTCGTTGGTGCGGAAGCGTCCGCCGTTGATCGAGATGTCGGAGAGCACGAACAGCGGCGCACCCACATCGCCGGTCGAGGCCGTGCTGCCGATCGCGCGCGGATTGACCTGCACACCGGCCGTGAGGCCAACGAGATCGAACACGTTGCGGCCTCGAATCGGGAGTTCCTCGACCGAACGTGTGTTGACCACCTGCCCGAGCGAGGCGGTTTCCGACTCGATCAGTGGCGCTTCGGCGTTGACGGTGAGACTCGACGCCGCATCGCCTACCTCCAGACGGAAGTCGATGCGCAGCCGGGATTCCACCGTCAACGGCAGC
>CADECY010000028.1 GCA_902825945.1 uncultured Acidobacteriota bacterium
CCAGTGCCGCGTAGACCAGCGCCATCCACAGGAAGAATCCAGTCGCGATGCCGAGTTGGCGGAATGGCAGGATCGGCAGGATCGCCGGTGGGGGATAGATCCAGTCTTCGGGCTGCCCCTTGGTGATCTCGCGATAGAGCGTATCTGGATCGGTGGCGAGCCGCGTGGCGGCCTTGTGATAGATGGCGAAGTCGCTGCCGTTCGCATCGGAACGGGTGACGTGCTGCCAAAACTCGAGCCCCAGCAACAGGGTCAGCAACACGGCCATGACTGTCTATCGGCAAACAGAAACCGGAGGAGCAGAGACCGTTGCCGGTTCCGCCCCTCCGGTTAGGACGCAATTTTCATTGCAAACAGAGGAACGTATTTAGGAGGAGGACCCGCGGGGTTGGAGGCCCTTTTGTGTGCGGGTCCGTGATTCGCCGTTGTTGACAGACTAATATGCACGGCGCGTGCCAAACCCAAGTCCCTTGTTTTCGGAGGGTGAAGACGATGGTGCCGGACACCCTGACGCCCCATTTCGTCCGAACCGGCCAAAAAGTCAGAACAGGCGGCGTTCGCGGCGCATGAAGGCGGGAATATCCAGGTCGTTTTCCGCCGGTTCGCGCCGGCCCGTTGACTGCGTGACCGGTTGCGGTGCCACTTCCGAATCCCGATATGAAACGGACTCCGGCGGCGGTTCCGTTTCCGCACCCGCCGCAGCGGCGACCGCTACCGGCGCGCCTTCGGTCGGCACCTCCATAACGGGTTCGACTACCACCGGGACCTGAGGTGCGACGACGGTGGTGGGGGCAGTCTTGGGCGCCGTCGAAGCCGGTGCCGCCTTCGCACGACTGACTACCACAGGTTCCGCCGGGGCTACCTCCCGGTCGAATCCCGTCGCGATCACCGTGACCTTGACTTCGTCCGATCCGCCTTCGGAGAGAACGACACCGAACGAGAGGTGTACCTCTTCGTTGCCCGTGGCGTCGCTTACCAGAGTGCAGGCTTCGTTGATGTCGCGCATCCGGAGCGTCTTGGGACCGGTGATGTTGATCAGCAATCCGCGCGCACCGGAAACGCCACCGTCGTCGAGCAGCGGACAGGTGATCGCGTGGCGTGCTGCTTCAACCACGGCCTTCGGGCCCGAGGCGGTGGCCGTGCTCAGGATCGCATGGCCCATGCCGGCCATGATGGCCCGGATGTCGGCGAAGTCGCGATTGATGAGGCCCGGTGTCATGATGATGTCGCTGATGCCTTGCACGGCCTGCAGCAGTACATCGTCGGCTTGATGGAATGCGTCGACGAAGCTCGTGTCGTCGGCAGTGGTGTCGAGCAGGCGCTGATTCGGAATGCTGATCACGGTGTCCACCGTCGAAGCGAGTTCAGACAGGCCCCGATCGGCGATCTTCTTGCGGCGCGTGCCTTCGAACTGGAACGGCTTGGTCACCACGGCCACGGTGAGCGCGTTCAGTTCCTTGGCGAGCGAGGCGACAATCGGCGCGGCTCCGGTGCCGGTTCCGCCTCCGAGGCCGGCGGTGATGAAGACCATGTCCGCGCCCTCGAGCACCTCGATGATCTTCTCGGTGTCTTCGAGCGCTGCCTGCCGCCCCACTTCGGGATTCGAGCCCGCGCCCAGCCCGTTGGTCACCTTGGCGCCGATCACGATCTTGTTCGGCACGGGTGAATTGGCGAGGGCCTGACGGTCGGTGTTCAACGCGTAGAATTCGACGCCGGTCAACCCCGATTGCATCATCCGCGCCACCGCGTTGCCGCCACCGCCCCCGATTCCGAGGACCTTGATCTTGGTGGAGAGCGCCGCCTCGTCGGCGATGTCGAAACGTCCCGCGTCATCTATGTTGAGCATCGTGATCTCCTCTCAGTTACTATTACTACCATCCGAGCCATTTCAGAATCCCCCCGGATGCGCCGCTGCCGCCGCGATCGAGTTTCAGGCGGGCGGAGAACAGCGCGAGTCCGGCGGCGGTCGTCCATGCCTGGTCCTGGAAATCCGGCGGCCAATCTTGAATTCCCTGGGTCAACCCGTATCGGGCCGGGCAATTGAGTACACGTTCGGCCATGTCGAGAATGCCGTCCAGCCGCGCGCCTCCGCCCGTGATGAAGACGCCTTCGGTCAGATTCTGATCCATGTTGAGGTGGATCAGATAATCCCGGATGTAGCTGAACAGCTCTTCGGCGCGAGCTTCGAGAATCTGGTTGATCTGGCGGCGGCTGAACTCCTTCGACGAGCGCCCGTCGGCCGAAGGCACTTCGACGAGCACGTTGTCCGACGTCAATCCGAGAAGCGCGCAACCATAGTCGCACTTCAGGCTCTCGGCGTCGTCGTAGGAAATGATGTGTTCGTGGAACTCCTGGAAGGCGAGGACGAGATCCCGGGTGAAGTGTTCGGCGAAGACGGGCAGGGAAGCGACGCCCACGGCGGATTCGCCGTCGTACACCACGATCTCGGTCGAGTGCAGGCCGATGTCGACGAGCGCGGCGCCGCGCTGGCGGTCTTGCCGGAGCACCGCTGAGTAGGCGGCGGCCACCGGTTCCGACACGGTCTCTTCCACGCGCAGGTGCGCCTGATGCGCGGCCGCGACGAGTGACTCGTGCTCCTTTTCCGAGACCGTGACCAGCAACACGTTCGCCTCGAGCCGGCTGTTGCAGGGCACGCCGATCGGAGAGCGGTAGCCCGCCTTGCCATCCACGGTGAACTCCTGCGGAAACACGTGCAGTAGCATGCGGTCCTGCTCGAGGCGGATATCGCTCGCCCGGTCGATCGCGAACCGCAGGTCCTCGGCGGTGATCTCGCGCGAGCGGTTGAACTCGTAGACACCGTGGCCGACCACCGAATCGGTGGTTGGGCCGCCGATGCCGAGCACAGCCGCTTCGATGTCGATGCCCGCCTGCTCTTCCACCTGCTCGACGGCTTCGCGGATCGACTCGGCGATCTGCGTCACGTCGGCGATGCGGCCACGGTTCCAGCCGCGCGAGACCGAAGTGCCCGCGCCGAGAAAACGCAGGCGCTGATCCTCCACCGAGCCCGCCACGCAGCGTACGCGCCGGCTGCCCACGTCGATTCCAGCGGCGAGAGAGCTCTTCGCCTTGATCGAAACCGGACGCGTCTTCCGGGCCTTCTCGGCTCCGGGCGAGGTCTCGATGTCGAGATCAGTTGCCACTCTGTTCTTCCCCGGTCTCCTCGAACTCCATGGCTCCGATGATGCCGTCATCGCGCAGGTCGAGCTTGACGGCGTTGGGCATCCGCTTTTCGACTTCCGGCCAGTTGTGCAGGAACTTGAGCAGGCGCTGCCGCCACTGCGATTCACCCACGAACAGTGTCACCGCCTTCTGCCGGCCGGCGATCGGATAGACGAGCTTGATGTTGTCCGGATCCCCGACGTCGATCTCGGAGACTGGCTTGCCCTCGGGGCCCAGGTCGCGGATCACGCGGTTCATCAGGCGCACCCGGGCGGCCATCTCCTCGGTGCCGAGGCTTGCCTTCACGCCAGCCATGAGCGGCAGCGACGCCAGTTCCGGAACACCGCTCGCGGGTAGGACCCGGCCCGATTCATCCACCGTGCGAAGCCGGACCGGAGCGCCCCGGCGCTCCGGAACCAGGTTCACCAGGAACACGGGCTTGCGCTCCTCGATGGCCACCGCGACGCGATTCGGCCAGAGCCGGTGGACCGAGGCGGACTTGACCCAGTCGATTCCCACGAGTCTCTTGTGGCGATCGGCAAGCGGCAGCAGGTAGATCGACCGGCCTTCGTCTTCAGCGAACACCTGACGCACGGCGGCAAGGGACGTGCGCCGGATACCGCTCACCGCGAGGTCGGGCGAGTGTGGTTCTCCGAGATCGGCTTTACGCATCGCGAATCGCGTGTCTTCTGTCACGAAGCGCTCCGCGCGTTGGTGGATCACCAGGCCGGCCAGCACCGCGAACGTGCAGGCGAGCAACGGCAAGATATAGGGACGAACGTCCCGTAGGGTTTCCCGGATTCCACCGGTGGGCTTGGTTCCGACTGGTCTCTTCTTGGCCATTTCGATCAGGCTCTCTCCGCCAGCCCTTTCAGAATTCTCTCACCCGCCGACGACACGCTGCCGGCGCCGAGCGTCAACACGAGGTCACCCGCGCGAGCCTCATCGATCGCCGCCGAGATTCCCGCCTCGAGCGAGCCCACGTGGCTGGCGCCGCGATGTCCGAAACCCGAGATCCGCTTCGCCACCGCCTCGCCCGTCACGCCCGCGATGGGCGCTTCGGAAGCGGCGTAGATGTCGAGGACCCAGACCCGATCGGCGGCGTGGAACGAACGTGCGAACTCGTCGAGCAGCAACTGCGTGCGCGTGTATCGATGCGGCTGAAACAATACGAGCACGCGTTCGAAGCCGCCGAGCCGTACGGCGTCGAGCGTGGCGCGGATCTCGGTCGGGTGATGGCCGTAGTCGTCCATCACCGTGATGCCTGCCTGCGCGCCGCGCACTTGCATACGGCGATCCACGCCCGCATACGCGCGCAGCCCTTCCGCGATCTTCTCCACCGGAACCTCGAGTTCGAGGGCCACCGCGATCGCGGCTGTCGCGTTCAGGACATTGTGCATGCCGGGCACGCCGATGTGAAACGTGCCGAGGCTCGCTCCGCGCAGCCGCAACTCGAACTCGCTCGACGCGGCCGAGCACTGGTGCCGCGCCAGCCTCAGGTCAGCCTGCGCGCTGGTTCCGTAGGTGATCGTGCGCCTGCGGATCCCTGGCAGGATACGCTGCACGTTCGGATCATCGAGGCAGACGATCGCCGCGCCGTAGAACGGGACCTTGTTGACGAAATCCGAGAATGCCTCCAGCACCCGGTCGAACGTTCCGTAGTGGTCGAGATGCTCGTGGTCGATATTGGTCACTACCGCGACGATCGGCGCGAGCTCGAGGAACGAGCCATCGCTTTCGTCCGACTCCACCAATAGGAAATCGCTCTTGCCGACACGCGCGTTGGCGCCGCCCATCGTCTTGACTCGCCCGCCGACCACGACCGTCGGGTCGAGTCCGGCGTGAGCCAGCACGGTTGCCGAGATCGAGGTCGTCGTGGTCTTGCCGTGGCTCCCGCCGATCGCGATTCCAAACTTGAGCCGCATCAGTTCGGCGAGCAACTCGCCGCGTGGAATGACCGGGATTTTCCGCCGCCTCGCCTCGATCAATTCCGGATTGTCTTCCTTGACCGCCGAACTGACCACCAGAGCTCGCGCCTCGCCGGCGTTCGACGCCGCGTGTCCTTCAAATACGGTCGCACCGAGCGACGCCAGCCGCGCCGTGATGGGGCCGAGTTTGAGGTCTGACCCACTGATCGTGTAGCCGAGATTCAGCAGGACCTCGGCGATGCCACTCATCCCGATGCCGCCAATGCCCGTGAAATGCAGGTGCTGGGGCTTAAAGAACATTTTACTCTGTTATTGTTTCGGCTTTGGCCGTCCCTGTCAACCGGGCCCTTTCCTAGGTGCGGCTGCTTGCTCGAGGACTTCGGCCGCGCGGAGCGCCGCGCCCGGCCTTGCCTGACTTCTGGCGGCGGTGGCCATGCGTTCCAGCAGCTCGGGATTGCCGGTCAATTCGGTGATCTCGGCGTGCAGCCGGTCGCCGTTCATTTCGCGATCGGGCACCAGGCGGGCGCCGCCCGCTCGCGCCATGGCTTCGGCGTTCTTGGTCTGGTGGTCGTCCGCCGCGAACGGAAACGGAACCAGGATCGACGGCTTGCCCGCCGCCGCCAGTTCGGCAACCGCGCTCGCGCCCGCGCGCCCCACCACGAGGTCGGCGTTGGCGACGGCCACCGCCATATGCGGGATAAAGGCGCGCACATCGCCCTTCACACCCGACGCCGCGAAATCCGCCTGGAGCGATTCGGACGCGGCGGCTCCGCACTGATGCAGGAAGAAGACGCGCGTGTCGCGGAACTTCGGCCAGCTTTCGCGAAACGCGTTGTTGAGCGTCCGCGAACCTTGGCTTCCGCCGGTAATCAATACGCCTGGAGTGTCGGTGAGCGGCCTCGGCGCGATGTCGAAGAACTCGCGCCGGATCGGCACTCCGGTGACTTCGGTTCGACCTTCGGGAAAGTACCGGGCGGTTTCCGGCCAACCGAGCAGCGCGCGGTGGACCCAGCGCGCCGACAGGCGATTGGTGAGTCCGGGGACCGCGTTCGGCTCCATCGCCACCACCGGCGTTCGGCGCAGGATCGCGGCGGCCACGGCGGGTCCGGCGGCGTATCCGCCCAGCGAGAAGACCGCGGCGATCCGCTCACGCCCGAGCAGCCGGAAGCACTGCCAGACGGCGCCCGGCAGGCTCGCAATCGTGGTGAGGCGGGCGCGCCAGCCAGTGCGGCTGAGTCCGCCTGCTTCGATCCACTCGATGGGAAAGCCGGCCTCGGGAACGAGCTTCGCTTCGAGCCCGCGGCGCGTGCCCACGAATAGGACGTCGTGACCACGCTCGCGGAGTTCGCGCGCGACCGCCACCAGAGGCAACACGTGCCCCCCGGTTCCGCCCCCCGCCATGAGAAACTTCGCCATCTATGCCCGGCTCACCGCTCTCTGGCTGACGCTCAGCAGGATTCCGAGCATGATCATCGTGCTCAGCAGAGAGGTTCCGCCGAAGCTGATCAGCGGCAGCGGAAATCCCTTGGTGGGGAACAGGTTCAAGGCCACGCTCATGTTGAGCAGCGCTTGGAACAGGATCGCGGTCGTGATTCCGATCGCGAGGAATTTGCCGAAATCGTCCTGCGCGAAGACGAAATGCCGGATGCCGCGCCAACCGATCACGCAGAACGCGAGCAGAACTCCGCCCGCGCCCAACAGCCCCAGTTCCTCGGCGATGATCGCGTAGATGAAATCGGTGTGCGCGTCGGGAAGGAATAGCAGCTTCTGGCGGCTCTTGCCCAATCCGGCTCCCGCGATGCCGCCGCTGGCGATGGCGATCACCGACTGCTTGCCCTGGTAGGAGGGATCGAGCGCCTTCTTGGTACCGGACTTGGCGTACTCGAGCATCTTCTTCTGCGGATCGATGTGGATCAGGTACTTGTACTCTTCGTCGTAGAAGACCAGCACACGAAACAGGCGGTACGGCTTGTAGACGACGGCGGCGGTGAGACAGAGGAATCCGGTCAGAGCCGCGATCGCGATGAAGCGCCAGCTCAGGCCCGCGAGCATCAGCGTGACGGTGGCCACCACCACGAGCACCACGGCGGTGCCGAGATCCGCCGCGAGCACGCCACCCGCCAGCAGCGCCAGCGCGATCGCGGTGGGCCACACCGTGTGGCGGTTGTTGATGAGATCGCGGCGTTCGGATATGAACCAGGCGAGAAAGACGATCAGCACGGGCTTGGCGAGTTCGGATGGCTGTAGCGAGACGCGGAAGAAGCTCGGCCCGAAGCGAAGCCAGCGATGCTCGGCCGGATCGAGGAAGTAGACGAGAATCAGCAGGAAGCCCGCGATGCTGAGGCCGGCGAAGGCCAACTGCGCCGAGCGGAAGCGCCGGTAGTCCACTTGCGACAGCGCGATCATCGCCACGAGCGCGACCGCGGCCGAGATCGATTGCTGTTTGAAGAAGTGATAGACGGGCCAGTGATAGCGCAGTTGCGCCGTCATCGCCGAGGCGCTGTAGACCATGACGAGGCCGAAGCAGAGCAAGCCGAGGATGGTGGATAACAGGATCCAATCCATGCGTGTCTTCATGACGCGGAATTCTCCTCGAGGGCCGGAGGCAGGTTTCGTACGATTTCCTTGAAGACGCGGCCTCGATGCTCGTAGTTGTCGAACTGATCGAAGCTCGCGCAGGCGGGTGCGAGCAGGACTGTGTCGCCCGGCTGGGCGTGACGGGATGCGTAAGAGACGGCTTCGGCGATCGTGCCGGAAGCGACGAGGGGAGCGGTGCCTTCGAGAGCGGCCCCGATCGCCGGACCGGCGGCGCCGATGAGGAGCGCGGCTTTCGCCCTCTTGGTGATGAGATCGCGCAGAGGCCGATAGTCGCTGCCTTTGTCCTTGCCCCCAAGAATCACCCAAAGGCCTCCGTCGAAGGCCTCGAGCGCTTTCAGGGTCGCATCGACATTGGTCGCTTTCGAGTCGTTGAAGTAGTCGACTCCCTGGCGATGCCGCACGAATTCGATGCGGTGTTCCACTCCCCGGAACGTCTTCACCGCGTCGCGGATTCCATCGAGTGGAGCGCCGGCCAGAAACGTCGCGGCGGAGGCGGCGAGTACGTTCTCCACGTTGTGCATGCCGCGCAACGGGATCTCGGCGCGCCGCAGGAACGTCTTACCTTCGTGCAGCAGCGCGCCGTTCTCGTGCCAGAATCCAGAATCGAGCGCACGCGACGTGCTGAACCAGGTCACCCGGCTCTTGGCCTTGGCGGCGTAGCCCCGGCAAGCCGCGTCATCGGCGTTGAGCACCGCGTGTCCGCCCGGATCCTGCAAGTCGAACAGGCGCCCCTTGGCGGCCACGTAGGTTTCCATGTCGCCGTGACGGTCGAGATGGTCGGGCGTCAGATTGAGGCACACCGCGACATCGGCGCGGAAGCGGAATACCGTTTCCAATTGGAAGCTCGAAACCTCGAGCACGTTGTACTGGCCGGCGCGTGAACTCGCGGCCAGCGAGCAGGCGGCCGTGCCGAGATTGCCGCCTGCCTGGGCGGCGATTCCACACTCGCGCAGGATATGGAAGCACAGCGACGTAGTCGTGGTCTTGCCGTTGGAGCCCGTGATCGCCATCACCGGACCGAGCAGGAAGTAGCTTGCGAGCTCGATCTCGCCGATGACGGGAATCGAGCGGGCGCGCGCGAATTCGAGAGGCTCCGCGTTGACGGGAACACCGGGTGAGATCACAACGAGATCGTGACCGGCGGCGCAGTCCACGGTCTGTGGAACGAATCGCGCTCCTGCTTCACCAGCCAGTTCCTCCAGCGGTTTGGTGTCGGTGACCGAGACGGCCGCGCCCTCGGCCGCGAGCAGCTTCGCAGCCGCGACCCCCGAACGCGCCAGCCCCACCACCAGGACCCGCGCTCCGCGAATTTCCACTCCCGCGACCTTCATTCCTACCTCAACTTCAATGTCGTGAGGGCGAACAGCGCCATCACCAGCCCCACGATCCAGAAACGGATGATCACCTTCGATTCTTCCCAGCCGAGGTGCTCGAAATGATGATGAAGCGGCGCCATCAGGAACATCTTCCGGCCCCGGAATCGAACGCTCGCCACTTGCAGGATCACCGAGATGCCCTCGATGGCGAACACTCCACCGATGAAAAACAGCAGGATCTCCTGCTTGATCAGCACCGCGACCGTGCCGAGAGCGCCTCCGAGCGCCATCGATCCGACATCGCCCATGAATACTTCGGCGGGGTGAGCGTTGAACCAAAGGAATCCGATGGTGGCTCCCGTGAGAGCGCCACAGAAGATGGTGAGTTCGGCGCCGCCCGGGACGCGTTCCAGGTCGAGATAGGTGGCGAACTCGCGGTGGGTGCCCATGTAGGTGAGCACCGTCATCGCGCCGGCGGCGATGATCATCAGGCCACTGGCGAGGCCGTCGAGCCCGTCGGTCAGGTTGACGGAGTTCGAGGTCCCGACGAGCGTGCAAATCACGAAGCCGAGGAAGAAGACGAAGGCGAACGGATACGTGTACGGCGAGCCGAGCAGTCCTTCGAGCAGCAGGTTCGGGCGGAATTGCTTGAGGAACGGGACGTTCATCGCCGTCGAATAGAGTCCCCGCGAATGCAGCGGCAGCAGGAAAATTCCGATCGCCAGCGCGGCGAGGATCTGCAGTCCGAACTTCTGTGCGACCGTGAGTCCGAGGTTCTGGCGCTTGGAGATCTTCGCGTAGTCGTCGATGAAGCCGATGGCCCCGTAGCTCAACAGGCCGAACACGGCGATCCACGGGAACGGGCTCCGCAGGTTGGTGTAGAGCAGCGTCGGAATCAGGATCGACAGAATGATCAACACACCGCCCATCGTGGGTGTTCCGGCCTTCTTCTGGTGCCACTTCGGGCCTTCCTCGCGGATGTATTGTCCGATCTGGAAGGCCCGGAGGCGTTCGATGAACCAGCCGCCGAAAACCATGGTGAGTAGCATCGCCGTCAGTCCAGCGAGTGCCACGCGAAAGGTGACGTAGCCGAACAGGCGCAGCGGTCCCCAGGTGGAATGCAATTGTTCGAACAGGAGCCAATAGAGCATGTGCCGGCCGTCAAAGGGGGAATACCAAGACCGGCCCGCGCGACCAGGTTCGGCGCGCGGGCCGGTCCGAGGTGAGAGGCGTCCACCCGAACATTTAAATCTCTCTCCCCGGAAATCCGAAAGAACGCAGGACTTCGCGTGCCACTTCACGATCGTCGAAGTGGATGGTACGGTCCTTCAATACCTGATAGGTTTCGTGACCCTTGCCGGCGATCAGAACGGCATCGCCCGGACGCGCCTCCGCGATCGCGGTACGGATCGCGGAGGCGCGGTCGGGGTCGATCGTGTGCGCCGTCTCCGTGCGGCGCAGGCCCACCAAGGCATCGTTGAGAATCATGAGCGGATCTTCACTCCGCGGGTTGTCGGAAGTGAGCACGGCGAAGTCGCTCAGCTCGCCCGCGGTTTGGCCCATCAGCGGGCGCTTGGAGCGGTCGCGATCGCCTCCGCAGCCGAAGACCGTGATGACGCGTTTGCGCGTGAGAGCGCGCGCGGCCGTGATCGCGTTGCGCAGCGCGTCGCTGGTATGAGCGTAGTCCACCGCCACCAGGAAAGGCTGGCCCATGTCCACGCGCTCGAATCGTCCAGGCACCGCGCGCACGCCCTCGATTCCGGCGATCGCGGTTTCCGGATCGATGCCATGGGCTCGCGCCGCGCCGAACGCGGCGAGAATGTTGGACACGTTGAACATCCCGGCGAGCGGCGTGGCCACCGGCCACCGGCCGTCGCGGGCGCGGATCTCGAAGCGCAGCCCGTCCAGCCCCGCCCGCACGTTCTCCGCCCGGATGTCCGCCGTGGTATCCAAACCATATCGAGTTACTTCTGTTTCGGAAGTAAGTGGTAACTTCTCCGCCCAGGGGTCGCCGGCGTTGATGACCGCGTGGCGCGGCGCGGGCGCGCCCTGGCCGCTGAAGAGAAGCGATTTCGCGGCGAAGTAGGCATCCATCGACGGGTGAAAGTCGAGATGATCCTGTGTCAGGTTGGTGAAGATCGCGGTGTCGAAATCCATCGCCCACACCCGGCCGAGCGCCAGCGCGTGCGAAGACACCTCGAGCGCGCCGTGGGTGGCGCCGCGCGCGGCCGCCTCGTCGAGCAGCCGGTACAGATCGAGGGACTCGGGTGTCGTGTTGATCGACGGACGGACCTCGCCCGCGAGGTCGTAGGAGATGGTACCGATCAGGGCCGGGATACGCCCGCCGGCACGCAGAATCGCTCCCAGCAGGGCCACGATCGTGGATTTTCCGTTCGTGCCGGTGACGCCGAGCAGAGTGATCGCGGCGGCGACCGGGTAGAGCCGCCGCGCGGCTAGCGCCAGAGCCCGCCTGCCATGAGCGACTCGAATCCACGGCAGCGGGAATCCGGCCGGTTCCGCGGCTTCCGAGACCACCGCCACAGCTCCGAGACCGGCCGCCTGGGAGGCGAAACGCGCACCATCCGTTTTGCTGCCCGCAAAGGCGAAGAAAAGGTCGCCCGGCTTGACTTGGCGCGAATCGTATTCGGCCCCGGATGCAAAGCATTCGGGGACGGGGGAGAGCGATTCGGCGCCTGCAAGCAGGGCGGGCACGGGCCGTGCCGAGGGTGCCATGACACTAGCGGTCAAATTGCACCTTCACACGCTGGCCCGACGCCAGAAATGTACCCGGAAGGGGAAACTGATGGACCGCCACTCCCTTGCCGATGAATTCCGTCTGGATGCCCATCGCGAGGGTCATCGCGGCGACGGCCCGCTTGTCCTTGCCACGAAGGTCCGGAACCACGCGGCCGAGTACCGCTGTTCTCCCGGGAGTGGTACTGGGCTCGGGGTGCTCCGCCAGCAGTTCCGGGATTCGGACAGGCGGCTTCGGCGGTGTCGCGGGGATCAGCTCGGCCGGCTCCGGGCCGAGGTCGCGGTCCGGCGGGACCTTGAGGTACATCATCGCGGCCTGGGCGACGTCGCGATAGGCGGGCGCGGCCGTTCCCGCCGCGTCCCTGCGCGTGCGGTGCAGGGCCACGATCACGACGGCCTTCGGTCCCCGCAGCGGAATCATGCCCGCGAAAGTCGCATTGTACTCGTCGACATAGGCGCGGTTTTGCAGACGCTTGGCGGTTCCGGTCTTGCCTCCGGCGTCGTAGGCCTGGAGCTTTGCCTCCCTGCCGGTACCCGCCAGGATCACGCTCTCCGACATGTTCAACACATCGAGGGCGGCGGACTTACTCACCGCCTTCGCCGCTGGCCTACGTTCCGGAATTTCCCGCGTACCCGACGCCGCGGTCTTCCATCGCACGACGGTGGGGTTCGGCAGCGTTCCACCGTTTGCGATGGCCGATACCGCGCGCGCCAACTGAAGCGGCGTCACGCGATACTCGTAGCCGAAGGCATGGAACAGGTAGGACCCTTGCCAGCTTGCCTGGAGCAGTCCCGCGGACTCACCGGGTAGCTCGATTCCCGTCAATTGGCCGAAGCCGAAACGCTCGAGCGATTCCTCGAACCGCTCCGGGCCCACCTGCTGGCCGATGTTGATGGTGGCCACGTTGATCGAGTGCGCCAGGGCCAATTCCATGCGGGTGCCCCCGCTGCAGCCATGGTCGGTGATCGTCTTCTTGGCGATCTGGATGCTGCCGCAGGGAAGCCAGGAGTTCTTGTGGAGTTGCAGGCGGTCCACGCCGATCGCGAAGGTGAACAGCTTGGCGACGCTCCCGGGATCGTAGGAGCCTGAGACAGCGTGGTTGAACCGCCGTAGCCGTTCGGGATCGGTCTTGGCCCTGGTGGGATCCGCCGCGAACGTGGGCCGGACGTTAGGGTCGAACGGCGGGTAGCTCGAAAGCGCCAGCAACTCGCCGTTTGATGGATCCATCACCACCACCGCGCCGGAAACCGCGCCGGTTTCGGCGACCGCTCGGGCCAGCCGGCTATCGGCAAACTGCTGGAGAGGGATCGCTATGGTCAACCGGACCGACTTGCCGGGCACCGGCGGCAGGTGCTCGAGCGATTCCACCTCGCGGCCATGAGAGTCGCGGAGCATGAGCGAAAAGCCGGGCTCGCCGCGAAGGTCCTTGTCGAAGGTGCGCTCGACTCCCTCCAGTCCGGTGGCGACTTCATCCGGGTCGAGCGTGACGGACCCGAGCACATGCGCCGCGGTCTGCCCGTGGAGATAGATCCGGCGAGTGGTATTGCGCAGGCTGATCCATTCGATACGGCGCTCCGGGTGTTTGGCGTTCGCCTTCGCGTCGGCGGCCAGAAAGTCCCGGAGCGCGGCGAGTTCCTTGGGTTCGAGGTGCTTTTTGAGCGCGAGAAACCCGGCTTTGGGCCGTTTGAGCACCTTGGCGGTGACCGCTTCCGTGTCGATGCCGCCCACCAAAGACGAAAGTAGCTTCAGGCTCGCGGCGTGATCCCGTATCTTCCTCGGAATGATGCCGAGCGAAGCGGTGTCTTCGCTGATGGCGAGTGGGCGCCCGTCACGATCCTCGAGCGTGCCCCGCTTGGCCGGCAGATCGACATGCTTTTCCTGGCGCGCCGCCGCGATCGCGCGATAGTGGTCATGCTTCCAGCCCTGGAGCCAGATCACGCGAGTGGCAACACCGAAGGCCCATATCGAAGCCACGATGGCCATCGCGCCGAGCCTCGAAATACGTGGAAATCGGAAATTTCGTAACATCGGATGCCTCCCATACCATGCCCGCGAAGCGGGCTGGCTACTGCTGTTCGGGGGCCGGGGCTCTCCGGAGTGCGAGCCGTTTGTCAGCCACCTGGGGGAGGTGAATATCGGTCCGGGGGTTCAGGGATACGTAGGCGCCTGCATTCTTTTCCAGGCTGGCTGGGGTGCGCCGGGCGGCGTATTCCAGGTCGAGCCGGCGGTTGGCCGCCTCGGCCATGCGCAACTCGGCTTCGAGCTTCTGGATCTCCATGTTGGCGGCGAAGCGCCAGGCGCTAGGCACGGCGTATCCCAAGCCGAAAACCAGCACGAAGGTCCATACCGTCACCATCCGCCAAAGCCGGTGGAAGAAGGCGGGATCGGTGCGCGGTTCAGCCCGCGCGTTGTCGATCTTCTTGGTCCAGAAGTAGATTTCCTCGCCGGGAAAGGCCTGGATTCCGAGCGCTCTTTCCCGATGGGCCGCGGCGGGCGCCGTCTGATCCTGTTCCATCCAAGTGGTTGCTAGTGACGCCATTCGAGTTCCCCTAAGGCTTCATTTCGAGGGCACGCAGCTTCGCCGGCCGCGAGGCGGGATTGCCCGAGATTTCCTGTTCCGATGGCCGCTCGACATGTTTGGTCAATACCGTGGCGCGGCCCGATTTCGCCAGTTGCTGGAATGCTGTTTTGATGATTCGATCCTCGAGGGAGTGGAACGAAATCGTGACGATCCGCCCTCCCGGTTTCAAACAGCGGGGAAAGACCCGCATCAGCTCTTCCAGTTCGTCCAATTCGCCGTTGACCGCGATCCGCAAGGCTTGGAAGACCCTGGTCGCGGGGTGAATCGAAGACGTGCGGGGCAACACCCCTGCCACTATCGTTGCCAGACGATCGGTAGTGTGGATGGGGCGTGCCCGCACGATTGCTCTCGAGACTCTTTCCGCCCTCCTTTCCTCTCCATAACGGAGAATGATTCCGGCGATTTCCCGCTCGGAGTAAAAATTCACGATCATGGCCGCGGTGAGTTCCCGCGACCTGTCTTGTCTCATGTCCAATGGGCCCGGCCTCATGATGGAGAAGCCGCGCTCCGCGTCCGTCAACTGATAAAAACTCACGCCGCAGTCGGCCAGGATGCCGTCCAGGGCCTCGATTCCCAACTGGTCGAGCGACTGCCGCAGGGTCGAAAATTCGCCCTTTTCGAACGTGATCCGCTCCCGCCGGTCTCCCAGGTTCGTTTTCGCGATCTCGAGCGACTCGGCATCGCGGTCCCGCGAAATCAGCCGTCCGCCCGCCGCCAGTTGTTCCGCGATCAGCCGGGAGTGTCCGCCCAGCCCCGTTGTCAGATCCGCGTACACTCCGCCCGGCTTCACCGCCAGATAGCGGCTGACGATCTCGGGCATGACCGGAATGTGGTGGGGCATACATCATGGCATTCGTTGCTTGACGGCCAGTTCCACGTCGTTGCGATTGTGGGCGTGCGACTCCTCGATCTGCGCCATGTAGACCGGCTCCGCCAGCACGTCGAAGCGCCCGGTCCGCGTTGGGCAAAGATAGACATCGGCCTTCACCAACCCCAGTTCCTGCCGCAGCAGCGCCGGAATCAGAACCCGGTTCTGATCGTCGATTTCGGATTCGGCGCCGTAGTGATTCGCTACGCGCCAGATGCGCTCGGCCGAATCGGAGTCCCGTTCGGGTGATTGCAGCCATTCCTCCGCCTCCCTCCATTTCGTCATCGGGTATACGCGAACGCACTTGCTGTCGATCGTGGTGATGAACACGGTCTCGTCGCCTAGTGCTTTCATGAATTTGAGAAAAGGGGGAGGTAGTTTCAGGCGGCCCTTGTCGTCCGTTTTCAGGGCGACATTGCCGCGGGGTGGTTCCGCTTTGGGGCGTGGAGGCGTGGCAAAGGTGGGCGATGCCTGATCCGGTCCGCTTGGGCCCATTTTGCTCCTTGTTACTCCACTCGGCTCCACAAGCCGCAAATCGATAGTACGTGTTCTTGGCGGCGCGGTCAAGCCTTTTGTTTAGTTTACCGTGAGGCTCTCTCACTCTTGCGATCCTCGAACTCCTGTACAACCCGATTTAACTGATTTGAGATCAACGAGTTTTGCGGTGGAGCGAAGTGGAGCCGCAGCGCGAAAAAAACTCGAATCCAAGCGTCGTACCCCCATGGAGCACCGGATGCGGGGAGGGCCTACCCCTCGACTAGGGCTGGGGTACCAAATTCGTAAAACTTTGGTACACCAAAACACCGCCTTGGTACTTGACTACAATAGGAGTACGTTGATATCCTGGTGTCCGTCGAGTGAGAATTTCGACTAGCGGAATCACCTGAGTCAGTCCGATTCCAGAGGGTGGGTTCAGGTCACGCGGGTGTCAGTAGCAGGCAGATCTCGCTGCTGAGGCTGGCCCCACGGCGCTGCTGGATCGGTAGACATTCCGCGTAGCGAACATTCGGTTTAAACCAAGACTTCTGTGAGGAGGAGTATGAGAAAATTTCTATTCGCGATCTCTGGATCGCTCCTGTTGACCAGCGTTGCTTCCGCAACCCTGCTGGTTGACGATTTCAGCACCCCAACCAGTACGGTGCAGAGCTGTGCACCGCCGGCTCCAAGCGTTGCGGTGACAGGCGGGCCGAATGCCGCGACAAACACGATGAGCGGCGAGCGGTCGACTTCGGCACAGGTCTCATCGCTTATCACTGGTGTCACCGCCGGTTGCAATGAGGTCAAGACCACCAACATCGTTGGCAATCAAGTGCTGACGATCAACAACGAGTTCGGCGTGTTCGGCCGCTCGCTCGTTACCTGGGATGTGCCGGGCTCCGTCAGTGCGGCGGGCGAGACGCTGCTGTTCATCGACATCGGCGTCGATGGCGGCATCGCCCCCAATGACACGAGCAGCTTCACCATTCAGTTCTGCTCGGACGATGCCTGCACGAACAACTACACGCGTACGTGGAGCATCACCGGCCAAGTCGCCCCGCCGCAGACATTTGTCTTCGCGCTCAGCAGCTTCACTGCCACAGGCGCTCCGAGCTGGGGCACCATCTCGAAGGGCTGGTTCCGGGTGGACTCGGGCAACTCTTCGGATCTCCGCATCGACAACATCATCTTGACGACTCCGGAGCCGTCCACGATGATCCTGCTCGGTAGCGCGCTCGCTGGCTTCGCCATGCTGCGCCGCCGCCGCTAGTCCAATTCATCAAAGCAAAACCGAACGGGGAGGAATGCTTCGGCATTCCTCCCCGTTCTGCATTTGAGAGCCGCTCGCCCTGGACACGCCGCGAATCCGCCAATCTGTCACCGGAGCGACCGCCCCTGAGCCTTACGGCTTCCGCCGCTTCCGCGCTGGCGCGGCTGCTGGCATCCGCACGGTTATCACCGGGACCAGCGAGTATTGAGCCTCGGGCTCCACCGCTCGCGTACGATTCATCAATTCGCGGTTGAGCGTGGTGATTGGCGCGCATGTTGAGGATGATCTCGACCAAAGCGAGGTTCACTCCGAGATTGCACGTGAGCTTCAGGATCACTGCCAGCCGCTCGAGATCGCCGTCGGTGTACAGCCGGGTGTTGCCGTCGGAACGCGAGGGACGCAGGAGCCCTTCGCGTTCGTACAGGCGCAGGGTCTGCGGATGGATTTCGTAGCGATCGGCCACAGCCGAGATCATGTAGGCGGCTTTCGACTTGCGGCCCATCAGACTTTGCTCCACATCTCTTCGCGCGGATCTTCCGGATGAAGTTGCGCGAGTTCGCGCAGGATCTCGCGGCTGCGCTCATCCTGCGCCTTCGGGGCGGTGACCGAGACCTCGACGATCAGGTCGCCGTGCTTGTCCTTGCGCTGGTTGTAGATGCCCTTGTCGCTGCAGACGGAACTGTCGGCGGTTCCGCGTCCCTTGCGGGATCTCGAGCAGCGCGCGTCCATCGAGAGCCGGCACTTCGATCTTGTTGCCGAGCGCGGCTCAATACGGCTTCGGCGGAAGTCACCGGCAGCATCACCCGGGAAATCGTGCGGAACATCCCGCTCGGACGGGGCAACTTCTTCGGCCTGCTCCAAATGACGCCGGGCGTGGTTCCGCGGAACATCGCCAGCGGCGTCTCCTTCGCCGCCCAGCCTCTCCATTTCGTCAACGCGGGCGGAACTTTCCAGGCATCGGGCGCATTCATCTCCGGCAATCGCGACTCGGGCTCGAACCATCTCGGTAGATGGGTCGAACGTACAGTTCCCGGTATACGGCCAAGCGACACAGTTGCAGTCGCGCGCCAGCGTTCAGGAAGTCCGCGTGGAAGCCGCGAACATGAGCGCCGAGTTCGGAAACGGCGCCGCCGCTGTGTACGTGATCACCAAGGGCGGCTCCGACACCTTCCACGGAGAGGCGTTCGAGTCCGTAACAATCACCTCGACGCGAACTCGTACCTCAACAACGAGGCCGACAGCCGCCTGCAACCTCATACGCAGAATCAGTTCGGCGGAGCCGTGGGCGGACCGGTCAGGAAAAGCTGATGTTCTTCGGCAACTACGAGGGCTACAGCGTGGTGCAACATTCGCAAGCGTTCGCCACGGTGCCGGACGCGAATATCCGCCGCAGCGACTTTTCCGGGTTTCGCCCGTCATCTACAACCCCTACGACGCCGATCCACCACCGCGGGCACGCCCAGCGTGCTCGAACGCCGGCTGGCGGCGCCGGACAACCCGCCGTTGCGTGAATGATTCCACCATCGCCGATGTCCGAATGCGCGTTCGGGCGGCATCCACGTTGGGTTTCGGAGAATATCTTGCGCTCACTTCGCCCCGGCATGAATTCCCATCGTGGTATCCTGTCGAAACTGGCCGGAGCCAGCGCTGGCGAAACTCCGTAAGAACGAGTCGTCTGAAGCGTATTTTCAGGAGACAATTAGAGATGCGAATATCGTTTTTCTGGGTCGCTGCCTCGGCGCTTGCGGCCCCGGCTTGGTGCGCCACGGCACCGCTAGTGGGAGATGCCCACACCTCATCCACGGCTCCCGCTATCAGCTTCGGCGCACTCGGCACCATGAATGTGAGTAATACCAGCCGGGCCTTCCTCCAGTTCAACGCCGTGGCCGGACTTCCCGCCGGCACAACCGCCGCGCAGATCGGCAAGGCGAATCTGCTGATCTTCGTGAACAAGGTCAACGCCGCGGGATCAATCGACGTGAACGGGGCGGCGTCCGCTTGGAACGAGGCCACGATCACCCACTCCAACGCGCCCGGAATCTCGACGCCCGTGGCAGCCGGCGTCCCTGTTACCACCACTGGTGTGTATGTGGTTATCGACGCGACCAACATCGTCAAGGACTGGGTGAGCGGTGCTCTCCAAAATAACGGATTCGTGGTCATGAGCAGCGCCTCGAATCCGGCGACCAGCGTCATCTTCGACAGCAAGGAAGGCACCACGACGAGTCACGAGGCGATTCTCGATATTACGCTTTCGAGCACGGGTGGCAGCGGCGCGACGGGTGCCACTGGGCCAACGGGTGCGACCGGCGCCACGGGCACGGGAACCACTGGCGCAGCCGGGCCTACGGGCGCAACTGGCCCAACCGGACCCGCGGGTTCCGGCGGCGGGACTCCGGGACCGACCGGGCCCACTGGACCTACCGGTCCGCAAGGCGTGAATGGAGCCACGGGTCCACAAGGCATTCAGGGGCGTCCGGGGCCGCAGGGTGAGAGCGGTGCCACGGGTGCGACCGGCGCCACGGGTGCGACCGGTCCGGCGGGATCTGACCCGACGGTGTATTTCGCCAATCTGCTTTGGGCCAGCGATGCAGGCCCCGGCGTCAACATCCCCAGGATTTTTCCGTTGATTGGGAACTCGGAGGGATTTGGCGGAACCGGCACTCACGACCGGCTTGCGATCCGCTTCCGGAGTGCCTGTTCGCTCGTCTACCACGTCAAGGCGCTGCCGGTTCTCGCCTCGAATCAAGCACTCGCCGTTCTGCTCGCCCGAACCAGCGCGTTCGCCGACTGGGGTGCCCCATCCAATGAGATCATTGTGGGTAATTCCACAATTACCAGCACGCTCACCTCTGACCCAGTTCAGATCAATATTGGAGACAAAGTGACGTTTCGGGTCCGCAAAGCCGATATCAACAACGCGGTGGCGCCAAACCCGACCCAACTGTTCATCGACTGGACCTGCCAGTAGCCAAGCCCGCACGCGAGCGCGGTAGGAGCAGGCAGCACATCAGCCCAGCGCTACTCCGCGGTTCGCGAGCCCCGGGCTGATCCGTACCGCAACCAGAAGGGCTACTTCAATACGCGCAGCGCGAATTACGGACGCAGCAACGGCGCCCAGCCGGCGCGCCCGATCCAGTTCTCTCCGCGTTACATGTTCTGACCGGGGAAGCGCGCTACGCCTTGCGCCGCTTCCGGGCCGGAGCCGGTGGCATCCGGACCGTGATCACCGGCACCAGCGAGTTCTGCTGGTCCGGGTCCACCGGACGGACGCGGTTCATCAACTCGCGGTTCAGCGTCGTGATGAACTCTTCCATCTGCTGCTGCATCGCCTCCATCTTCGCGCGCATGTTTAGGATGATCTCGACGCCGGCGAGGTTCACGCCCAGGTCGCGCGTCAGCTTGAGGATGACTTCGAGGCGTTCGAGGTCGTCGTCGGTGTAGAGGCGCGTGTTGCCGTCGGAGCGCGAGGGGCGCAGGAGTCCTTCGCGTTCGTACAGCCGCAGGGTCTGCGGATGGATTTCGTAGCGATCGGCCACGGCCGAGATCATGTAGGCGGCTTTCGATTTGCGGCCCATCAGACTTTGCTCCACATCTCTTCGCGCGGATCTTCCGGATGAAGTTGCGCGAGTTCGCGCAGGATCTCGCGGCTGCGCTCGTCCTGGGCGCGCGGCGCGGTAACCGAAACCTCGACGATCAGGTCGCCGTGCTTGTCCTTGCGCTGGTTGAATATGCCCTTGTCGCGCAACCGGAAACGCTGCTGGTTCTGTGTACCCTGCGGAATCTTCAGCAGCGCGCGGCCGTCGAGCGTGGGCACTTCGATCTTGGTGCCCAGCGCGGCCTCCCACACCGTCACCGGCACGATGATGTGGAGATCGTCGCCCTCGCGCACGAAGAAAGGATGATCCTCGACATTCACCGTGATGAACAGGTCGCCCGGAGGGGCCCCCATCGTTCCGGCGTTGCCCTTGTGGGCGACGCGCAGCCGGTCGCCCGGCTTCACTCCGGCGGGCAGCCGCACCTCCACCGCTTCGCTCGCTGTGGTTCGGCCCTCGCCCTGACAAACCGGACAGACGTTGCGCAGACGCCCCGAACCATCGCACTTGGGACAGCTCAGGTTGAATCGCATCGCGCCGGCTTGCTGGGTGATGCTTCCGCCACCGTTGCACTGCGGACACACGATATTGTTGGTGCCCGCTGAACCCGTGCCCCGGCAGTTCCCGCAAGCCTCGTGGCGCTGAATCGTCAGCCGCGCCTGCGTGCCCTTGACCGCGCGCCAGAAGTCCACCTTCAGCGCGTACTCGAGGTCGGAGCCGCGCTGCGGCTCCCGCCTCTGCTGTTGGGCGCGGCCGAAGAACTGCCCGAAGATGTCGCCGAAACGCGACCCGCCGCCAGCAGCCTCTTCTTGGCGCGGCGCGCTGAACTCGTCGGAAAAATCGAATCCGCCGAAGTCCATGTGCGGCTGGCCCTGGCCAGGCCGGCCGCCCGTGGCAGCCGCCATGTTGTCGGAATAGAAGCCATATTGATCGTACATTGCGCGCTTCTTGGCGTCGTTCAGTACGTCATAGGCTTCCTGTAGCTGCTTGAACTTCTCCTCGGCGACCTTGTCGCCCGGGTTGACGTCCGGATGGTGCTTCCGGACGAGCCGTTTGTATGCCTTGCGGACATCGTCCTCGCTGGCACCGCGGCGCAGCCCCAGCGTTTCGTAGTAGTCCTGTTTGGGCGGCATGGTCTTGGATCCGGGGCCGGGCACCATGGCCGGGCCCCGCCTCCCGCTACTTACTTCTTCTCGTCGACATCGACGAACTCGGCGTCGACAACCGTGTCTTTCTTCTTCTCGCCCGTTCCGCCAGCGGCACCGTGCTCACCCGCGTCTCCGCCGGCGCCCGGGGCCGGGCCCGCGGCCTTGTACATCGCCTCGGCCATCTTGTGCGATGCCTGCGTGAGCTTGTCCATCGCGGCCTGGATTTTGTCCTTGCCGCCGGCTTCCATCGCCTTGCGCAATTCAGCGATTCCTTCCTCGACGTTCTTGGCTTCCGCCTCGCCGATCCGCTCGCGATTCTCCTTGAGCATCTTCTCGGTCGAGTACATCATCGCGTCAGCCTGATTGCGCAGTTCGATCTCTTCCTTGCGCTGGCGGTCCTCGGCGGCGTGCGATTCGGCATCGCGCGCGATCTTCTCCACTTCATCCTTGCTGAGGCCGCCGGACGAGGTGATCGTGATCTTCTGCTCGTTGTTGGTGGCACGATCCTTCGCCGACACATTCAGGATGCCGTTGGCGTCGATATCGAACGACACTTCGATCTGCGGCATTCCGCGCGGAGCTGGCGGGATTCCGGTCAACTGGAAGGCATGCAGGAAGCGATTGTCGCGCGCCATCGCGCGTTCGCCCTGGTAGACCTTGATCTCGACCGACGTCTGATTGTCGGCGGCCGTCGAGAAGGTCTCGGTCTTGCGCGTCGGAATCGTGGTGTTGCGCTCGATCAGTTTGGTGAACACACCGCCCAGCGTCTCGATGCCGAGCGATAGCGGAGTCACGTCGAGCAGCAGCACGTCCTTTACTTCGCCGCCCAACACGCCGCCCTGCACGGCCGCGCCCACGGCCACCACCTCGTCCGGATTCACGCTCTTGTTCGGATCCTTGCCGAACAGCTTCGACACCAACTGCTGCACCTTCGGGATACGCGTGGAGCCGCCCACCATCACCACTTCGTCGATGTTCTGCGGCGTCATGCTGGCATCGCGCAGGGCCAGTTTGCAGGGCTCGAGCGTGCGTTGCAACAGATCATCCACCATCTGCTCGAACTTGGTCCGCGTCAGCTTCATGACGAGGTGCTTCGGGCCTGTGGCGTCCGCCGTGATGAACGGCAGATTGATCTCGGTTTCGAGCAGGGTTGAGAGCTCGATCTTCGCCTTTTCCGCGGCTTCCTTCAGGCGCTGGAGAGCCATCTGATCCTTGGAAAGATCGATGCCGTTCTCCTTCTTGAACTCGTCGACGATCCAGAGGATCAGCCGCTGGTCGATGTTGTCGCCGCCGAGGTGGGTGTCGCCGTTGGTCGACTTCACTTCCACTACGCCTTCGCTCACTTCGAGAATCGAGATGTCGAAGGTGCCGCCGCCGAAGTCGTAAACGGCGATCGTCTGGTCCTTCTTCTTGTCGAGTCCGTAGGCAAGCGCGGCGGCGGTCGGCTCGTTGATGATGCGCATCACCTCGAGTCCGGCGATGGCGCCCGCGTCCTTGGTCGCCTGGCGCTGCGAGTCGTTGAAGTAGGCCGGAACCGTGATGACAGCCTTGGTGACTTTTTCGCCCAGGTAGGCTTCGGCTGCTTCCTTGAGCTTGGTCAATACCATCGCCGAGATCTCCGGCGGAGAGACCTTCTTGCCCGACACGTCGACGCGGGCGTCATTGTTGTCGCCCCGCAAGACCTTATAGGGCACCATCGTCATCTCTTCGTTGACTTCCTCGTAGCGGCGTCCCATGAACCGCTTGATCGAGTAGATGGTATTCTCAGGATTGGTGACGGACTGACGCTTGGCCACCTGGCCCACCAGACGCTCACCGCTCTTGGTGAAGCCGACTACCGACGGAGTGGTCCGGCCGCCCTCCTGGTTGGGAATCACGACAGGCTGACCACCCTCCATCACGGCGACAACGCTATTGGTTGTGCCAAGATCGATGCCGATGATTTTGCTCATGGCGAAAAAGAACCTCCAGAATCTTCAGCCTGCCCCCGGGCGTGCACTCTCCGGCCGCCCTGGCATTAGCTCAATTCCAGTATGCATGTTGAGTGTGTTGTTGTCAAGTTTCGCCGCGCCCTCTTTCGCTCAATCCCCTGAGAATCCCTTCCTGATCGCGGCCGCTTCCGACCTCGCTCCCCTCGAACAGCCCCTGTCGGAAGCCCTCTCCCGCGAAATCGGCGCCCCGCTCCGCTTCATCTTCGGATCTTCGGGCCAACTTGCCGCCCAAATCCGGAACGGCGCCCCCTATGACCTCTACCTTGCGGCGTCGATCGACTATGCCCGCGACCTCGAATCCGCCGGCCACATCAAGAACGGATCCGTCGTTGCCTACGCGACGGGCCGAGCCGGACTCTGGTCGCGCGGCGGCAAGTTCAGGTCGCTCGACGAACTCTCCGGCGCTTCCGTCGTGCACGTCGCGATCCCGAATCCGGCACACGCGCCCTATGGGATCGCCGCCCGGCAACTGCTTGAAAACGTGGGCCTGTGGACCAAACTGCAGCCGAAGCTCGTCTTCGCGGAGAATGCCCGGCAAGCGCTTCAGTTCGCCGAACGAGGCAATGCCGATGCCGTCATCACTTCGTGGAGCCTCGTCTTCGATCGCCCGGACGCGGTCCGGCTACCGGACCGGTATCCGTTGCTCGTGCAAGGCGGCGGCATCGTCGCTCGAAGCACTCGCGGCTACGAGGCAAACAAGGCGCTCAACTACATGCGTTCGACCGCCGGACGGGCGCTGTTGGGGCGGTTCGGGTTGTTCCCGCCGCCTGGGCGGTAGAGGCGTGAACCACTGAATGCTATTTTTCACATGCGCGAGCAGGTCTTCGGTTTGGGACGCTTCCCGTGCCCGCTCTGACCGTACACACCCGGCGCGCGCTTTTTCGCGATCGAAGGCACTGACCCAGAAAGGCCTTGTGAGAGCCAACTTGCCGTGGGCCCGTGTCAGTGACAGAATAAAGCCATGAAGCGTCCCTTTGCGGTGAGCGTTTGGCGAGAAGGCGACTGGTACGTCGCGCAATGCCTCGAACTGGACGTCGCAAGCCAAGGTGAAACCGAAACGGAAGCGTTGGCCAATCTGCAGGAAGTTCTGGAACTCCACTTTGAGCCACCGCGCGCAACCCGTCCACCTCGACTTCGGACCATCGAGGTTGAGGTTGGCGCGGCTTAAGCCCCAGCCGTACCGTGAGGTCAAGCGTCGCTTTGAATCCGCGGGCTTCGTTGAGGCCACTCAGAAGGGAAGCCATGTCAAGTTCGTTCGGCGGACGGGGTCGTTCGTCGACACCGCGATCGTACCGAATAAGGCAGAAATCGCTATCGGGACTCTGCGTAGCATTCTCAGTCAGGCGCACATCGACCTAGAGCAATGGGACAGGCTCTGATCTACTTGCGCTCACCCGCCAAACCCGCTCCACCCGGGCGATAAGCCCCCGAATCATCGAACCCGATCGCGAGATCGCGCGCCGGCGACCAATTGACGTAGGGGCCCCGCAACGGCTGTCCGCGTCCAATCACGATCTCCGCTTCCCGCACCTCGACCAACTCGCCGTCACGATAGATCTCGGCCACCGTATCAGCCCGCACCGCGATCCGGTAACGCCCAGCGGTAGCCACCTTCAGCACGTAACGAGTCGCGATCAGCGGACCCGAAGCCGCGAACGCCTCGACTTCGAACGGGCCCGCTGCTTCGATCTCGATCGTGAATCCGCGTCTCGGGTCCACGGCCTCGAACTCGCCCGAACGCTCGTTGGTCCAGTGCGAGTCGTTCGTGGCGAATCGCGCGTTCACCCGCTTCGGCAGCGTAGCCTTCACCGGCAGACCCGCGGCGCGGAGGGGTTTCGCTGGCGTCTGCGGCTGTTCGAGCCAGGCCAGATTGAACTCGTAGTGATTTACGCTGCTGATCAAGTGGACGATGCCGTTGCGCGCTTGCGTCGCGGCAAGATAGCCTTGCGGCTCCGAGCGATCCGCCGCCATGCGAATCCAGCCGCCGTCGAACGTCTCGAAGCCGTGCTCGCGCCCATCGGAAATCCAACGCCGCTTCGGCCAGGTCTGGCCATCATCGTAGGACAACGCCGCGTAGATTCCGGACTTTTCGCGCGGCGGACGCTCACCCGGCGGCACGGGCTGGAAAGGATCGATCGACGCCGCGAACGAGAGGAACAGGAGCGGCCCCTCGCGCAGCCGGATCATCGTTGACCGCTGCCCGCCATTGACCGGTGGAAACGCGCTTGGCCCGGACTGCCAGCTCTGGCCTAGATCGCGCGAGAGGCTCTTCGGCATCCAGCCTTCGATGTTCGCGTTGCGCCCGAACGCGATCAGCCGTCCGTCGCGCAGTTGTGCGGTCGCCGCGTGAACGCCTGGGATATTGCCGCCCATGTCCTTCCACGTCGCGCCGTTGTCGCGGCTCACATAGACCGTGGAGTTTCCTTGCGCGTCCGATTGGAAGACGATCGCACCATCGCTCGTGCGGAACACGGGCTGGCCCACCATCGTGCGGAATCCGAACTCGGGCTCGATCAGCCGGGCGGGAGACCACGTGCGTCCGCTGTCTTTGGACGTGCGCAGGATGATCGCAAGCGGAGTCCAGCGTCCGGCGATCCCGTAGCCGTTGATGTGATAGAGCGTGTCCAATCCGTCGAACCACAGCGCCGGACAATGATCGTTGCGGTCGGGCGCGTCCCAGAAGGGCTCCGCCTTCGACCAAGCGGCGGCACCAGGACGCAGGCGGCTGGCGGCCACCTCGAGTTCCCGTCCGCGCTCCTGTTCGCACGAATACCAGATGGCAAGCATGTCGCCATTCGGACACTCGGCAATCGCGCCGTCGTGATTGTGATAGGCGTACAACGGACCGTGCTGACCGGCCGGAATGTGGACATACCGCCGCGGTCCGCTGAAATAGGGGCCCTGCGGCGCTGGCTTCGGGCGGACCGCGGCCGCCGCGGGTTGGGCGGCCGGCGCCGCGATCGGAGCCGTCGTGGGCATTGCCGCTTGCACCACGCGGAATCCCGTCAGCCAGCCGCGCGTCTCAGGCAGTGCGCCCATGCGATTCGCCGAGCGGAGATAGTAGGCGGGAGTCCCATGACTGCCACCGCGCACCACGCGAAAATCGCCGCGAACGTGCCCGCTCGGATCGCGCTGGGGAGTAGCGGAATAAGGGCCGTACCAGTCCAGAGTCCACTCTTCGACATTGCCGTGGACATCGTGCAGTCCCCACGGATTGGCGGGAGTGCGGCCGGTTTCGAGCGAGACGATGTCATGTGGTTCGGTCCACTCGGTCGGCCGAGCGTTACTCAGAAACGGCGCGGGCAGTTCGTTACCGGTCCAGTAGGGAGTGCGGGTTCCAGCGCGCGCCGCGTATTCCCATTCGGCCTCGGTTGGCAGCCGGTAGGGGACACCCTCCTTCTTCGAAAGCCAATCGCAGAACGCCTTCGCTTCGTTCCAACTGACGAAAATTACCGCTTCGTTGTCGAGCTTCGAGAATCCCTTCTTGCCGCGTTGCGCCTTGTGCGCCGGGTCGAACTGCTCGTACTGCGCGTTGGTCACCTCGCGTGAGCCGATGAAGAAGGGCTTCGAAATCTCGGCCTCGTGCGCGGGCCGCTCGTCGAAGTCGCCTCGGCGCGCGTAGTCGAAGTGATAGCGAAAGCGTTCGACATCGCCCCACGGATAGCGCGCCTTCAGATCCTTGCGCGTGTAATACCCGAGCGGCGCGACGAGATCCTCGGACAGATACGCGGTTTCGCCCATCGTGAAGCGGCCGGCGGGAATCGGGACGAGTTCCATGCCGATGGAGTTGATGCGGGGTTGGGCGACGGCGAGGCCGGCGGCAAACAGGAGGGCGATTCTCGACACCGCCTCTTAGTATGCGCGATCGAGGTATGCGCTATCCGGGCGCGGCCAGTTCCGGTTGGCTCTCTCGGGCGATCCGGCTCACCGCATGCTGGTGCAACTGTGCGTTGACGGCAGCCAGTTCGAACGGCTTGGACACATAGCCGTCCATGCCAGCCTGCGCGCAGGCCTCGCGGTCTCGATTCATGGCGTTGGCGGTGAGCGCGATGATGGCTCCGGTGTAGCCCCACTCGCGAAGCCGCCGCGTCGCTTCGAGTCCGTCCATGCGCGGCATCTGCACGTCCATGAAGACACAGTCGAATGCGCCCGGATCGCCGGTCAGGATTTCGAAGGCCTCGAGCCCGTCATTGGCGATGCGGACACGATGACCGGCCCGTTCGAGCAGCCGGGATCCCACGCGCTGGTTGACGCGGTTGTCCTCGACGAGCAGGATTCGCAGCGATGGCACGGGTACGGTTTCGTCGCCCGGATCGGAAGGCGCCGGTTCTTGCCCGGCGGGACCGAGCTTGACGTTGAACCGGAATGTCGTTCCAGGGTTTACGGGATCGGCTCCATTCGGACTTTCGATCGATATACTGCCCCCCATCAGCTCCACCAGACGGCGGCTGATCGTGAGGCCGAGCCCTGTTCCTCCAAACCGGCGAGTCGTCGAACCATCGGCCTGTTGAAAGGCCGCGAAAATCGCCTCCTGCCTGTCGGCGGGCACACCGATTCCGGTGTCTTCGACCGCGAACAGCGTCAACTCAGGGTTCCGCGGATCGGGCTCGACACGAATCCGGACGCTGCCCGAGGCGGTAAACTTGATCGCGTTGTTGACGAGGTTCAACAGGATCTGCCGAAGGCGCATGTCGTCTCCGTGCATGCGGGCCGGTAGCCGGCTATCGACTTCTCCGGAGAGAAACAAGTGCTTGGCGTCGGCTGACGATCCCAGCGTCAACGCGATACCGGCAACGGTCTCCTGAATCGAGAAATCCACGGGATTGAGATCGAGTTTACCCGCCTCCACCTTGGAGAAATCGAGTATGTCGTTGAGCAGGTGCAGGAGAGAATACGCCGAGAACTTGATCCCCTCCATGTGTTCGCGCACGCCGGGTTCGGGATTGGCGTCGAGCACCAGGTTGGTGAGCCCGATGATTCCGTTCATCGGAGTGCGGATCTCGTGACTCATGTTGGCCAGAAACTCACTCTTCCAAAGGCTGGCCTGCTCCGCGGCCTCGCGCAACCGCGCCGAGGCATCCAGTTGCGCCCGGATCGTGCGCGTTTGAGCGGCTAGCCGCGCGCGAAGAGCGGCTGCCCACGCCGCGGCGGCGCTGAGCAGAAAGATGGCGACCCCGAGCATTCCGAGCGCCCGGCCCCGCGTCCACCACGATGGCCGGATCACGACAACCAAGTCGGATGGCTCGCGCATCAGTATATGGAAGCCTTTGGCCGTGGCATGTTGTCCGGCTGCCTCGAAAACCCTTGCCAGGCACACTCCAGTGATGGTGACCTGGCTGCCTTCGAGGACAGCGCCGATCGTGGGGCTCTGCCCTCGTGCCGGCAGCACCGCGGAGAAGAGCGCCGGGCTCTCGCGGGGCGCGGCGCCATCGAGCAACAGCGTGTAACGGGCCCCATCCCAATGTTGGGCCACGAGTATCCCGCCAATCCGGACCAGATCGGCCTCGTAGTCACCGGAATTGGCGCCGCGCCAATCCACCGGAGCCGCCGACGCACCGGCGCCCGTTCGCGGATGCTCGTGAATGATGGCGTCGCGCAAAGAATGAATCGAGTCAGTGAGCGAAGGGAAGGCAACGACATCCAACATGTCCCCGGGGCTGTACGGAGAGCCGGGCGGAACGGCGATGCCGACACCGTCCTGGCCATCGGTAAGAAACAGCGCTTCACCGGGCCAAACGGCTGTCACGATTCCCCGCAAGTGCACCGGATCATCGAAGCTGCCGCCGGGTGTGTACTCTCGAATCCGCCGCACCGCCCGAACCGGAAGAGAGAACAGATCCTCCCGCGCCGTCCGCATCACCGCGAACTCGCCGAGCGATGGCGTGAATACCTTAACCCCAATCACTTGGCGCTTGATATTGAACATCGGACCGGCCGCCCCTCGCACACGCACTCTCGAACCGATCAGCTTGCGCGCGGCTTCCATCCGGAAATCAGGAGTGACCACTTCCACCCGCGACCATCCGCTTCCGATCGCTAGGGCCAGAGTGGAACCCGACGGACGCACTCCGCGGACGGTTCCCTCGATTCGTACCCACTGCCCTTCCTCGGCTCCCGTCGATAGGTGTTCCAGGCTGACCGGCTTGGCCACAGGAAGCGGCGCCAGCCCCTTAGGATGGATCAGAGAGGCGTCGATCACCGGCGCGAATTCGCCCGAGCTGGTAAAGCCCTCGATATCAACCAGCGTGCCCGATGGAATGGTCCCGCCGAGAGCGCACGTGGCCTGAACATAAGTCCCGGTCTTGCCATCGGAGACGAACAACGCATCCTGATCGGGCAGATGCACGAGCGTGGTCAAACCCCGGATATGCACCCGCAGACCCCGCCGCGCGTCTTGGGGAGTGAGCGCACGGATTGCCTCCGCTGTCGTCAACACCCTCGGCGCCGGATCCTCCGCGAAGGCGAAGGTGTACGCGCCGGACGTGACCGCCAGCACCAGCAAACGCGTTGCTGTCCCCCTCTCCACGTCGATGGAATTGCCTCATCCGGCTCATCGGACGTTTCAGCTTGTCCATGAGGGAATCTCGACCGCGATGCGCTATAGTTGCCTTTCATCATGCGCCTCGTGATCCATCCATCCGTCGAACAAGACAGGCTCGACAAGATCCGCCAAGCCGCCCGATCGATGACCGTAATCAACTGCGAGTCACCGGAATCCGCGCTCGCCGCGATTCCGGACGCCGATGCTTTCTTCGGAAAGATGACGCCCGCGCTGCTGGCCGCCGCGCGGCAAATGCGATGGGTTCAATCGCCCACCGCGAGCCTCGAACACTACATGTTCCCCGAACTCATCGCCCACGAGTGCACGCTCACCAACATGCGCGGTCTGTTCTCCGACGTGATCGCCGACCAGGTGATGGGCTACGTGATCTGCTTCGCGCGGAACCTGCATACCTACGTTCGCCAGCAAATCGAAGGAAAGTGGGCGCCCGTCGGAATGCCGGAATTCCAGGTGAACTTCGCCACCGGACCCGGAGTCGTCAACGCAATCGACCGCGCCCACCTCCACCTCGCCGATACCACGATGGGCATCGTGGGTTACGGAGCCATCGGACGCGAGACAGCCCAGCGAGCCCATGCCTTCGGAATCCGCACGCTCGCCGTGGATCCGGTGCAAGCGGACGCGTGGCCGCTCGAGCGCCTGCCCGAACTCCTCGCCCAATCGGACTTCGTCGTCGTCGCCGCGCCCCACACTCCGAAAACGGTCCGCATGTTCAACGCCGAACGCTTCGCGCAAATGAAGCGATCGGCGTACTTCATCAACATCGGCCGCGGCGCCATCGTCGACCTGTCCGATCTCGCCGCGGCGCTCGCCAACGGAACGATCGCCGGAGCCGCGCTCGATGTCTATGAGACCGAACCCTTGCCCGCGTCGCATCCGCTGTGGGCCATGCCCAACGCGATCCTCACGCCGCACGTGGCGGGTTACTCGCCGCGCGTTCCCGAGCGCCATCTCGAGGTGCTGCTCACCAATGTTCGGGCGTTCGTCGAAGGCGAGCCGCTGTCGAACGTGGTGAACAAGGCGGAGTGGTTCTGACGCCGGCTGGGCTTTATTCCAGATCGCGCAGAATCTCCCCGATGATCCGTTCCATCTGGCCAGGGTCCATCAAGCCGGACCAATCGCCGATACCCTTTGTAAGCGGCGACCCGGCAGGAAACGGCGTCGAGCTAACGACGAACTCCGAACTACACCGGCAGACCGCCCTGTTCACTTCTTTCACGTTGACCACCGGAGGAATCGCCGATCGCGAACCAACAAGAATACGCCGACTCGAAAGAGGCAGATAAACACGAACCAAATCATCCGACACGTCATGGAATGGTTTGAAGCGGCGCTTCCCGTTCATCTCGAACAGGCAAACGGAATCACCTAGACAAAGCGGCTGAGAACTTGGCATTACGAACCACGTCAAGGCAGCGTAAGGATCCGCGCGCGGCTGATTGTGGAGTACTTCGGACATGGACGCGATCCAAGCCTCCCGCAGGGCGTGGGGCAGCGTCTGCTGTGCAATCGCTACCCAGCTATCGATCACGCTGAGGTCGTCCCGTTCTCGTGAACTCGCCAGCATCTGCGCCAGATCGCGCGGGCGTTCCCGCACGAGAGTCGCCGCTTCCGTTCGCCCCAAACCGCCAAGCACGAGGAAGTCCTCCATCTGGTTTCGGATACGGCCTTCACTCGCCAGTTCGGCAGCGACCAGACTTTCGTACACCTGCTCATTCCGGATCTCGCCCGCCACCCGTTGAACTGACTCCTCTATGGCCTCCAACATCGAGCGCCGCATGTGGCGCGTGCGCGTCGCCAGATGTGCCACCAATTCCGGGATTCCATGGTCAGAGACTGGCGACGAAAAACTGGCCCAGTCATCGCGAAGCTTCCCCACCATGGGCGCGTAGGTGGTGGCCTCTAGTTCGGTAATCCGCTGATCCAGATCGGATTCCTCCGGCTTACCGTAAAAGTGCCGTTCCACCGCGACGTTGTTGCAGTGCACTTCGATTCCGTCGCCGCCGCCCCGCCGGTACACCCACACGAACGAGCCGGCGCCTTCCCCACGACTTCGGAATCCCCTCAGAAGAAACGCCGGAATAGTATGATGTCGCGCACCAGCCATCCTTCCATAGTACTCGCCGGATCACCCGGTCACCTCTTACCATACTACGTAGCCCACGCGCTAAATGCTTGCAAACTCATGACGCACTGGGCTGGTACCCACGACATTCGCGGGCTAGCCTCCAACGTGATCGCCCATCAGGTGATGGGTTAACTGCTCTGCTTCGTGCGCAACCTTCACGCCTATGTCAACCTGCGGATCGAAGGGTAAAGGGGGCGCTGCCCGGGCGCTGCCCCAGGCCGAAGCGAGCCCATGCCTACGTAATCCGCACGCTCGCCGTGGATCCGGTGCAAGAAGACGGGTGGCCGCTCGAGCGCCCGCTCGAACTCCTCGCGCAATCGGACTTTGTTGTCCTGGCCGCGCCCCACACCCCGAAACGGTCCGCATGTCAAACACTGAACGCTTCGCGAAAATGAAGCGATCGGCGTACTTCAGCAACATCGGCCGCGGCACCATCGTCGATCTCTCGGATCTCGCCGCGGCGCTCGCCCGGAACGATCGCCGGAGCCGCGCTCGATGTCTATGAGGCCGACCCCTTGCGCGCGTCGCATCCGCGGTGGGCCGTGCCGAACGCAATCCTCACGCCGCACGTGGCAGGCTACTCGCCGCGCGTTCCGGAACGCCATCTCGAAGTGCTGCTGGCGAATGTTCGGGCGTTCGTCCAAGCCGAGCCGCTGTGGGAACGGGGTGAACAACGCGGCGGGGGTTCCAGCAAGCCTCGCAGGGGGAGCCATGGCATGCAGCAACACTCTGAAGACCAATCTCACCCCGGACCTGCGCCGCTCGGTGCGTCGAAGGCTAGCAGCAACGGATACGCCGGACTGAGCGAGTTTATCTCCCGAACAGTGAAGTTCGGGGTGCGCCTTGGACTCTGCAAGACACCGTGGCCCGCGGTGTCGGCTCATATGGCGATGCAGCGGCCTATACCCGCCGCACGCACGAGAATTCACCCTGCCGAAAGTGATAGCATTCATGCAGGATGGCGTCCTTCCACGTACTTCGGGCGCCGGTTCTCGCAGCGTGCCTTTGGGCTTCCGGCCTGTGGGCCGCGCGTGTGGAACCGGTCGCTCTCTCCATGCATCCGTTCACCGGACAGCGCGGAACCTCGTTCACAGTCGCAATTCGCGGCAACGGACTCACAAAGGCGAGCACCGCGATCCTCGACTCCCCAGCACTCAGCGCCACCGTGCTCGGCGCGGAAACGGAAGCATCCGGACGTACCAAGGCGGACATCGTAAAGCTCCGCATCGAAGCCAAACCGGACATCAAGCCCGGCCGCTATCTGCTCCGCCTGATCACGCCCGGCGGACTCTCGAACGCGGTGCCCTTCGTGATCACCGAATATCCCGTGACACCCGAACCAGAAGGTTCGCACGAGACCACGGAATCCGCGATCGCTGTCACGAAGCTCCCGGCGGTTTTCACGGGCCGCATCGACAAACGCGGCGAATCCGACTTCTTCGCGTTCGACGCCAAGGCCGGCGAGACGGTCCATTTCGGCGCGATCTCCGGATTGCCCGCCCCCGGAGCTCCGGGCGGAAACGCGCGCGGCTTCGATCCGAGCCTGTCGGTTTACGAAGCTTCGGGAAGCTGGTTCGACTCGAAACGAATCAACCGGATCGCATTCAATGATGAACCGCTGTGGGTGCTCGGGCGCGCCACCGACGCGTTTCTGTCCCATGCGTTCGCCAAGGCCGGCCGCTACTACCTGCGTGTCGAAGCGTTCTCGGGCCAAGGCGGACCCGACTACACCTATCAATTGAAGATCACCTCGGGTCGAGCCGAACCCGACGTCGAGCCTCCGGCGAAGGGTTGGCGCGAACGCGACTATGAACGCCAGCTCTCCGCGAATCGTTTGAACGAACTCGCCGCGCGCGGCGGCAAGCCACGCGACCAGAAATCGATCGAGACCTATCGCGCGGCACCGGTCCCAGCCGAGCCCACGCCGTTCAAAATTCCTGGAACGCTCGAAGGTGCGATCGCGCAACCCGGCGAAGCGCAGCGTGCGCGTTTCGAGCTCGATGGGCCGCGCGATCTCGCCATCGAGATTGAAACGCCCGGAATCACGCCGCCCGAGTTCAATCCTTATGTCCGGCTGCTGAACGAAAAGGGCGAAGAGGTGGCCACCACGATCTCGGTAGGCCGCGGCGCATGCACGGGCTTGATGAACAAGGGGCTGGCTCCGAAAGTAGTCGTGCCGATTCGCGATGCCGGCAAGTACACGGTGGAAATCCGCGAGACCACGTCGGACCTTGCCGGTACGAATTTCCGCTATCGCGTGCAGGTCCGGCAGCAGGTTCCGCACCTCGGCGACGTCAAGATCGATCAGGACCACATCAACCTGACGCCCGGCGAAGCCAAGACCGTGCGCGTCGTCTTCGATCGTGAAGAGGATTTTCGCGGAGCGGTGGCCGTGACGGCCGAGTCGCTTCCACCGGGTGTCCAGGCATTCGCCGGAGCAGACTACGAGCCGGACAAGGATCCGCCGCCTGCCAAGGGCAAGCGCGAGCGCTTCGTGCCCCGCACCGAGCGATCCGTGGTGGTGTTCACTGCGGCCGAAGACGCACCGAAGACCTCGGCTCCGGTTGTCGTGAAGCTGGCCGTGCGTCCCGTGGTGGACGGCAAACCGGGTGAGATCATTTCGACAAAGGAAATTCCGATCATGGTGGTGGACAAATAATGGAGCGCACAGGCCGCGAAGGCGCGGCGCCAACAGGTCGCGAACATGTCCGGAGTCTGGCGCCGGAACGAGTCCGTTGTGCGCGGGTTCCGAATGCGCGGGTTCCGAAAAGGATCGGCTGGATTCTGATCGCTTTCGCGGTTGCCGCAAACGCGGCGCCCGCTTCAAAGCCAGTCTCGCTGCGGACCGCTCCGCAAGTGGTGACGCTCAACGGCTCCGGTGCTTCGCAACAATTTCTCGCGATCGCGAAGTTCGCGGATGGCACCGAACGCGACGTCACGGCGGAGGCCGAGTGGAGCGTCTCGCAGCCGACAGTGGCGGCGCTGAAACCGCTCGCGACTCTCGCTTCGCAATCGGACGGCGCGGCAGTGATCGAAGCACGATTCGGCGGCGTTCGCGGACAGTCGAAAGTCACGGTGGCGAAGTCTTCCGAAGCGCGCCCCTTCGATTTCGCGCGTGACATCGGCGGCATTCTCACCAAGCGCGGCTGCAACAGTTCCGCCTGCCACGGCGGAGTCAAGGGCCGTGGCGGACTCAAGCTTTCAGCCAACGGGCTCTACCCGAAAGACGACTACGAGTGGATCGCCAAGGGTGGCACCTATCAGGTGCTCACCTCCGAAGTGAAGGGCGCGCGAGTTCCGCGCATCGACCGGAAGAACGCCGAAAAGAGCCTGCTCATCACGAAGCCCGCGATGATCGTCGCGCATGGCGGCGGCAAGCGATTGGAGAAGGACTCCGCCGATTTCCAACTTCTAGTGGACTGGGTGAAGCACGGCGCGCCATACGGAGAAGAAGGCAAGAGCGGACCCAAACTCACCCGGCTCGAAACGTTTCCCGCGATGGCTGTGATGCCTGTCGGCGCGAAGCATCGCGTGCTCGTGACCGCGCACTTCAGTGACGGCCACACCGAAGACTACACGAACCAAGTGCTGTTCTCCTCGAATAACGGCGACGTGGCGAGCGTGGCCCCGGACGGCACGATCACCGGCAACCGCCTCGGCGAAACCGCGATTCTCATCCGCGCGCCCGGACAAGTGGCGAGCGCGGGCGTGGGAGTGGTAGGTCCGCCGGTTGTCAACTATCCGAAGGTCGCGCGCAACAACTTCATCGACGAGCACGTTTTCTCGAAGCTCGAGCGATTCCACATCATTCCCTCGGAGTTGTCGAGCGATGGCGAATTCCTGCGCCGCGCCTCGATCGACCTGACGGGTACGATTCCGCCGCCCGAACGATTCCGCGAGTTCGCCGCGAACAAGGATCCAAAGAAGCGTGAGAAGGTCGTTGACGCGCTGATCGGCTCTCCCGAATTCGTCGATTATTGGACTTTCCGCTACTCCGACCTATTCCGCGTCGCGATCTTCGCCAACGGCCTCACGCCGAAGTTCAGCCAGAAGTATTGGGAATGGATCCGCCACAACGTCGAAACGAATCGTCCCTACGACGACGTGGCTCGCGAGCGGCTCTCGGCCCAAGGCTACGGGCCCGTGTCGCGCCACTTCATCCCGTACAACCAGATCGGAACCGCGCAGGACACGATGGCCGAAGAGGTCCGCGTGTTCTTCGGGCGCCGTATGGATTGTGCCCAGTGCCACAATCACCCCTACGAAAACTGGAGCCAGGATCAGTTCTGGGGCATGGCCGCCTTCTTCGGACGCCTGTTCAAAATGGGCACGATCGTCTTCGACCACCCTGTGAACATGGATCTCAGCTCGAAAGACGTGGACGGAAAGGTGGAGACACTGCATCCGCGCACGAAGGTCCCGGTGAAGCCGGCGCTGCTCGACAACTCGGCGATCGAAGTCAAGGATGACGCCAATCCGCGCAAGGCGCTGGCCGAGTGGATGGTCCGGAATCCGTACTTCTCTGAGGCCGCCGTCAACCGGATCTGGGGACACTTCTTCGCGCGCGGCATCGTCGATCCAGTGGACGATTTCCGTACCACGAACCCGCCGACGCATCCCGAACTCCTAGCCGCTCTGGCGAAGGATTTCCGCGATAACGGCCACGACTTGCGCCAGTTGATGAAGCGGATCGTGATGTCTCGGACCTATCAGCTCGCGCATCGCCCCAACGCGACCAACAAAGAGGATGTGGTGAACTACTCACATTCTTTGTCGCGGTCGATCGATGCGGAGATGCTCCTCGACATGGTGGCCGATGCCACCGGGATTCCCGAGACGTTTTCGACGGCCGTATCCGAAGGCGGATCGGTGGGTCAGGCTCCGCTCGGCATGCGCGCGGTGAATCTGAAGGACCCCGACATGTACTATTCGCGCTTCCTCGAACTCTACGGCCGGCCGAACCGTGGCGCGATTCCCGAGCGCAACGCCAAGCCGAATCTCGGCCAGGCGCTGCACATGCTCGCGGGCTCCACCTACATCGATCGCCTCGGGGACAAGAAGGGCCGCCTCGGGCGGCTGCTCGAATCCGGCGCGCCGAACGCGAAGATCTTCGAGGAATTCTACTGGGCGGCGTTCGGACGCGCGCCCGAGAAGGACGAACTCGCCGAGTTCGAAGAGATCCTTTCCAAACGTGGTGACCGCGAGGCCGGTCTCCGCGAATTTGTTTGGGCCTTGATCAGCTCCCGCGAATTCGCGGAAAATCACTAGGAGAACGCCGATGCAACATCCAAAGACTCGCCGCGACTTTCTGAGCGCAGGTTCGCTCGGCTTCCTGGGGCTGACGCTCCGCGACTATCTCGCCGCCGCACCCGCGAAAGCCGGTGACGTCCGGCCGGGCGCAAAAGCGAACTCCGTGATCCTGTTCTGGCTCGAAGGCGGCCCGAGCCACATCGACACCTGGGATCCGAAGACCAACTCGAACTTCAAGCCGATGTCGACCAGCCTTCCCGGCGTGCAGTTCTCCGAACTGCTGCCGAAGATGTCGAAGCAGGCGCACAAGTACGCGGTCATTCGCTCGATGCACACACGCGGCAACGATCACCCGCAAGCGACCCACTACGTGATCACCGGACACGAAGTGAACCCGGCGATGCAGTTCCCGAGCGTCGGCTCACTGATCACGAAGGAGATGGGCCCGCGAAACTCGGTTCCGCCGCACATCCTGGTTCCCAAATGGGATCGCGGTCGCCAGTACGAAGACTACTTCCGCGCCTCGTTCCTCGGTGGCGACTATGACCCGATGTGCATTCCCGATCCCGCCAAACCGGGCTTCGAGGTGACCGATCTCTCGCTGCCGAAATCGGTCTCCCAAGCATCGGTCGAAAGCCGCTCGGCGTTTCTCAAGGCAGTCGACCGCAAGTATCGCGCGTTGAACGACACCGCTGAGCACGCCAACATGGACGCCTTCAGTGCGCAGGCGATGAAAATGATCCTGACGCCAGCCGTCCGCGATGCCTTCGACCTTTCCAAGGAATCGGACAAGGTGAAGGAGCGTTACGGTAAGGATTCGATCGGGCAATCGTGCCTGCTCGCGCGGCGTCTGGTCGAATCAGGTGCGCGCTTCGTCACCGCGGCAGGCTATCACGGCACCTCGTGGGATACGCACTCCGACAACGACAAGAGCCACAAGGACAAGCTCTGCCCGACGCTCGATCGCACGCTTACGGCTCTGGTCGATGATCTCGAGGAGCGCGGACTGCTCGAAACCACGATCGTCATCGCCATGGGCGAATTCGGCCGCACTCCGAACATCAATCCGAACCTCGGCCGCGACCACTGGCCGAACGCATGGTCACTCGCGATCACCGGAGGCGGCATCAAAGCGGGTCAAGTGATCGGGTCGACCGACGAGCGCGGCGCGAACGTGACGAGCCGTGTGGTCACGATGGGCGATCTCTATGCGACTGTCTTCAAGCTGCTCGGCGTGGATCACACCAAGGAGATCATGAGCCCGATCGGCCGGCCGATCAAGATCGCCAATTCACTCGAGGATACGACGGGCCAGCCGGTCGCGGAGCTGCTCGGGTAACCGCCGACTACGGTCGCGGCCAAGACGGAATGCATGACTCCGCTACCGCCTCCACATGGCGGTGATCGGTGCCGCAGCATCCGCCGAGCACATTCAGCCGCGTCAGACGCTCCCTGCGCAGGGTCGCGTACTCGGCTCCGAACTCGGCCGGATTGCCCGTGTCGAGATCGGCGCACTCGTTGAGTTCCTTGTGGCTGCGGCGTGAGGAGTTGGCGCGCAGCCCGCCAATCCGCGATGCCCAAGCGGCGCCGGGCGCGATGGCCGATTCGAAATGCGATGGATGCGCGCAGTTGATCATGTAGTAGGCCGGATACCCCGCGGTCGCGCCGTCCACCTCTTCGATCGCCGCCTCTAGCGTCTGCCCGGTGGGCAGGCGTCCATCGGTCTCGAGCGTGAACGAAATTACCACCGGCATTCCGGAGCGTTGCGCGGCACGCGCGATGCCAGTTGCCTCTTCGACATAGTTCATCGTCACGGCGGCCACGAGGTCGGCGGCTGTCGAGGCGAGCACATCGATCTGCGCCTGATGATAATCGGCGGCCTGCTGCACCGTCACCTTTTCCTTCGGAAAATAGCCGTCACCCCTCGGACCCACGCACCCGCTCAAAACCACCGGCTCCTCGTGCGCCATCTCCGCACGAATCTCCTCCAGCAACCGGATCGCCGCCCGGTTGGCATCGGCGAGCGCGGCCCGGCTGTATCCGATGCGCTCGCCCCAATCGGAATTCGCCCGCCACGTCACGCTTTCGAGGATGAAGCCGGTGTGAAAGCGCTTCGCCAGTAGGGTGTAGCGCGCGAAGTACTCTTTCAGCTTGGCGACCCCCGCATCGTCGCGCAGCATGTGGAACGCGGCGAAGTGCGGCAGCTCGATCGCCTCGTGGAAGACCATCGTGGTTTCGAGCCCGCCGTCGGTGAGAAAGGGATGGCCGGACAGTTGCGGAAGCTGGTTGCGGTATCGCGACATGGAATCCACTGTAGCGGGAATGGAGCGCACAATGGAGTGATGAACTGGACATCCGCCGACTGGTTCGATCGCGGGCTCGATGCCAAGTACGCTCACGATTGGCCGGAGAGCCTTCGCTGCAACCAGCGGGCAGTGGAACTCGATTCCGGCAACGAGGGCGCCTGGTGGAACCTCGGGGTCGCCGCCACCGCGCTGCACGATTGGGCCGAAGCTCGCCGGGCTTGGAAGCGCTTCGGCGTCGAGATGCCCGAGGGCGGGGAAGAGTCCGGTGCGCTCGGCATGATGGCCTGTGTCCGGCTGAATCCCGGAACATCGGGTGAAGTCGTGTGGGGCGAACGGATCGACCCGGCCCGAATCGTGCTCGATAGCGTTCCCTTACCCGAGTCGGGCCGCAGGTTCCGTGACATCATTCTCCATGACGGCGCATTGAACGGCACGCGCGAGTTCCACGGCGAACGGGTTCCGGTTTTCGACGAATTGGTTGTTTGGCGCGAGTCTGCCTACCAGACATTTCGGGTTGTTCTCGAACTTCCCAACCCTGGCGCGGGAGACCGGTTGGCGGAGATCTGCCGCGAGCGCGGGCTCGGGCTCGAAGATTGGTCCACTCTGCGTTGGATCTGCGCGGAATGCAGCCGCGGCGATCCAGGCGCTCACGACTGCACCAAGGATGTCGCGCGGGATGGCACCCACGCGATCGCGGCGAGGTCTGGTGAGGAAGCGCGAAGCGCACTCGCCAAGTGGACGGCAAAGGTCCCCGGCGCGGCCTTCTCCGAACCGGCCGATGCGATGTGAGAATAGAGAAATGTCCATTTCCCGGCGCGACCTCGGCAAGTTTGCTCTCGCGGCAACGCCCGCCGCATCCCTTCTTGCCAAGCCCGATTCGAAGTTTCGCGGCGTGCAAATCGGCGCGATCACCTACAGCTTTCGCACGCTCCCCTCGAGTGCCGCGGACATCGTCCAGTACTGCACCGAATTGGGGATCAGTTCGGTGGAACTGATGTCCGACGCGGCCGAGTCGTACGCCGGCGCCCCGGCGATCCCGCGTGTGCCCGGCCGCAACGCCACGCCGGAGCAGCGCGAGGCTGCCAAGCGTGCCACTGCCGAGCGTGCCAAGTGGCGCACGAGCGCTTCGATGGACAAGTACAAGTCCCTGCGCGCGATGTTCAATCAGGCAGGGATCAAGATCGATATCTTCAAGCTCCCGGTCGACCCGCGGATGAGTGACGCCGAGTGCGACTACGTCTTCGAAACCGCCAAGACTCTGGGCGCGCGTTGCATCACCATGGAACTTCCGAAAGACCCTATGGTGAGCAAGAAAGCGGGCGAGTTCGGCGAGCGCCACAAGGTTTTCATCGGCTACCACAACCACACGCAGGTGAACGAACAGAGTTGGGAGGCAGCGCTCGCGCAGTCGAAATTCAACAGCATCAATCTCGATGTGGGCCACTTCACCGAGGCGATCTCGAAATCGCCGGTGCCGTTCATCGAACGCAACGCCGCGCGAATCACCAGCTTCCACCTCAAGGACAAGCGCTTCGGCACTAACGGCGGCGGCAACCGGCCTTGGGGCCAGGGCGACACGCCGCTGAAGGATGTGCTGCGATTGATGGCGAAGAACAAGTACCGCTGGCCGGCCAACATCGAGCTCGAGTACGATGTCCCGAAGGATTCGAGCGTGATGGCGGAAATGAAGAAGTGTATCGCGTTCTGCAAGGACGCGATCGCGGGATCCTGAGTCCGATGGGCCGGGGCACCCGTACGGCCCGAGCCTGCTTCCGCCGGTCGGGCCAGCGTGCGACGCGGCCCTGCGCGCCAATCTTCCCGCGACGCGCCAACAACGGCAGGCGCTCGGCATCGACGGACGCTTGAATACGAACGGCAACGATGGTGCATCACTCGGCTCGGCTGAAGGTAAGGAACAAGCCGGTCCTGATCTTCGCGGGCGGAGCCTACTACAGTCGAAATGGGAGCGCCACCACGATCGGGTCCGCGCCGGGCTCGCATCCATCGGCTACGCGGCGTGCCACACTCCCACGCTGCAAACCGCAGCTCCAGTGAATCCGGCCCTCGATGGCAAGCCCGAGCCGCTCTACTCCGATCTCGCTCTGCATCGATGGGTCAGCGCATCCTGCACGACGGCCTTACGCGTGGCTGGGTGGGTGCGATCCGCCAGTATGACGGCCCGGGCCCGGCAGCGCGCAGTGCCGGTAACTTCAAGCGCGCTACCGGACGATCGTAAGCAGGACCTGCTGGAGTCCCTCCGCTCCCTGTAGCGTGTGCTTTCGTGCTCTTTGCTTAGCGCAGGCCGAGTCTCGCCTCTGTCCAATTGGCCTCGTTACGCTGGAGGTGCCGCCTCCGGAGCCTTGATCGCCATCGCGAGCGTTTTTGAGTCTTTCGTTGGCGTTACCTCGCTCCTGGATGTACTGGCCACGGCTCTGGTCCTGGCAATCGCGCTGAAGGCGCTACGTACATCCGCTTGCCGCGATTGAGTTACGGAATTCGCAGAGCAAGCTGTGGAACGAATCCTCCGCACATGCTATCCTCGCCAATCGTCCCGCCGCATACGGGTCGATTCGAGGGAGAGTATGGAACCGAATCCGCAACTGGTGTTTGAGACGATCACCGCGCATCAACGTAGCGCGGCATTGAGAGCTGGCGTCGAACTGGGTGTCTTCGACGCACTCGGCGACGGACCCGCGACGTCCGCGCAACTGGCCGCAAAGGCCGGGGTGCCGGAGCGAGGCATGCGAATTCTGTGCGATTGCCTCACGATCTTCGGTCTCATCTCGCGCACCGATGGCCACTACGCGCACACGCCGACGAGCGCGGTCTTCCTCGATTCGCGCTCGCCGGCCAGCATGGCGCCCACCATTCCGTTCCTCATGAACGACAAGATCCTCGCGGCTTCCTGCGGACTCACCGAAACCATTCGCCGTGGCCACACCATCCTCGAGGAGCCGCTCGCGGGCGAAGAAGTCCAGGAGTGGGTCACCTTTGCGCGCACCATGCAGCCGATGATGCGCGGACCCGCCGACTTCATCGCCGATGTCGTCGTCAGCGGCGGCGCACCATCGAAAGTGCTCGATGTGGCCGCCAGCCACGGGTTGTTCGGATTCGCCGTCGCCCGCCGCGCGCCGCAGTGCGAGATCGTCGCGCTCGACTTTCCGACGGTTCTCGAGGTCACGCGGGAACACGCGCGAACATTCGGCATCCCCATCACGCCGCTACCGGGCAGCGCCTTCACGGCCGATCTCGGATCCGGCTATGACGCGATCCTGGTCACCAATCTGTTCCATCACTTCTCCGTCGAGGACTGCGAAACGTTGATGCGCCGCTTCCATGCCGCGTTGCGTCCCGGCGGCCGTATTGTGATCTTCGAGTTCGTGCCGAACGGAGACCGCCTCACGCCGCCGGTTCCCGCGCAGTTCGCCATGATGATGCTCGCGAACACTCCATCGGGGGACGCCTATACGATGGGCGACTACGCGAAGATGCTCGACAACACCGGCTTCGGACCGGGTGAGCTGATGGACGTTCCCCAATCCGCTGGCCGCCTCATCGTGGCGGCTCGGCCGAACTGATCCCACCCTGCCTTGATCGCGATCGCGACCGGCTAATTGCCATCAGGCCGAACTCCGCCAACACGAAAAATCCAGCCGCCGGCCTTACGTTCGGGTCTGTAAGGCTGCCGCTGTGGGCCGAACGTTGTTCGGTCAGGTGCGCGCCAAGATCGCCATTTTCGGGTGCGCGGATAGCGCCGCTTCGCGCGTATCATGGTCAATGCCATGAAGAATCGACGTGCTTTCCTGAAGTCGCTCGCCGCCGTGCCCGCGGCGGCTCTGCTGCGGCCCCGCCGCGCTGAAGCCGCGCTCCCCAAGTTGAAGATCACGCGTGTGCGCATCCACAAGCCGCCGCAGCTCAATGAACTCTTCAATCAGAGCAACATGGTGGTGACCGTCGAAACCGACGGTGGCATTACAGGCGTGGGTGAAGGCGGCGCGAAAGATACGCTCGAACAATGCGCGGGAACGCTTATCGGCAAGAATCCGTTCCGCATTGAAGAGCTCTGGCAAGAGATGTACATGGCGTGGTTCTACCCGCCCGGACGCGAGAAGATCCACGCGCTTGGCGCCCTCGATCTCGCGCTGTGGGACATCAAGGGCAAGGCCCTTGGACTTCCCGTGCATGATCTGCTCAACGGGGCGGTCCGCGAACACTGCGAATGTTACGCCACTGGTGGCGCACCCCGTCCACCCGGCGCCGCGAATCAGCGCCTGAGCCTGCGCGAACGGGCTCGCGCGGCGATGGAAGCCGGTTATCGCGTCTTCCGCATGGGCGCGGGAGACACGGCCACCGGAGCCAAGTTCAATACGCGTGAACGGGTCCATCAGATCGCGCGCGATTCCAAGGAAGCGCGTGAAGGCGTCGGCCCCGACGGCGACTGGATGATCGATCTCCATCAGCGCTTTGACCTCTCCGACGCCATCCGCGCCTGCCGCTTCATGGAGGAGTTCGAACCGTACCTCGTCGAGGATCCGACCCGCGACGAGCAAGCCCGCGACGATTTGCCGAAGCTCCGCCAGCTCACCTCATGTCCTCTCGCGCACGGCGAGGAGTGGGGCCAGCGCTGGGACTTCCATAAGCTCGTCGAGAACCACGATATCGACTACATCCGCGCCACGCTGCCGAACGTCGGTGGCATCACCGAGATGATGAAGATCGCCGCCATGTGCGAGACCCACGCTGTCGGCATCGTGCCGCACTTCACCGGCCCGATCGCGACCGCCGCGCTCGTCAATTGCATGTCCGCCTTCTCGGGCCCGGTGCTGATGGAGTTCAACTACGGCGGCCGCACGATCGACTACCTGCCGCAGTGTCTCGACTTCAAGAACGGCAAGGCCTATCGCAATGAACGCCCGGGACTGGGCGTGACGCTCGAGCCGAAGCTGCTCACGCAGATCGGCGAGGTAACCAAACCGGGCCGGTCGAACGTCTACTATCGTCCGGATGGTTCGCTGACGCACTGGTAGTGCTTGCGGACCCGGCTCCCTTTCCTAACATCACACAGGATTCACATTGACACGTCTGATTATTTCCATGCTGATCGGCCTGACGGCCGCGCCCCCGTTGTTTTCGCAAGCGTTCACCTCGAATCTCACCGGCTTGGTGACCGATCCGGCGCAGAGTGCGATTCCGTCGGCGGCCGTCAAGCTCCTGAACCGTTCGACGCAGGAGGCGCGGCAAACGGCCACCTCGGCGGAGGGCCGATACGTTTTCTCCCAGCTCCTGCCGGGCTCCTATGAAATCACAGTCGAAGCTCCAGGTTTCAAGACCACCACCAATACTGGGATTACGCTGACTGCGAATCAATCCGCCGAAGTGAACGTGACGATGCAGATCGGACAGGTCACCGAATCGGTGGAGGTCACCGGCAACGCGATCCAGTTGAACACGCAGTCGGCCAACCAGTCCTACACGCTCGGGCGCGACCAGATCCTGAACCTTCCCGCCGCGACGCGGAATCCGTTCATCGCCGTCCACGCGATGGCCGGCGTCACGTCGATGAGCGTCGCGAACTCAAACAATTCGGCCGATCAGAATCAGGCGCGATTCGCGTTCAACGGCGGACGTGACATGAGCGGACTGGTGCTGATCGACGGCGTGCCCGCGACCTCGGGCGATTGGGGCGCGCTGCTGGCGGCTCCTTCTGTCGAATCCGTGCAAGAGGTCGTGGTGTCGCGCAACTCCTACGACGCCGAGTTCGGCAAGTCCGGGGGCGGCGTGGTGAGCGTGGTCACCAAGGGCGGATCGCCGGAGTTCCACGGATCGGCGTTCGAGTTTCTGCGCAACGACAATTTGGACGCGAATGCGTGGGTGAACAACCGCACGGGCCGGCCGCGTGTCGAGTTCAAGCGCCATCAGTTCGGGGCGAACTTCTCGGGTCCTCTGTGGAAAGCGAAGCGGCTCTTCTTTCTGACGAGCTACGAACATTTGAAGGAAGGTTCGCCCGCGACAACGCTCACCACGGTCCCCACCGATCTGCAACGCGCCGGAAACTTCAGCGACACCCGGGATGCGAACAATGTGGTGTCGCTGGTCTACGATCCGTTCTCGACGCGAGCCAATCCGGCGGGTGCGGGCTCCATCCGCGATGCGTTCCCCGGCAATATCGTGCCGCGCAGCCGATTCGACGCGGTTGGCGCCAAGACGATCGAATTCTACCCACGAGCGAATGCGAACCCCACCAACGTGATCACGCAAGCCAACAACTTCTTCGGCGCAGGCACCTCGATCACCGACAACAAGCGCATGGACGTGCGCATCGATTGGGCCCGCTCAGAGAAGCATACGATGTACGGCCGGCTCACCAAGGCTTGGCAAACGCGCAAGACTCCGCGCTTCTTCGGAACCGGAGCCGACGGCGGCAGCGAGGGCGACAACCCGCGCTTCCACGCCACATGGGGCAATACGTTCATCCCGACTCCGAACTGGGTGATCAACATCACGGCCGGATCGGGCCGCTGGCGCGAAGAGCAATTGCCGCTGCCGCTGCGCGACAACGTACTCGGTACCGCGCTCGGATTCTCGCAGAATCTCGTTTCGCTCTGGGACTCGCCGCACTTCCCGCAGTTCAGCCTCTTCGGCTACGCGGGCCTCTCCAACGGACGCGTACTCAACTTCCCGCGCCAGACCGACAACCTTCAGTTGAACACCACGCGCGAACTCGGTAAACACTCGCTCAAGTTCGGCTTCACGGGCGAGATCGTGCGGCTGAATTCGATCGACGTGCGTTCGACCGACTTCGCATTCGATCGCGGCATGACTTCGGGGCCGGCGGCGCAGATTAGCTCGGCGAACTCCGGTAACGCCGTGGCTTCGCTCTTGCTCGGCACAGGCATTCCGTCTGGACTTTCGGGCGGCGTCACCACGGTGAACAACTCGATCCGCAATTCGGTCGTGCCCGCGACTTCGCGCCGCTACTACGGCCTCTACGTTCAGGATGTCTGGCGTTTCAGTTCCCGTCTCACCGTGAATGCCGGCTTGCGCTGGGAGATGCAACGGCCCTCCACCGAGCGCTTCAATCGCTACAACTACTTCGATTTCGGCGCTCGGAATCCGCTCAGCGAGCGCGCCGGTCTCGACCTGCGCGGAGGCTTGGTATTCACCAGCGCCGACCAGCGTTTCCAGACCGCGCCGGACAATGTCGATCTCGCGCCGCGCATCGGCCTCGCCTACAAGATCACGCCGCGCATCGTCGCGCGCGCGGGCTACGGCATCTTCTATCTGATGGGATTCGGCACGGCGACGCAGGGTGGTCCGGCGGCCGGAACCGACGGCTACACGGTCACCACGAACTGGGTCAACACGCGCGGCGGCGACGGCATCACGCCGCAGGATCTGCTGGCGAATCCCTATCCGAGCGGCGTGAATCGCGCCGTGGGAAGCTCGCTCGGGCTCCTGACGCAGGCAGGTTCGGACGTGATCGCCTTCCAGCGTTCGCACCCGACCGGCTACGTGCAGAACTACTCGTTCGATCTCCAGTTCGAACTGGCCAAGACGGCGATGCTCGAGGTCGGCTACTCGGGCAATGGCGGACGCAAGCTGAACTACGGCGCAACGCCAGACGTGAATCAGCTTCCGCCGCAATATCTCGCGCTCGGCACCGCATTGAACGATCAGGTGGCGAACCCCTTCTTCGGCGTCTTTCCAACAGGTGTGCTGTCGGGCCGCACCGTGCCGCGCCACCGGCTGCTGCGTCCTTATCCGCACTTCGCGACCGTCGAGATGTCGGGCGACACGCCGGGCGCGGGTTCGAGCTTCAACGCCCTGTACATCAAGTTCAACCAGCGGCTGGGCGGAGGTCTCGCCCTGATGTCGAGCTATCAGTTCTCGAAGGCGATCGACAACGCTTCCGAAAATCAAGGCTGGATCATCGGCGACACGTTGCGCGATGTCTATGACGCGCGCGTCGAGCGGTCGGTCTCCGGACACGATGTTCCGCAGAGCTTCGCCACCGCGCTCGTCTGGCAGCCGCCGGTGGGCAAGGGCCGCAAGTTCGGTGCGAGCCTGCCCAAGGCCGCCGAGGCTGTCGTGGGCGGATGGGAGATCTCCGCCATCGTCCGTCTGGCTTCGGGACTTCCGTTGCGTCTCGTCGCTCCGAACGGACTCGGTGCCTATGGCTTCCGCATCCTGAATGCGCGCGTCAACAATCTGAAGGACCTCAACGCCGACCCACGCACGCCGGAACGCTGGTTCAATACCTCTGGAGCCTCGGCTCCCGCGGCGTTCACCATTGGCAACGCGCCCCGGTACGTGCCGAATATTCGCGCCGACGGTACGCATCACGCCGATATCAACATCGCGAAAACATTCTCGCTGACCGAACGGTTCCGCCTGCAGTTTCGCGGGGAGATGTACAACTTCACTAATACGCCGCAGTTCGCTCCGCCGGGGCTCACGTTCGGCGCGGCGGACTTCGGACAGGTGAGTGGAACAAGGTTCAACGACCGGCGGAATGTTCAATTGGGTCTGAAGCTGATCTTCTGACCCGTTCGCTCGGGGCAGTGATGCACCACTGAAGCGAGTCTCATTTGACCCGCTTCAGGTGCTGGGTCCATTTGTCCAGTCGTGGGAGGCATCAATGCCGGCCTGGCAGCGTTGCATTCGCTCTGATCGAACCGGTTCGGACTCGCGAAACGGCCATAGTCTGCTCCACCCGGAAAGACAGCCAGTCCAAGTGTTCGGCTGCCTTGCACTCCCTGAAGCGCGATCCGGCGCGGTTCCTCTGGCTCAAGCAGCCGGACAGGGGTGCCCTCGAACGTTCGGGACATTCGCCGTGATTCGAGGTCCATTGTAGCCGGACCCGCTTCGCACCAGCCCAGGCACTTCCGTTAGCGTTAGCATTGAATCTATCGTTCCATGAACCGCACCCTCGTTGCCCTCCTTTCCGCCGCTCCGGCGATCATCGCGCAGAATCTCCCCCGCTACGACATCCACCGCGCAGCCGGACGGATCGTCGTGGACGGAAAGCTCGACGAACCGGCTTGGCAACAGGCGCCCGCGGCCAGCGACTTCCACTTCAACTGGTGGAAGGATGGCGAAAAGGAAAAGACAACCGCCAAGATTCTCTGGGACGACGAGAATATTTACTTCGGCTACCACTGTCACGACAAATACATCGCCGCCGAGGTGATCGAGAGGCATGGTCCGGTCTCGCTCGACGATTCGGTCGAAGCGTTCATCAGCCCGAATCCGGACAAGGTTCGCAACTACTACGGATTTGAAATGAACGTCATCGGCACGATGCTCAACTTCATCCGCGCGGACTGGTACAAGGGCCATTTCAACACCGAACCCGAAGGCGTGCGCCTGCGTACCTCGCACATGGGAATCACCGTCAAACGCGATTCGCCGGACGACGATCACTGGATTCTCGAAGTCTCGATTCCGTTCAAGGTGTTCGAAAAGGATGCCGCGCATACGCCTCCACGAGACGGCGATCAATGGCGATTGAATCTCAACCGGGCGGGCGGGAAGACCAACGCGCAGTACAGCACTTGGTCGCCCGTCAATAGCGATCGCCCGAACTTCCACATGCCGGACTCGTTCGGTTGGGTCCGGTTCGTGAGCCGGCCTCCGGTGAAGATGGAATCGTATGACGCGGTGAATCCGGGACGTTTCGTGATCGAGCGCCCGACGCTCATCTGCCTCGGATTCGAGTGGGCGATCTCGGGCGACGACAACCGGAACTCCACCGTCGAGGTGAGCTACCGGAAGTCCGGCGAGACGGGCTGGAAGCAGGGCATGCCGCTACTGCGCATGGGCGGCGAACGCGTGTTCCGAAAGGATCTCGGGCTCGACTACGTGGTGCCGGAGATGTTCGCAGGCAGTGTCCTCGATCTCGAGCCGGACACCGAGTACGAAGCACGATTCGAGATGAAGGACCCGGATGGCGTGAAGGGCGGCTCGGTGAAGATCGTGAAGACGCGGACGCGCGGCGAGCCCAAGCAGGTCCGCAATGCCCGCGTTCTCCACGTGTATCCGCCGGCATGGAAGGGGCCGAAGCAGGAGCCTTCGTTCACGGGACTCAAGCAGGCCTACTACGGATCGGGCAATGGCGACTGGTCCGTGCTGAGCGAACGGAAGGTTCGATCGGGCGACGTGATCCTGGTCCACGCGGGACTGTACAGGGGTGACCGGCTCCGCTACTCCGAACCGACCGGACTCGACTTCGATGGCAGCTACGTGCTCACCGCGAAGGGAACTCCGCAACGCCCGATCATCATCAAGGCAGCGGGCGACGGAGAGGTGATCTTCGATGGTGACGGCGCACACAACCTGTTCAACGTGATGGCTGCCGACCATCACGTCTTCGACGGACTCACGATCCGCAACACCGACATCGCGTTTCAGGCTGGCCAGAAGGACGTCACCGGAGCCAAGGGGCTGACGGTCCGCAACTGCCGGCTCGAAGATGTCGGTATCGGCGTGAACGGCCAATACGCGGGCTCGCACGACTTTCTCATCACGGGCAACGTGATGCTCGGACGCGACGATCGCTATCGACTGCTCGGCTGGTACAGTCCGGGAATCTACGGCGGAAATCGCCTGAAGAGCTATCACGCGGTGAAGCTCTACGGCGCGGGCCATGTCGTCAGCCACAACTACATCGCCTACTTCCATGACGGGATCTCGGTATGTACGCACGGTTCGCCCGATCGCGACGAGAATCATCGCGCCAGCTCGATCGACTTCCACAACAACGACATCTATCTCATGGCCGACGATTTCATCGAAGCCGATGGGGGCGTTCACAACATCCGCGTGATGCGAAACCGCGGCGTGAACGCGGCGCAGTGCGGCTTGAGCGCGCAGCCGGTGTACGGTGGCCCGGCATACTACATCCGCAACGTCATCTATCACGTGCCCACGGGCTGCGGACTCAAGTTCAACGTCAAGCCCACCGGCATGGTGCTCTATCACAACACGATGATCACCGAGGCGCTTCCCGGCGACCTGTTTTCCAACGTCCACATGCGGAACAACCTGTTCCTCGGAACCGATGCTCCGAACCGGCCCGTCTTCCGCTTCTCGAACGCGACCTCCTATTCGACCTTCGACTACAACGGCTACCGGATGAATCCGAAAGCCAAGGATCAGTTCCAGTGGCTCTCGCCGAAACCCGGCGCGGCGCGCGACTACGATCTCGATCGCGGCGGGGCCCGGCGCTTCGGGTCGCTGGCGGAGCTTCGATCGGCTACCGGCCAGGAGTCCCACGGACTCGAAGTCGACTACTCGGTCTTCGAGAATCTTCGCGCACCGGACGCGGAGAAACCGCACGCGATCCACGAGCCGCGCGACCTGAACTTCCGTTTGTCGCCGTCGGGCAAGGCCGTGGATGCGGGCGTCAAGATCCCGAACGTGAACGAAGGATACTCCGGAAGTGCGCCCGATCTGGGAGCGTATGAAGTGGGCCAGCCGGCGCCGCACTACGGCCCGCTGCCGGCTGGCAATTGAGCGAACGCGGCCGCTCGCTACTTCTTGAAGAACCAGAGCCAGAAATATTGTTCGCCCGCTCCGTGGCGGTGGCGCGGTTCGAATCCGCAGCGTTCGGCGAGCGCGACTGCATCCTCGTCGGAAAACGGAACGCCCAGCCATGTGTCCTCGGGTGTCGTCTCGATCGTCGGATCACCCTGGACCTGAAACTTGAACAGCCCGCCCGGCCGCAGCAGCCGGTGCACGTCGCGCACGTAGCTCTCGATCACTTCGCGGCTGGGAATGTGCTGGAAGACGATCATCGAAAAGGCGAAGTCCACCGGCGTGTCGCCGAGCACCGATAGGTCTCGGCCGTTGTTCTCGAACACGAACGCGTTCGGAACATCGCGCAGCCCGTGCCGTGCTTGGGCGACCATCTCCGAACTGATGTCCACCGCGTAGACGAGGCCAAAGGTCTCTGCCAGCGCACGCGTGATACGTCCGGCGCCGCAGCCGATTTCGAGGACCCTCATCTTCTTCGGGTCCATGCCCTGACAGATGTTGGTCATGTCGGTGAGGATCTCTTCGCGTACCGTTTGCCGGCCCGAGTCCCACCACTGCTCGTCGGTCCACTCGAACCGTTCGGTAGCGACCCAGTATCGGGCATTCTCGGCGGCTCGCGCGTCCCAGTCACGCTTCATGCGCGCGACCTGCTCTTCCGGCGTCAGTGCCGTCTCCACCGCTGGAGCGTTCTCTTGACTCATCTCATTTCATGGTAATCGCGCCAGAAGGCTTCCGGGATCTCCTGGTGCATCATCGCCACGCTCTCGCCCACTTCGGCGGCACTTCGGCATCCGGGAATCACCGCCGCAACGGCCGGATGCCGCAGCGGAAACTGCAGCGCGGCAGCCTTCAGCGGAACTCCATGCCGCTCGCAAATCTTTTCGGCGCGCCGCGTCTTCTCGATCCACTCGGGTGGAGCGGCTTCGTAGTTGAACGTCGCACCGGGACGAGCGCCGGTGGCGAGGATTCCGCTGTTGTACGGGGCGCCGAGAATAATCGAGATGTTGCGCCGGACGCAGAGCGGCAGCAGCTCCGGCAACGCGCTCTGATCGATCAGCGTGTAGCGGCCCGCCAGCAGAAAACAGTCGAAATCGCACTCGCGCGCGAATCGAGCGAGCATTTGCCACTGATTCATTCCGGCGCCGAGCGCGCGCACCACACCTTGTGCACGTAGCGAATCGAGCGCGGGATAGGCATGGCGGATCACATCGCCGAAGTGGGCGTCCGGATCGTGGACATGCAGGATGTCGATGCGATCGAGCCCGAGCCGCGCGAGACTTTCGTCCACCGAGCGGAAGATCGCGTCTCGCGAACAGTCGAACACGGGCCGGTAGGGCGGATGGTTCACGAACGCGCTCTCGACGCGCTCATCCGGCGCGAGCGGAACGAGCAGCCGCCCCACTTTCGAAGCGATGACAAACTCACCGCGCGGACGGCCTCGGAGCGCGCGTCCAAAGCGGATTTCGCTGAGACCGTGTCCATAGAGTGGCGCGGTGTCGAAGAAGCGAATGCCCGAGTCCCAGGCGCGATCGATCGTTGCGCGAGCTTGCTCTTCGGTGACTTCGGTGAAGAGGCTTGCGATTGGTCCGCCACCGAGCCCGATGCGGGTGACGCGGACGCCGGAGCGGCCGAGTTGGCTGACGTGTTGCATCCTTCACTCTACTCCGTGCCCGCGGGCTTTCCAAAGGGGAAGGCCGAGGGCCATCGCGGGTTGGCAGGTTGGCGCCGATGTCGCGGTTGTATCAGCGTTCGCGGAAGAAGCCGTAGTGGGAGTTTTCCGGATCGCACGCAGCGGCCGGCTGAGAACATGGAGCCCCTCGCTCGAAGAGGTCAGTTGTCCGTGGCAGGTTCAGCCCTGCTCGTTCGTGGACCCGGCTGAGCGGCACGGCAATTCGGTCCACTTGCGCGTGGATGCTCGGTTGCGCCCGTCATGGACTTCCACGACGACCTTGAATTGACCAGTTCGCAGGGGGCCGCGACCCTGCCCGCGCCGATGCGCTCGGATTGTCGCAGAAGATGGGGCCGGTGAAGACGATCACCGAACTTGTATCGCGCCTCGCGGATTTGCGATAGCCCAGGTTGGACGCGCCGGATGTCCGAGAGAGATGTCGCGGCGAAAGGTTCCGGCGCGGAAATGCGGGAGCGAGCGTGGATGGGGTGAATTCGTGCGCGGTCCAAACGGGCGTTTGGGTCTGGGCGTCATGGCAAACGATGAAGGCGGATTTGACGGAGAGGGTGCGATCGGGGCCTGAGCAGGCGGGGAGCCCGAAGCAGTCCAGTTGGGCAGAGAGGAGCCAGGGAGGAGGGACAGCAGGAGTGCGAACAATACGACTTTCTATCGGCGTGTTTGAAGCATTTCTTCGGAGAATGTTTCGGACAAAATCGGGGTGAGCCACCGAATGCGGCGGATGCCGCGGGAGTGACGCCAACGCGGACCGTGCCGTTGATATCATGCACCGATGGCGGACAGCAGAAGGAAGTTTCTGGAGCGGATCATGCCCGTTGGGGTGGCGATCGAAGCCGCGAGGGCGCAGTCCGGTGCTCCGGTCCGGTGCCGGATCACGGAAGAGGCGACCGGGCGAGAGACAGCCGCGCGAGTCCGGCTGGTGAACGCGCGTGGCGAGCAGTTCGCGCCTGTGGGACATCCGGCGGCCCTTTCGGAGACCGCGCAGGAAGGCGACGTGCGCTTCCAGAACCGCCGGTTTTCGTACGTCACTGGGCCGTTCGAGATCGATCCTCGCCTGCTGCCGTTGCGTTATCAAGTGATCAAGGGCTTCGAGTACACGATCGCCGAGGGTGAGATCACGGCGGAATCGGCGCGAGGTGGCGCGGTGAACATTCCGCTGTCCCGCTGGACCTCACCGGCGCGCGATGGTTGGTACAGCGGCGATGTCCACATCCATCACATTTCGCCGAGGACCTGCGCGATGGAAATGGAAGCGGAGGATCTGAACATCGCGAATCTGCTGACGTCGGACTTCACGATCGACCAGGCCGAGTTCGAAGGGCGCGTGAACGGCAATTCGCGCGGCAAACGGCTTATCTACGTGAATCAGGAGTTCCGCAATCACCAACTGGGCCACATGTGCCTGCTCAACCTGAAGCGGCTCGTGCAACCCGTGAAGGAAGTACAACCCTATCACTGGCCGCTCCATCTCGACGTCTGCGACAAGACCCATGCGCAGGGCGGCTATGTCGCATGGGCACACTTCCCGAGTTGGCCGGGCGTGGAAAGTCCGCTGGATGTGGCGATGGAGAAGCTCGACGGGCTCGAGATCCTTTCGGTGCTCGATCCGCTCGACTTCCCGGTGTTCCTAAAGGAAGTCGTGAACGAGCAGCAGCCGAACGACGGCTTGCACCTGTGGTATCGATTCCTGAACTGCGGCTTCCAGCTCACCGCGCTGGCGGGTACCGACAAGATGACGAACTACGTCACGGTTGGCGCGAACCGCGTCTATGCCCAACTGCGCGGAGCCTTCAGCTATCAAGCTTGGATCGACGCCTTGAAGGCTGGGAACACATTCGTGTCGAACAGTCCGATGCTGAAGCTCACCGTCGATGGGAAGCCGCCGGGAACCACCATCCGGGCGTCGCCGCGCCGTAACAAGGCGATCTCGATTCACGCCACCGCCCAATCGCAACTACGGTTCGACCGGCTCGAGATTCTCGCGAACGGTGTTGTGATCGGCGAGGTTACGCCCAGCGGGCGTCCGTATCGGGCCGAGATCCATCTCGAACACCCGCTGACGCGCAGTTGCTGGATCGCGGCGCGGGCGCGCGAGGATATCGGTCCGCACCGGGCGCGGGGCGTGGAGTTCGCAAAGATCCACGTGGAGAACGGGACGATGCACGGGGATCTTTACGGTACGCGCCGGCCCGAAACGGTGTTTGCGCACACGTCGCCTGTTTACGTGATTCGGGATAGCGAGCCGATTCGCAGCAAGGAGGATGCGGAATACTATGTCCGGTACCTGGATCGCTCGATCCGGTGGCTGGAAACACAGGCGAAGTTCGCCAGCCGGCAGGACCGGATTTCGTCCATTGAAGCGTTCAAGGTCGGCCGCGGGATTTACGAGAAGCGGGCGCGGGAGGCACGGGTCCGCTGACCCGAATCCGGGCGGACCATAGATCGCCGGTCATCTTTTGCGGAACAAGCGCAAAACGGAGCCCGTCGCCGCCCTGGATCACACCTTGTTCCTCGATGGCTGGTGGCGCGGCTCGCGGCCCTTTGCGCTTCTGAGATATACGCGCAAAACGGACTCACTTCGGCGCCCCACTTGCTGCGTGTTCCTCCATTCCTGGCGCCGCGCCTGCGCGGCCTTTGCGCTCATGCTCGGAGATGCTGATCGCGGTCCACACCACGGCGATGGTTCCGTCTGCAAGTTCGGTGGCGGATGGATAGGCAACTTGGCGGCCGCGATCGTCCGGCGAGCGCAGCCGGGCTTCCGCGAGCGTGAGCGGCGTTCCCCATGTTTCGCCGCTGTCGTGGGAAACTCGCATGGTCAAAGGCGTCCGGAGCGGGGGGAGACGGATTGTGTGTCAACACGAGCCGCCCGTCGCGCAGACGAAGCAAATGATGCGAAGTGGCACCCGCGGGAAGTCCAGTATCGCGGGCAGTGCTCCACGTCTCCCCGCGATCGAACGAGCGCGAACTCCAGAGCTTTCCATCAGTGGTTCGCAGGACCATCAACACCTCTCCCGGCCGAAGCTCGGCGATCGCCGGCTCACCGCCTTGTCCGGCGGGATTGCCAACCATGCCGCGGCGTGACCATGTCTTGCCGCCATCCATGGACTTCAACACGCCTCCCGCTTTCGTCCCGATGCGATGCAGAGGCAAAAGCAGTTTTCCTGTCGAGCGGCGGATCCCGTTCGACCGGCTGGTGTGCGCGGGTTTGTCATAGGCGGCGACAGGTTCGGACCATGTCTGTCCTGAGTCCTGACTCGAGCGAACGTAGATGCGAAAGGCTCCTGTTGCCGCGGCCATCTCGGGAGGAATCGACTGCAAGCGCCCCACGCTTCGGAGCCCGGCGGAGAAGAGCCAGTAAGACAGTGCTTCCCGCGGCGATGAACGCTGAGTCGAAGTCGGACCGGTCCAGAAAATCCTGCATCACGCGGGCCGTCCGCCAGGATCGGGCGCCGTCCGCCGAGAACGATCCCATCAGGCATTGCTTTGCCGAACCTTCGAACGGAGCAGTGAACCACATCGTCAGCAGGCGGCTATCGGGCAGAAGCACGATGCTGGGCGCGTGATTGAAGCCATGCTGGTTCGACTCGTCGCGCGGATCGGAGCCGCGGTGTTCGAAGACAAGCTGTTTCAAAAGGATGACGGGCGCGCCCTGCGCGAACACCGGCAGAAGCGCAAGGAATGTGACAAAGCGGCTCAACAGGCATCGTACCAACAGCCTGAAGCCGGATCTGGTATTGCTAATTCATGCGCACTATTGCTGTTTCTGGGATCCTCATTGCCGTCTCCGCCCACTGCCAGACGAGTTCGCTGGCCGGACGCGTAACCGATGCTTCCGGAGCGCTGGTTCCCGGAGCGGCCGTGACGGTCAAGGCCGCCGGCACGGGAATTCAGCAGCAGGCCGAGACGAATCAGGAAGGCTTTTACGTCTTGCCGCTTCTTCAGCCGGGGCAGTACGAAGTCAGTATTTCGAAGGAAGGATTCGTCTCGGTGCGCCAAGCCCGCGTGGAACTGGTGGTGCAGCAGCAGGCGCGGTTCGACGTCACGATGCGCCCCGCCTCGGTTAGCGAAACGATTGAGGTGTCCGAACGCCAATTCGTGCTGGACACCGATTCGGCCACGGTGGGTCAAGTGGTGAGCAACCGCCAAGTGCGCGAACTGCCGCTCTTGGGGCGGAACACCTATGCTTTGGCGATGCTCGTCCCCGGTGTCAGGGCAGCGCCAGGCGTCAATAACCTGCCCGTCGATCAGATCAGCACGATTTCGTATTCGATCAACGGAATGCGCGGCAACGCGAACGAATTCCTTCTGGACGGCGCGCCGAACAGCGCCGCCTCATCGAATCAACCGGTGGTGAATCTGAATCCGGACGCCGTGCAGGAGTTCAAGGTGGAGACCAACAACTTCAGCGCGGAGTACGGTCGCGCGGCGGGAGGCGTTTTCAATGTCGTATCGAGGACGGGCACGAACGACCTCCACTTCTCGGTCTACGAGTTTCTACGCAATGACAAACTGAACGCGAACGACTTCTTTGCGAACGCCGGAGGCAGGGCCCGTCCGCCGTTCCGGTTCAATCAGTTCGGCGGCACGGTGGGCGCTCCTGCCGTGATTCCGAAGCTCTACAACGGCCGTAACCGGACGTTCGTCTTCCTCAGTGTCGAACTCGTGCGATTCGTTCAGGGAATGACCTTCACGGGAACGGTGCCGCGTCCGGAGCAACTCGCGGGGGACTTCTCCAGTCTGCGCAACGCGGCCGGAGCGGCGATCAACATCTTCGATCCGGCGACGACGGCTTCGGGTGCAGGCGGAGGATTCATGCGCTCGGCATTCCCGGGCAACCGGATTCCGGCTTCGCGGATTCACCCCGTGTCGCGCGCGATGATTCCCTTCTTTCCAGCTCCGAACTCGACGGGAAACCCGGTCACGGGCGTGAACAACTTTACGCGCACCGACGGCAATCGAGTGGACAAAGACACGATCAGCATCCGGGTGGACCATAACTTCACCAATTCGAATCGAATCTTCTTCCGCTACTCCTATGACGACACGCCGTTCCTGCGCGCTTCGCCCTACGGACCAGGCAACCCGGGCTCTCCGGCGATTGGCGCGCAAGTGTTCACGCGTCAGAACGCGATCCTCGACGATACGCATACGTTCAGTCCGACGCTGCTCGGATCGGTGCGGTATTCCGTGACTCGGCTGGTGAACAATCGCAAACCCGCCTCGTTCGGTTTCGACATGACCACGCTCGGGCTGCCAGTGTATCTGCGCGACGTGCCTGGAATCTATTCCTCGTTCCCGTCGGTGAACATCACCGGATTTGGCGTTACGGGTTCACTTCCGAATGTCGCCGCGGCAACGGCCCTCGGCCTCACCGATGGCATCGACCTGGGCGATACGCCGCACGCGGCGCAGGGCAATCTGACCAAGAATTTCTCGAAGCACACGCTGAAGGTTGGCGGAGAGTACCGGGCGCTCTTCTTCAACAATCTCCAGGGAACCGCGCGAGATTTCAGCTTCACTCCGCAGTGGACGCAAGGGCCGAATCCCGCTCAGTCGACGGCGACGGCAGGATCGGGGCTGGCGACCTTCCTATTGGGAGTTCCCGCCGGCAACCTCGGAACCGTCCCCGCGGTGGCTCAGAAGATCAACTACTGGAGCCTTTTCGCGCAGGATACCTTCCGGGTGAACTCGCGTCTGACGTTGAACCTCGGCTTGCGATACGACGTGGAAGCACCGCGCACGGATCGCTATGGCCAGCTCACGAACTTCGATTACACAGCGCGCCCGCCGCTCAACGCCTCGGGGCTCGATTTGCGAGGCACACTCGCGTTCCCCGCCACCGGTGGCCTCCCACGGGCAAACGCCAACACCGACCGCAACAATTTCGCGCCGCGCGTGGGACTGAGCTTTCGCGTGAATCAGAAAACGCTGCTGCGCACCGGCGGCGGCATCTTCTACGCTTCCTCGACGGGTATCGGAACGGGCGCCGCCGCGTTCGGCACGAGCGGATTCGGCGCGACGACGTCCATCGTCACCAGCCTCGACGGTGTGACACCGATCGCGGACTTCTCCAATCCCTATCCGAACGGGCGTGTCCAACCCACGGGGAATGCGCTGGGGGGCGCGACGCTGCTCGGGCAGGCCGTGAACTTCTTCGATCGTGGAGCCCGCACATCCTACGCTGGCCAGTGGAACTTCAATATCCAGCGCGAACTCCCGTCGAACTCCGTGTTCGAGCTCGGGTATGCGGCGAGCCGAGGCCTCAAACTCTCGCAGAACCGCGTGTTCAATCAACTTCGCGAGGAGAACCTGTCGCTGGGCGACGGCCTCCGCCAGCAGGTGCCGAACCCGTTCTTCGGACAGATCGCGGTCGGCACGCTCGCGCAGAGGACCGTATCCCGCGCCCAACTGCTGCGGCCCTTCCCTCATTTCGACGCCGTGACCGCGCAGAACTCGAACTACGCGACATCCGCGTATCACGCACTCGAGGCCCGGTACGAGAAGCGCTACTCGCGTGGAATGTCGATGCTCGTCTCCTACACGTTTTCGAAGCTCATGGACCTGGCGACCGGCGGATTCTCCGGCGAAGTCCTCGGCGGAGCCGGCTTCCAAAACAACCACGACCTGCGACCCGAATGGGCGAGTTCGGCGCTCGATCAAACCCACCGCGTGGCGTTCAACGCGATCTATGAACTGCCGTTCGCTCGCGGAACGAAGGGGATCGCCAACGCGTTGCTCGCCGGCTGGCAAGTGGGCGGGATCGTGATGGCGTTCAGCGGGGGGGTGCTTGGAGTAGGTTCCAACGTAAACAACACCTTCTCTCAGGGCGGCGGACAGCGGCCGAACTGGACGGGTGTGAATCCGGCCCTTGACAATCCGCGTCCGGAGCGATGGCTCGATGCCAGCCAATTCAGCAACCCTCCCGCCTACCGGTTCGGGAACTCGCCACGAACATTCAACGGCACGCGAAGCCAGTCCGCCCGCCAACTCGACATGACGCTGAGCAAGAATTTCCGGCCGGTCGAGAAGTTCGAGGTGCAATTCCGGGCGGAGTTCTTCAACCTCAGTAACACTCCTCGATTCGGCACCCCCAACGAGACGTTCGGGAACCCACAGTTCGGAGTCGTGAGCGCGCAAGCGAATCAATCGCGGATCGTGCAGTTCGCGTTGAAGCTGTCGCGGTAGATCGCGACCGGCGGCCGCGGTGCGACTGGTGAATGCGCCTCGCGGTCACGAGCGTCTCGATCGAGCGCGGGCGGACAATGCGGGCACCGGTCACTCTCGCAACGGCGTCATGATTTCCTCGACTTCCGATCGATTGCCGTTGGCGTGCACCAGCCGCCAAACGCCGGCATCGTACCGGTCGCCGCGTTCTGAGGGGGGGGCCGCACCAGGGTGCTCTCCGAATGAAGTGCTCGTGTCGCATCGCTCCTGTTGGACGAAGACGCAGTCAGTCTCGCGAGGCCTGACGCAAAAGATGCGGGGATCAGCTTGCAGCCTCAGGCCAGCGATCGGTGTGTCCGGCGCGTGGTCTGCGGGTGTTAGCGATCGCGTTCTCCGCCACGTTGCTCGAGGGAAGATCTAGTAGAGCCTCTCCGCGCCCTCCGCTCTCGAGAGTTCGTCTAGAATCTGGCGGCGGTTGGCGTCGCGCTTCGCTTTGTGTGCCAAAGACTCGCACGTAGACCCTCCGATGCGTATCTACGATGTAATGCGGAGTCTCCCGTGCTCGTGGAGCTTGATCAGGAACAGACGCGAAATTCCCAGTATGCGCGCACCCTCCACGGTCGTTAGCTGCGCGTCATCCTGAATGATCGCGTTCGACTGCCCCTCCCGGAGTCCGTCGGTCAACTTCGTGAAGAACTCGGGCAGCGATTGCGGAAAACTGTGGGCGGAGCCGTCAGCGCTCACCAGTTTGGCGCTGCCTTATCTGCTACAAGCGCAACATATGACCGCGGACCGGTGAAAAGGCTTTTTCTCAGCCACCCTCGAACAAACCCTGTTGGCCCACCGATCCGTCAACGATCGCGTAGCCCATGTCCGCATATCCCCGCAATCGCCGCTGGTACATCCGGGCAAGCATGAGGACATTGGGATCCACGTAGTCGTAAACCTGGACCACCCGCTTGTTATCGTGCAGCCGATGGAGCCTCCCCACGTACTGCTGCAGCGTTCCCTTCCAAGAAATCGGCATCGCAAGAAACAGCGTGTCGAGCCGAGCATCGTCGAAGCCCTCGCCGATGTAGCTCCCGGTCGCCAGGATCACTCGCTGCTCGGTTTCGGGAACCGCCACCAGAGCCTCGCTGATCTCCCTGCGTTGCTTGCGCCCCATTCCTCCCTTCAGCACGAAGACGTTCCGCACCACACCCGCGAGTTGCGCCTCGAAATGCGCGAGGTGCTCGATGCGGCCCGTCAGCACCAGCGGCGACCGGCCCTCCCGCACTGCATTGACGAGGTCTCGAGCGATCAACTCGTCCCGCGCCTTGTCCGCGATCAGCGCCGCGTAGACGTCCTGGATCGTCATGTCCGCGCTTTCACCCGCGATCCGGAAATCGGTGATTCTCGGGATCACCACGTGTTCGAATGGCGTGGAGGCCGTCATCGCCCGCGCGCTCATCGTGAATCGCGCCGGACCGCATTGCATGTACATGACCGGATGGTGGCCATCTTTCCGTGTCGGCGTCGCGGTGAGGCCGACGACGTACTTCGCCTTCACGCGGCGCATCACCTGCTCGAACGTGAAGGCGGAGAGATGATGGCACTCGTCGACGATCACATGCCCGTATTCGGCCACGAACTCCTTGACATTCTGATCGCGATACAGGCTTTGAATCACCGCGACGTCGATCTTTCCCGAGCGCTTGGTCTTGCCCGCGCCGATCTGCCCGATCTCGTCGATGGGTAGGTCGAGAAACATCGCAAGACGCTCCCTCCACTGATCGAGCAGTTGCTGCCGGTGGACCACCACGAGGGCGTTGACGCCTCGTTTGGCGATCAGCCATGCGGCGACCGCCGTCTTGCCAAACGCAGTGGGCGCGCAAAGAAATCCATCGTCGTGGCGGATGATCGCGTCCACCGCTTCCTGCTGCTTCTCGCGAAGCGTGCCGTGGAATGAAACTTCGATCTCAGTCCCCCGAAGCCGCTCATCTCGAATCACCGGCTTGATCTTCAGGCTCTCGAGCAGGGCAGTCAGTTCGCCGAGGCAACCGCGCGGCAGCGCGAGATGTCTCGGAAGATCCTCGCCGCATGCGATCACTCGAGGCTTGTCGTAGGTCGATAGCCGCATCGCTTGTGCCTTGTAGAACTCCGGGTTCTGAAACGCAGCCAACCGGAGAACCCGATTCATGAGAGCCGGAGGCATTCCATTCTTCTCGACATAGATCACGTCGGAACGTACGATCGAGACGCTCGGCGGAAGCGGCCCGTCGATCGGCTTCTCTGCTCGCTTCCTCGATGGCGGAAGCGTCCATGGATCCGGTTGGTCCTCGTCATCCGCGGAACTGAGCTTGACGCCGATCAGGTCACCATCCTGCTGGGCTTCCGAGATCAGCTTCTCGGCGGCTGACCAGGACATTCGCCGGATCGTGGAAAGGAACGCCCACTGATCCGGATACGGCCGCATCTGATCGTCGAGGAACTCGGTGTTGTGCTCCGCTCGCCGCTGCTTTTGCAGAGGTAACGCGATCAGATTGCCGAAACCGCCCTTGGGCATCGTGTCTTGATTCGGAAAAAGCCGGTCGTAGGAATCGAGGCCGATCTGGTGCCGCCGCTCCATGGTACGAGTGAGAAGCAACGCGCCGAGCTTGCGGGCCACCACCGCGGGTACTGGGCGATCGAAGAAGATCCAGATATGCCCGCCCTTGCCAGAACGCGACCGCTCGAGAGCAGCAGGCACATCCAAGCCGCGACATGTCTCACGAAAGGCCGCTGTATCCTCCTGCCACGTTTTCTTGTCGAAATCGACGGCCAGCAACCAGCATGTTTCGTCGCGCAGTAGCGGATAAACGCCAATTGTGTGTTTGCCGGTCAGATGCCCGTGCACTACCTCGTCAGTCAGCCGAAAGTACTTTCGGACTTCCTTGAGAACCCGCTTGCGGTCCTCTGGTTTGGCGGCGTGATACGCGCTCCAATCCGGCTCCGAGTGCGGCATGTAGCCGTGCCTGCCGTCTGGACTCTCCCAGCGGATCGGATATATGTCCTCGCGACCGCGAAACAGCGATCGGAATAGTGCGATCTTCTGCCCGGTCTCCAGCTTGCTTTGGGGCTCAGCCGGAATCGCCAGGGCCGGCGCGGGATCGATTCCGTTCTCCAGAAGCATCGCGCGTAGCCGGCTGATCTCTTCACGCAGTTCGAGGCACTCCTTGAGCAGGGCATCGACTCGAGCGCGGGTCTCATCCATCCAGATCGACTCCTCAGTGTATCGATTCCTGTCCCGGCATCGAGCCTCGCGTCCAGTGCTGCGCCACTCGATGGGGCATTCGTTTATGCGGTAAATGGTGGAGAACCAGCCAATCGCCTTGCCGGCTGACTTCGCTCTCAGCCGCCCTTCGTTCTCGCCCGCGCGGGAAATCAAGACACGCGCAAAGGAACCGAAAATTCGCCATCCCCCAAGGACAGCGAGCACAGCCGCCGGGCAAGAAGCAGGTCATCGAGGCGGATTTTGGCAACTCCGTCGAAGCGAATCGCGTAGCCGAGCGTCGGAGGTTCCTCGTCCGGCAGTGGCGGCAAGTAAAGCTCTTTCCGGCTCCGGAAGCTCAGCAGGTGATGGAGCACCGGCTTCAGCGCCTCGGCACCTCCCACCACGGGCGTCAGCCGCACCCGAGATGCGTACTCCCGGCGCCCGGGTACTAGGTCACATGAGGCATTCAGAACGGCGAAGAGCGAGCCTCCCGTGATCCGCTCGCCCATGAACCACGCCGATTCCGTCGTCACAATATCGCCTTGAACAGGGTGAAGCGGTCTTCGCCTGTGTCAATACACCCTTCGGCAAGGGCTTGTTCATAGACGATGGGCTCGACGCAGATGGCGCGCGGTTGCGCGAAGGCGATCTGTCGATCCGAGGTCCTTTTGAATCGCGCCGCTACCGAAGACTCGATGATTCGCGCGGCCTCGACGGTGTGAGACAAGTTCGCCAGCCGGGACTCGACCTGACCTTTCGAAACGATGCTCTCGTTGCGCCATACTCGTCGACGATCTGACGCACGTCCTGCTGAGTGATAGAGCGACTCGGGCCTCGTATGATTGACGAGGTCGCTGCAAAAGAACTCAGCGCGGTTTTCGCTGTCGAGAACACCCTGGAGAAGTCCTAGTCGTCCTTCTCGAGCATCTTGCGGACTTTTACCCGCACCACTTGTGTGCGTCTCGGTTCGTTCGCCCTCTCGGGTCCCTTGGAGCGCTCGCATCCACTTGCTTCAAACTGCGATCGTCACGTTCGGCGGTATTGACACCAGCACGGGCACTGGCCTTCGGTACTTCAGGGCTCAACGCAAAATGCAGGTGTTCGAAAATCCCCCAGGCTGGGACAGAGGACCCGCACGGCGAAACGAGACTCTGGAACCGCGTGGACCGCGGTGGAGTTTTGCAGTTGGGAGCCAGCGGATGTAATCTAAATGTGCGGCTCATTCGCGAGCTGGCTTCCAAGGTGTAATTCAAAAATGAGCGGCGATGAAATCAGGAGCAGGATCCGCCATGATCGCTATGAGGTGATCTCGGTGATCGGTTCGGGCGGAATGGGTACCGTCTATCGGGCACTGCGCCGGTCGGAACTCGGCGGAACGTCCGCCGCGGCGTCTCAGACCGTCGCATTGAAAACGATTCGCGGTACGGCCGACCCCAAACGCATGCGGATGTTTCAGAACGAGGTGGGAATTCTCGGCTCCCTGAGCCACCCCTACATCGTCGACATCTTCGATTCGGGAGTGCTCGAGGAGGATGGAGAGCAAAAGCCCTTCTTCGTCATGCCGCTGTTGCCCGGGCGCAGCCTCGACAAGATCCTCCTCGATGCGCAAGGACAGTTACCCCTCGACTACGTCCTGCAACTGACTTCCCAGATTTGCCAGGGACTCCACGCCGCCCACGAGCGGAACGTCATCCACCGGGACTTGAAACCCGCGAACATATTCGTCATCGACGGGCCGGCGGTAAAGATCATCGATTTCGGCGTCGGGCACCTGGTTGACGACAACAGTTCGGTGACCGGCATCAAGGGCACGTTGGCGTACATGGCGCCGGAGCAACTGCGAACCGGGCAGTGTTCGGCGAGTTCGGATCAGTTTTCGATGGGTGTCGTACTGTACGAGATGCTCGCGGGCCGGCGGCCTTTCAACGGCAGGAATGAAGCGGAGTTGATCCAGGGAATCATCGAGGAAGCGCCCTCCTGGCTTGCCAGCCTCAACCCGTCAGTGCCGGTTGTCATTGGTCAGATTGTCCACCGGATGTTGGCAAAACAGCCCAGCCAGCGCTTCTCGAGCCTGCGGGAGGTGGCCGATCTGCTCGACCGGTTCTCGCGCGGGACTCCCGTCGTCATCTTCGATCCCGCCAAGATCGAGCAGAGAATCGAACTGGCGAAGAAGGCGGAGGCGGAGGGCGACTCTCAGTTGGCGCTCGAAATCCTCACGCGGCTGGAATCGGAAGGCGGCTTTGACCCGGCATCGCTTCGCCTGAAGGACGAGATCGCGCGTAAGGTGCGCCTGAACCGGCAGGCGCAGAAGCTGCAACAGGCAAACCTGTGTTTCAGTCAGGGTGCCTACGACGATGCTCTACTTCGTGTGCAGGAGGTGCTCGAATCCGACAAGGACAACGTCACCGCGCGGGCGCTCGAACGGGAGATCTCGAAGAAGAGACAGGAGCAAAACATCGCGGAGTGGCTCCGTTTGGCGAAAACTCACCTGGAGGCGCGCCACTTCGATCGGGCGAACGAGGAGTTGAACCGCGTTCTGCAAGCAGCTCCCTCTCACCTCGATGGGCTGAGGCTCCAGCAGGAGGTCGAGCAGAGGGAGAGCGAGTATCAGCGAGTGCAGCAAGAGAAGGAGCACCTGTTCGAGTCCGCCGTCGCGGCCTGGAACAGCGGGGATGTCGCGAGGGCCCTCAGCCGCGTCGAACGCGTCGTCGAACTCGACGCCCAGTCGCCGGACGTACGCACGTCGGAACGCTCAGCCCGGTACAAGCAGCTTTACAACGACGTCAGCAGCGTCAACAATGCGCTTCGGGCCGCCGAGCAGGAGGCGCAGACACTCCGGGATCAGAAGCAGTTCAAGGCTGCACTCGAAGTTTGCGCGAAGGTGCTGCGGGAACATCCCCACGATTCGACGTTCATCGCGTTGAATCTCGATATCGAAGAGCGGCAAAGGCAAGATCTTTCGGAGTTGATCGGGCAGATCGGCGGCCAGTTACGGACTGAGCCGAGTCTCGAGAAGCGAATCGAGCTGCTGCGCAAGGCGCTCGAGAGGTACCCGGAAGAACCATACTTTCAGAAGCGGATCGAGGATACGCAGAAAACCCTGGACGCACTGCGCCTGATGGTGAGCAAGGCTCGGTTCCTCGAAGACGAGGGGCAGTTCGAGGAAGCCGCTCACCAATGGGACAGCATCGCTACACTGCATCCGAGCTATCCCGCGCTCGACGCCGAACGCGCTCGCGTGCGTGAGCGCCGCGACCGGCAGCTTCAGGCGAATCAAAAGGGGCGGCGCGTCGAGGAAGTCAATCAGGCACTGAAGCAGGGAGACTACGCGCGGGCGCTCAAGCTCATCGGTCTGGCCCGCGCCGAGTTTCCAGGTGACCGGGAGTTGGAGGTACTCGAAAAACAGACGCAGCACGTCGCCGAAAAGGCGCACGAGGCAAGGAACCTGCTCGAGTCGGGCCAAGCGAAGGCCGCGGAGGCGAGCTACGACAGCGCGCTGGAGGACCTGCGAAAGGCAGTGGCTCTGGATGAGAACAGCCGCGTCGCCAAGAGAGTACTTGTCGACACACTCGTCTCGGCCGCGAGAGACCGTCTGGAGACCGACTCGAATTCGGCCGGCCAGTTGCTTTCGGAAGCAGCCGCGCTCGAACCCAACAACCCGGCGATCGTGAGCGCCAGGATGATGCTCGCCGACCGTGAGCAGGACCAGTTCGTTCAAGAGTGCGCCGCCAAAGCGCGATCACTTCAGGCAAGCGGAGAGCTCGGAGCCGCGATGAAGGAGGTGGATGCCGCGCTCGAACGCTACCCGAAGGATCCCACACTGCTCCGCATCCGCCAGGAATTGATCGATGAGAAGCGGAGAGTCGAGGGGCGGGAACGGAGACAGGCCGACATTCAACGGCTCCAGCAGTTCCGCGACGAAGCCGCGAGTGCAACCGCGAGTCTCGATCCGCAAGAGCGAATCGAGCACACACTGGATATCGGGCGGCGGCACCAAAGCGACCCGGAGATCGTGGAGATGGTGACGCAAGTTGCCAGTTCAATCCAAAACGCCGCAAAGCCGGCGGCGGCCACGCCAGTTGCACCACCACCTCCGCTGCCGCCCCTTGCCAAGCCCGATCCGGTGGCCCAGACAAAGTCTCCACCGAAGCCGGACCAGCCAAAGAAGCCAGCGGAACCGGGTTTCCTTGCGCAGTTCATGCGCAACAAGGTTGCAGTGGCCGGTGCGGCAGGCGTGGCCGCGCTGCTCGCCATTGGGTTGTTCGTGAGTGGACGGCAGAAACCCGCGCCTCCGCCTCCGCCCCCGCCCCCGCCGAAGCTTGTGACGGAGGCGGAAAAACCGAAGCCGCCCGAGCCCCCGGTGATCGCGTTCCAATTGCTGGGAGGAGCGATTACGCTCGACGGCAAGCCCGTTACGGATCGCGAAAAACCGTTCGAAATCGGTCCCGGGCCACACGAGTTGTCTCTGAAGGACCGGGCGGACCGGACATATTCGGCGACGCTCGAGATCTCTCCTGAGGGATCGGTCACGGTGACGAACGCGAAGGCCGACCCGCGAATCCTGGTGACGATCGCCGCGGTAAACGGCAGCTCCGTGAAGGTGTTCGGGCCCCAGTTCGCCGGGCCGGAACGCAGCAAGATCACGCCGGTGTCCGCCGAGAATCCGGTGGTGTTGCCGGCCGGGGCGAACTCGATCTCGGTGGCGCACGCGGCACCCTATCCATACGACATTCCGATTTCGGCTACGGATCGAACCTCAATCCTCGTGTATATCAAAGACACGACCGAGAGCTTGATCCGCGTTTGCGATCTTCCGCCTGGTGGAGAGATCGAGTTGGCCGCGACGGGAAAGAAAGAGCCGAACCGCAAGGCCGCGGCGGGCAAGGATGGATGTGCGCAGATCAATCCGGTGCCGGTCGGGCGCTATCGGTTGACGGCGCGAGCGAAAGGCTACACGACCCAGGAGCAGGATATCGCGGTGGAGTTCGGTACGTCACCGGTCAGGAGCGTCAAGCTGGGGTTCACGATGGGCGAGGTCGAGGTCGTGAATCATGACCCGGGATCGGAGTTGGTGATCGATGGCGTCTCCAGGGGGCAACTTCGTGGAGAGCGCCCGCGATTCCAGTTGGATCCAGGGCCGCATCGCTTTCAGCTCAAGCTGCGGAACTACGACTCGGCGGCGCCCACCACGATTCAGGTGCCGGGAGGCGGAGTGGCGCAGTTTGACGCGCGCGGGAAATTGACTCGAACGCAGTTCCGTGTGCGGATCCAGCGCTCTCCGGCCCATGCCGTGCTGATCCTGAAGCGCCCGCAAGGAGATCAACGTATCCAGCCGTCCCAGGATACCCTGCCACTCCCGGCTGGCCGTTATGAGTTCGTACTCCGGGCCGATCTTCACGAGTCCACCGGGACGACGATCGATGTCGGCGAGGGACTGCAGAATACGATCTCACTCCGGCTGAAGCCGCTCACGGTGGCTTCCGTTCCGCCACCTGCCGTCGTGAAAAAGACGACAACTACGAGCATCTCCGGATGCTTGACGGGGAAATCCGAACCGGGAGGATTCACCAAGGTGAGTGGCGGGAGTTGCGGGCCGTTCCCGGGGAGCTTCTCGTTCACGGCGAAGCGTCAGAAGACTTTGGGAGTGGCGAAATCGATCGATTGGGCGATCAGTTCCGGTTCATCGAGCATCAAGTTCAAGCTCGACAAATCGCAGGTGACTATCGGCGCGGTCAAGAAACCGGTCAAGGCGGATCAGGACAATGTCGCGGTCGCTTATGAGGTGCAGGCGAAGCGGGTAGAGTGCAGCATCGAGGGCACGCGGGTGACGTTCGACTCGTCGTTCGATCTGACCGGGAGCGTGCTGACGATGAGAGACGAGGCCATCACCGGGCTCCAGGCAACGGTGCAGGCGAAATGAAGGGAATCCGGCTCGGTGTCATGGCCCTGGCCGCGACGTTATGCGGCGCGCAGGACACACCCAGAGTTCGCGAGGCGCTCAGTGTGGCTGACGTCATCCGCTTGGCGAAGACCGGTGTTTCCGAAGAGGTGATCGTCGCCCGGATCAAGAAGAACGGCAAGGCGTTCGACCTCAGCGCCGACGAGATCACCGAAGTGAAACGGGAAGGCCTCTCCGACTCGATCCTGAAATACCTGATCGATCCGTCGCTGCCGTACACGCCACCGCCTCCTCCGGCGCCGCCCGCTCCAGGAACTCCCGCTCCCGCAGCGCCTCCGGCCGCACCTCCGATCAAGAAATACGCACCGGACAAACACGCAGAGGATGTACCGCCAGACCCGGGCGCTTACCTGCTGTCGGGCCGAGGGTTCCTCAAGGTCGAATTGCGAAGCCTGCTCCCGTCGAAGGGGAGCGGACTGGGGGCGAAGGTCACGGCGGGTCTGGTGAAGGCCAAGCTCGCGGGGCAACTTGCGGGAGCCAAGGCGAAGGCGCGGGCGGGCAAGTCGCCGGTCTTCTATCTGCGCCTCGATTCCGCCAAGATCGACGAGATCGTGCTCGTCGATTTGGTACGGAAGGACGAGCGGCGCGAACTGCAGATGGCCGGTGAGGAAAAGAAGCCTGCGCTGAAAGTCGAGTCGATGAAGCCGTTCGATTCGATTGAGGTGGGCGCGAAGCTTTTTCGCGTGACGACACCAGCGATGAAGAAAGGCGAATACCTGTTTTATCTGGCGGGATCGGCCGATCCGCAGAAGGGAATTCAGGGAAAGGGTTACGATTTCGGTATCGACTGAAAGGACATAGGGTTGCAAACGGGGCTCCACGCGATTAAGCTGGTGCAGTCACCCCACCAATGGCTGCATCCCCCCAAGCCCTGACCACAAGGACGGTTGCGCAGAAGCGTCCGCAGAGTCTCGCGCTGCTGTATCAGGAGTGTATCACTGCGCTTGTAAGGGTCCGTGCGGGCGAGGTCCGGGTCGATAACGCCAGTTTCCGGACGCGGGCCAAACGCGCGATCGAGGACGCCGAGAAGCGGGCGGCGGAACTCCAGTTCGACCGGGACGACATCCGCAGGGCGAGTTTGGCCGTTGTAGGACTACTAGACGAAGTCGCGTTAGGATCGGGGGCTTTCGATCGGACCGATTGGCACCGCCTGCCCCTGGCGCTCGAGATGTACGAAGAGCCCCGCGCGGGCCAAGTGGTCTTCAGTCAGCTCGAGGACAGCCTTAGCGCTGGAGCGGGTACGCTCAAACAGGCTCAGTTGCTCGAAGTCTACATGGTCTGCCTGCTGCTTGGATTCGAGGGGCGCTATTCGGGCCGGCCGGACGAACTGCGAGCGATCGTCGACCGGCTTCGTGGCCGAATCGGAGAGATCAAGCCGTGGACTGGCCCGCTGTGTCCGGACGTGGCAGCGCAAACCGGAGAGACCGAGGCGCCGCCCGCCGCACCAGCGGCGAAGCCGGTACTGGACCGGCTCATCCTCGGTGGCCTGGCCGCTGGCGGCGGCGCCATCGTACTGTTCCTGCTGATGAAGCTCCATCTGTGGTGGGATTCGGGCAACGTGATCGAACTGATCCGGCGTTCCTGACAGAGCCATGAGCATCAAGATCCTCCTCCTGGTCCTCTTCCTCTACACGCTGCTGGCGTGGGGCGTGGCTTTCTACATGGATCCCGACGACTTCGCGCGGCGCGGCATGCTGTACACGCTCATCGGGATCGGGAGCGCACTGGCGTTCGTGCTGGGATCGGCGCTGTGGGGATGGGTCCGGGTGCTGCGGCTCAAGCGGGCCGCGCGGCCCGCGCCGGCTCCCGCCGCTGGTCCGGTCGCGGCGCCGCAACATCCAGACGTGGTGGCGTTGCACCAACTGCTGGCCGAGGCGCGGACGCGCGTGGCGGAGGCGCTGCCGGGCCAAGCGGCCGAGGATCCGCTGGCGGCGCTCCCGCTGTATCTGCTCGTTGGGCCGGAATCGTCCGGCAAGACCAGTGCCGTCATCCAGTCGGGCCTCGACGCAAGGTTATTGGCGGGCCAAGGCCGCATGGATGGCATCCGCCCCAGCTCGACGGCTTCGGCTAACATCTGGCTCGTGGAGAAGAAGGTGCTGTTCGTCGAGATCGGCGGCACTCACTTCAGTGGCGATCTCGAGAAATGGAAGAGCCTGCTCGGGACCTTCAGGATCAGCAGGCCCCCGCATTGGTCGGACCGGTTCAAGAGGCAGACCGCGGCCAGTTACGACCTGCCCGGCGTATTGCTGTTCCGCGATGCCGGGGCGTTCAGTCCGTCGCACTCGAGCGATGGCGGCGCGCAGGCTCGACACGCCGGGGACCGGCTGAACGCAATCTCCGCCGTGTTCCGGCGGCGCTTTCCGGTCTACAACATCATCAGCAAGACCGACACGATCCGCTACTTCCCGGAGTACATCGCACGCTTCACCGCAGGGGAGACGCAGCAAGCCGTGGGCTGCACGGTGCCGGTTCTCGAAGTGGCCGGCACAGCCTACTCGCGCGAGAACCAAGTCAAGGACTGGACGCGCGCGTTCAACGGAGTCTACATGGCTCTGGCGGACCGGCGCACGATGGCGCTTTACAGCGAACAGGACGCAGCCAACAAACCGAAGATCTACGAGTTTCCGCGCGAATTCCGGCGGATTCGCGAGACGCTGGTGGAGCATATGGCGGAGGTTTTCCATCCCCGCGATTTGCATCCAGGAGCGATCAACCGTGGCTTCTATTTCACCGGCCGGCGTGAAGTGGATATCGTGGACGCGGGTCCGCAAACGGACTCCGTGGTGATCCAGCTTCATCAGGAGGGCGGCGACGCGACCCGCTTCTTCTCGCTCGCCGATGTCGCGAAGATGAGCGCCAGCGCGCGCCCGGCACCTCCGGCAGGCCGGCGTGAGACACGCTGGGTCTTCGTCAAGGATCTGTTCCAAGATGTCATCCTGCAGGACCGGCCGCACGTCACGGCTGCGGTGATCGTGGACACGGGCCGGACGCGGCAACAGACCATCGCGGCAGCCGCGGCGATCGCGCTCGGGACGCTCATGACGTTCGCCTGGATCGTGTCGTGGGCTGGGAACGTCCGGCTTCTGCGGAGAACCGCGACCACCGCCGAGGCGCAACGCGACCTCCGCTCGGGCCCGATCCAGCCGAGTGATTGGCAGCGTGCCGACGAGTTCCGCCAGCAGGTCGGTCTACTCGGTGATCATGCCCGCGAAGGCACGCCCTGGAGTCTCAACTGGGGCCTGTACACGGGGGACGCGATCTATCCCGAGGCTCGCACCTCGTACCTGCGGCGCATCCGGCGGATGGTGGTCGAAGCCGCGCACGCACGAATCGTCACGAGCCTGATCGCGCTGCCCGAGCAGCCCGACACGAACGCGGCATACGAGCCCGCCGCGAGTGAGTTCAAGACGCATCTGATGCTGTCGGGAGGCGGATGCAAGATGCCGCCGATCGAATTGGCGCGAGTGCTCAAGGACAACCTGCGGGCCTCGGGAGCGCAGGTCCCAGGCCCGCCTGATCTCGTCGACCGTCAGATCGACACGTTCGCCGAAGAAGTGGCGGAGAACAATCCAGTTCCATTCCAACAGTCGGCCGAGGCGAAGCGGCACGCAACGAGCTACTTGAGCCGCGTGCGCGGGATCGACCGGATCTATCAGGCGCTGCTGGCCAAGGCCGACGGGTCCGCCGCGCCCGCGAAGCTGTCGTCAAAGGTGGCCGACTACGCGCGGGTTCTGCGCGGGCCCGACGAGGTTCGCGCGGCCTACACCCCTCGCGGATGGACGCTCATCCAGGCCGCGGTCCGGTCCGGCGAGTTCAAGATGGATGACGACCCGTGCCTCAGTTCGTCCATCAGCCCAGACGGAGGCCGGCTGTTCGCGGACTCGGGCCTCGCCCGCAAGATCGAAGATCGCTACGCGCGTGATTATGCCGAAACCTGGAAGCGGTACCTTGCGCAATTCTCGGTTCCCGGATACGCGGGTGCTCCCGACGCCGCACGCAAGCTGTCGCAACTCGAAGGGTACAAGTCGCCGCTGCTGGCGCTGTTCTCGCTCGCCGCCGACAACACTTCGTTCCCGGTAAGCTCGACGGGCAGCCAATACCAGAACGTGCCGTTCCTCGGACC
>CADECY010000029.1:0-69304 GCA_902825945.1 uncultured Acidobacteriota bacterium
AGGTAGTAGAGCTTGGCGCGGCGGACACGGCCGGTCCGGATCAACTCGATCTTGTCGACCACGGGAGCGTGCAACGGGAAAATGCGTTCGACGCCCTGTCCGAAGCTGATCTTGCGGACGGTGATCGTGTGGCTGACGCCGGTGTTGTTCTCGGCGATGATGGTGCCTTCGAACGCCTGGAGCCGCTCCTTGTCGCCTTCTCTGATCTTGACCTGAACACGCACGGTGTCACCCGGGCGCAGATGCGACGGAACTTCCGCCTTCTTGTGCTTATTTGCGATCTTCGCTACCAGTGCATTCGTCATGGGACTGCTTCCTTCGAGATTTCTTCGAGCAGATCCGGCCGTTGCCGGGCCGTTTTTTCCAAGGCCGCCATTCGGCGCCACTTCCGGATCTCCGCGTGATTGCCGCCAACGAGCACTTCGGGAACTTTCCATCCCCGGAACTCCGCCGGCCGCGTGTATTGTGGACAATCGAGAACCTTCCGTCCCGTTTCTTCATCGGTTCGGAACGATTCCTGAATCGTGGATGCTTGGTTGCCGACGACGCCAGGCACCAGCCGGCCCACCGCATCCATGATCAGTGCCGCGGCCAATTCACCGCCGCTCAGCACGAAATCGCCAATCGAGAGCTCTTCATCGGCCAAGTATTGGGCCACTCGCTCATCGACGCCCTCATACCGGCCGCAGATGAAAAGCACTTCCTTTGATTGTACCAAGTTCCGCGCCGTGTCTTGGGTGAAAAGACCTCCTTGGGCGGAAAGCAGCACCACTTTCTTCGATTCATCCCGCTCGGGCCAGATCGATTCGACCGCGTCGAACAACGGTTCGCACTTGAGAAGCATGCCCTCCCCGCCCCCGAAGGGCCGGTCATCGACGGTCTTGTGACGATCACGAGTCCAGTCCCGGAGGTTGTGAATGTGAACTGTGATGACGCCCGATTCGATCGCCTTGCCCACCACGCCATGCCGCAGAATGCCACCGAAGAACTCTGGAAAGATGGTGACGACATGGAAGATCATGGCCGGTTGAGTTCGCGCAAGCCTTCCGGCAGTTCGGCCTCGATGCGCCGAGCCACGGTATCCGCGTGGCGACAGATCGCTTTGGTGAAGGGCACGAGGTAGGAATCACCTTCCGGCGCCCGGACCTCGAGCAGCAGCGCAGCTCCGGGAGTTTCCTGCCAACCTTCCACCGTACCGAGAGAATTGCCGCGCGGGTCCACCAAGGCGCAGCCCACCAAGTCCGTGAGATAGACTTCGTCCTCTGCCAATGGCGCGCGCTCCGCCATCGGCACGCAGACCTCGACGCCTCTTAACTTTTCCGCCTCGGAAATCGAATCGATGCCTCGAAACTTCAGAACCAGCCTGCCTTGATGCAGCCACGCATTCTCGACTTCCACCGGCGTTCCGCCCCCCAGCGGCCCGCCTGGCCCAACGAGAACCACCTTCAGGTCCTTGAAACGTTCAACGCCGCTCGTGAGCAAGGCCGCGTACACCTCCCCGTGGCGTCCGCGGCTTCTCTCGAGACGTGCGAGCACGACCCAATCCGGAGTCAATGTGTCACTCCAGGATTTCGAGTGTAAACCTCCGGCTCAGCTTCATACCGGTCGCTCCGAGAAGCGTCCTGATGGCGCGCGCGGTACGCCCCTGTTTGCCGATCACCTTCCCGAGATCGCTGGGGGCCACTTTCAGTTCGAGAACAGTCACCTGCTCGCCCTGAACTTCGCGTACGCTCACCTCTTCCGGGATATCCACCAGCGCCTTCGAGATCTCCTCGATCAGCGCCCGGACTTCCATCATCCCTGTGCCAGATGCCATGGCCGGGTTCTCCTATCTCCCTCGAAATTAACTGCAACTGACGTCCGGCCGGACGAACGTGCTCAGGCTGTTGCCGGAGCAGGGTTCGATTTCAGCAGGCGGGCAACCGTGTCGGACGGGCGCGCTCCGCACTTCATCCAGTGGCTGATCCTGTTGTGATCGAGATCCACTTTCGCCGGCTGGGCAACGGGGTTGTAGTGCCCCACGACCTCCACGCAGCGGCTGTCGCGCGCACGCCAGTCTTCGATGACCACCACCCGGTAGCTCGGTTTTTTCTTAGCACCGAACCGGGCCAGACGAATCTTAAGCATAGCTAGAACAATACTCCCTTACCAGATTAGCGAATTTTTCATGCGGTTGGCTACCACTTGCCCGGAAACGGTGGCATCTTGAACTTGCCCATCCGCTTTCCCAGCATCGCGCCAAGCTTGCCGCCGCCCGCTCCCATGCCCATCAGGCCACCCGAAATCGACTTCATCATCTTCCGGGCCTCGCCATATTGCTTGAGCAGGTTGTTGACGTCCTGCACGGTCGTTCCGCTCCCCTTGGCGATGCGGCGGCGGCGGCTGCCGTTGATGATCATGTAGTTGGAGCGCTCCTTGGGCGTCATCGAATCGATGATGGCCATGGTGCGCGTCAACTCCTTCTCGTCCACCTTCTGCTTCTGCAACTCCTTGAAAATACCGACCTTCGGCATCATCTCGAGCAGCGACTCGAGTGAGCCGAGCTTTTGGAGCTGCTTCAACTGGTCGCGGAAATCCTCGAGCGTGAAGTCGTCCTCGAGCAGCTTGCGCTGCATCTCTTCGGCCTTCTTCTGATCGATGGTCTCTTCCACCCGCTCGATCAGCGAAAGCACGTCACCCATGCCGAGGATCCGCGAAACGACCCGCTCGGGATGAAACGGCTCGAGAGCATCGGTCTTCTCGCCGGTGCCCACGAACTTGAGCGGCTGCCCGGTCACCTGACGGATCGACAGCGCCGCGCCACCGCGAGCATCGCCGTCCATCTTGGTCAACACGATTCCTGTGACGCCCAGCCGCTTGTGGAACTCGTCGGCGGATTTCACCGCATCCTGGCCCGTCATCGCGTCGGCGACGAACAGGATCTCGGTCGGATTGAGGGTCTCCTTGAGCTGGGACAGTTCGACCATCAGCTCTTCGTCGATATGGAGACGTCCCGCCGTATCGACCAGCAGCATATCGCGACCGGTCTGCATCGCCTCGCGCTTGGCGCCGCGCGCCAATTCGAGCGGCCGGTTTTCGCCCTCGGGTCCGGCGAAAAGCGGAATCTTCAGTTCGCGGGCGAGTACCGCCAACTGTTGGCGCGCGGCGGGACGATAGACGTCCACCGACACCAGGATCGGCGTCCGGCCGTTCTTGGAGAGCCATCGAGCAAGCTTGGCCGTGGATGTGGTTTTTCCCGAGCCTTGTAGGCCGACCATGAAGACGATGGTCGGCGGCTCGTTCGCCATCCGAAGCTTCGATTGGTGCGTGCCGAGGATTTTCACCATCTCGTCGCGCACGATCTTGACCAGTTGCTGGCCTGGGGATAGGTCCTGCAGTACCTCTTGGCCGAGGGCCTTTTCCCGGATGGCCTCCATCAACTGCTTGACGACCTTGAAGTGGACATCGGCCTCGAGCAGAGCCACGCGAATCTCGCGCAATCCTGCTTCCATGTTCTCGGCGGTCAGTTTGCCTTCACCGCGCAGGTTCTTGAAGACACGCTGCAACTTTTCCGACAGGTTTTCGAACATAGGGGTGAGGGATGTCGCTTGGCGCGGCCAAGCGAACGGGCAGGAGTTTCCATTGTAGCAGCCGGAAAGGGGTAAACTGAAGTGAGAGGACGGCGGAGGGCCGAGGACGCCAGAATTCGTTCCGGCGCTAAGACCGAGGACCGGGAATCCGATTAGAATCACAAGGATCGAATGGTGTCTTTCCGCCTGAGCGCGCCGTGTCGTTGGCTGGCGCCGATCCTCGTTTTGGCGGTGGCAACCAGCTGGGCCGATCCAGGCAGCGCCGCCGGCAGGAACAACCGGATCGTACGAATCGGGTACAACCACTCGCCCCCCTATCTGGATGAGCTAGCACCGGGCAAACCCACTGGGATCGCGGCGGAAGTGATGGAAGAGGCTTCGCGCCGGGCGGGAATCCGGATGGAATGGGTTCTGGTGCCGGGGGGACCGGACGAAGCGTTCACCGGGGGGCTTGCGGACCTTTATCCGATCGTGGCGATCTCGCCACAGCGCAAGGCGCGCTATCACATTTCCGATCGCTGGATCCTCACCCATTTCTGCCTGCTCTCCCTACGGCAAGCGCGCGTTGACGGCGCCGCAAGCCTCGCGGGCCGGAGGGTGGGCCACACCAACGCCCCATCGACACGCGGGCTCGCGGTGCAAAGCCTTCCCAAGGCAAGGTTCCGGGAGTACCCGTCGCGCGATGAAGTGATCTCCGGGGTCTGCAGCGGCGAGGTGGACGCGGCATTCATCGAAACGCGCGTCGTCGAGTCCGCGCTGCTCGACCGCCCGGAAGCCTGCCGGGAAGCGAGTTTGAGAACATCCCTCGTGCATGGCGCGGCGATGGAATCCGGAGTAGGCTCGACCGCCGCCCACGCCGCCACGGCCGACAAGCTGCGCGCCGAAATCGTCGGGCTCGCGCGGGACGGCACGATGGCGCGGATCTTCTCCCGCTGGAACGTGGCCTCGAGCATCGACACTTCGGCGATCTACGATCTGGTGGAGGCCGAGGATGCCGCTCTGCGAATGCGATGGGTAGCGGCCGCGCTGCTGCTCGTGCTACTGCTGCTGTTCTCGCAATATGTGCGGGCGCGGGACGCCCGGCGGTCCGCGGAATCGGCCAACTCGGCCAAAGGGGAGTTCCTGGCCAACATGAGCCACGAGATCCGCACGCCCCTCAATGGAGTCGTGGGGCTGGCGGCGGCGCTCGCTGATTCGCCCCTGCCCCCGCAACAGAAAGAGCTCGTGCGCGATCTGACCGATTGTTCCGACACGCTGCTCAGCGTCATCAACGACATTCTCGATTTCAGCAAGATCGAAGCGGGAAAACTCTCGATCGAATACGCGCCCTTCGACTTGCACGAAGCGGTCCGGGCATCGGCCGCCACTCAGACCGTGCGCGCGCGCCAGAAGGGGCTGGAGTTGGAAGTCACCATCGCGCCAGGCGTTCCGCGCTGGGCCGAAGGCGACTCGGTACGCATCAAGCAGGTACTGATCAACCTGATCGGCAACGCGATCAAGTTCACTCAAAAAGGCTATGTGCGCGTCCGCGCGGTGCGGCATGACAACGGCGAGGTCGAATTCACGGTGACCGACACCGGAATCGGCCTCGATCAGGCCGCTCTTGCCAAGCTCTTCCAGGCGTTCACCCAAGCCGACACCAGCACCACTCGCAAGTACGGCGGAACCGGGCTAGGTTTGGCCATCTCCAAACGCGTCACGAATCTGATGGGAGGGACCATCGGTGCGGACAGCACTCCGGGAAAGGGCTCGATGTTCTGGTTTCGCATTCCGCTCGAGCTCGCCAATCCGCCGGTGGAATCCGTCCCCGTCCCGGTGCCGGCCACGGACGAGGCTCCCGCGCCCCGGCTCGAACCAGCGCTCATCCTGGTCGCCGAAGACAACGCGGTCAACCGCAAAGTGGTCAAGAGCATGCTCGAGAAATTCGGATTCCCGGTCGAATGTGTGGTGAATGGTCTCGAGGCATTCGAAGCCGTCAAGGCAAAGCGCTACGGACTGGTGCTCATGGACTGCCAGATGCCCGAGATGGACGGCTACCAGGCGACGGGCGAGATCCGGAAGTTCGAGCAGGAGACCGCGCAACCAAAGACGCCCATCGTCGCGCTCACCGCCCACGCCATGATGGGAGATCGCGAGAAGTGCATGGAAGCCGGCATGGACGATTACGTCACCAAGCCCATCCACAAGCAGGTGCTGTTGCAAACCATCCTGCGCTGGATTCCCGAAGGCTCGGCACCAGCGGGATCGCTCGAGAACCTCAGCCTCGCGGTGGCGGGGAAGGCACAAGCCCCGGAGCCCAGTACGCGTACACCATGACGATCAGCCCTACCACGATCGCCAGCGCGATCGAGTGAACCAGCACCGCGCGGAACAGATCGCCCTCGCGATTCTCCTGTCCGGTGGCCGCGCAGGCAACGATGATCGATTGAGCGTCGATCATCTTGCCCATCACTCCACCCGCCGAGTTCGCTGACGCCATCAGAATCGGGTTGAGTCCCAATTGATTCGCGGTGATCACTTGCAGGCTTCCGAACAAAGCGTTGGATCCCGCGTCGGTGCCGGTGAGCGCGACACCGAGCCAGCCGATGAGCGTACCGAACAGCGGAAACCACCAACCGGTATTCGCCATCGCAAGCCCCATCACAGCATCCATCCCTGAGTAGCGCGTCACGAATCCGAGGCCCATCATCGCCAGAATCGCGATCATCGAATAGCGCATGCGATAACAGGTGCGCGCGAAGATCGAAAGCGTTCGGCCGAGACTCAAGCCGAGGAGCGGACCAGCCAGCAATCCGGCGAGAAACGTCGGCGTGCCGACGGAGGCGAGCCAGGCGATGTCGAAGATCGCGGGTTCGGTGTGAGGCTTGGCGACCACCGGCGCGATCCGCGTGACGAGATTGTGGAGGCCGGGCACCGGAATCTTGACGCTGGTGGCTTCGACGGCCGGCTTGATCAACGGAAGTCCCCAGGCGACGACGAACAGAGCCAGCAGCAGGAACGGCGACCATGCCTTGGCGATTTGACCGGCGGTTAACGCCGCCCGGCGCTCGGGTTCAGCCTCGCCCGGATACCGCCACACCGGGCGCGGTTTCCAGATGCTATAGAACACCGCGAGCCACAGCAGCGTTCCCATTCCTCCCACGATGTCGACGAGCGAGGCATCGACATAGTTCGACCATAGAAACTGGATCGTCGCGAAGCCGAGTCCGCAGGCGACCAGGCCCGGCCACACCGCCATCACTTCGCGCATGGGCGCCATGGCGCGGATCAGCCAGAAGGGGAGGATGATCGCAGTCCAGGGAAGGATCCGGCCGACGGTGGCGCTGATCGACATTTCGGGGAGTCCGGTGACCGCGACGAGCGTGCGGATGGGATTCCCCATTCCGCCGAACGCAACGGGCGCGGTGTTGGCGATCAGGCAAAGCACGGCGGCTTGGAACGGCGGGAATCCGAGGCCGACCATCATCGCGCCGCAGATCGCCACGGGAGCGCCGCCACCGCCCGCGCCTTCGAGCACGGCGCCAAATGCGTAGGCGATCAGCAGCACCTGGAGGCGGCGATCATCGGTGACTCCGCCGATCGACTGTTTGATCGTCTCGAAGTACCCGGCTTCGACGGTGACTTCATACACGAAGACCGCGGCGAGCAGCACCCAGGCGATTCGAACCGCGGCATAGACGAGCCCGTGTGAGACGGCGGCGCCCACCATCGAGGCTGGCATTCCGAAAACAGCGGCCGCCATAACGAGCGAGATGGCGAATGAAACGAGCGCGGCCCTCCAGGCGATCATCTTTCGAACGGCCAGCAGATAGAAGAGGCTGGTGACGGGAAGCGCGGCGGCGAGTGTCGACAGGACGGCGTTCCCGAACGGGTCGTAGTTCTGGGTCCAAGTCACGGACCTTCCAGTCTACTTGTTCTCGTACTGAACGGGCGTGGCGAGCGTCACCTCGAGCCGCAGGTCGAGCAACGCGAGGTAGGCCGACAGCATCCGGTGCGTGACCTCGTAATGATCGAGGCTGATGGCATCGATGGTGTCGCGCGGCGTGTGCAACGCCGGAAGCGTCTCGGTGGTAAGGCTGTGAAAGTCGATCACCGGAATCTTCTTGCCGGCGAAAGGATGGGAATCGGAGTCACCCACCTTGTCGACGTTGATCCACGGCACATCGAACTTCAGCGCGCCGTTCAGAACCTCCAGCAGGGCGAGCAGCCGGCTGTCGGAGCGCTTCGACCAAACGTTCGCCGTTCCCATTCCGATACTGTCGATATTGATCGCGGCCTTGATGCGCGCAAGATCTTCCTTCTTCTGCTTCGCGACGAAATAGCGCGAACCGGCGAGTCCCTTCTCCTCATCGGTGAATCCGATGAATACGAGCGTGTGCTTGCGGGGAACCGAGGACAGGGCTTCGTGAAGGTTGGCGAGCATCGATGCGCCGCTCCAGTTATCGACAACGCCCATTCCGGCGCGCACCTTGTCGTAGTGAGCGCCGACGAGGATCGTATTCGGTGATTCACCCGGCAGCGTGCAGGCGAGGTTCGGCAACTTCGATCCCTTCACGGGCAGCGGTTGTAGATTCGGCCCCTTGCAGCCGGTGTGCTCGAACAGCAGTTCGAGGGTACGGAGGCGAGACGCGTTGTCTTTGGCGGCCAGTTCGAGGCGCTGCTTCAACACCTCCTTAGGAACGGGCCGGTATTGGATCTTCTCGGCGAGCGCGAGTCCAACGGCGAGCAGCGCGACGAGTATTCTCATAAGTCGAGCTTACGCAATCGCAGCGCGTTCGCGATCACCGATACCGAACTGAACGTCATCGCGGCGGCGGCGATCATCGGACTCAGCAGAATTCCGAAGAACGGATAGAGCACGCCCGCGGCGATGGGTACTCCGAGCAAGTTGTATGCGAACGCCCAGAACAGGTTCTGGCGGATGTTCGCCATCACCGCCTTGCTGAGCTTGCGCGCGCGGACAATGCCTTCCAGATCGCCCTTGACCAGCGTGATACCGGAGCTTTTCATCGCGATATCGGTACCGTTGCCCATCGCGATTCCCACGTGCGCTCGCGCGAGCGCCGGCGCGTCGTTCACGCCATCCCCGGCCATCGCGACCGTGTGCCCTTCGGCGATCAGCTTCTCGATGAAGCGATGTTTGGCGGCGGGAAGCGCTTCCGCTTCCACTTGGCCGATGCCAAGTTCGCCCGCCACCGCTTCGGCGGCGGGACGCGCGTCACCGGTGAGCATCGCCACGCGGATTCCCTCGGCTCGCAGTTTGTCGAGCGCGCCACGCGCGGTGGCCTTGACCGGGTCGGCCACCTGAAATGTCGCCGTTACGCGGCCCTCGGTGGCGAGATAGAGCGTCGCGGGACCACCGGGAACGGCGAGTCCGAGTTGCTCCATCAAGCGGCGGCTGCCAAGCGCGGCGGGCTGGCCGTCGATATTGGCGGAGACGCCGAGTCCGGGAACGTAGGCGAAGTTGCGCGCGACACCGGGTTCGACGCCTCGCTCCCGCGCGAAGGCGAGGATCGCGGCTGCGAGTGGGTGCTCGCTCGATTGTTCGAGTCCGGCTGCCAGGCGGAGCGCGGCGCTGTCTCCATCGAAGGCGGTGACTCGGGGGCGGCCTTCGGTGAGAGTGCCCGTCTTGTCGACCACGAGGGTATCCACTCGGCCAAAGGTCTCGAGCGCTTCGGCGGATTGGATCAGGACACCCGCTCGCGCGCCGCGCCCAGTGCCCACCATGATCGACATCGGAGTCGCGAGCCCGAGCGCGCACGGACAGGCGATGATCAACACCGCGACCGCGTTGACGAGAGCGAACGAGAGACTATGCGGCAGCCACGCGAAGAAGGCGATCACGGCAACCGCCAGCACGGCTGGAACGAACCAGGCCGCGGCCTTGTCGGCAAGCCGCTGGATCGGCGCTCGCGTGCGCTGAGCTTCATTCACCAGTTGGACGATCCGCGCGAGCAGCGTGTCACGGCCCACCCGCTCGACCTTCATCACGAACGATCCGGTGCCGTTGATCGTGCCGCCGGTGACCTTCGATCCGGCACGCTTTTCGACCGGGACCGGTTCGCCGGTGATCGCCGATTCGTCGACCGCGCTTGCGCCATCGATCACCGACCCGTCCAGCGCGATACGTTCGCCAGGGCGCACCCGGAGGTGGTCGCCCCGGCAGATCTGGTCCACCGGAACCTCACGCCCGTCTTCGAGGCGCGCGGTCTTGGGTGCGAGTTCGAGCAGGGCACGGATCGCGGCCGTGGTCCGCGCACGTGCCTTCAGTTCGAGCACCTGGCCGAGCAGTACGAGCGTGACGATCACCGCGGCGGCTTCGAAGTAGACGTGAGCGTGGTGGCCGCCAGCGGCCAATTGCCAGAGGCTGAACAGCCAGGCGACGCCCGCGCCCATGGCGATCAGCGTGAACATGTTGGGACTGCGGTGACGGATCGACTGCCCGGCTCGCTCGAAAATCGGCCAGCCACACCAGAAGATCGCGGGAGTGGCGAGCACCGCCTGCGCTACCGGTTGGATCATCAGCATCCCGAGCACGAACACGGGCACGCTGAACAGCAGGCTGATCCGGAAGCGGCGCCACATGTCGTCGAGTTCGGGATTTCCGGAGTCCTCGAGCGAGACCTCCATCGGCTCGAGCCCCATCCCACAGAGAGGGCAGGTACCGAAGCCATCCTGGACGATCTCCGGGTGCATCGGGCACGTGTATCGCCCGGCGGGCATCTGGTCGGGCGCGGCTTGTGGATCGAGGTAGCGCCTCGGGTTCGTTTTGAACTTCTCGATGCAGTGCGCGCTGCAGAAGTGGTAGGTGGTGCCCTCGAACGGAAACGACCCGGCCGCTTTGGCCGGGTCGACATCCATCCCGCAAACGGGATCTATTACGGTTTTGGGTTTGACGATCTGGAAGGGGTTGGAACCCACGATTCCAGGTTAGTGCTTTCCGGAAGCAGGCGCCGTCGGTGCGTGTGGATCCATCACCTGCGCGGCGGGCGGATGTTCGGTTGCACCGACTGTGTGTGGGCCGTCACTGCGCCAGCCCTCTTCCTTGGTGACCATGCCGCGTCCGCCGAAGTCGCCGAAGACGAAGATGAGCAGGATCAGGAAGAAGAACATTCCGCTAATGACGGCGAGGCGGGTGAGTGGGCGAGCGTTCCGGATCTCCATGAAGATCCAGATCACGGCGGTGGCCTTGCAGATCGCGATGGCCAGGGCGACCGGGGTATTCAACAACCCCATGTCGACGAACGCGGCGGCGACCGTGATTCCGGTCATGAGCATCAGAAAAAGAAAGACGCCGACGTAGTGCCCGATCGGGGCAACGTGATGGGAAGAGTGCTCGTGCGAGGACATATTAGTGGAGGTGCAACCCCAGGAGATAAAGAAGCGGAAACAGGAAGATCCAGACAATGTCGACGAAGTGCCAGTACAGGCCCATCACCTCAACCGGTCCGAAATAGTTGGCATGATAGCGGCCCTGATGGGCACGCAGGATGAAGTAGAGCAGCAGACCGCTTCCGATGATCATGTGCAGCGCGTGCATCCCGGTCATGGCGAAGTAGAAGTTGTAGAACATCTGCTGGCCCTGCCAGCCGGGCATGGTCTGATCGAAGTTATATCCGGGAACCAAGTGGTGGTCGAACTTCTGCTTGTACTCGATCACCTTGACGCCGAGAAAGACGAAACCGAGGACCAGTGTCGCGATGAGGAAATTCCGTGTCAGGATGTTGTTCCCCAACTGGCAGGAACGCACCGACAAGGCCATGGTGAGCGAGCTGAATATGAGGACGACGGTATTGAAGGCCCCGAGACCGATATCCAGGTGATGGCTCGCCGCGGCGAACGCGTCGGACATGTGGTAGCGATAGATCGAATAGCCGGCAAACAAGCCGCCGAAGAACAGGACTTCCGTGATCAGGAAGAGCCACATTCCGAAGGTGGAGGCATCGAGTTGCTGCTCGAAGTCCAGGAAGTGGTGAGCGAGGCCGCGTGTTTCAGCGGCGTGCGAGTGAGATGAGGACAAACTAGTGTGCCTCCTTCGCGTAGGAGTAGGGTTCCTTGGTGACGACTACGTCGTGCGTGAAGTTCTCGGTCGGAGGCGGAGAGGGCATCTCCTCCCATTCGAGTCCGGTCACGCCCCAGGGGTTCTGGCTGGCCTTCGGGCCGTAGAACCACGACCAAGTCAGGTAGATCACCGGAAGAATGTAGCCGATCGCCAGAATCGAGGAGCCGATCGAGGACAGGATGTTGAAGATCTGCATTTCTTCCGGGTAGGCATAGTAGCGGCGCGGCATACCGAGATAGCCGACCAGGAACTGCGGGAAGAAGGTGAAGTTGAAGCCGAAAAACATCAGGGCAGCCGCGGTCTGACCGAGTGGTTCCGGATACATCCGGCCACTGATCTTCGGCCACCAGTAGTGCAGGCCGGCGAACATCGCCATCACCGCTCCGCCCACCATGATGTAGTGGAAGTGGGCGACGACGAAGTAGGTGTCGTGCATGTGGAGGTCGGTTCCGAGCGAGGAGAGGAACAGTCCGGTGAGCCCGCCCACCGCGAACAAGCCGAGGAAGCCGAGCGCGTAGATCATCGGCGTGGCGAACAGGATCGAGCCCTGGTACATCGTACCGAGCCAGTTGAACACCTTGATGGCCGAGGGAATCGCGACCAGGAAGGTGAGGAACGAGAAGACCATCCCGGCGTATACCGACTGGCCGGAGGTGAACATGTGGTGACCCCAGACGATGAAGCTGATCATCGCGATGGCAACCGAGGAGAAGGCGACGAAGTGATAGCCGAAGACCTTGCGGCGGCTCATGCCGGAGATCACTTCCGAGATCACGCCGAGTCCGGGGAGAATCATGATGTAGACGGCGGGGTGCGAGTAGAACCAGAACAGATGCTGGAACAGGATCGGGTCGCCGCCGAGCCGCGGATCGAAGAATCCGAACCCGAGACCGCGCTCGAGCACCATCATGACGAGCGTGATGGCGACGACCGGTGTTCCCAGGATCTGAATCACCGAGGTCGAGTAGATCGCCCACATGAACAGAGGCATACGGTACCAGGTGAGGCCCGGCGCGCGCATTTTGTGGATCGTGACGACGAAGTTGAGGCCGGTGAGGATGGAGGAGAAGCCGGCGACGAAGGCCGCCAGGCCGGCAATGATCACCGAGCCGTTGGCGTAGGTGGAAGAATAGGGCGTATAGAAGGTCCAGCCGGTATCGACGCCGCCGAGCAGAACCGCGGTGACGGCCATTACCGCGCCACCCATGAAGACGTACCAGCTCAACAGATTCAGCCGCGGGAACGCGACATCCTTGGCGCCGACCATGATCGGAACCAGGAAATTGCCGAGCGTTGCCGGAATCGATGGTATGAGGAAGAAGAAGACCATCATGATTCCATGCAGCGTGAAGGACTTGTTGTAGCCGTCGGCCGTCATGAAGTCGCCCTGCGGAGTCAACAACTCCAAACGGATCAACATCGCGCCAAATCCGCCGACGGCAAAAAACAGCGTAATCGACACCATGTACATCAGGCAGATCCGCTTGTGGTCCACGGTCAGCAACCACGAGGCGATGGTTTGCTTGATGTTGAGGTAATTCTTGGGTTCCTCGACCGGTGGAAGAGGAGCCACGGGGGGAGACGTCTGGGTCGCGCTCACTATTTCACCTCCGGCTTCTGCTCTTTCTTGAGCGACTTGATGTAGGCGAGCAATTGCAATACGTTGTCCTCGGAGAGTTGGCCCTGGAAGGCGGGCATCTCCTGGTTCTGGTAGCCAGCAACGACCTTGGCAGTAGGCTTCAGGATCGACTCCCGCAGATAGGCCTCGTCAGCGGTCACGCGCTGACCGTTGGCCAGCAGTACGGAGGATCCGAACACATTCTCGAGCGACGGGCACCGGCCGGAATTATCCTGCTTGTGGCAGGTGTTGCATCCGCGGTTGCCGAAGAGCCGCTCGCCGGCCTGCGCCATTGTTTCGCCCCGGATCGTTCCGGAAAGCCATGCCTCGTAATCGGCCGGCTCCATCACGTGAACCCATCCAATCATGCCAGAGTGCTGGGTGCCGCAGTATTCAGCGCAGAACAGGTGGTACTTACCCACTTTGGTCGGCGTGAACTGCATGTTGGTGTAATGTCCGGGAACCACGTCTTTCTTGATCCGGAACGCGGGCACGTAGAAGCTGTGCAGGACGTCCTCGGTGGTCATGGTCAGTTTGACCGGCTGGCCCACCGGAACGTGAAGTTCGTTGATCTCGCGGTGGCCTTCCGGATGTTGCAGCTTCCACATCCACTGTTTTCCGACGACGAAGATCTCCATTGCGCCGGGCGGGATGGTGTAGTTGCGATAGAACAGGAACGTACCCCAGGCGAAGATCACCATGACGATCGAGAGCGGAACCAGCGATCCGACGATCTCGAACAGATGATTATGACCCGGCTGGGGCGGGATCTCGTCGGGGTGTTTCCGGCGGTACTTGATGGCGAAGTACACACCAATGGCGAACACGCCAACCGTGAAGATCACGTTGATTGCGACGATGAAAAAATAGTGCAGGTCGACGTCGCCAGCCGCCGCCGACGCAGCTTCAGGAAATAGCGGGAAGTCTTTCCACATAGCGTTGTTTGCTCTGCCGCCAGGATATGATCCAAAACGAAATGAGACCGAGGATCGTTGCGGCGGCGGCGAGCCGCATGATCCCCATGACCGTAGTTGTATATTTGCCGATGGAGGGGTCGTAGTGGAAGCAGTAGAGCAGCACTACGTCGGCGAGAGTTCCAATCTTGTTCGCCGATGCCTCGACCAAGCCGAGGCGCAAGTCACGCGCCGAAAACTCGACGCCGAAGAAGTATTTCGAAATCCGGCCTTCCGGCGTGAGAATCGCGATCGCGCTCGCGTGATTCCACTGGCCCGACTTCGGATCCTTGTCATAACGATAGCCGATCGAGCCCGTCAGAGCCTGGATCGCTTCCGCGGATCCGGTCAGGAACTTCCAGCCGGCCTCGGTTCCAGCACGTGCGTATCGCTCGGTGTATTCGTAGCGCTTGGCCCGCGCGTTCTGGGCGTTCTCCGAAGGGTCGAAACTGAAAGCGATGACATCGAAGTCCCGGCCCACATTCAGCGGCACGATCTTCAACGTACGGAGAACGCCGTTGAGGATCATGTGGCACAGCATCGGGCACTCGTAATAGACGGGAACCAGGATCGCGGGGCGCCCCGAAAGGTACTCGCGAAACGGGCGTGCCGTGCCGGTGTCGTCGGTGAAGACCGCGTCCAGCGCCACGCTTTGGTTGAGCTTCTGATCGACGCCCACCTCTTTCAACTGCTCGGGCAGCGTGGTCGCGGCCGTGCTGTCGGCGCCGACATCCTGCGTTGGCCGCAGTTGGGCCGACAGGCCGTTCGCCAGAATCGCGGTAATGATTGCGAGGCGTTTCATTTCGAGGGAGGCTATCGCTTCCCCTTGGCGGCCGGTTTCGGAGCGGCTGGAGCGGGAACGCCCTTCGGCTCCGGCAGACCGCGAGTGGCGAGAATCTCGATCGCGCGATCGACGGGGATACGGACCGCGCCACTCTTCTCGTCTCTAGAATAGCTCGTCAGATCATGCTCGTCTTTCGCCTTGCGGAGTTTCAGATCGATCGACTGGTCGACTTGGAGCAGCGGCGCGTTCGGAATCGCCTTCTGCATCTGCATCTGCGTCGGCTCGGGTCCGCCGCGGAAGCGCGACTGAATGCTATCGAGCCCATAGAACATGAGGAACATCAGACCGAAACCGAAGAAGACGAGGATCAGCAGTCCGGCGCCCGACTTGACGATCATCGGAACGTCGGCGTCGGAGGTCTCGTATCCAGGACCAGTGCCGGGCTTTGGGGGGTGATGTGATCCGCTCATTTAGTGATGACCTCCCGCGAGACGGTAGGCCTCGACCGGCTCGAGCGAGCGCTTGCCGAGTTGCCAAGCGAAGAAACCGACCCAGAGCCCACCGACGGCGATTGGGGCGGCAAAATCCATCCAGTGCGGCATGAAGTGACCGGCCTCCTCGACTTCATGGAAGGAGGGCGCGACGTACCACATGATGTCGATCAGGCGCATGAACATCATGAACGCGGCGATCTTGGTGAGAATCGCCACCTTGCGTTTGAGGAACCGCTGCAGCAAAAGCAGGAACGGCAGCGCGAAATGGAACGCCATCAGGCAGTAGGCCATCGTCAGCCAGACACCGTGGAAACGCTTGACGTAGAACGGAGTCTCCTCGGCCAAGTTGCCCGACCAGATAATCAGGAACTGCGAGAAGCTCGCGTAGGCCCACAGCACGGTGAACGCAAACATCAAAGTGCCGAGATCGGCGAAGTGGTTCGGCTTGATCAGGTGAGAAAGCGGCCCGTCTTCCGAAGCGCGGCTGAGAACCAGGATCATGAACGCCATCGTGCAGAGCGCGCCGCCAAAGATGAACAGCACACCGTACATCGACGACATCCAATGCGGCTCGAGTGACATGCCGAAGTCGAACATCGCGAAGCTGACGGTGAGGATGTGCGCCACGACTCCGGGTCCGGAGATGTTGCGGAGCTTGTCCTTGGCCACTTCCCCGCCCCCGTTCTCCTGTTCGGCGGACCAGAGATTGAGGAAGTAACGCAGCGCGAGCCACACGACGAAATAGATGGCCACCCGGGTCAGGAAAAAGTTCGAATTCAGCCAGAAGGCCTTTTTCTGCAGAATGTGGTCATGCGCGACGACGTCGGGACGAGCCCACTCATACAGTTTGGGCAGATTCAACAGGATCGGGATGACCAGAAGCACGTTGAGCGGAAGCGTCCGGGTTCCGGCTTCGAACTGGCGGCGGAGGGCAACGCCCCACTGGCCGCCAACGAGATGATGAAGGCACAAGAGCCCCGAGCAGGTGACCGGGATCATGAGCCAATAGATGAAAGCGATAAGATAGGACCGCCAGAACTGGTCGGAATTCGTCATGGCTCCGGCGGCGCAAGCCACCGAACCCGCGACGCCGACGAAGAAAGCCTTGTTCCGGAGGCCGCTCAAGTCGACGGTATTCATGTTGGAAGAGGACACTAGTGGTTGCCTCCCTTAGCCTCGGGTTTCGGGGCCGCGGCCGGAGGCGCCGCAGGTTGGCCAGCCGCGTGGGCGGCGGCCGAAAGCTTGGCGCGATCGGACTCGGGGACGTCGTCGATCGTCGCGTTCTGGCTCAGTTGCAGCGCGCGGACATAGGCGACGATCGCCCAGCGGTCATCGACGGGGATACGCGAGGCGTAGCTGACCATCGTGCCGTAACCGTTGGTGATCACGTCATAGAAATAGCCGGACGGCTGATTGCGCAGGCGATCGACATGGTAGGAAGGCGGGGCCTTGAAACCGCGCTGCACCACCATGCCGTCGCCATAGCCGGTCTTGCCATGGCAGGGCGAGCAATAGATGTTGAAGCGCTGCTGTCCGCGAGTGAGGAAAGATTGGTCCACCTTGTAGGAGGCGGGGAGCCCGGGAGCAAAACCGTCAGCGGCCTTGCCCTGGAACTTATGCGGATCCTGCCGCAGGCGGCCGCGGGCGATCGTGCCATCGACCAACGGGCGCGCTGCTTTGCCATCGGGCCAGAGCGCACTTTCCTGCAGGCCCTTGAACTTGGGCTGATCGTGCATGTCCTGACGGCAGGCGGTCGAGATCGCGGCCAAGGCGGCGATGAGGAGAGCGTGTTTACTTCTCAACTTCGACCACCTCCTTGCTGTGAAGGCCCTCGAGGAACTTCCTCGTGGTGTGGATGTCGAACTTCGGGTCGTCTGCCTCGATCGAGAGGAAGAACCGGTCGGTCGATGCCATCTGGAACCGGGGGTTGTTGAAGACCGGATGGTAGGGCATCGGGAAGCCGTTGAGAACGCACATCCCCACCAGCGCCGATATCGCCGAGAACAAAACCATGGTCTCGAAAACCGGCGGTACGTAAGCCGGCCAGGAAAACAGCGGCTTGCCGCCAACGTTCATCGGGTAGGCGACAACCGTGATGTAGTACATCAGACAAAAGCCCACCGTGGCACCGGTCAACCCGGCACAAAACACGATCTTCTGAATCCGGTCGTCTTCGATTCCGAGAGCCTCCGACAGACCGTGGATGGGGGCCGACGAGTAGGCATCGGTCCTCTTGAAGCCCGCGTCGCGAACGGCCTCGCAGGCCTTCATCAACGCGCGCTCGGTGTCGAACTCCGCCATCAGGCCGAACAGCTTCGACTCAGGAGCGGGTGCGTGATCGCTCATGTCAGTGCGCTCCTCCCTCGGCCGCCGGCCGTTTGATCAATGTCTTGACCTCGAAGATCGAGATCATCGGCAATCCACGAATGAACAGGAACATCATGAACGTGAAGAAGCCGATCGATCCGATGAAGGCGCCCCAGTCGTACAGTGTCGGCTGATAGTAGCCCCACGATCCGGGGATGAAGTCGCGGTGCAGGCTCATCGGGATGATGACGAAGCGTTCCAGCCACATGCCCACGTTGATGAACATGCTGACGATGAACAGGCACGTCAGGTTCCGGCGCATGCTGTGGATCCACAACACCTGAGGAACGAGGAAGTTACACAGGATCAGCGACCAGTAGTACCACTTGTAGGGTCCGAAGAAGCGGTTGTGGACCATCGCTTCCTCGAACTCGTTGGCGCTGTAGTAGCCGAAGAAGACTTCGAGGAAGTATCCGTACACCACCACGAGTCCGGTGGTCAGCATGACCTTCGCCATGTTGTCCAGATGCTTGTCGGTGATGTAGTCCTCGAGACCGTAGAGCTTGCGGATCGGAATCCCGAGAGTCAGCACCATGGCGAAGCCGGCGAACACGGCACCCGCCACGAAGTAGGGCGGAAAGACCGTGGTATGCCAGCCGGGAATGATGCCCGCCGCGAAGTCGAACGACACGACCGAGTGGACCGAAACCACCAGAGGCGTCGAGAGGCCCGCCAGAAGCAGCGATGCCATTTCATAGACGTGCCAGTGACGAGCCGAGCCGCGCCAGCCGAGCGAGAAGAAGCCGTACATCTTCTTGCCGAACAGCGTCTTGGCGCGATCTCGCATGGTCGCGAGATCCGGAATCAGTCCGACATACCAGAACAGGATCGAAACCGTTGCGTAGGTCGAAACCGCGAACACGTCCCACACCAGCGGACTGCGCGGCTGCGGCCACAGCGCCATCGTGTTCGGATAGGGCAGCAGCCAGTAGGCGAGCCACGGGCGGCCCGTGTGGAACACCGGATACAGGCCCGCGCACATGACGGCGAAAATCGTCATCGCCTCGGCGAATCGAGAGATCGACATGCGCCACTGTTGGCGCAACAGAAGAAGAATTGCGGAGATGAGTGTGCCCGCGTGGCCGATACCGATCCACCAGACGAAATTGATGATGTCGAGTCCCCAGCCGACCGGCTGGTTGATGCCCCAAAGTCCGATACCCCGCACGGCGAGACTGCCGAGCGAGAACACCATCAGGTGCATCACCATGAACGCGATCGCGAACACGATGAACCACTGCTTGGGCGTCTTGGCCGTCAGCACCACGCCCGCGATCTTTTCGGTGACCGTGGTGTCAGAATGGCCCGGGGCGAGAACAGGTGCTGTGGCTGAGTTGTATTGTGAGTCTGCCATGGTTGTGCTATCCCTCCCGGCCCTAGGCCTTTTCCAGATCCGGGTTCGGGTTGCGAACACCCGCGAGATACGACGTTCTCGGGCGGGTGTTCAACTCGGTCAAGAGCGCGTAGTTACGCTCGTCTTTCTTGATCTTGGCGATCTTCGAATTGGCGTCGTTCATGTCGCCGAAGTGAATCGCCTGGGTCGGACAAACCGCCTGACAGGCGGTGATCACCTCACCGTCCTTGATCTTTCGTCCTTCGATCTCGGCCGTCACGCGCGCCGAGTTGATGCGCTGCACGCAGTAGGTGCACTTCTCCATCACGCCGCGGCTGCGCACGCTGACATTGGGATTCCGCACGCCCTTGAGGCTCTCGGTGTCCCAATCCTGATAAAGGAAGAAGTTGAACTTGCGGACCTTGTACGGGCAGTTATTGGCGCAGTAGCGCGTGCCAACGCAGCGGTTATAGGTCATCTGGTTGAGACCTTCGTCCGAGTGAGAGGTGGCCGCGACCGGACAAACGCCCTCGCATGGGGCGTTGTCGCAGTGCATGCAGGTGACCGGCTGATGCTGAATCCCGGTTGGATTGTCGATGTCGCCCGCGAAATAGCGGTCGATGCGAATCCAGTGCATTTCGCGTCCGCGCGTTACCTGTTCCTTACCGACGACCGCGATATTGTTTTCCGATTGGCAGGCAATGGTGCAGGCGTTGCATCCGGTGCAGGCGTTCAGGTCGATCGCCATGCCCCACGAGTAGTTCTTGTATTCCCACTCCGGATAGAGCGAGAACAGATGCGTGCCGTGACGATCGTGTGCGAACCCGGGTTCCTTCTTGAAGTGCTCCAGAGTTGCAACCTTGAGCAGGTCCCGGCCTTCCATCTGGCCATGATCCTGCGTCACCGCGACCCGGTGGATATCGTTGGTCGCGGTCACCGTCAGACCACCCGCGCTCCAGGGCGCGGCCGAGGTTCGAAGCGCGTAGGAGTTGAAGCCGACTCCGTTGGCGATCTTGCCGGCGCGCGTACGGCCGTAGCCGAGATGCACCGTGACGCAATCGTCGGCATGACCCGGTACGATCCAGGCCGGTGCCTTGACACTCTTGCCGCCGATCTTCAGATCGACGATCGGCGTATCGTGATACATCGTGCCGGAACTGTACTCGACACCGAACTTCTTCGCCATCTTCGGGCTCATGAGCGCCAAGTTGTCCCAAGTGGTCTTGGTGATCGGCTTGGGCAGTTCCTGCAGCCAGGCGTTGTTCGAGTACCGCCCGTCGTACAGGTTCGGATCGGGCCGGAAAACCAGTTCCGTTCCGGAAGACTGCGCGCGGGCCGAGGCGAGATCGGAGGCCAGTTCCTTGCGGATCACGACCGCCTTGGGCCCAAAGGCCGAACCTTCGAGCACGCCGTCGTGGAGGGCCTTCTCCCAAACCTGCTGGAAGTTGATCGTCTTGTCGCGCGCGGCAAGCGCGGCCGACCAGTATTCCTTCACCCACTCCATTGCGCTGCGCCCGCCCTTGTCGCGGAACAACGTAATGATGTCGAGCGCGGTCTTGCCCTCGTAGAGCGGCATGATCAGCGGCTGTGTGAAAGTCACCGAGCCGTCGAAGGCCCGAGTGTCGATCCACGATTCGAACGTGTGGGCCATCGGAATCTGCCAGTGACAGACCGCCGATGTCTCGTCGTCGTATTCGCCGAGCCGGATGCGCACTTTCACCTTGCGGAAGGCTTCGGCGAAACCGGCGTCGACGGGAGCATTGTACAGAGGATTTCCGCCGATCACGAGCAGGCAGGTGACCTTACCGGCGTTCATGTCGGCGATGAGTTCCTTCAGCGACGCAAGCTGATCGGCCGGGTTCGACTCGATCGGATCGGTGTAGTAGACCGTCTTGCCAGCGTTGCCGAGAGCGGCGTTCATCGCATGCGCGAGCGCATGAACCGCTGCCGGTTGCTGGTCACCCGCGACAACGATACTCGATCCCTTATGGTTGTTCAGATCGGCCGCGATGGCTTTGAGCCACTGCGCCGGAGCCGAAGTGGTCGAGACACCCGTTCCCGCGCCTACCTCATTGGCGAGCGCGCGCGCGAAGTTCTCAATCTCGGCCGGTGCGAGCGCGAGCCTGTGATCGGCTTTGGCTCCGGTGATCGAAGGAGCGGGCTCGATCACGTACAGACGGTTCATTGTCGTGTTCGCGCCCTCGGGGCGGCGCTTCGACATGAAGTCGCGCGCATATCGGACCGAACCCGGGCCGGAATAGAGGAAGTCGGCGTCGAGCGAAACGACGACATCCGCCTGGTCGAATTTGTATACCGTGTTGACTGGCTCGCCGAACGCCATCCGCGCGCCGGCGCGAACCGAGTCGCGCGCGCACGGTTCATATTGGTGCCACTTCGCCTCGGGAATCTCGGCGAACAATTCTCGGATCTGCTCGGCGAGTGCCGGCGAGTTGACCGTCTCGGTCAGGATGCGGAAGCCGGCTCCCCGCGTCGACAGCATGTCCTCGCGCAGCATCTTGACCGCTTCCTGGAAGCGCGTGTAGGTCGACCCGCGCCCTTCGCGCAAAACGTTCTGCGACCGGTCGGGGTCCCACACTCCGAGCGACACCGCCTGGGTGATCGCATCGGTGGCACCGAGCGAGGCCGGGTGTTCGGGATTGCCGTCGACCCGCGTCGGGCGTCCGGTGTGGCTTTCGACGAGAACACCCGTCGCGTAGCCCGTCGTGGTGACCGCGCTCGCGAAGTACAGAGGCTTGCCGGGAATGACATCTTCCGGCGCCTGCACGTACGGAACGATCTTCTCTTCCGGCTGCCGGGTGCAGGCCGTCAAACCCGCCAAGCCCAGAGTCGCACCGAGGAGTTCCACCAGACGGCGCCGGCTGACCGCATTGGTCCACTCCGCCGTGCCGGGCACGAACTCGTCCTCGACGATCTTCTGAAACTCGGGAGTCTGGGCGACCTGATCGAGGCTCCGCCAGAACTCCGGCCCGTTGGCGCTGGCCAGGCGCGCTCGAATGGCATCCAAATCGAGCGGGGTGGAAATATTCGGTTGGCTGCTCATCGGTGACAGACCGCGCAATCGGTCAGCTTGCGTACCTTGTACTCTTTGACGAGACGCGCGCCCAGGACTTGCTGGTCTTCCGCTGGTTTGTAGTCCATCTCGAAGACCTTGTCCTTGGGCCGAATGTACTTCTCCGGCTGACGATGGCAGTCCAGGCACCACTCCATGAAGAGCGTATTCTGCTGGTACATCAGCGGCATCTGGTCCACGCGGCCGTGACAGGCCGCACAGCCCATGCCCTTGTTGACATGAATGCTGTGATTGAAATATACGAATTGCGGAAGATCGTGGACTCGCGTCCACTTCATGGGTTTACCCGAACGGAAACTCTCGCGAACGGGCTCGAGCATCGGCGCATCCGACCAGATCTGCGAGTGACAGCTCATGCAGGTCTCGGTCGGGGGAATCCCGGCAAACGCCGCCTTTTCGACTGACGTATGGCAGTAGCGGCAGTCGATGCCGATTCCCGCCACGTGGTGCTTGTGGCTGAACGGAACCGGCTGGTCTCGGGCAATCTGGACGTTGGTGTTGTAGGGCGAGCGAAATAATGTATCGAGGGCGAGCCCCAAACCGGCAACGGTGATGAGTCCGAGGACAATGCTACTCTTGGCGAGAATGTTTGCCGAGGGACGAAACAGTTGTGCCATTCATCCCTCCAGAAGAAATTGGAACGGCGCGGCGGCCATTCCCGTATTCAAAAATGCGTACGGTGTAGTACGGGATAGGAACTGGTCCGGAACGGTCAAGGCGCTATTGTCGCACATCACCGCTGGTTGGTCTACGTGCATTAGGGTCGGGTTTTGCGGGGAGTTTTCTATTGTAAACCGAAACGGGCCGACTGTGGGGAACCGGCGGAGAAATGTCGGCGAGGTTCCCGAACTTTATCGGCATCAATCGCGATTTTCCCGCGAGCGTAGCCGAGCGATGTAGTCCTCTCCCGCAGGCCGGCCTTGCCCGGCGCGAGGAGCATACGGCACATAATGATAATATATTATTGATATCAAGAATCCGTTGGGCTTGCGAACTCCCACGGCGGACCACGGGCTATCCCACGGCCCGGCGTCACCCTACTCCGTTATCCTGACACTCCGCCGCGCCGATCATGCAAGAGATGCAAGTTCCGAACCTGCGAGTGCTGCTGGTCGAAGACAACCCCGGTGATGCCCGGTTGCTTCTCGAGGGAATCAAAGAAGAAGGCGGCGGAAGTTTCGACGTCACCTGGACCGAGACGGTTCAGGCCGCCTCCAGCTCGATTCGCCAGAGGCAGTTCGATGCCGTTCTGCTCGATCTGCACCTGCCTGATAGCGTGGGCCTCGAAACCTTCCAGACGATTCGCGGCATCAATCCCAACCTGCCGTGCGTGTTATTGACCGGGACGCAGGACGACGTCATCGGACTGCGCGCGGTTCAAGAAGGCGCGCAGGACTACCTGATCAAGGGACAAGCACCACCCTCCGCCGTCGTTCGCGCCCTCCGCTACGCGGTGGAGCGCAACCGGAGCCTCCAGTGGCACATGAGCAAGGGGAAGCACTCTCCCGGAGGCCGCGTCATCACATTCTGGGGCGTGAAGGGCGGCGTGGGCACCACCACAGTGGCGCTCAACTGCGCCGCGCTGCTCGCGCAGGACAAGCTGGTGATCGCGGCCGAACTCCGCCCCGATCACGGGAGTTTTTCGGCACACTTCCGCAAGCCCATCCACGCGAACCTGAGCGACCTCTATCGGATGGCGCCAGCCGAAATCGCCGAAGCACAGGTCGAGCAGCGCCTGGTCAACACGCACCTCGGCTTCTATCTGCTGTGCGGCCCGCAGACGGTGGCCGAATGCGGCAACCTCACGCCCGGTCACGCCGACCGCCTACTGGCGGCTACCTCCCGGATCGCCGATCTCACGGTCGTCGATCTGCCCTCGGGAGCCGGTCCCGCGCACGAAACCATCATTCATCGCTCGAACGCCGTGGTGTTGCTCGCCGAGCGGGATGACGCGTCGGTGTTCGCCGCCAAGGTCGCGCTCGAACGGCTGCGGCTGTGGGGCGTGAGTTCCGATGTGGTGCATGTCGTTCTGGTGAATCGTTCGGCGCTCCTCGACTCCCAACCGAAAGAGAAGATCGAAGAGCAACTCGGAGCCAAGATCACCGGCGTCGTGCCGCCCGCGCCCGACATCTGCGGAGCGGCCCTGCGAGCCAGCACGCCGCTGGCCATTTTCCGGCCACGAAGCGCCCCAGCAGCGATCCTGCACCAGATCGCGGTCAAAGTGGCGGCCACGGCCGCCGGGCCCATCGCCATGCTCCCGGCGGATGCCGCCTGATTGATCTTTTCTGTACAAAGTACTTTACAATTGAGGGGCTCTGGCGTATTCTGGAACCATGTTTCACGTCGCCATCATCATGGACGGCAATGGCCGATGGGCATCCGAACGCCGGCTGCCTCGCGTGGCCGGACATCGGCAAGGGGCGGAATCGGTCCGGCGAGTGCTCGAAGCTGCTCCCGCTGAAGGCATTACCGATCTGACGGTCTATGCATTCTCCTCCGACAACTGGAGCCGTCCAGCGGCTGAGGTCAGCGCCCTCATGCGCCTGCTGCGGCATTTTCTCGACAACCAGATCGACAACTGCATTCGCAACGGCGTCCGGGTCAGCGCGGCCGGCCGGCGCGACCGTTTGCCGCGAATCGTGCTCGACTCACTCGAGCGTGTCGAGCGCGCGACCGCGGGGCTCACTCGCGTCCACCTGCGTATTGCGCTCGACTACTCTTCTCGCGATCTGATGCTCGAAGCCGTGCGATGCGGCGCGCGCACCCGCGAGGAGATGTCGCGACGTCTGCTGCCGGATGTCGATCTGCTCATCCGTACCGCCGGAGAACAGCGTCTATCCGACTTCCTACTGTGGGAGTGCGCCTACGCCGAGTTCCACTTCACCCAACGGCTATGGCCGGATTTCGGAGCCGCCGATCTCGCCTCTGCCGTGAGTGACTTTCGCGGGCGCCAGCGTCGTTTCGGAGGTTTGCCCCAGGGCTACTGCGAGATTCCGGCCTGAGCGCAGTATCCTATATGCTCTATGCATTTCAACGCCGCTGAGCGGCGAATTCTGCGTCCACTGTCGACACCGGAAAAGATCGCTGGGTTTCTCGACGAGGTTCCGTACAACAAAGAGCCGGATGGGCCGACCTGCCGCTCGCCGCGCGCGGTCATGCGAGACCGGCTTGCCCATTGCATGGAGGGCGCGCTGTTTGCCGCGGCCGCGCTCGAGGCGATCGGATTTCCGCCACTGATTCTCGATCTCGAGGCCGTTCGCGACGATGACCATGTGCTCGCGATCTATCGCGCCAACGGACTTTGGGGCTCGATCGCCAAATCGAACTACGCGGGACTGCGACACCGCACTCCCGTCTATCGCTCGATCCGCGAACTGGTACTGTCCTACTTCGAGCACTACTACAATCTGAAAGGCGAGAAGACGCTACGAGCCTACTCACGCCCGGTGCCACTCCGCCGCTTCGACGCGCTCGGCTGGCGCACGTCGGAACAGGAAGTATGGGCGATCCCGGAACACCTGGTCGAAATCCCGCACGCCGCGATTCTGCCGCCGCGAATGCAATCGATGCGCTTCCACATGGACCGGCGCTTGTACGAAGCCGGCCTCACGGGCACGGCCAAATGAGCATGCATGCTCGTTAGCGTTAGCGGCGGACCAACACCTCGCGCAGCGAATCCCGCGTCAGGTAGAACTTGATGCTCGAAAACCGCTCGAACGTCTTTTCGACGCCGCGGTTCGAGAACAACTGCGCGGGCCGCCGAATCGAACGTGGGTACAACTCGAGCGCCGCTTCATTGGCGACCCGGAAGGAATAGCTCTGCACCTTCGGCGAATTCGGGGCCGAGTGGAAATAGGCGAGCAGTAAACCGCGCGATCGCAGGAGCGAATGCAGCCGCGCCACCACCGCGTCGAGCAAAGGACGCGAAAGATACTGGAGCGAGTCCCAAACGAAGACGGCGTCGAACTGGCCGGGATCCCACTGCAGCGCCTGGCTCAGAAACTGATGCGCGAGGTCGGGCTGGCGCTGAACAGCGCCCGGATCACCGGGACCGAAGACCTCATCGACCCGGGAGACGATATCGTCGTTGAGCAGGCGGTGGCCCATCGAGTGAACGAAGTCGCGATTGGCCTGATTGAACTCGCCGAGATCCAGGATCTCGAGTCCCTGGCAATCGCGCATCGAATCGAAGAAATGGCGCAACGCCAAGCTCGGCCTCACCTGCCGCACTGATCCGCCGGGCCGGCCAGGCAAACCAAGATCCACCACGCCCTTCTACCGCTTGGTCTCGCCACCCGGAACGGGCGGGGCGGGCGGTGCCGCCGGACGGGCCTCGGCCGCGGCCGCCGCCTGCTGCGGCCGCGTCGCCGGTTTCGGCTCGGTGCGGATGATATCGACGCTGCCCTTGAAGAACGCGTTGTCCTCGATCACGATGCGGACCGTCTTGATGTCGCCGACCAGCTTGGCGTCCTTGCGGATCTCGATCTTTTCGACCGCCTCGACGTTGCCGTGGATCGTGCCCACGACGACGATTTCGCGCGCCTTGACCGATGCCGCCACCTTGCCGTTCGGACCGACCGTTAGCCGGGACTCGGGCATCTCCACCGAACCTTCGACCTCGCCATCGATGTAGAGATCCTCGCGGCTGAACAACTGCCCCTTCACGACGACCGATTTTCCGATCATCGCCGACCGGACTCCGGTGGTCTCTGGTTCGGGCGAGCGAGAAGGCGGCAGGGTATTCATCGGGATTCCCTCACGGGCGAGCGATGTGGCCGTGGGAGGTTGCGCCGCCGGTCTCGGCGCCGGTTCTTCTTCTCGCTTGTTGCGGTTCCACATTAGAATCGAACTCTCCTCATCGTTCTCGTTTTCATTCTGTCGGATAGCCGGAACTTCAGTGTACCGTAACGGCCCGTAAATACAAAGACGTGGTAGATTCGTAGAGACACGCACGTACGGCTATGGCGATGAACAAGACCGAAGCGGCCGCCAGGGAAGCACCCGAGAAGGCCGACGATCCCGGACGCGAGGGCGCGAGCGCGCTCAAGGAGCGCGGCATCCGGCTCACGCGCCAGCGCCAAATCCTGCTCGACCTGCTCGATCAGTCGGGCAAACACCTCGACGCCGAGAGCCTTTACAAGCTCGCCCGCGGCAAGGACCCGAAGCTCAACCGCGTCACCGTCTACCGCACGCTCAAACTTCTCAAGCAAGGCGGCCTGGTCGATGAACTCGACTTGCTCCATTACGACGGAGATCAGCACTACTACGAGACCCGGGCCAAGCAGGAGCACGCACACATCATCTGCCTGCGGTGCGGAAAGGTGGAGGAATACTTCGGCGAGTCGCTGCAGAAGCTTCGCAAGCAGGTCGAGGAGCATTTCGGGTTTCAGATCGTGCTGACGCGCACCGAGGTGGGCGGATACTGCCCGCACTGCCAGGTGCTGCGCGCGCGCGAACTCGCGCTGGCCGCCCAGGAGGCCGAGGCTTCGCCCGCCGTTCCTCGCACCGCGCGGGCCGGCCGTAAGGAGTAGATGCACGGCACAACCGTCGTCTCGATCGGGCAGCCGGCGGGATTCACTGTCGTCACTCCGGGCGGGCAGCGGTCGAGAACACCGCTCGCGGCAAGCCCGTTCCTGATCGGCCGCCAGTCCGGCAATCAACTGGTGCTCCGCGACAATCGCGTTTCGCGCGTGCATGCCAAGGTAACGCGCGAGGGCAGCGACTATTTCATCGAGGACGCCAAAAGCCGCCACGGAACCTTCGTCAACGGCCAGCAGATCCAGCACGAGAAGCTCTTTCCCGGCGACTCGGTCACCTTCGGCGTACCCGATGGCTACCAGTTGATTTTCGAGCCGGAGGAGGAGCGGGGGATCAACCGGCTCGCCGATCAGGTCGTGACCACGAGCATCCAGAGCGGCACGGGCGGCGGACTGGTGAGGCTCCGCGCGCTCGTCGAGGTGGCGCGCGCCGTGCAGGCGTCGCTCTCGATCGAGGAAGTGCTCGAGGCAGCAATCGATGGGGCACTCTCGATCACCGGTTCCGAACGCGGATTCCTGTTTCTCGTCACCCCGGCCGGACTCCAATTACGGGTTGCCCGCGATAACGGCGGACGCACTCTCTCCGGCGGCGACCTGCAGGTTTCGACCCGGCTCATCGACCGTGCGTTGCGTGAACGCCGTGAACTCCTGCGAATGGACTTCGATCCCCTGGCAGCCGGAGGCGGCGGGCTCGATGAGTCGCTCGCCGGTTCGCAGCTTCGCACGGTTCTGTGCGTTCCTCTCGTGCGGTCGCGCCCAGGCAGCACGACGGAAACGGTCATGGGGCCGCTCGCTGAAACCATCGGCCTGCTCTATCTGGATTCGCGTCTCGACATCGGCGAAATCGGAGCCGCCAATGAAGAAATTCTGCAGACGCTGGCGCTCGAGGCCTCGACCATCATCGAGAACGCGCGTCTGCTCGAACAGGAGCGCGCGGCGAAACGGCTCGACGAGGAACTGCGCATCGCGCGGGAAATCCAGCGGACCCTGCGGCCAGCCTCGCTACCGCGAACCGGCTGGTTTCGCGTGGCGGCGATCAGCGACTCCTCGCTGCAGGTCGGCGGGGACTACTATGACGTCACTCGCGCTGCGCCGGATTGCTGGGTCTTCGTCGTGGCCGATGTCAGCGGGAAAGGAGTCAGTTCGGCTCTGCTCGCCTCGTTGCTGCAGGGCGCACTCATCGCGGCGCCATGCGACACGGCGGGAATCGGGCATCTGCTGGCCCGCACCAACGCCTACGTCTACGAGCGCGCCGAGGGAGAAAAGTACGCGACGCTGTTCTACGCCGCCATGCACGCCGATGGCACGCTGCATCACTGCTCGGCCGGACACGGACAGATCGCGCTGATCCATCCGGATGGAAGCGTCGAGGAGTGGGGCGCGGACATACTTCCGGTCGGCATGCTCCCCGAAGGCGAGTTCCCCGTGAGAGTGACGCGCCTGGCGGCGGGGTCGAAACTCGTGATCTACAGCGACGGCCTCACCGACGCCGAAAGCCCCGCGGGGGAAAGCTTCGGATCGCGGCGGGTGCGCGAACTGCTGCGCTCAGGCGCGGCGCTCGGCGCCGCCAGTCTGCTCGAGCACATCGTATCCGCCGTCCGGGCATTCGAATCGGGCGCGTTGCAAAAAGATGATCTCACCGTAATGGTGGCCGAGTACAATCGAGAAGATGCGTCCCCCTTCCCGCTCCGCTGAGTTGATCGCCGAGTTCCTCGGAACTCTCGTCCTGATGCTGTTCGGTCTGGGCGTCGTCGCCATGGTGGTCTTGTTCGGAAAAGGAACTCCGGGCGAGATCGTCAACGGCGGATACACTAACATCAACTTCGGGTGGGGCCTCGGGGTCATGATGGGAATCTTCCTCGCGGGCCGCGTCAGCGGCGCCCACTTGAATCCTGCCGTCACACTCGCGCTCGCCGTCTTCCGCGGGTTCCCGTGGGCGAAGGTAGTCCCGTACATGGCGGCACAGTTCGCAGCCGCCTTCCTCGCCGCGGCGCTCATCTATCACAACTACAAACCGGCCTTCGCTCGCTTCGATCCCGCGTTCGACAAGGGCGCGGGTGTCTTCACCACCTTCCCGGCGTTTCCCGAAGTCTGGACCGCCGGCCTGTTCGATCAGGTGCTCGGGACGGCGCTGCTGGTGCTGATGGTGTTCGCGATTACCGACGAGAAGAACCAGCCGGCCGGAAACCTCACGCCCGTGCTGGTGGGTGCGATCGTTGTCGCGATCGGCATGTGCTTCGGCGGGATGCACGGGTACGCGATCAATCCGGCGCGCGATTTCGGTCCGCGCCTTTTCGCGGCGCTGGCCGGATTCAGGAACAATGGACTGAACGACGGCAGCGGGATCTTCTGGGTTCCGGTGCTGGGTCCGATGATCGGCGGACTGCTCGGCGCCGCGGCGTACGACTGGGGAATCCGCAAGAACCTGCCGGAGTAGTCAGCGCCGCTCGCCAGGCGCAATCAGCGGAACCATTGCGAGGAGCGCATCGGCCTGTTCGGCCGTCATGTCGATCGCAAACCGCAGGAGTTTCCCCTCCGGCTTGACGATTACGCTATCGAGGGCCTTGACCAACGGCTGGGCATCCGGTGGCGCCGACAGCCGCAGAAACCCCATTCCGCCGCGGACAGCGGCCTGTAGCTTGCCCGCGTCTTCGGGAGTAGAGCAGAAGCCCGTGGCCCGGAACTGGAGTCCGAAGCGGAGATCGGCGGAAGCAGCCAAGGCATCCAAGCCGCTGATGACCTTTTCGAGGTTCTGCAGATTGCTGCGTTCGGGCGCGCGGAAGCTCTTGAAGTCCGCGGTGCTGATTGCCCAAATCTGAGCGCCCGTTGCGACCTCCGGCAGCAATGCGGCCAGTGCCGGCGGAAGCCCCTTGCTCGCGAGCGCGCTTTTCACCAGAGCATCCGGTCCCATCACGGCGGCGTTTCGCGAGGGAAATGCCAGCGATCCCGGGCCAGTGGACCACAGCTTCACACCGTTCCAGTCCGCTGCCTTGGCGCCGCGTTCCTGCAACCGCTTTTCGATTTCCGCCAGGTCGAACCGTCCCTCGACCAGCACGACAGGGTTGCCCCCCGACGCCGCGACCGCGAACTCGGAGATGTCCTTGGCTGGGTCGAGCCCGGTAGAGGCCGTGAACTCGTTCAGTTGGGTGGCGACACGCTTGGCGACCATGCGCTCGTACAACTCGGTCTTCAGGAGCTGCGTGAGGCGAACTCCGGCGATCGAGGTGGTGCCCTCCGGAACCAGGCGCTGGATCGGAATCGCCATTCCGGGCGTCACATTTTCCCTCGCGCAAGAGGCGAGCGAAAACAGAACGGCGGCGGTGAGGCCGACAAGACGCACGAAGAGGCGCCCGCTCAGTTGGGCTTCTTGGCGGCGGCGGACTTGGCGGCGGCCCGCTGGTATCGCTTCTGGAAACGGTCCACACGTCCCTCGGTGTCGATCAGCTTCTGCTTTCCGGTGAAGAACGGGTGGCAGCTCGAGCAGATTTCCACGCGGATATCGCCCTTGTTGGTGGAGCGGGTCTCGAAGCTGCTGCCGCAGGCACAGTTGACACGGCAGGCGTTGTAGGCGGGGTGAATTCCGGCTTTCATTGGTGGGAAACCTTCCTGAAGGGGGGAAATCCAAGTATAACATCCCTTGCGTCAGGTTCGCGCGCTTCGATAGTAGAGCACCGCGGCTCCCATGACGAGCACACTCGCGGTGCATGCCGTCGTCCACGCCAGCAGCGCCAGCCGCTTGCGCCGCTGGATCACCAGGCCGTTCTCGAGCAACGGTACGCTGCCGAAAACGCGGAACTGGGTGCAGGCAGCGATGTCCTTCAGCGTCTTGAGCGAGGTGTCGCGCGCCTCGCGGACCGCCGAAAACGCGCAGCCCATGATCGCTCCGAGAACCATACCGCCCAGGATGATCAGCGGACGCGTGGGAGACGACGGACCCTCGGGTAGAGACGCCGCATCGAGCAGTTCGAGCGTTTCGCCCTGCATGATCATGTCGACGGCCTGCGATTCTTTCGCCTGATTGAACCGCTGGAGCAGGTCCGCGTAACGGCGTCTGGCCGAATCGTGGTCACGCGTCAGCGATTCGAGGCGCTGGGAATCGAGGGGCGCGGTGGAGAGCCGCTTCTCCATTTCACCGAGGCGCCGCTGCGCGGCGGCTACTTCGCGCGAGTAGTCCTGGGCTTCCATCTCCTTGACGCGGATCCGCGCCGTCAGCCGCGCAATCTGCTGCTCGGCCAAGCCCACCTCGCGCTCGACGGCAGGGTCGAACGCAGCCGCGATCTCCGCGGCTGCGTTCGGGGAAACCGGAGCCGGAAGGATCCTCACAGCCTCCGCGGCCTGTTCGCGGGTCAGCGCGGCAAGCCGCGTTTGCAACCGCCGCACGTCGGGATGATCGGCCGTGTAGCGCGTCATTGCCAGATCGAGTTCCGTGTGAGCACGCGCGATCTCGCGTTCGAGCCGGCCATCCGAAGCCACGGCGGCAGGCACGCCCCCTGAAACCGCCGGTGGTCGCGCGGGCTTCGACCCAACATGCGCCAACTGTTCGCGCAGCAGACGATGTTCGGATTCGAGCACCAGCTTTTCCTGCTGCGCGCGGGCAAGGGCGGCGCCGGCTGTCGCGGTTCGCATTTCCATCAGGACCAGCGATTCGGTTCCATTGACCCGCTGCCCCGGCATCACCCGCGAGTTGTCCAATCGGAACTGGGTCAGCTTCTGCTCGATCGCCTCGAGTTCGGCGCGTGCCTGATCGGTCTGTTCGCTTAGAAACAGCGCGGTCTGCGATGCCTGCCGCTGTTGCCCGCGCCGGCTTTCGTCAATGAGCCGCGACACCAGGTCGCGGGTGACTCGTTGCGCCGAGTAGCGGTTGTCGTAGGCGAATGAGACCGTGAACGCCAGCCGCGTCTGCCCCTCGGCGGGATTTCCAATCGTGATGTCGCGCCGCATCTCCTCGACCACGTCTTCCATGGGCAGCGCCTTGCGTTTCACCGGATAGAGGTCGTACGTCTGAATGATGTTGGTCAGCGTGTTGCGGCTCAACACCGATTGCGTGATCGAGGTCACGCGATCGGTGAGCGAAACCGTGCTGGGCCGGGCTACCAGACGCTCGGGGATTTGCGGGGGCAAGGCCCGCAATCGCGCCTCCGAGATGTAACGGTCCGGCCAAAGGTAGGCGGTCACCACCGCAGCCACCAGACCGAACAGCGCGGGACCAGCGATCCAGCCCGCGTTGCGGCGGAGAATAGCCAGATAGTCTTCGATATCGAGCGCACGGCGCACGAACGGCATGGGACTCATGAGAGTCTCTCCTGTGACGATTCAATCAAGCTAGGGATGGTGGACACACGTCCGCCTTGGCGGCTCGAGGCCGCGGGACGGTGAATCGGACTTCAGACGGGCCGTGGCAGGATCAGTCGGTCTCTTCGACGACCGGTTCCTTCGGCGGCTCGATCGCCGGGGCACCGTCGGACTTGTCATCCGAATAGTAATAGTTGTGATAGTAGGTGTACTTGCTGTAGAGCTCGCCGCGCTTGGCCGCGTTCGCCACTACGCCGATGACGTTGTTGTGGCTCATGCCGCCCAGGGCTCGCGTCACCGATTCGATCGTGGTCTGTCCCAGCCGGACCACCAGCAGCGTGCCGTCGCACAGCGTCGCGAGCAGGTTCGCGTCCGCGGCGAACAGCAGCGGCGGGCTGTCGAGCAGTACCCAGTTGAACAAGGTGGGCAGCCGTTCGAGCAGCACCCGCACTTCCTTGAGGTTGAGCAGTTCGAGCGGATTGATCACCGCCGATCCCGCGGGTGCGAGATAGAGGTTGGTGCCGGCCACGCGCTTGACGACTTCCGAGAGCGATGCCTTGCCCTGCAGGTACTCGGTCAATCCGGGCGCGCGATCGATCTTGAACAGGTTGTGCACGATCGGGCGGCGGAAGTCGAAATCGCACAAAAGCACGCTCTGTCCCTGAAGGTGAGACTGCACCACCGCGAGATTGGCGGCGGTGAACGACTTGCCCTCGGCGGGTGAAGCGCTCGTCACCACCATCGTGTGCAGCGGCTGCAGGCCCTGGAGGTGATTGAGCCGTGTCCGCAGACTGCGGAACTCCTCCATCGGGCCCTCGTGCGGTTTGGTGGCGTCGATGAGATGGGCTTCAGCGGCCGGATCCCAGGGCACTTCCTTCACCTGCTCGAGCAACCCATGCAGAGCCGCCGAATTATCGGAGGCGTACCCCATCGTGGCGGCTGAAACGGCCGGGCCGGCGCCGGCGAGCGGGGCCGCCATCCCGAAGGTGCCTTCGGCGCGGCGCAATGCATCATGAACTCTGCTCATTCTTTGGTTCCTTTTCTCCGGCCAACCTACATCTTGGTGCTGCGGTAATAAAAGACCGCCGCGCCCATGATCAGCACGCTCAACACGCATGCCGTCGTCCAGGCGAGCATCGACAGCCGCTTGCGGCGCCGCACCACTAGATCATTTTCGAGGAGCGGAACGCTGCCGAGCACGTTGAACTGCGTGTAGGCCCGAATGTCCTTGAGCGACTTGAGCGATGTGTCGCGCAACTCGCGCACTGCGGAAAGCGCCGCCCCCACGATCAGCCCGAAAATCAGCCCGCCGCCAATGATGAGGGGCCTGGTGGGAGATGTCGGGCTTTCCGGCAGCGACGGCAGGTCGAGCACTTCCAGCGTTTCACCCTGTTTGCGCTGTTCGAGTTCCGAGGCCATTTCCGACGCCGCGACGCGCTGCTTCAGGTCGTCGTAGCGCCGCTTGGCGGTGTCGTAGTCGCGCGTCAACTGTTCAAGCTGCTGCGCGCCGATCGGCACCATCGACATACGCGATTCCACGTCGGCCAAACGGCGGTTGGCGTCACCCTGGTCGCGAATGTAGCGCTCCACTTCCATTTCCTTGGCCTTGATCTGCGCCTGTACGCGCGTGATCTGCTGCTCGAGATCGACGACCTCGCGCATACGCGCCGGGTTGGGGCGCGCCGCCTGCACGGCGGGAGCGGACGAGGGAGCCGGATGATCCTTCACGGAAAGCTTGCGGTTGAGCAGCGAATCGCGCTCCTTCTTCACCGCGTTCAGCCTCGCCTGCAGGCGTTGCACGTCGGGATACTCGGGCTTGTACTGTTCGAGCATCACGTCGAGGGCGCGCTGCAACTGCTGCTGCTCGCGATCGATCCGCTGGAGCTGATCGTCGATGTCGTTGCCCCCCGAAGGACCGGCGCCACCGCCGCCACCTGATGTCGTGTAGGTCTCCGACGGAAGCTGGTTGATCTTGTTGATGCGGTCGCGCAGTCCGCGAAGCTCGGCATCGAGCACCGTCTTTTCCTGATTGGCCCGGGAGACCGACGACGTCAGTCCCGACATACGCGCTTCAAGCACCCCGGCCATTTGCAGGTTGCCCGTCAACTGGTCGGGCAGGCGTCCGGCGTTGGCCGTCTTGTACTGCGTAAGGCGCTGCTCGATGGCATCCACCTCGGCCCGCGCCTGATCGTATTGTTCACGCAGGAACTGAGTCGTCTGCTGCGCCTGATTGTGGCGCTCGCGGATATTTTCGTCGATGAACCGCGTCATCAGATCGCGTGTGACCTTTTGCGCGATGTAGCGGTTGTCGTAGTCGAACGTGATACGGAAGGCGGCATTGCGGCCCTGGTTGACTTCCGTCAGGTTTCCGATCGTGACGCTCTTGCGCATCATCTCGATCACGTCTTCCATCGGCATCCGCGTACGGTCTTTGCGGTACAGATCGTAGGTCTGGATGATGTTGGTGAGCGTGTTGCGGCTGAGAATGGTTTGCGTCATCGAATTGACGCGCTCCGACATCTGCATGTTCACGTTGGTGGGAACGAGCCGTTCGGGAACGGCCGGTGGCACCACGCGGATGCGTGCCTCAGACCGGTATGTGTCGGGCCACAGATAGGCGGTGACGACCGAAATCACGAGCCCCGCCAGCGCCGGCGCCAGGATCCACGTGACGTTACGGCGCATGATCGCCAGATAGTCCTCGAGGTCCAAAGCCCGCCGGCTGAAGCTGAAATTCTGTTGCGGTAGGGTTGCCTGCATTTCGGTTGTTCCTTATTCCACGATCACGAAATCGCCGTTCTCGAGATAGATGTTCTGGCTCATGTTCTTGCCCTTGATGACGTCCTTGTAGTTGAACCTGAACCGCTTGTCGCCGCGCATGATGATGATGTTTTTCTTGTCGGCCCACTCCGACAATCCGCCCGCTAGCGTCAGCGCCTCGAGAACAGTGATGGGCACTACCAGCGGAAACGCTCCGCTACGCGACACGTTCCCGTTCAGGTAGTACTTGCGGCTTCGTACTTCCCGCACCACCACTTGCACGATCGGGTTCAAAACCATCTTGCCGAACTCGGCTCGCAACTTCTCCGACAGAGCGTCGGGGGTGAGACCCGCCACTTCCATTTCCGCCACCAACCGCGGCGAAATTCGCCCGTCGGGCCGCACCTGGACCAGTCCGCTCAAGTCCGGCTCTTTCCAGACGTCGATCATGAGCACGTCCTCGGGTCCGATCTTGTAGGTTTTCGGATCCACGGGCGCCGCCACGACCGGACCGCCCCCGGTCGCCGTTTCCGGTTTGACTTCCTTGTCCTGCTTCGGTGACTCCTGCTTGCCCGGCTTTCGCTGTCCCCACGCCGGACCCGCCACCACCACCGCCAGACACATCACCGTCACAATGCGCATACTCAGCGCCAGAATCGTTTTGCCCATCATGAGTACCTTGTCGTGCCTCCGGACTGCCTTCCGCATTCGAACTTCGGACCGGTCTGCTCCTGCATCCACGCGTGCCTCGGGCATCTCTATGAATGCAAACCCACTTCTATCATAGCTCACCCGGCCGGGTACCGCCCGTAGGCGTTTGGTCCTGTTTTCGCGTGACCCGCAGCCCAGTTATCATGTCGGTTGGTACCGGAACGAATTCTAGTTTATCATGCAAAGGACTTTTTGTGAACTATTTTCTCGCCAAGTCCGAGCCGTCCGTCTATTCCATCGACGACCTCGCTCGCGATCGCCGCACAACTTGGGATGGCGTCAAGAACCCACAGGCCCTGCAAGCCATCCGCTCGATGGCCAAGGGCGACCGCGTCTTCATCTATCACTCGACCGGCGAATCCTCCGTCGTTGGACTCGCGAAGATCGCCTCCCCGCCCCGGCCCGATCCCAAGGATCCCAAGCTGACCGTGGTTGACCTCGAGTTCTCCGCCAAGCTTCCCGTGCCCGTGACTCTCGCTGAAGTCAAACAGTCGGGCCTGTTCGCCGATTTCGCGCTCGTGCGCCAGAGCCGCCTGTCGACGATGAAGTGCCCGCAACACTTCGTCGACTGGATTCTGGCGAAGTTCCCGAAACTCGACCTGTAGCCGATTCCGATATACTCGTCGAATGCCTCCTGGCGAGGACGCGATTACCGGGCTGCTCTGGGCTTGGAACGCGGGCGAACCTGGCGCCTTCGACAAACTCGCGCCGTTCGTCTACACGGAGCTCCGCAAACTCGCCGAATCCTACATGCGCGGAGAACGGCCCGGCCACACACTGCAGCCCACCGCGCTCGTTCACGAGGTCTACCTGCGTTTGATCAAGCAGCGGATGCCCAAGTTCGAGAACAGGGCCCACTTCTACGGGCTCTCCGCCCAATTGATGCGGCAGGTCCTCGTCGACAGCGCCCGGTCTCGTGCCGCGGCCAAGCGCGCGGGGGCGATGCAGCCGGTGGATCTGGACGGCATGATGGCCACTGGAACGGCGCAAGACCTCGACGTCCTCGAACTCGATTCCGCTCTCGGCAAACTCGCACTCGAGAACGAGCACGGCGCCCGCGCCATCGAACTGCACTATTTCGGGGGACTGAGCGTCGCCGAGATTTCCGGATTCACGGGCCGTTCGGAGCGGACCGTCGCTCGCGACTTGGCCTCCGCGCGGATTTTCCTCGCGCGCGTTCACGGATCCACCAAATGACGGACCGTGCTCTCGACATTCTGCTCGATGCCGGAACGCGGGAAGGTGCCGAGTTCGAAGCGTTCCTCGACGCGGCGTGCGCGGGCGACTCCGCGCTCCGGGACGAGGTCCTGCGCCTGCGAGAAGCAGAACGCCAAGCTGACAGGGCAATGCGCGGCGCGATCGCGGAGGAAGCAGCACTGGCTTCGCGGCGGCTCAGGATCGGGCCGTATCGAATCGAGCGAACGCTCGGCAGCGGAGGCATGGGCACGGTCTTTCTCGCGGTGCGGGACGACGCCGAGTACGACAAGCGAGTGGCGATCAAGGTCGTGCGGGCAAGCGCCGCCAGCGAAGAGGGCCTGGCGCGATTCCGCCATGAACGCCAGGTACTCGCCACGCTCGAGCATCCCAATATCGCGCGGCTCCTCGACGGGGGAACCACTGAAGACGGCGAACCCTACATGGTCATGGAGTATGTAGAGGGCGTCACCATTGTCCGCTACTGCCGCGAGGCGCGGCTCGATACCGCCGCGGTTCTCCGCCTGTTCCTCCAAGCCGCCGACGCCACGAGCCATGCGCACCGGCACCTGATCGTGCATCGCGACATCAAGCCCTCGAACATTCTCTCGACACCGGACGGGACGGTCAAGCTGCTCGACTTTGGCATCTCCAAGATCCTCACCGGCGCCGAGACCGGGTGGACGCGGACTCCGCTGCTGACGCCCGACTATTCGAGTCCAGAACAGAAAGACGGCAAGACTGTCACCGTCGCAACCGATGTTTATTCGCTCGGGCTCGTGCTTCGGGAAATGCTCTCCGCCACGCACGCCCCCGCCACGGGCGACCTCGAACGGATCGAACGCAAGGCGCTCGAATTCGAAGCGTCCCGGCGTTATGCCAGCGTCGCCGATTTCGCCGCGGACATTCATCGCTACCTCGAAGGGCGCCCGGTGCTCGCCCGCTCGGCAACGCCACTGTATCGGGCCGGTATGTTTCTCAAACGCAATTGGCCGGGCACCGCAGCTGCGGCGCTGCTGCTCCTGTCGGCGACCGGCGGATGGTGGGCGACAGTACGCGAGGCCCGCCGCACCGAGCTTCGATTCAGCCAAGTCCGGCAGATGGCAAACGTCATGCTCTTCGATCTCCACGACAGCATTCGCTCGTTGCCGGGTTCCACTCCCGCGCGGGCGAAATTGGTCGAGACCGCGCAAGCCTACCTGTCTACGCTCGAACCGGACGCAGCGTCCGGCTCCACCCTGGCGGCCGAGATCGCAGCCGGATACGAGCGCCTCGGAGACGTACAAGGCGGAACCGGTCACGCGAACCTCGGCAAAACAGGCGCCGCCACCGAGAGCTATCGAAAAGCGCTGGCACTTCGCGAAAGGCTCTCAGCCGGCGGCGGCAGCGAGGCTCTGCGCAATCTGGCGCGCGTGCGAGTGAAAACAGCCGATTCCCTTGTGCAGGGAGGACAGAGCGCGGCAGCCTACGCACTGTTGGATCAGGCGGTCACGGTTGCATCGGAGGCAGCAGCCACCGATCCAGGCGGCATCGAATCCGCCACTACGCTCATGGACGCAAGGCATCGCCTCGGCGATTGGCTGATGCGCCGGGGCCGCGCCGCGGAGGCCATTCCGCATGCCGAATCCTCTCTGCAAACCGCGCGGGACATGGCGAAGCGGAAACCAGGCGCCGCGAGTTGGCGGGCCGAGTGGCAGGCCCGGCTGCGGCTCGGCGAAGTGTATCATCAGTCCGGCCGGCTCGACGCCGCACTCGACCAGTATGCCGGGGCGGGAAAGCTCGCGGGCAATGCCGCCGGGGCCAGTAGCCGCGACGTAATGATCGCAGAGTGGCTCCAGGGCAACGTTGCGGGCAACCCGCTGTACCCGAATCTCGGTGACGAGGTGCGCGCCGAGCGCCACTACCGCCTTGCGCTGGTGATGGTCGAGGAGCGAGTGGCGCGAGATCCGCACAACGCCGGCGCGAAGACCGAACTCGCGGTCGCGCTCGGAAAGCTCGCGGTGGTGCTGCGCGAACGCTCCCCGCGCGAGTCGGTGAATTGGTTCGACCGGGCGATCGAGTTACGGGCCGCGGGGACGAAAACCGCGCCAGAGAATGTCGAGTTGTTGCGGCTGCTCGCCTATGATCTGGCGGGGAGCGCTCGCGCGTTGATGCTCGCCGGAAATCCGGCCGAAGCGGAAACCCGGCTGAATCGCGCGTTGGACATCGACGCGGAGATGGTCCGCCGCGATCCGGTGCGCGTCGAGTGCTGTAGCGACGTCCCGCTCTACTCGATGCAACTCGGGGATGTGCGCTGGGCCGCTGGCAGGCGCGCGCAGGCAGGTGAAGCCTATCGCAAGGCGATGGAGGTGGCGTCGCACTACGGCGCGCGCGAAACGTGCGGAATCTTTTGTACGCGCGATTGGGCTGACTCCCTCGAACGGATGTCACGCTGGAACAGGGCCATGGGGCAACAGGAACTCGCAAGCAAGTTCGCCGCCGGCGCCATCGCCGTCTGGAAGAGGTGGACCGGCCGCAACGGCTCGAGCGCCTACATCGAAAAAAAGCTGAAGGAGCTTGGCAGCTCCAGCCACTAGAATCCGCCTGTCTCAGCAGGAGGATTTCATGAGGATTCCACTGACCATCGGCTTCTGTCTGGCGCAAAGCGCCTGGGCGGCTGCCATCTACACGACTACGGCTAGTTCCACGTTCACGATCTCGGCGCACTCGGTCGTGCTCGGACCGGTACCCGGCACCGTGACGGAGTTCGGCGCGGGCACGGCCTCGTTCTCGGTCGTGGCAAGCCCGAGCGGCGTCTTTCCGGCAACGAAGACCGTGGGCGTCGCGGGGACGGCACCAAGTCCGGTTTCGTTCGCCGCCTCGACAAAGCAGGCAGGCCATATCTTCGCGATCGACAACACTTCCGGTGCGGGAACGATCGTCGCGCCCTTCACCTTCACCTATTCATGGGACGTGATGATCTCGGCCGGCGCGCCGCCCAACGAGTGGGCCACCGCAGGGGCGTTCTTCCACATCACGGGCATCGACAACGAGATCCTGAGGATCGGCGGCGTATCGGTCTCGGAATACCTGCACCGGCCGTCGTACGAGACCATCCTCGGCGACACGGGAGGCGTTGGCGCCGTCACGGTTACCGGGACCATCGAAGTACCCGGCGGGGTGTTCAGCGCCTTCAGCGTCATTACCGACACCGCGGGAACCGCCGCATCGGTGCCGGAACCGGCCTCCGCGTTCCTGGCGGCCGGAGGTCTGGCATGGCTCGCGCTTCGGCGCCGCCGGAGATAGCGGATTCGCTACGGCTTGCTGCTCGCGGGCGGCACCGGATTCACATCCACCGGCAGATCCTTCAGGCCATCGAGCGCGCGCTGCAACTCCGGCCGGATCACCGCGCGCTCTTCCACCAGCTTCCGCGCCGCTTCGTAGTTCCCCTCGGCCTGGATCGTCATGATCTCCCGCGCCAATCCAGCCACGGCGGACTTCATCTTGGCCACGTCCACCGAGAATGTCCCATCGCCGCGAACGGTGAAGGCGCCCTGATCGGCCAGCCAGTTGAACTGGATCGCCATCCCGCGGGCATGCGATTCGCGAATCCCGAATCGCAGCGTGCGGAACGACGAGGCGAGAAAGGTCGTGTACATTTTCGCCTCGGCACGCGGAAGCTTGCCCTGGTCCATCAGGTACTGCAACAGGAACAGCCCGGTGATGTCGGCCTTGGCTTCCTCGATCGTGCCGTAGTAGTTCTTGAGCGACTGCCGGACATTCTTCTGCGGACCCAACCCGTGCGAAAGCTCATGCGCGAGGATGTGCGTAAAGAACGAATCGAAGCTCAGATTCGAGCGGTCTGCCCCGGCGAGCACGCGCGAGGCGATCGGCTTCAAAATGTGGTCGAACTTCGCCTCCTGGACGTTCTTGAGCATCACGCGCTTGGCGCCCTTTTCGGTGACCACCTTGTCGTCATTCGGAAGATTGAACGCCGCCGTCGCCACTCCGTGAGCGCCATCACCCGCCGCCACCACCTGATTCACTACCGTGATCGGCGCGAGCGCGCCGAGCTTCGGATTCCGGTACCGTTCATCGATCGGCAGGTGATTCTCGATCTCCTGTAAGTGTCCGGCGAAGAACTTCAGCTTCTTCGTCTCGGCTTCGTCCTTCAGGCAAATGTAGGCTTCGAACGCCGCCTTGTACCCGAGCAACTCGTCGGTGTAGGTTTCATACGGGCCGATCGTGACATCGATCGGCGCGTCCATCTCCATCCACGCCACGTCGCTCGCGTAATAATCGTTCGACAGAAACGCATCGGCCCGCGCGCGCAGGAAGTTGGCGAGCGTCGCGTTCGAAGTGGCATCCGCCGCGGCGCGCAGTGTTTTCGCGAGTTTGCCCAGTTCCGCTTCGTACTCGAGTGCATAGGGCACCAGCTTCAGTTTGTGATCCGGCCCCCGCCGTACCACAGTGAAGAAGCTCTGTGCCTTTTCGCGATCGGCGGGCGACAGTGTCTTTTCCCAGGCCTCGAACTCTTCCTTCGTCATGTCCTCCGGATAGAAGCTCGCACCCATCGGCTTGCGCTTTGGAACATCCGGGAGGAACGCCTCGTGCTCATCGAGATCCGACCACGGACCTTTGTTGAACACGAACGCGTCGAGGCGCGCGCGGCCGAGCTTCGACCGGTCCTTGCGCAACTTCGCCCACAGTTCACCGTTGCCAAACCACACCTGCTTCAGGTAGAGTTCGTCCACCTGCCGCGCCGCATCGCGTAACAGGGCCAGCGCCTTGCGGTCGCCAGCCGAGAGCGTCGCGGTGTCCACCTTCAACGGCACCGGCACGAAGCGCGCCTGCATCTTGGCGAGATCGGCCGCCTCCGCCGCGGCGAGCGAAAACGAGATTGTCGTGACGAGTGTGGCTGCGTTCATTTTGCCTTCCTTTGCGCGGCAAACTTGCCCAAAAACTCCTGCTCCTTGCTCTCCACGTAGCTCCGGTAGCCGTCCGGATCGAGGAACGGATTCGGGCCTCGTCCCAATCGCGGATACTTCTCCTCGAGCCCGTAGTAGGCGCCGTGCGCACCGAGGAACAGATCGGCCTTCAGTGCCTTCAATCGCGCGAACGTCTTCTTGTAATCATCCGCGATCCCCGGATAGAGTTCGTTCTCCACCAGCCGGTAGCCCGGGTTCACGTTCGGACTTCCGATGATCACGGCCAGCAGTTCGCGTCCTTCTTCTTTCACACGCAGGGTCCACGTGGTGCATCCCTTGGTGTGTCCGGGCGTCAACACAGCGGTCAGCACCGCGGTCCCGAGTTTCACTTGCTCGCCATCCTTCAAGACGCGGTCCACCGCACAGGCCGGAAATCGCGAGTCCGGATACTGGAAGTCGCCCACGCCGCCGGACCGCACCAAATCCTCGTCGCCGCTCATGATCATCACCTTCGCGTTCGTCTTCTTGCGCGCCAGAGCGCATCCGGCGATATGATCGCCGTGCGCATGACTGGTGAGGATGATCCGCACGTCCGTGAACTGGAACCCCAGCTTCGTCACGGCCGCTTCGATCATCGGCACCGACTCTTCGAAGCTCGGATTGATCAGGATGTGCCCTTGTGGCGTCGTCACCAGGTACGAGGCGTACTCGACCGAGCCCACGTAGTAGAGGTTGCCTGCCACCTTGTGAGGCGGAAACGGCGTCTCCGCGAAGACCGGAATGGCCATGAGCGTGGCGAGGAGAAAGGTTTTCACAACAACAATTATCGCGAACTGTCGATTCCGCCCGGCGCCATTCGTCTACCATGCGAAAGGAGACATCGAAAAACGAATGTCGCAATACATGCTCATCCTGCATGAGAAGCCCTCCGATTTCGCGGGGCTCTCAGCCGAAGAGATTCAAGCCGTGATCATGGAGTACGTCGTGTGGCGCAACAAGGTGGAAGCCGCGGGAAAATACGTGGGCTCGAACAAGCTGGCCGACGAAGGGGGACGCCACATGAGCCTCGTGAACGGCAAGCTCCGCGTAATCGACGGGCCGTACACCGAGGCCCGCGAGGTCATCGGAGGCTACTTCCTGGTCGAAGCCGCGAGCTATGACGAAGCTGTCGCGATCGCGTCCGATTGTCCACACCTGAAGTACGGCGGACGCATCGAAGTCCGTCAGACGGAGCACACCGGATAGTGGACTCGGTGGCTCTCGAGGTCGAGCACCTGTTTCGGGGAGAAGCGGCGCGCATCACAGCGTCGCTCTCCCGGTCGTTCGGCATGCGGCACATCGACGAGATCGAGGATTGCGTGCAGGATGCTCTCGTGCGCGCGCTGCGTTTGTGGCCGCACCACGGCGTGCCACGCAGCCCGGGCGCATGGCTGATCGAAGTGGCGCGGAACCGGATGCTCGATCAGCTTCGCCGGCGCGCGCGCTGGACAACGAACGCGGAGCCGCCGGAACTCGCCTCGGTGCCAAGCGAGCCCGCGGTCTTTGACGGTGAGATCGAGGACGACCGCCTGAACCTGCTGTTCGCCTGTTGCCATCCGGCGCTTCCGCCTCACGCCCGTCTTGCGCTCACTCTCAAGCTCGGCGCCGGACTCAGCGTCTCCGAGATCGCCCGCGCCACGCTCGCCCATCCGGCCGCCACGGCGCAGGTGCTCGTCCGAGCCAAGGCCCGCTTGCGAGAACTCGAAGTCGAACCCCGCATCCCTTCTCCCGAAGAGCTTCCCGAACGGCTCGACACCGTCCTGATGGTGGTCTACCTGATCTTCAATGAAGGATACTTCGCGACCGAAGGCCAGGACCTCATCCGTCGCGACCTCTGCGACGAGGCGATCCGTCTCGCCGAACTGCTGGCAGCCAATCCGCGGACCGCGTCTCCCCGCGTCCACGCGCTCGCCGCCTTGCTGCTGTTCCAGTCGGCCCGCCTCCCCGCCCGCGTCGATTCGGCTGGCGAGATGCTGCTGCTCGCCGATCAGGACCGCGCCCAGTGGGATAGCGGCCGTATCGCGCGCGCCCTCGCCCACTTCCGCGCGTCCGCGGACGGACCCGAGATCACCCGGTATCACCTCGAAGCTGAACTCGCCGCCTGCCACACCCTCGCTCCGAGCTTCGAACAGACCGACTGGTACACGGTGGTCGAAACCTACGATCGGCTCCTTCGACTCGAGCCGACTCCCATCGTCGCCCTCAATCACGCCATTGCACTCGGCCACGCGCGCGGACCTGTCGCCGCGCTGGAGGCTCTCGCGCCGCTTTCCATCGACCCGCGTCTCGCCGCCTATTATCCGCTCCATGCCGCGCGCGCCACGTTCCTGCGGCAATCCGGTGACGAACCCCGTGCGCGCGCCGCGCTGCTTCATGCGCTCGCCGCATCGCCGCCGCCCTCAATCAGAAGGCACCTGGAGCGAGAGCTTGGTGGTGCGGATCGAACCTGACTCTACTTGCTCAGCGAGTCACGCAGAAACGCGATCACATCCGCCGCCTCTTCGACACTCTTCGACACGGGCTTGCCCCCGCCATGTCCGGCATCGGTTTCGATCCGCAACAGAATCGGCGCCGGACCCTCTTGCGCATACTGCATCGCCGCGCCGTACTTGAAGCTGTGCAGCGGCACCACGCGATCGTCGTGATCGGCGGTCATCACGAGCACGGGCGGATACTTCGTCCCGCGCTTGATATTGTGAAGCGGCGAGTACTTCATCAGCACGGCGAAGTCCTTGGGGTTGTCGGGCGATCCGTAGTCGGAAGTCCAAGCGGCGCCGACGGTGAACTTATGGAACCGGAGCATATCCATCACGCCTACCGCCGGGATCGCAGCGCCGAACAAATCGGGACGCTGATTCAGGCAGGCCCCCACGAGAAGTCCGCCGTTGCTGCCGCCGTTAATCGCCAGCCTCTTCGAATTGGTGTAACGATTCGCGATGAGCCATTCGGCGGCGGCGATGAAATCGTCGAACACGTTCTGCTTCTTGTCCAGCGCGCCCGCGCGGTGCCATTCGACGCCGTATTCGTTTCCGCCGCGAAGACTCGCCACTGCGTAGATGCCGCCGCCTTCGACCCAAGCGAGATTCCGGGGATTATAGGTGGGCAATAGAGGAACATTGAAGCCGCCATAGCCATAGAGCAGCGTGGGCGTCTTGCCGTCTGGCACGAGGCCCTTCTTCATCACCAGGAACATCGGCACGCGCGTGCCATCCTTGCTCGAATAGAAGACCTGCTTGGTCTCGAACTTCGCAGGATCGAACGGAAGCTTGGTGTCGAACAGCGGTTCGATTTTGCGTGCGCCGAAATCGTAGGATGACAACGCGAGCGGACGCGCGAATCCCATGGTGAAGAAGTAGCCGCGCGCCGCATCCGGATCCACAGACGAGGGCATGAACGTGTCGCGTCCCCACCCGGCACTCGCGATATCGCTCATCGCGACTTCGTGATCGAGCTTGCCACCGCCCGCAGGCCAAATCGCAAGCACGCTTTTCACGTCGCGCATGTACTGACACAGGACCCGGTCACCGAGCACTATCGCGCGCTCGAGCGCGTCTTTCGATTCCGGCACGATCTCGCGCCACTTCTCGCGCGCGGGAGACCTCAGATCCACCGCGATCACGCGCCCTTTCGGCGCTTTGTAGGAGGTCTGGAAATAGACCACCGAACCGCGATGCCCGATCGGCTCGAACTCGGCTTCGAACTCCGTCACCAGGTCGAACGTCTTTCCCGGATGAGCGGGATCGAGCCAGGAGATTCGATGTTGCCGCCGCGTGCCCCAGAAGATCTGGATGAGCGTATGGCCCTGTTGCATCGGCAGCGCCTGGAACCGCCACTCCTTCTGATCGGGCCGCTCGTACACCAGCGTATCGGCCGATTGCGCCGTTTCGAGCCGGTGAAGGTAGACCTTCTGGAAATCGTTCGGTGCCGTCAGCAACTCGCTCATCGGAACGGCGGGGAATCGCGAATACTCGAAGCCGCGGCTGTCCGGGGTCCAGTTGATGCCGGCGAACTTCGTCCACTCCACCTTGTCGGTCAGATCCCGGCCGGTTGCTACTTCGCGAACCCGGATCAACTGCCAATCCGATCCCGCAACCGACGTTCCATAGGCCAGCCACTTGCCATCGGGACTCGGCGACCACGACGCGATCGCGGAGATGCCCGTGGCCGATTGCGTATTCGGATCGATCAGCACGCGAGGCGCCGCCGTGCCAGATTGCACGTAGAGCACCGGCTGGTTCTGGCCCGGGTCCTGGCGCTCGAAGAACAGCAGCCCGCCGGTGCGCACCACCGAACCCACACCGTAGTTCGATTTGGCTCGCGTCACCTGCGAAAGCTCTTGCACGCGCGTGGCGATCGCGGCGCGGCCCGGCAGCTTGTCGAGGTAGCCACGCGCGTAGGCCGCCTGCTCCTTGACCCAGGCTTTCACCTCACCGGAATCGGTTTCGAGCCAGCGATAGGGATCGGGAACATTGGTGCCGTGCAGGGAGTCGGAGTGATCGGTCCGGCGGGTAGCCGGTGGAGCGGCGAGAATTGTCATCGAGATCAGAGGCAATAGGACGCGGCGTCTCATAACGACTACATGCTCGCGGACGCGCCGCATATCGAAACGTCGAGACCGAGTTCCCGGAACGCGGCTGCCTTGGCGGCCAGAGCGAAATCAGCCGCCGCCGCGTCGGGCGCGTAGACCACTTGAATGTGATTCGCCTTGTGACGCGCCATCATCTGGTCGCGAGAAACACCTTGCGTGACAGCGTGCATGATGGGCCACTGCGGAGTCGTGATGCTCCACCGCCGCTCGGTCTCTTCCTTCGGCAGCTCCACCACCGTGGCGCGGCCAAGGTCGGCACAGAGCATTCCGTTATCCACGAACACGCGGCTCCACACGATCTCGCCAGGCTTGCTCACGCCCTTGACGCTGCCTCCACCGAGGCGGAAGTACATCGGCGGCTGGCGTTCGCTGACCGTGCCCGCGTATCCTCCGATGAAGTGGTTCGGCGGCGCCGCGCCGCTGATCTCGAACACCCACACGAACTGACCGCCGTATTCCTCGCCGTAGCGGACATCGTGCAGCGTGTTCTCGGGATCGTAGCCAAGCTTGCGCCACAGCCGATACGTCAGAAGACCATCGAGTCCAGCGCACTCGTCCACCTCATTGAAGTGCGGCAGCGGCTCGCCGTCGAACAACGTGCGAGTTCCCGAGGCGTCCTTCACCGGCGGACGGTCGGAGTTGTTGAGCAGCCCTTCCACGAGGTCCGAAGCTGGACAGAGATCCTTGAGCCCCTGCTGATACTGGATTCCGATCGTCGCGCACCCGAACTCGTCGGCGATCCGCAGCGATGCAACGTACATTTTGCATTGCTCGAGGATCTGCGCGCCGGTGAGATCGGTCTCCGGGTTCGGACCCGTGCGGAACGTCATTCCCTTCGCGTCGAGCCACGCCCGCACCGCCGCCGCCTCGGCATCGGACACCTCACGCATCGCCGCGTACAAGCCGGACTGGCTCAAGCGCTCCTTGAAAACCCCGGTGGGATGCCGCAACTCATCGGGGATGATCGCGTTGTACATGCCCATGCAGCCTTCGTCGAAGATACCCATGATCGCCTTCTCTTCACGAAGCTGGCGTGCCACCGCCGCTCCCGCCTGGGCAGCGGCATCCGGCACTTTGCAGGCCCCCAGCGGACGCACGTGCGACAAGTCCTGCTTCACGGGTTCGCCACTCAGCCAGCGCCGCAGATTTCCGAGAAAGAACTCGTCTGTGACATCCGCGCTCCACAACGTCTCGTAGCGGACCCCGGCCTTCGTCAGCGATCCGTTGAGGTTCAGCATGCCGACCAAGCCCGGCCACTCGCCGCTCCAATTCGCCACCGTGAGAATCGGCCCGCGATGTGTGTAGAGCCCATGCAGCAGATGATGGCTGTACTGCCATACGGCTTCCACCACGACTAGCGGCGCTTCGCGCGGGATCGATCGAAACACTTCCATTCCGCGCTTCTGACTGTCGATGAATCCGTGCTGTTTCTCCTCGTCATACTCGTGGCCGCGGATCACCCGGCCGCCGAGGCTTTCGATAGCTTGGATCACCGCTTGTTCGGTTCGATGCTGCGCGGGCCAGCACTTCCGATTAGCGGAAAGGCGGAGGTCGCCGTTAGCGACAAGGTAGACAGGTTGCGACATAGGATCATTTCATTTTGTCATTAGCGCGGCAACACAGTACAGTAGTCTCAATGCCACGTCTCGCAATTCTTCCCGCGCTGCTTGCCTGCGCCGCGCCGCTCGCCGCGCAGTCCATCTTCGGATCGATTCAAGGAACGGTAGCAGACGAGACCGGCGCGGCGATCGTGCGCGCCCGAGTCACGTCCCGCAATGTCGATACCGGAGTCACGGCCACGGCCGAGACCAACGAGTCCGGACTCTTCTTCCTCGGAGAACTCCGCCCGGGAGCCTATGAAGTGGTCGCGGAGGCACAAGGCTTTCAGCGATTCGCCCGCAGCGGCATCACGCTGCGCGTCGAAGACCGACTGCGCGTGGACTTCGCGATGAAGGTCGGCCAGGTGACCGAATCGGTGGAGGTGCGCGGAGAGGCGCAGTTGATCCAGACCGAGTCGAACACGCTCGGACGCGTCGTCGAAGAGTCGACGATCAAGCAGCTTCCCCTGCGCGGGCGCAACGCTTTCGAACTCGTTCTGCTGACGCCGGGAGCGCAACAGCGAGGCGATGACGAACTGCCGCGACTGAGTGGCGGCCGCGCGCGCACTGGCGAGTTCGTGCTCGACGGATCCTCGATCACCACTCCGCGCCGCGGCCAGTTGTTCACGCAGCCGAACCTCGATGCGATTCAGGAGTTCAAGGTGCAAACCAACGGGCTCTCAGCCGAGTTCGGGCGCACCGTCGGCGGCGTGGTGAACGCGACACTCAAGTCAGGCACCAACGCCATTCACGGAAACATGTTCGAGTTCCACCGCAACAACTCGATCAACGCGCGCAACTTCTTCGCGCCGCGCAATCCGAAGCTGATCCAGAATCAATTCGGCGCCATGATCGGCGGCCCTGTGAAGAAGGACCGGCTCTTCTTCTTCGGCGACTTCGAGAGTTTCCGCCAAGCCGAAGAGACCCTCTTCAACCTGACGATTCCGACGGCAAGCATGAAGCGGGGCGACTTCACGGAACTTCCCGGCGGCAGCGTGGGCACCGACGCACTTGGCCGTCCGGTCACCCGCAATCAGATCTTCGATCCCGGTACCACGCGGCTCGGGCCGGACGGGCGGCGATCGGTTCGCGACCCGTTTCCCGGCAACGTGATTCCCGCCGCGCGGTTCGACGCGCCATCGCCACGCCTGCTCGCGCTCTATCCGGACGCCAACCGCTCTGGGCTGGCGCAGAACTTCCAGCGCCTCATCCCCAATGCGCAACGCAACAACAAGTTTGACGTTCGCATGGATTGGCGCGCAACGGATAAGGATCTGGTCTTCGGACGCTTCTCGTGGGACCACCAGTTCAGCGATACCGCCCGCCCATTCGAGGCTTCGATCACCGGCGGCAATCGCGGCAACTTCAATCGCTACATGACGAGCGCGGTCAACTGGACCCGAACACTGACCCCGTCGATCCTCAACGACGTGCGCGTCGCGCTGTTCCGCGGAATCCAGGAGCGGCTACTGAGTCAAGGCGCGGGCGGAGCGCTCGGGATTCCGAACTTGAACATCGTCGGGCTGCCGAACATCGCGGTGGCGGGCTACACCGGACTCGGCGACTCGCAAGCCTTCAATCCCGTCGAGAACCAGTATCAGATCCAGAACGCCACGACCATCGTGCGCGGCAAGCACGTGATCAAAACTGGCATCGACTACCGCCAGTTCCCGATCAACGACCTGCAATTGCAATTCACCGGCGAATACACGTTCGCGGCGAATCAGACGGCCGATCCCGCCAATCCGGGAACTACCGGACATCCGGTGGCGAGCCTGCTGCTCGGCCAGGCGGACTCCTTCAACAACAGCACGCTGCGCGGGCGCTTCTACTACCGGTCACAATACCTCGGCGCATTCGTGCAGGACGACTGGAAGGTTTCGCCGTCACTCACCGTTAATCTCGGCTTCCGCTACGACGTCGAGCAGAATCCCCGCGAGAAACGGATGCAAGGCTCGAACTTCGATCTCGCCAAGGGCCGGCCGTTTACGATGACCGAACTTGGCCGCGACTTCATCCAATACACCGATCGCAAGAACTTCGCGCCACGCATCGGAATCGCCTGGAAGGCCGCTCCGCGCACCGTGATCCGCAGCCACTACGGAATCTTCTACATCCCGCTGACGGGCCGCGCCACTTCGGCATTCGCGAGATTCCCCGCCGATCAACGCCTGGGGATCCAGAGCGACGGACTGAACGCAGCCGTGATCGTGTCGCGCACACCGCCCATCACGCCGAGCGCCGATGGCAAGGGTTTCGCCATCGATACCAAGATCGAGCGCGCCAAACTCGGATCGTTCCAACAGTGGAACTTCGACGTTCAGCATGAACTGGGAAGCTTCCTGTTGCAGGGCTCCTACGTGGGCAGCGTGGGACGCCATCTAATGCTCAATCAGGACTACAACGTGATCCGCATCGAAGACGTGCAGCGAGCACAAAACGGCACCCAGCAAATGCGCCCGTATCCGGACTACGGTTTCATCCTCTGTCACTGCGAACTGCAGAACTCGAGCTACAACGCCCTGCAACTCGGCCTCGAACGGCGTTATCGCGGCGGGCTGTTCTGGAGTGTCAGCTACACGTTCTCGAAGTTCATCGACTACAACGAGGACAACTTCTCCTCGATGTTCCCGATGGACCCGTACAACCTGAAGCTCGAACGCGGCCTCAGCCAATCGCACTATCCGCACCGGTTCGTTACCGCGGCGATCTACGACCTGCCCTTCGGCAAGGGGCGCCGCTGGGCGGCATCGGGCCCGGTGGCGTGGGTGGCGGGCGGGTGGCAGCTATCGACGATCCTGTCGCTGCAGAGCGGCGATCAAGTGTGGATCAGCCAGGCGGCAAACACCGCGCGGACCTTCAGCCGCCAGTTCCGGCCGAACCTCATCGCGGACCCGGTTCTCGGCGAAAGTGAGCGTGGACTCAATCGTTGGTTCAACACGGCTGCGTTCCAGGCGCCGCCCGCAATGACGCTCGGTAACAGCAACAAGTTCCCGAACGTTCAAGGCCCGGGACTCGCGAACTTCGATGCATCGCTGATTCGTTTCATTCCGCTTCCCCTTCGCGAAGGCATGAAGTTCGAACTTCGCGGCGACTTCTTCAATGCGCTCAACCGTGTCAACTTCGGCGCTCCGAGCGGCGCATTCGGCACTCCGAATTTCGGGCGCGTCACCAGCGCACGGCTTCCTCGTACGATCCAGATCGGGATGAAGTTCTGGTTCTGATGCGCCGCGCTCCGCTACTACTCCTGCTGTTGCTCCGCGCCCATGCGGAGGAGCGCTGGGACTGGCCGTTTCCGGGCGTGGTGCATATCGCACGCAGCGAGTCCGAACCACGCCCGGTCAACATGCACATCGTGAAGATCTCGCTCGGAACTCCGGGGCTCGCGTTCCGGCTCACCGGCCCCGGCGGATCGCGCGAAACGGTTCGGGAAACGACTCTCGAATTCGCTCGCCGCGAGCGGGCCCAAGTCGCGATCAACTCCCACTTCTTCGTGCCGTATCCGAGTGCGGACCGCGAGAGCTTCCTCGTCGGCCTCGCCGCTTCCAACGGGCATGTTTATTCGGACTTCGAGACGCCCGAGCAATCCTACGCGATCGTCGCGAATGCGCCGGCGATCAATATTGATCACGAGAACATGGCATCGATTGTCCGCCGCAAGGAGGACGCCACGTTGTGGACCGCGTTCTCCGGATCGGCGCAGATCATCACCGATGGTGCTCCCACGATTCCGGTCTACGCGGAACCGCCCGGAATGCAGGGCCTGCTCGCTCCGGGCGGCCCGATGAAGTACGGCAACGCGAAGCCGTGGTACGGCGTGCCGAACGCGCGCACGATCATCGGTCTTGCCGATCGCAACCGGGCGCTCGTCCTGTTCACATGCGATCGCGCGGGTGGCAGTCAGGGCATGCGTGTCGGCGAGGCTGCCGATCTGCTGATTCGCGACTACTCGGTGGAGCAGGCCCTGAACATGGATGGAGGCGGCTCGGTCACGCTCGTGATCGCGGGCCGGATCGTGAATTCGTCATCGGACAACCCGGAAGGCCGCGCGGTGGCGAGCAATCTGGGCATCTTCATCGGGCCATGACGCGGCATCGTTAGAGTAAGGGAAGCACGCGGGTCGCAACCCGGCGGGCGCGCCGCCCACGCGTTCGCGCGAGGTAGTGATTCACATCGTTGAGCGAGGCGAACAGGCCGCGGAAGTTCTCGCCATCGCGAGACGGCGGACGCACGCGCGGATTGAAGTCACGCGCGTGAAACAGATCGGTCTCGGCGATGACGGCGACACCCATCGGACGGTACTCGTGGGCCCCGGCGCACCGCGCGACACCGGCACCGATCCAAAGTGCGAAACCCATGGCCTACTTTGCCCGCTCGCGGTACGCCGCGCACGCCTCGGCATCGAAACATTCGAGCACTACGTAAATCTCCGAACGAATCTTCCACCTCTCCGTTGTCTGGCGCCACATCGCCAGATAGGTGCCACCGAAAGCCCGGCTGCCGTCGGGTCGCGTTCCGATCCAGTGTCCGTGTTCGGCCGCAACCGGCGCAGCCTTGGAGATCTCGACTTTGTCGGTGATCCGTTCGAAGCGAATCGCCCGCGGATCGCCGAAGTCGCGTGCAAAGCGATCGATCGATGCCTGCCGCGACGGAACGAATGAACCGTTGCCACGCACCTGGACGAAATCCTCCGCGAGATGCTCGGCATAAGCTTTGACATCGCGCCGCCTGATCGCATCGTTGGATGCCTTTCGAGCCGCACGGATCTCCGGCTCGCCGGAAACCGCCTGGGCGGACACGGGTAGAGCGACCGGCCACAGGAGGGCCGCCCCGAAAAGCGTCCAGCCCCTTGCCACTACTTCACCTCGCCGAACAGTTCGAGAATCGCCTTCGTGATCTTGACCGAAGCCTCCCGCTCCAGATTGTTCGTCCCGAGCCACGTCTCGTAGCCGCCGAGCGCGAAGTGGCGCGGCGTGGGCAGATATCCGTAATGCCCGTTCGCCAACTCGATCGTGAACGACGGCTGCAAGGGACTCAGTTCCTTGATCGTGATCCCGATTTCCGTGAAGACTTCGCAAGGAATCGCCGCGATTCCGAGTCCGCCGATCCGAATCGCCTGCAGTTTCAGGTCGGCGAACTCCGGGCCCGACTGCAACGCCAGCGCACGTTCCGCGTAGGCCTTCGCGTTGCGCGGCAGCTTGCTGTCATCGGGCTCGGCGAGCGCCTTCTTCGCGAATTCCAGTTGGTCCTTCGTCGGCCGGCGATAGCGGAGCCGCAGCTCGCGTTCGGCCACTCGGACCGGAGCCGAATCGCGGTGTTCGATGCGCGAGGCGGCAACGGTGGCGTGTCCGGCCATCTTTCCGGCGACAGCCGCGATCCGCTCATAAGGCGCGGCACGCGGACGCGGATGAACGAAGTCCGTGTTGTTCACATCACCACTCGTGCCGTTGGTCATCATGGCGACGAATTGCGGATTGCCGGGCGCGAGCCGTTGCGCCACTTGTTTCGCGAACTCTCCGAAGTAGTCGGCCGAGAGTTCCGGGCCGGGAACGCCACCCACGTAGTGCAGCGAATAGTTGGCGAGCAGCGCGAGCGGCTTGCCATTCGCATCTCGTACGGAGACCACCGAGAAACCGGGATCGGTTGCGCCCGCGGGGAAGACCAAGTCGGCCGAGCCCGCTCCCGGATTCATTCGAGCGATGTCGGTGGTGCCGCCGAACGGATCCGGCGGAATCGAGCCTGGGCGCATGAACCAGCGCCGGTTGTTCAACTCTTCGGGCACGGGCACGACAGCCCAACCGATAAAGGCAGGTTCGAGCCGCGCGTGAGCCTGCGCGATTGCCTCCGCGGCCTGCGTCACGATGCGATCGACATAGCGCAGTTCCTTGGCGTCGCCTTCCTTGGCAACAGAAGGCGGAGCGGAGTGAGTGTGAGTCGCGGACATGAGAATACGGTTCACCGGAATGCCGGTCTTCTTCGACGCGAGGTCTTTCGCGCGATCCATCTGTTCGCGTTTCACGAAGCAACTATCGATGACGGCAATCGCGATTTCGACGCCTCCATCCTCGAGCGCCAACGCCCGTACATGGAGTGGATCACGCGCGGAGTTCGCCATCGTGAGTCCGAAATTGCCGATCACGCGGACGGGCCACTCTTGCGGCGTGATGTCGGCCACGGCCGCTCCGGCGCGGAGTTTCGCGAAGGCGGTTGCGGCAAAGAGGAGAGAGAGAATGATGCGATTCATTTGAGAGAAGAAATCCATTCGCGGAGAAGATTGACAGCTTGCGGATCGGGCTGCAGCGTTCCGATGTGCGGCATCTTGCCGGTGTTGCGCGTCGCCGTGCGGAGGAAGAGTACCGAGCGGTTCGGATCACCGGGCGTGATGAGCTTGGCGCCCGGCACATCCATCGGTCCGTGGTGCGGTTCGAGCCCTGTGGTTTCGGTTTGTTCGAGTGGAGTGTTGTAGGTGAGCCGGATCGACGCATTGCCGCCAGCTCCCGGTTGATGACAGTGTGCGCAGTTGCCATGCAGATAGGAGCGGGCCCGCTGATCGAGAGTCGCGGCCGAGGCGTCGAACGGATCGGGCAGCGCCGGCGGGGCTTTGGGCAACGGCTTCGAGAACAGCCCCGCATTCATCAGCCGGTCGATCTGCGATTTGCGATTCAGTTGCCACGTGTTGACCCCGAGTGCGAATCCGGCCTTTTCGTTATGGCAGATCATGCAGTCGGTCCGGCTGGGGAACTGCCAGGTTTGCTGCTTGCCGTTGGCGAATCGGTAGGCCTTGTCGAGAGAGTCCTTGCCGATCAATTCCGCGTCGGTCTGCGCGTCGTTCCACACATAAACATATCCTGCCCATTGCTCGCGGCCAGCCGCGCTCGGCTGCAGGGTGAGCAGCCGTGTCTCGAGCCTGCGTCCGTGAAGCGTGAATGTCTTCACGAGCACCGTGCCCACCGGGAAGTTCCAGCGGTTGTGATTCACGGGTTCGATCTTGCCGTCACCGGGAATCGCGATGAAGCGATCCTTGGCCGCGCCGTCCGACCACAAGGGCGCGTTCACGTCATAGGCAACGAGTCCGGCGGCAGGCCTGTGTTCGCGCGTGGAACTGAACAAGCCCGTTTGACTCAGCAGGCGAGGGAAGTTGCGCGAAGTGTCCTTCGCCGGATCCTTGGGTCGCGGCACCAGCCGGTACAGCCGGCCGTCATTGTGCGTCATCAGGTAGAGTTCGCCCGAAGGATCTTCAGCGAAGTCCACGAAATCGAGTTCGGTATCGTCGAGTTCCTGGCTCCAGGTCGCCTTCTCTCCGTTGTGGCGCAGTCCCCAGACTTTGCCCGTTTCCCAATCGGCGTAGACATAGGCGCCTTCTAGCTCGGGCAGGCGCTTGCCGCGATAGACGAATCCGCCTGTGATCGACCGAGCTTCGGCATGCGAGTGAGCGATCGCGGGCGGCAGAATCGGGCCGGGTCCACGCTGGCGATCGGTGCGGAACTGTTGCGGACCTTCGTTCACGCTCCATCCATAGTTGCCGCCACGCTTGACGCGATAGATCGACTCCCACAGATCCTGGCCGACCTCGCCGGCCCAAAGGTCACCGGACTTGCGGTCAAAGCTGATCTTCCACGGCTGGCGAAATCCGAACGCCCAGATTTCGGGCAGCGCACCTGGCGTGCTGATGAAGGGATTGTCAGGCGGAATCCGGTAGGGCTTCACCGAATGTGTGCCGTTGATGTCGATTCGCAGGATCGAAGAGAGCAGATCCCCGAGGAACTGGCCCGTGTGCATCGGATCGTTCTGGCCAAAGGCGTCGCCCGTCGAGATGTACAGGTAGCCATCGGGTCCAAACTTCATCGATCCACCGTTGTGACCGTCGGCAGGAAACTCGAGTACGATCAGTTCGGATGCCGGATCGGCCTTCAATGGGTCGGTTTTGCTGCGCGTGAATCGTGCGATCCGCGAACGCCGCGGAGGCGGCCAAGGTTCGGTCGTGTAGGTATAGAAGTAGCCGTTCGTTGCGTAGTCCGGATGGAAGGCGAGTCCATAGATGATTCGATTGGCGGCGCGGCCGGTGCGGGCATCGCGAGCGTTCGCCGGAAGGTTGACGTTTGTATCGAGGAATAACTCCGAACCGGCGGCGTTCGGATCGTTCTTGAAAGAGACGATGCGTCCGTCGCGCAAGCCCACGTAGAAGCGATCGGTTCCAGGCGCGGAGGTGATCACCGTCGGACCCTCGAACGAGACCTTGGGGAACGCGGGCTCCACCATGTAGGGGGAGGGTGGCTCGGGCGATCCGATGACGCGGGACGTGGTCCACGGAGTTCGGGATTGGGCGAATGTGGCGATCGCGGCGAAGGCGAGTAGGAGAAGTCGCATCATCGAGATGATTATATTGAAAGCGCGGAGATGAACGTTGACATTGCCGAAGCCACCGCTGGATTGGCCCGCCTGGTTCCGATTGGCGCCGCGGGAGCGCGCCGTCAGTTCGGGCAGGCACACGGGCCGCATCACAAACGAGCGAAGAGTTCCCCAAGCTGCCTTCTGAAAGCAAACTCCGCGAATTTCTGGGCCAGTGAGACTCCTTCTCGACACGCGCGTGTTCCTCTGGGCCAGGGCGGAACCGAAGAGAATCATCTGCTCATCAGCGCAGCGAGCCTGTTTCCGGGATCCTCGGCCTTCCCGCCGCGCAGCATGACCCGTCTCGATCGCATCCTGATATCTCAGGCGAAGGCAGAATCGGCAACGCTCGTGGCAGGAGACGCCACCATACGGAACTGCTGTTTGCCAACGCCCAGGTAGCTCAGCGCCAGGCGTAAACGCGATCGATTCGCACATTCGGGAATGCCGGTTCGACCATGTAGGGCGATGGTGGTTCGGGCAAGCCGATGACACGGCGCGAGCAGGTACACTCTACTTCAGATGTACGACCAGTGGATCTCAGAGGAGGCCCGCGAGCAGATCCGAGGGCTTCCCGAAGAGATGAGACGAAACGTCGGCCAGCGCCTACGCGCGCTGCAGGACGGATTGAGCGGCGATGTGAAGAAGCTATCCGGATCTCACGAGGGCTATCGCCTGCGGCTCGGATCGCTCCGCGTTCTGTTCAAGCTTCGAGGCGCTAGAATTGAAGTTCATGCGGTGAGGCAAAGGAAGGACGCCTATGACTGAATTGACGAGCCAAGAATCGACGGTGATTCTCGATGAGGGTGTACTCAGCGAGGATCGTGCCGACGCGCTCGAGCTGGAAGCGGCGGTCCGTCGCAATGGCGACAAGCCGCTGATCCCTTGGGAGCAAGCTGAGCGCGAACTCGGTCTGTGATCACCGCGTTCCAACTCTTTGGTAGCTCAGCGCCCAAACGAGCAGGATCGTAAACACGATCGACTCGCACATCAACCGGATCCCGAGGCGCGTAAGCCGCGCTTGCGCCGCGTTCGGCCTTCGCAGGGCGAGCCACTCTCCCATGTGAGCAAGTCCGGAGAAGGCAAGTGCCAACGACAGCGGGTGCTGGAACAAAGCTCCCGCAACAGCAAGCGTTGCGAAGGCGCCAGCGGAGGCTGACCCGAGCCGCCGCCGCTCACGGCGGCGCATGCCTAGCCGCGCATGAACGACCGGAATCGCGCTGATTCCATGAAGGGCAGAGGTAAACCAAACGATCCACGCCGCGGCATCGACCGGTGGCGCAGTGAGTCCCACGACGAGGCTCGACGCCGCCAGTCCAGCGGACCCGATCGACTGAAACAGGGCCGAGTGCTGCCGGTTACGCACGGCGAGCGAGATCGAGATCGCCATTAGTCCGGCCGCACCCGCGCCGAAGAGAGCAGCCATCGGCCGCGCACCCGAGGGGATCGCGGCGAGCCCGGCCGCGATGATGACCGGCACGAGTACGAGCAGCCACCTGCGCGCTTCGGCCGCCTCTTCGTGCGGCGTGCGCCACACCCAGCGTTGGCGCGCCAGCACGATTAGCGGCTCGCGCGAGAGGAACAGCGCCATTACGAGCCCGAAAGCCGCCGCGGCACGCACTGGATTCGGCCGCAGCAGATACACCGCGGCGACATAAGGCAGGATCAACATGGACCATCCGCCGTGTTCGCGCGGTAGCAAGGAAGTGTTCACGACTCCGATCAGGAGTCTACCGCGATTGCCGCTTGGACCACCAATCGTTCCACGCGGCCGCGTCGGAGGCGATCGGTTCGCCACTGATCTCCCGCAGTGCCTGAAACGCCCAGCCGCGAGTCTGATCGTCGAGATTAGGATCCTCGGCCGCACGCAGAAACGCGGGGATCGCTTTCCAACGCTGCTCGCGCGTGAACATACCGGAGTCCGCGAGTCCGCACGCCGCGCGCTCGCGAACGATTGGCGATGGATCGGTGCGGAACACCTCGGTGAGAACCGGAATCACTCCGTCCGATCCGAGCACGGCGAGCGAGTTCGCGGCCCACTTCCGCGTTTCGACATCAGCCGCGCGAAGGTGCTCTTCGAGAGCAGCGCGCGCGGCACCGGGTGCGATCCCGCGATTGCCGAGAAGCCCGATCGCCCAGAGCCGCCAGGCGCGGTCCGGCTCAACGTCGCGCGCGTCGCGGATCAGCGCCTCTGCGGTATCGGCGGACTTGTCGAGTCCATACGCCGCGATCGAGATTTCAACCGAAGCCACGCGCACGCGGAGATTGCTCGCGTTGTAGGCGGTATTGGTCATGGCCTGAAGCTCGCCGTCCATCTTCAGTTGGCCGCGCCATGCGCTCACTCGCTGATCGATCTGCTCGAGCGCTCCGCGATAACCGTTGATCGCCCGCTGCAACAGCCGCAACGCCTGTTGCTGTGGCGGCATCTGCCCGATCTCGGCAAGTTCGTGCTCGGATAACACAGCGTTCGACGCCGGAACCGAGTCTCCACCGAAGCCTCCGAACGCGAATCCGCAGGCGAGCGCCGCCAGACCCACAACGGCCCACACTCGTGCCTGCATATCTCAGCTTCGCATCATTTTCGTAACATTCCCATCCGCAGTTCGCCCTATCCTGGTACACTGAAAATCTCAATGCGATTCGGCGTTGTCGTCTTTCCGGGGAGCAACTGCGATCACGATGCCTGGTACGCGGTGAAACACAACCTCGGCCACCCCGTCGATTTCATTTGGCATGATTCGGACAAGCTGGGGAACGTGGATGCGGTCATCCTGCCCGGCGGCTTCTCCTACGGCGACTACTTGCGTTGCGGTGCGATCGCGAAGTTCTCGCCCGTGATGTCGGCAGTGCGGAAGTTCGCGGCCGAGGGCGGACTCGTAGCCGGGTTCTGCAACGGATTCCAGATCCTCACCGAGAGCCATCTGTTGCCGGGCGCGCTGATCCGCAATCGCGACCTCAAGTTCATCTGCAAGCCCGTCGAGTTGATCACCGCGACGAGTGACTCGCCTTTCACGAGCACTCTCCGCAAAGGCCAGACGATCACAGTGCCGATCGCCCACGGTGAGGGCTGCTACGTAGCCGATCCAGAGACGATCGAGCGCCTCGAAAAGGAAGATCGAGTCGCCTTCCGCTACGTGGCCAATCCGAACGGCGCCATGCACGGCATCGCTGGAATCCTGAACGAAGGACGCAACGTCCTCGGAATGATGCCGCACCCCGAGCGGGCCTCCGATCCGCTCATGGGCTCCACCGATGGACTCGCCATCTTCCAGTCGATGGTCTCCGCTTTCGCAATCAAGTAAATGCCAATCACCCCCGAACAGCTCGCGGTGCACCGGCTCACGCGGGATGAATACGACCTCATCGTCAAGATCCTGAAGCGCGATCCCAACATCACCGAGCTCGGAATCTTCAGCGTGATGTGGAGCGAGCACTGCTCCTACAAGAGCTCGAAGCGCCACCTTCGCAAGCTTCCCACCGAGAGCAAGCACGTCCTCGTCGGCCCTGGTGAGAACGCGGGCATCATCGACATCGGCGACGGATGGGCGATCGCGTTCAAGATCGAATCGCACAACCATCCGAGCTTCATCGAGCCGTTCCAGGGCGCGGCGACCGGCGTCGGCGGAATCCTGCGCGACATCTTCACGATGGGCGCGAGGCCGATCGCGGTGATGGACGCAATCCGCTTCGGTCCGCCGGATGATCCGGCGAACGGAGCGCGCAACCGCCGCATTCTCGAAGGCGTGGTGAGCGGAATCGCGCACTACGGAAATTGTTTCGGCGTACCGACGGTCGGCGGCGAGTGTGTCTTCGATCCGAGCTATTCCGGCAATCCGCTGGTGAACGTATTCGCGCTCGGCGTATTCAAACACGACGAAGTCTTCTACGGCCGCGCGACCGGCATCGGTAACCCGGTGATCTATGTCGGAGCCAAGACCGGCCGCGACGGAATCCACGGCGCTTCGATGGCGTCGGCGGAGTTCGACGAAGAGTCCGATGCGAAGCGCCCCAACGTTCAGGTGGGCGACCCGTTCATGGAGAAGCTCCTGCTCGAGGCGTGTCTCGAAGCGATGAAGACGGGCGCGATCGTCGGCATCCAGGACATGGGCGCCGCCGGCCTCACCTGCTCCACTTGCGAGATGGGCAGCCGCGCGGGCACCGGTATCGAGTTCGACCTGATGCATGTTCCGCAGCGCGAGACCGGCATGACTCCTTACGAGATCATGCTGTCGGAATCGCAGGAGCGCATGTTGCTCGTGGCCGAGAAGGGCCGCGAGAACGAGGTTTTCGCGGTCTTCAAGAAGTGGGGCCTCGACGCGGTGACGATCGGCGAGGTGACCGGCGATGGCATCCTGCGCGTGAAGGATCACGGCGCGATTGTGGCCGAGATTCCGAACCGCGAACTCGCCGACGAAGCCCCGATCTACGATCGCCCGCACAACGCTTCTCCGTACCGGCCATACCCGGTGGAAGGTCCGGAGAGCATCGCATCCGGCGATCTCACGGCGGATCTCTACAAGCTGATGTCCTCACCCGACCTCTGCAGCAAGCGCTGGGTGTGGGAGCAGTACGACTACATGGTCCGCACGAACACGGTGCTCGGACCCGGCGGCGACGCGGCGATCGTGCGCATCAAGGAGACCGGACATTCGGTCGCGATGGTGCTCGACGGCAACGGCCGATACTGTGTGCTCGATCCGTTCGAAGGTGCGAAGCTGATGGTCGCGGAATGCTGCCGCAATCTCTCGACCGTTGGCGCCACGCCGGTCGCGGCGACGAACAACCTGAACTTCGGAAATCCGGAGCGGCCGGAGATCATGCGGCAGCTAGTGCTCGGAATCGAAGGACTCGGCGAAGCCTGCCGCTTCTTCGAGACGCCGATCACAGGCGGCAACGTGAGCCTCTACAACGAGACGCTCGGTGAGCCGATCCATCCGACACCAGTGCTCGGCATCGTGGGTCTGATGGAAACCGCCGCGCCGGTCAGTCCAACATTCAAGACTGCTGGCCGCGAAGTCATCCTCCTTGGCGGGCTGCGGCTCGAAGGCTGCGACAAGTCACGCTTCGGCGGATCGCAGTATGCGAATACGGTCCTCGGCAAACAGTGGGGCCTGCCGCCCAAGCTCGACATGGACTACGAGAAGCGGGTCCATACGGCGATCCGCGAGATCGTCACGAACGGCCTCGCGGAGTCGGCTCACGACCTGTCGGACGGCGGACTCGCGGTGGCGATCGCCGAGTGCAGTTTCGGAGCCAATGGCATCGGAGCGCGTATTGCGATCGGCTCGGACATGGAGCCAGTGATGCTGCTCTATCACGAGGCTCCGTCGCGAGTGTTGATCTCGACAGCGAATGCGGATGCGGTAAAGGCGATCGCGGCCAAGCACGGCGTCGAAGCGCCGTCCATCGGACAGACGATTGCGGATACGATTGAACTTTCAACCGGCGGCCAGGTCCGCGTGCGCACGGAGTCTCGTGCGTTGCGTGATGCCTGGGAGAACGCGCTGCCGGCCTTGATGAAGACGCGATAAACAGGAATCCAAGGAGGCTGGCCCATGTTCGACAAGCTGCATGAAGAGTGTGGAGTGGTTGCGATCTACGGTCATCCGGAAGCGGCGAATCTCGCCTACCTCGGACTGTACGCACTCCAACACCGCGGCCAGGAAAGCGCCGGACTCGCCGTCTCCAACGGCAAGGAGATCGAGTGCTACAAGGACCTCGGTCACGTCGCCGACATCTTCAAGCCGGAAGTGCTCGGGCGATTGCCGGGCAACATGGCGATCGGCCACACACGCTATTCGACAGCCGGCGACTCCGCGTTTCTCAACGCGCAACCGTTCTCGGTTCGATGCAACAAGGGACCGCTTGCGGTCGCGCATAACGGAAACCTCACCAACGCGAACGCGTTGCGGCGATCGCTCGAATCCGATGGCGCGATCTTCCAAGCAACGAGCGACACCGAAGTAATTCTGCACCTCGTGGCGCACTCGCGTGAACGCTCGCTCGACGATGCGCTGCGCGATGCGCTGCTCCAGATCGAAGGCGCGTATTCGCTCGTGTTCCTAGCCGGCAATCGCATGATCGTCGCGCGCGATCCGCACGGATTCCGTCCACTGGCCATGGGCCAGCTCGAGCTTTCCGGACAGAAGATCTGCTACGTCTTCGCCTCGGAGACCTGCGCATTCGACCTCATCGGCGCCACCTACATGTGCGATGTCGAACCGGGCGAGATGGTGAGCATCGGTCCGGACGGCATGCACCGCGAGCGTTTCGTGGCTCCGAAGAATCGCGCTCATTGCGTGTTCGAGCACGTCTACTTTTCGCGGCCCGATTCGTTCGTATTCGGACGCAGCGTGATGCAGTCGCGCGAGAAGATGGGCCGGCTTCTCGCGAAGGCCCATCCGGCGCCTACAGCGGAACTCGTGGTCCCGGTGCCCGACTCGGGCGTCGCCGCCGCGATCGGGTTCGCCGAAGAATCGGGCACGCCCTTCCGGCAAGCGCTGATCCGCAATCACTACGTCGGCCGCACGTTCATCGAGCCCTCGCAGGCGATCCGCGATTTCGGCGTGAAGCTGAAGCTGAACCCGGTCAAACATCTGATCAAAGGCAAGAGCGTCGTGCTCGTCGATGACTCAATCGTGCGGGGAACCACGTCGCGCAAGATCGTCCGCATGGTCCGCAGCGCGGGCGCGCGCGAAGTCCATCTGCGCATCTCGTGTCCGCCGACGCTTTCGCCGTGCTTCTACGGCGTCGACACTCCGACCAAGCGGGAACTGATCGCCGCGAATCAGAGCATCGACGAGATTCGCCGCTTCGTCGAAGCCGACTCGCTCGGATACCTGCCCCTCAATCTGCTGCGGCAAGCCGTCGATGACGACGACCGCTTCGATTACTGCTACGCCTGCTACACCGGCGACTATCCGACCGATCTCTACAACATCGACGAGCTGATGACAGGCCGGGGCGGCCAGTAAAATGGCACGGATTGCTCCCGGAGCGCAGGGCGTTCCCTACTCGCGAATTCGTGAACTCGCCGAGATCGCGATGACGATGGAAGGCGTGCTGCGTCTCTACTTCGGCGAGTCGAACCTGCCGACACCGCAATTCATCAAGGACGCCGCCACGCGAGCGATGGCCGAAGGCTTCACCTACTACACCTCGAACGCGGGCCTGCTCTCGACACGTGAGGCACTGGCCGAGTACTATGCGCGAGTCCACAGAGTCACGCGCGATCCGGCTTCCGAGATCGTGGTCACGACGAGCGGCGTGCAGGCGCTCAATGTCGGCATTCGCTGCGCGGTCGATCCCGGCGACGAGGCGATCGTCCTCACGCCAGCGTGGCCCAACGGGTCCGCGATTACGCAAATGATCGGCGCGGTCCCGGTGCAGGTGGCGCAGCCGCTCACCGGCGGACGCTACGGCATCGATTTCGACGCGCTCGAGCGAGCCGTCACGCCCCGGACTCGGTTGCTGCTGTACACTTCGCCGTCGAATCCACTCGGCTGGACCGCGACTGTCGATGAGCAGCGCCAACTGCTCGAGTTCGCGCGCCGGCATGACCTGTGGCTGATGGCCGATGAGGTCTACGAGCGGCTCAGCTACACGGTGCCGGTCGCGCCGTCGATTCTGCAACTCGCCGATCGCGATGATGCCGTCATCGTGGTGCAGTCCTTCTCGAAGAGCTATTGCATGACCGGCTGGCGGATCGGCTGGATCGTCACCCGGCGAGATCTCGCCAAGCGTGCATCGGAGCTGAACGAGTTCGTGATCTCGCACGCGCCGAGCTTCGGACAACGCGCGGCGGAGACCGCGCTGCGCGATGGCGAACCGTTCATTGCCGGGATGCTCGAACGGCTTCGCGGGAATCGCGACTTCTGCATCGATGCGCTGCGCCAGATGCCCGGCGTCACCGTGCCGCAGCCCGACGGCGCGTTCTATCTATTCCCGAAGATCGAGGGGCTCAGCGACTCGTTCGAGTTCTGCAAGGACCTTCTGTTGAAGACCAAGCTCGGGCTCGCGCCGGGAGTTGCGTTCGGCGCCGGCGGCGAAGGATCGATCCGGATCTGCTACGCCGCCGAACGTTCGATTCTCGAACCCGCGATGGAGCGACTGGCGCGTTACCTGGCGGACCGCTCCCTTCCTGTCGCGGCTCGGTAGCCGTCGCGGTGACGAACGATACCGTGAATGAACGTGAATGAACGCAAATGTTCCGAGCGGTCTTATCTTGCCAGCGACTTTACCTGAAGGTATTCCTCGAGGCCGTAGCGCCCGAGCTCCCTGCCCGTGCCCGATTGCTTGTAGCCGCCGAATGGCGCCATGGCGTTGTAGCGACCGCCGTTGATGTCGACCTGGCCCGTGCGGATCTTGCGCGCCACGCGCATCGCCCGCGACGGATCGGCTGACCAGACGCCGCCCGCGAGTCCGTAGATACTGTCGTTTGCGATCGCGATGGCCTCGGCTTCGGTGTCGTACGGAAGAACGGAGAGCACAGGTCCGAAGATCTCCTCCTGCGCGATCGTCATCTTCGACTGGACATCGGCGAAGAGGGTCGCCTGGACGAAGTAGCCACGATCGAGGCCAGTTGGACGTCCGCCACCAGCCACCACGCGAGCGCCTTCCTTCTTTCCCGCATCGATGAAGCTTTCGACGCGCTCGCGCTGGGCGGCCGAGACGAGCGGACCGAGCTTGCTCGACGGATCGAGCGGGTCTCCCACCTTCAGCGCCGCGAGAGTGGCCTTCGCGATTTCGAGGGCCTCTTCCTGACGAGCGCGCGGAACCACCATGCGGGTCCAGGCCGAACAGGTCTGTCCGGAGTTGAGCATCGCATTCTTCACACCGGCCGATACAGCCTTATCAAGAGGCGCGTCGTCCAGAATCACGTTCGCGGACTTGCCTCCGAGTTCGAGCGTCACGCGCTTGATCGTTTCCGCGGCCAGCGCCATGACACGTTTGCCGGCACGCAACGATCCGGTAAAGCTCACCATGTCGATCAGCGGATGCTTGGCGATCGCCTCGCCAACAACTGGCCCGGTCCCGGTGACGATGTTCAGCACGCCCGGAGGAAGGCCGATCGACTCGGCGGCTTCGGCGAGAAGGAATGCGTTCAGCGGCGCGACCTCGCTCGGCTTCAATACGACGGTGCAGCCCGCGGCCAATGCCGGCGCGACTTTCGCCATGATCTGATGCAGCGGATAATTCCAAGGCGTGATCGCGCCAACGACACCGACGGGCTCGCGCACGATCAGCGAATTTCCGATCTCTTCCTCGAGCTTCGCCTCGCGGATCAGACCGGCGTACGAACTCGTGACCATCACGGGCAGGCCCGCTTGGATGCTCGTGGCCATCACGATCGGCGTACCGACTTCCTCGGCGATCGTCTTGGCGATCGCCTTCATGCGGTCCTTCAACGCGGCGGCGAGTTTCTCGATCCACTGCGCACGTTCTTCCGCGGTGGTCTCGCCCCACGCGCCGTCGAATGCACGGCGGGCAGCTTCCGCCGCGCGGTCGACATCCTCGGCCGCAGCTTCCGGAATCCGCCCGATCACTTCCTCCGTCGAGGCGGAGAGAACGTCAATCAATCCAGGCACGGATGGCGTTTGCCATGTGCCGTCAATGTAGAGTTGCTGATGCGTGGTCATTCGTTTTCGTGTCGATGAACAGCCAGACCACGACGCCGATCATCGCGATCGCGCAGCCGAAGTAGAGGCCCGAGGTCCAGCCGTAGCTGGCCGCGATCAGAGTGGTGCACACCGGAGCCAATGCGCCTCCGAAGTTGCCACCCGCGTTCATGATGCCGCCGGCGGCTCCGGCCTGATCGCCCATCACTTCGATTGTACTCGCCCAGAAGTTGACGTCCGAACAGGAGCAGAGTCCGAATGCGAGCGACATCAGAACGGCCGCGGTCTTGCTGTCTTGTGTGCCGGTTCCGATCACCATGACGATCGCGCTCGCGATGAGGAAGCCCATCGCGGCGGCACGAAGACCGGCCTTGCGGCCCCACTTCTTCGAGAGGAAGTCCGCCGTCCAACCGCCGAACGGCGTCATCACGAGCCACGTGAGGAAGAAGATGGTCGCATACATCGCGGTGTCGTTCGCCGACATCTTACGGATCTCGCCGAAATAGTAGAAGACCCAATAGAAGAAGATGTACTCGTAGTAGTCGAGCGCCGTGAAGCCGAGCGTGAGCAGCAAGAGATTGCGATTCGTCAGCAGCGTGCGCCACGGCGCGGGCTTCGCCTGCGCGTATTGAGCGTTCGGCGCGTCGGAGGCGAAGGTCCACCACATCCACGCCGAAAGGATCGAAACAACTCCTGCCAGGACGAACGCGGCGCGCCAGCCGGACCACGCGATGATCCATGTCACGGCGAACGGCGAGAGCGCCGAACCCAAGCCCGCACCCGAAGCGACGAGCCCTTGCACGCGGGCCCGCTGATCCGGTCTCGACCAGATCGCGTTCGTCTTGTTCACCGCCGGAAACAGCGGAGCCTGACCGACGCCGAATCCGACACGCGCGGCGAACAATGTCGCGAAGCCGCCACCGAGTGCCGCGAGTGCCGTGAACACGCCCGATCCGGCGAGAGCACCAGTGAGCGTGCGGCGCGTACCGAGCTTGTCGCTCAGCCTGCCGCCGGGGATCATCATCGACGCGTAGCTCCACAGGAACGCGGACATGATCCAGCCCATCTGCTGCTCGCTGAATCCGAACTCCTTCATCACCGTGGGCGCGGCGATCGAGAGCACGGTGCGATCAAAGTAGCTGATCACGACCATGCCGAACAACATCACGATGATTCGCGTTGGCATCAGCGAGGTCCTTTGGAGACGGTGTATTTGGTCATCGCGTCCCAGTTCAATTCGATGCCGAGACCCGGCTTTTCGGGCAGCGGAACCATGCCGTCCACGAGCCGCAGCTCCTCGAGCACCAAGTCTCGCCGGAGCGGTGATTCCGCGAGCTGCGCCGGCAGAAACTCGATGTAGGCGCAGTGTTCGTTCGCGGCGCTCAAGTGCGCCGAAGCCGCGATCCCGATGCCAGTTTTCCAGCAGTGCGGAACGATCAGGCGTCCACGATCGCGGGCCATGTCGCAGACGCGGCGCGCTTCGGTGAGTCCGCCGACGCGGCCCACGTCGGGCTGGGCGACGTCGACCTTGCCGCGATCCATCAAGTCGAGGAACTCGAAGCGCGTATTCTGCAGCTCACCCGCGGCGATGCGAATCGGCGAATGATCATGCAGGAACGCGTGGCCGTCGAGATCGTCGAGCTGCAGCGGCGTCTCGAGGAAGAAGAGATCGTACGGTTCGAGCTGCCGCATGACCCGCAACGCCTCCTTGGCGTTCGACCAACAATAGCAGACGTCGACCATCATGACGAAGTCCGGCCCGACGGCTTCGCGACAGGCGGCCACGGTCTCGACAATCACGTCATCACCGGCTTGAATGCCGTTGTGCGAGTACGGTCCCTTGACGCAGACCTCCATCTTGCCGGCCTTGAATCCGAGGCGCTTGGCCTCCTTCGCTTTCGCGGCGAGCGAATCGCGATATTCGCGCGGCGTGCGTCCTGTTGGCAGCAGCGATGCGTACGGCGCGATGTGCTGCTTGCGTGCACCTCCGAGGAGCTTCCACACCGGCTGATTCAGCGCCTTTCCGCGAATGTCCCAGAGAGCCATGTCGATGGCACCGATGGCACAGATGCCGAGGCCGCGGCGGCCGGTCATGAAGCTGCCGGTGTAGAGGCGGTCCCAGATCGCTTCGGGTTGGAGCGGGTCCTGGCCGATGAGCATCTCTTCGAGTCCGAGGCCGAGGACGTGCGTGCCTCGTGCGTGGATCATCGCTTGCGCGACCCACGGGTTGGTGTCGACCTCGCCGATGCCGGTGATTCCTTCGTCGGTGTGGACCAGGACCACGATGTCGTCTTGCGCGGAGGAGCAGGCGGTTGGATCGTAGCCGGGATCCAGGAGGACGTAGGTATCGATTGCGGTGACTTTCATGTGATTGGTCTCCAGATTGTATCGTTTTGGTGGTC
>CADECY010000029.1:69404-73196 GCA_902825945.1 uncultured Acidobacteriota bacterium
GTCAGACCAAACGGCCGTCGTCCCTCGGTCCCACCTTTGTTCTCGGCCTCGTATGCCAGGCGGCCAGGGACAGTGCCATGAGGAGGTCGTCGTGGATGTCGCTGCGCGCGGTTCCGAAGTGCAAGAGTTCTTCCTCGAGGTCGCGGTAGCCCGGTAGTCCGTTCGGAATGCTGATGCCGCCTTGCTCGAACATGAGATAGAGCGCGGTGATGAGATCCTTCTTCGGTACGTGCCAAGTGCCGTTCGATTGATTCGCGTTGACGCCGCCGGTGATGATCACCGGGACGATCGAGGCGGGGATCTTCGCGGTGCGGATCATCTCGATTACCGGTGCGCCGAGGCCGGTTGCGTCGGCGACGATCGTGGTGCGCCCGGCCAAGTCAGGGCTGCGCGCGATCCGGCCGAGCCGGTTCACGATTTCTCCGAACGGAGTGCGCAGCGGGAGGCGCGAGACCTGCCGCAAGACGCGGTGATGCTGGTCCTGCTCGATGATCGCGAGCGCCGAGTGGTCGTTGGCGTGACCGAGGTCGAGTCCGATGGTGACTTGCCTCCGCGGTGGCCGTGTTCCGAAGTCGATCATGACTTCAGCCGTGAATGAACGCGAATGAACGTTACTCTCAGACGTTCCATGCACTGTGGTCCTTCGAGAGCGCCGTCGAGAGGAGTTCGCGCGAGAAGAGTTGCTCGCGCGCATCGGCGAACTCGCATTCGTACTCTTGCCGGAACGCCATGTCGCCGAGGCTCGCGCGTTCCTCTTCGAGGAACTCAGGCGCGATGCGCGGGCATCGTGACGCCGGCACGGAGATGCGATGCCACGGTCGATTGCTCGTCCACTCGGCGTGGAAGAAGCCATGACGGCCGCGCGGTGTCGAGAGGAGAATCAGGCGCCCTTCGCGCGAGGCGGCCAGCATCGGGCGCACGGCGCGATAGACCGCGTCCGGCACCATCGCGGCTTCGTCGACAATGACGAGCGATGGCGCGGAGAAGCCGCGGATGGTCGCTTCGTTGCCGGGAAGGGCGACCGCGCGCGAGCCATTCTCGAGGAGCAGAGAGAAGCGATTGGAGCCGTCACCCGAGATGGCGAGGCCAGCGCGGCGGCAGAAGCCCGATACCTTGCGAAGCATCTCGGCCGACTGGCGCTGGCTCGGTGAAACGATCACGGCGAGCGATTGCGGCGATGCGACACAGAGGTGATGCACGGCGAGGATGGCGACGATGGTCGACTTGCCCCACTGGCGCGTGCAATTGAGGATCACGCGCGGTGCGGCGGCGCGCAGGAGCGCGGTTTGCGCCTCGTCCGGCTCGAAGCCGAGACGCTCGCGCGCAAACCAGACCACATCGAGGAATTGCGTGGGTAACAGACGCATGTCATGCCGCCTCGCGCGAGAGTCCCAGCCGCGATTCGACTTCGCGGAACGCGGTGACGACCTGATCGCGGATTTCCGGATGCGGCTCAAGCACACGAAGAAGCGCGCGGCCGAAGAGTTCCATGGCATCGGGTCCGATGGCCGGAGTGGCGGGGACCGCAGCGGCGACACGGAGCGAGATTTCGATTTGCCGCGAAAGGAGCGAGAGAGTTCGCTGCGCCACAGCATTCTCGACACCTTTGATCGAACTGTAGAAGTCCTGAGTCTCGGCGTGGATCTCTTCGAGCCGCGCCCGGAGTTGCGGAGCGGCGAGCGCAAGGCGGCGCTCGAGAACCTGCTCGCCCGCCGCGAGGAGTTCCGCGATGTGACGATCGCGATGCCGCTGAACCGCTGATTTCGAGAGCCCGTGACGGGCCGCGGTGCGGCGCACGGAAGATTGAAGCAGCTCGAGATCGATCTCGGAGCGCTTCGGATGCGAGCAGACGGAACACTGCGGTTCGTAGCCCGGTCGCGAAGCCGAGGTGGCCGGAGCCTCCTGGTTGGAAAGCATTGGTGCCTCTCCTTGCCGGAAATTCGAATGTGTGGCGCGTTGGCGCCGTGGCCGCCCTGGTGCGCGGGATTGGAAGATCCTTGCCGCGCGGGCGATTCGGCGGTCCGCTCAGCGGCGGTCCGTCGTGCCATTGGGCGTGACAACCACGCCCGTTCCATGATGGCATGGCGTGTCAAGTTTTTTGGGGGTGTTTTTGGGAGGGATTTGCGGAGTGTTTAGAGGAAATGTTTCTGTGTCAGCGAGATACAGAGGCGAAAGTTTATTTTCAATTGTTGTGACTGCGGCGGCTGGTGGTTCGCGCTTGCTTCGCTCGCGCCTTTTGAGGTTTCACGCAGGGAACGCAGGGAACGCTGGGAACACAGTATTTGGGCATGCCGCGGGCGATTTGGTGCGCTGTGCTCCATGCAGTACCGAAATTCACGAAATTAGTACTTGACTTTACGGGGCCATTCTGAACCTTCTGAACATACGCACCGCCTAGTACCAATTTGACTTGGCGGGCGTCTTCGTCGCGGGCCCGGCGGCGATACCTTATCTTTGCCTTTTTGGAAATTACGGGAGAACCATGCGTAGAAGTTGCGCGCTGGTGTGGGCCCTTTGGGCCGCCATTGTGTCGGGTCAGCAGGCGCCGATCGTGCGCCACAATGTGGACCCGAGCCGCTTTGGAGAACGGGTGATTGCCGTTGTCGCGGCCCGATCATCGGCCTCCCGAGACGATTCTGAGCACGCGGTGCGTGCCCGCTGATGACTCGCGGTTTGCGATCTGCGAGTTCATGGCTCGCGACAAGCGCGGGCTTGCTCCCATCCTGAACGCGGGGCGGGCTGATGTGGTGGCGTTTCTCCGGCATCATCCGGGCACTACCAAAGCCGCCGCGATTTCGATCTCGATTCGTTCCTGCGGCCTCCGAACGTGCCAGCGCCTCCTCCGGTTGCTGGGGGTGCTCAATGAACCGGCCGTTAATGAACGTGAATCCACGTGAATGGGGTCGCACGCAGGTCGCGGTTGTTGGTGGAGTAGGCCTGATCTTTGCCGGGATCGCGTTTGCCTACTGGTGGCATCAGAGCGATGTGTTTTCGTCGATCGATTCGGCGAAGTGGTATACGAGCTTCTGAATGCCGGCGGCGGCGATTACGTGCTCTACACGCGAGCTTCGACCAATGCGCAGTCGCCTTCGACGGGCCAGTATTATTCAGCGGAGTGGCTGGCGCCGAGTTGCAACGGGTCGGGCAGTTGCTCGGGGTGGATCAGCATCTACAAGAAGCTGAGCGCGGGCTCGCACACGCAACTCGCGTTCGTGATGGCGTCGACGACGAACTGGACGGCGGAGATCCGGTTTCAGGCGATCGGCGGGGGATTGTATGTCTGGATGAATGGCGTGATGATCCTGAACGCGACCAATAGCGAGATCGCGACCGGTGCTCCGGGCGTGGGCGTGCGGACCACTCCGTCGAACTGCGCGCTCGAGCGAGTGGACGTTGGGCACCGTGACAGCGGCGCGCCGAATGCGCCGGGGAGTTTGACAGTGTCGCGGTTCCCGCAGAACATCCGCATCCGGTGGACGGCCCCGACTGATCCATCGACGATCACCGAGGACGCCGGCACGGGTTCCGGCGTGGCCCAGTATCACGTGTGGAAGAACGGAATCTATCAGGGGAGCTTCGCCAACGGGAGCGCTCCGGGGACCTGGATCGAGTGGGTGGACACGGCGGCGACCGATCCGACACAGACCTACGCGTATCAGATCGGCGCGGCGGATTACCACTTCAACACCACATATGCGCCGACAGTGACGGTGCAGCCCTCGGCGATTCTGACAACGTACGACGCGCGGCAAGTGGGCGTGAAGACGCTGGGGACGTATTGGGGCGCGGGCG
>CADECY010000030.1 GCA_902825945.1 uncultured Acidobacteriota bacterium
TGCCGGTAGCCGTTGGAGTCGAGGTCATGTCTCAATGGCATGGTCCGGAGAACCTCTAGGGTCAAGTCTGGGAATTGCGAGCTCGCGACCCACCGCCAGGCTGCGGAATGCGCAATCGCTGAACGTCCGAATCATCGACCCAGCCAAGCTGAAGGAACTGCCTGGTGCGTAAGCTGGCGGCTGCGTGAGATATGCAACAACGCGAGCGCGAAGCGCAAGCGCACCCTCATTTTTCCCAGTAACGCGGAATCGAAAAATATTTTCCGCGTGAAATCAACCCATTGCGAGCTAAGGGTGCGGTCAAAATCGAAGCCCCATGTCCATACTGCAACCAGGTCGACGAGCTACGTCAGACCGAATTTCAACAGGAAAGGGAGCAAACAGACATGACCAGACAAGAAGCTTCGCGAGCCAACGGCGCCCGCTCCAACGGACCCGTCACCCCCGAAGGAAAGGCGAAATCCGCCCTCAATTCCCTCAAACACGGCTCACCTCCAATCATTTCTGCCGGTGGTTCCGTCGAACGCGAGATCCTTGAGGAGTATCCGGACCTCCAGCCCGCCGACCTGCGCGAGTGCTTGCGGCTCGCCGCTGGTTCCGCACTCGCCCAACTCCGTCACCTAATTTCCGCGTAGAAGCCGCTCCGCCAGCGCATCCTCTGACTCGACGGCCACCACCTTGCGTGGCAACAGGCGCCGCGCCGCCGCCGCGTTCATCCGCTTCCAATCGCCATCGATCGGATCGAGCACCGCCCCGGAGCCGGGCGACACCGCCAACAGATCCCCCAGATCGAACACACGCAGCACATCGAACGGAACGTACCAGAAGGGAATCTCGCGATCCCAGGTCGTGAACCGGCGCTCGCGTTCGTCCTTCTCCATCAGGCGGAAAGAGGCTTCGTGCGAGGCCGGCCGGTCGAGAAACTGGCGATAGCTGAGGAAGCCTTCGCGTAGCGCCCACGCACGAATGGGCAGGCCCGCCCGCGCGGCTTCGGCGATGGCGTATGTCGAGGCCAGCGCCATGTTGTCCCCGCGCGCATACCAGGCAAGCGGCGCTCGCGCGTATTCCGGCGCCGCGTGGACAGCCCGTGCCACCGCGAACAGGTCACCGGCCTGACGCCACACGAAGTGATCGCCAGCCAGCAGACTCACCGCGGCCGTCCAACCGCGCTTCTCCGTCCGTAACTCGCCGATCCCCCGCGCATCGATCGCGAGCACGCTCCAGCCGCGTTCCCTTGCCGTTCGTGCCACCGGATCGGCCGTCACGGAATCCTTGCCGGCATCGAGCGCGGCCACCAGCAGCCCCTTCGGCGCGCCGCCGGACCGCAACAGCAGCGCCGGAATCGTCACCTCTCCCATCGTAACCGCCAGCCGCTGCTCGGGCTGCGTATTCAATGGCGGCGTCGCGGCAACCGGTGGCTCGCTGCCGAAGAACGCCGACGGTACCGCTGGTCCGCGCGCCCGGATGCCCGCCGCCAGCTTACGCACGAACATCTCCATCCCCGGACCCGCCGCGCGCTTGCCTTCGGCGAAGCATCGCAGTTCGGCCGCATCCGGCGGTGCGATCTGCACCGGACCTTCGGGCGAAGGCGACCCGTCACCACGGTCCATCAAATACCGCAAGAACCAGCCGTATGCCGCCTCGCGCTTGCGCTGCTGATAGCCGTGGCCCGACGACGGATCGTTGAAGTAGCCGAACCGCTCAGGTCTGCCGAATGCCTTGTACAAGTCGTGGCCGTAATCGGTGACCGTGCCCGCGACGAACCCGGCATCGGTGGTCGAGTTGATCACCAGCAGCGGACGCGGCGCGATCATCGCCAGTAACTCGTGGTTATCGGCGAACGTGATCAGCCCCGGGACGAAGTGGCAGTGTTCGGCCGCGTGGTACCAATCGCCCGTGCGCGTGAAGCTGATCTGCAGCGCGAACTGGCTGGTGCCGACCACCGGAACCGCGACCCGGATACGATCGTCCAGGCTGGCCGTGATCCACGTGTTGTAGCCGCCGCCGGAGGCGCCGGTCATGCCGATGCGCGTTGCATCTACTTCGGGCCGCGAGAGCAGGTACTCGAGCGCGCACTGCGTCTCGTACTCTGCGAAGCCCTGCTGCGAAACGCCCGCGAGCAGCGATGAGACGCGCCGGTGATCGCGCGTGGAGACGCCGCGTTCGCCCTGGCCGAACGGGTCGAAGCTGAACACGGCGAATCCGCTGCGCGCCATGTGGATGGCGAACGCCTGATGATCCGGCAGCATCTTACTCGCCTCATACCAGTGCCCGTTGTAGAACAGGATCGCGGGTACGCGCCCGGCCGCGCCCTCCGGCAGATAGAGGTGTCCAGGAACCGAAACTCCGGGTAGCGACTCGAACACCACCTTGTCGATCCGATAGCCGTTGCGCCGAACCGTGCCCACCACGCGGCCCTTTGGCTTCGGCGGCCACGGCATCTGCTTGTGTCCGAGAGCGTGCTCCAGCCGGCGGCGCAACTCGGGCCGGGCTGCCGCTGCCTCTTCCGGCGTGCGCGCATGGCGGATCGATTCCAGGCTTCGCGCGGCCCGCCGTTCCAACTCGTCGAGCGAGCCGAACAAGGGCAGCGCCGCCAAGAGCGCCAGCGGCGCGTAGCTGCGCGTTCCGGTGGACGGTTGCGTCTGGCGGGTAACTGTGACCGCTTTCGGATCCATCGAACGATCTTATCGTGCCCGCCTCGCGGCCTGCCGCCCGCTGCATGAACCGAGTCGGATTCGCTCGCGGCAGCCACCCATCCCGCACCCGGAAAGTGATCGTCGCCACGCTCGGACCCTTCGCTCAGCATCCGATCGGCGCCAATAACCGGTACCCCGGGCCCCTGAATTGAACAGGTTCAAAATTGTTCTTGACCACAGGGCCGCTTCGACGTACTCTGTAGTTGAACATGTTCAAAACCAGAATGGAGCTATGAGACCCAATGTACGTTGAAACCGCCTACCTCACTTATCTCGCGATCAGCGCCGCAGCCACGGTGTTTGTCGCCCGCACCCTCGCGCAACACGGCGAAGTGTTCCTGATTGCCTCCTACTCCGGAGACACCGCCATGGCCCGGGCCGTAAACCGCCTGCTGGTGATGGGCTTCTACCTGATCAACGCCGGCTACTTCCTGTTTCAGATGCGGACCGGCGGAGCCGTTCCCGAACTTCGCGACGCGCTCGAACTTCTGTCGCAAAAGCTCGGCATGGTGTTCCTGGTATTGGGCGTGATGCACCTCTTCAACCTCTATCTCTTCAGCCGGATCCGTGGCCGCGCTTCCGAGCGGATGGAGCCGCCGCCCCTGCCGCACGACTCTTATCTCCAGGGAGGCCCGGTGCGATGACCGCGCTCTACGTGCTCTACGACAATCGCTGCGGCCTGTGTACGTGGCTCTCTGAATGGCTGGGCTTTCAACGCGTCTACATTCCGGTGATGACGATCGCGGCCGCGTCGAGCGAAGGGCAGTCGCTGGCATCGCGAATCCCGCGCCATGATCCGGATGAGTTGATCGCCATCGCGGCCGACGGACGGATCTGGCGCAACCATGCCGCTTGGCTCGCCGTGCTGTGGGCGCTGCGCGATTACCGGAGGTGGGCGCGCCGGCTCGCGAGCCCGGCGATGCTGCCGCTCGCGCGCCACACCTTCATCGCGATCTCCAAGAATCGCTTGCGGCTGTGGCACGCGTTTAGGGTCAGCAGCGATCAGGATCTGAAGCGCGAACTCTCCCAAGAGGAGGCAACCGCATGCCAATGGAACGGATAATCATAGACGATGTCGAAGTCAGCCGAAACGCGAGCGCGAATTCTCGATTGCGCGCTCGACCTGTTCCGCGAGCGCGGATTCGCCGAGACCACGATGCGCGATATCGCCACCGCGGCGGGAGTCGCCACCGGAGCGAGCTACTACTACTTCCGCTCGAAGGAAGAAATCGTGATGGCCTTCTACGAGAGGGCTTCGTCGGAGATGGCTCCGCTGATGGCCGCGGTACTCGAACGGGAACGCAAGCTCGAACCCTGCCTGCGCGAATTGATCCGGGCGAAGCTCGCCTATTTCGAGCCCAATCGCAAGTTCTTCGCGGCACTGTTGGGACAGGCGGCCAATCTCGACAGTCCGCTCTCGCCGTTCGGAGAGGCAACGCGCCAAATCCGCGAACAGGATCAGGCGGCCTTCGCGCGCGCGCTGGAGTTGACCGAGGTTCCGAAAGACCTCGCGAGTCACCTGCCCAAGCTGCTCTGGCTTTATCAGATGGGCTTGATCTTCTACTGGATCACCGACGAGTCCGCTGGACACCGCCGGACGATGAACGTGCTGGACAAGAGTTTGCGCATGGTGATGCGGCTCATGCAGTTGTCGGCGCTGCCGCTGATGAAGCCAGCACGCAAGATGGTGATCGAACTGATCGCGGCCGTCGAGGGTCGCGATGAGGCAGCGTGATTGGGTTGGACTCGCCGCCGCGACGGTGACCAGTACATTGGCGTATGTCTCTTTGCTTGCTTTCGAAACCTACGGCGTAGCGCTGTTCGTCGTCTCTCCGCTGTTGATGGGATTCACCGGCGTCATGGCCGCGTCTCGCGTGGAGCGGCGCCCGATGCGATCGGATCTGTGGCTATCGGCGGCATGCGGCCTGGCACCTTATCTGCTGGCGTGGATGGCGGGTGTGGAAGGCGCCCTGTGTTTGATGATGTTTCTGCCGCTTGCATTTCCGCTGGCAATGTTCGGTGGTGCGATCGCCCACTGGCTGGCAGAGAAGCGGAAGCTTGTCGCCCTAATCGTGTTGCCGCCCATGCTCGGTTCGGGTGAGGCGGCGTGGGGCCCATCGGCACCCGTGGTTTCAGCCTCCACTGCAATTGAGATCAATGCCCCTCCTTCCATCGTCTGGAAGAACATCATCTCATTCACGGAACTGCCCCCGCCGAACGAACTGATCTTTCGAGCCGGAGTCGCATTCCCCGTCCGTGCCGAGATGGAAGGCGTGGGAGTAGGCGCTGTGCGTCGATGTATCTTTTCAACCGGTGCGGTGATCGAACCCATTACGGTGTGGGATGAGCCGCGCACACTCGCGTTCGGCATCACGGAACAGCCGCCAACCATGCGAGAGATGAGCCCCTATGACATCGAACCGCCCCATCTCGAAGGCTACTTTGTCTCGCATCGCGGGCAGTTCGAATTGGTGCCCCTCGCCCGAGGCCGCACGCTTCTGAAAGGCACCAGTTGGTACAGCAACCGAATGTGGCCGGCGCCTTATTGGCGTCTTTGGACGGACCACATTATGCATAGTGTGCACGGTCGTGTGATGGGTCATATCCGGGCAAGGTCCGAGGCCACGCACAGGCGGCGTTCCCGATGACGTGGGCTGCGCCGGGACTGCCAGCCCCGGTGCCTTGCCTTCGGCGTCACAGCACGCCGCACACCATGCGCGAGTTGAGCCCGTGGAACACTGAGCCGCCGCATCTGGAAGGCTATTTCGCCTCCCATCGAGGGCAGTTAGAACTGATTCCGCTCCCTGGAAATCGCACGCGTCTCGAAGGCGCCACGTGGCACAGCAAGCGCATGTGGCCGGACCATATCCTACACACGGTCCACCTGCGTGTGTTCCGGCACATTCGCGAGCGAACGTTAACAAGTGTGACGGATCAGATGAAGTATCCTTAGGCCATGTGGGAAGATTTCAAAAATCCTAAGACCAAACGGGACAAGATGGATTCCCTCTTGCACCTGTACATTGATGGAGCTTTCGATCGCCGCGAGCTGATCAACCGCCTCACGAAGGTTGCAGGGAGCGCGGCCGTCGCCGCCACCTTCTTCCAGGAATCCGGTTGGGCGCAAGCGGTGCCTTCGCCATGTCCGGATGGAGTCCGGGTCCCGGTGGACGCGCCCGACATCGTCGCCGAGGACATCCAGTTCTCTGGCAAGGGCGGCAACATCTTCGCTCACCTCGCCAAGCCGAAGGAGCTCACCGAGGCTCTTCCGGTGATTCTCAACATCCACGAGAATCGCGGACTGGTGCCGCATCATAAGGATATGACCCGCAGGTTCGCCCGCGCGGGCTTCATCGGCCTCAGCATCGACCTGTTGTCGCGACAGGGCGGCGCCCACGTGATTCCAGAGGACCAGTTGACGCAGGCCTACGGGCGCACGACCGTCGAGCAGAGACTCGAGGACATGTTGTCGGCGATCGACTACATCAAGTCCGAAGGCTGGGCACTCCCGGGGCGCATCGGCGTGACCGGCTTCTGCGCTGGCGGCGCCAATGTCTACCTTCTCGCGTTCAACTCGAAAGACATCGCCGCGGCGGCCCCGTTCTATGGCGCTCCGGCGATGCCGATTCCCGACATGGCCAACGTCCCGCCGCTCTGCATCTTCATGGGCGATGTCGATCCCGGGACCAACGCCAACATCCCGGCGCTGTTGATGGGAGTCAACGCGGCGCGGAAATCGATCGAGATGCACATGTGGGCCGGTGCTCGTCACGCCTTCATGAACGATACGGGCGCGGCTTACAACGCGGAGGCCGCCTGCGCGTCGTGGGATATCCTGATCCGGTTCTTCCGCCGCGAACTCTTGAAGGCGTAATCACCGCACGAGGGTACCGTGCTCCGGCAGGCGGACATGGTACCCTGAAACACAGGCGGTATGGCCGCAAGAGTGAGCGAAACCATCATTCTCCGGACGTATCCGCTCAAAGAAGCCGACCTGATCGTGAGCTTTTTCACTCGCGATCACGGCAAGCTGCGAGGCGTCGCCAAGCGCGCGCGCAAACCCGGCAGCCGGTTCGGCAGCGGGCTCGAACGGCTCTCGCATATCCGGCTGTTCTACTTCGCGCGTGAAAACCGCGATTTGGCATCACTCGATTCGTGCGAACTGATCGGCTCCCGATTCGGGCTTTCTTCCGACTACGACCTTTCCACCGGTCTCGACTTCATGGCCGAAGTGAGTGAACACCTCCTTCCCGCCAACGAGATCAACGAAAAGTACTTCCGCCTGCTTCTCTCCGTGACCGACCATCTCCTCAAAACCGGCGTCTCCGGCCTGTGGCCGGCCGTGAACTACTTCACGCTCTGGGCCGTGCGCCTGACCGGAATTCTCTCACCCGTTCACCTGAGCGACGAGGATCGCGATATCGCGGAAGAGATGCTACGCAAGCCCGTGGGGCAACTGGCGCCGCGCGAATGGTCACGCCAGACACTCTACGGTCTCCGGCGCCAACTCGTGCGCCTGATCGAGGATCAGGTGGAGCGGAAACTCCTCACCACGCAGTATCTCGAGACGATCTAATCCAATGCTTTCCTTCCAGCAACTGTTATTCAACTTGAAGAAATACTGGTCTGAGCGCGGCTGCATCATCCAGGAGCCGTACGACCTCGAAGTGGGCGCGGGCACAATGTGCCCGGAAACGTTCCTTCGCGTGCTCGGTCCGAAGCCCTACCGCGTCGCCTACGTACAGCCCTCGCGCCGGCCCGCCGATGGCCGCTACGGCGAGAACCCGAACCGTCTCTACAAGCACCAGCAGTTGCAGGTGATCCTCAAGCCCACGCCCGCGGACGTGATCGATCTGTACCTGGGCTCGCTCGAAGCGATCGGTATCGATCTCTCCAAACACGACATCAAGTTCGAAGAGGACAACTGGGAATCGCCGACACTCGGCGCCTGGGGCGTCGGCTGGCAAGTCATGCTCGACGGACTCGAGATCACCCAATTCACCTACTTCCAACAATGCGGAGGCGTCGATCTCGAACTCGCGCCCGCCGAACTCACCTACGGACTCGAGCGCATCGCGGCGTTCCTCCAGGGCAAGGAGAGCATCTACGAAATCGAGTGGGCTCCGGGATACTCGTATGGCGATGTTCGTTTCGCCGACGAGCAGCAGTTCTCCGTCTACAACTTCGAACTCGCGAACATTCCCACACTGTGGCAGATGTTCGAACTGAACGAAAAGGAAGCGCAGCGGCTGATCGATGGCTACGGCAAGCTGACCGACAAGGCCCGTTATCCGATTCTCTCGATCTACGATCACGTGTTGAAGTGTTCTCACCTGTTCAACCTGCTCGATTCGCGCGGGGCGATCAGTGTCACCGAACGCGTGGCCGTCATTGCACGCGTGCGCAAGCTGGCTGTGGGAACGGCCCAGATCTGGGTCGACCAGACTCAGGTGAAGGAGGCCGCGTAACATGGCGAAAGCGACAACCAAGGCCCGCTCGAAGTTCCTGCTCGAGATCGGAGTCGAAGAGATTCCCGATTGGATGATCGTGCCCGCGCTGGCGCATCTCAAGAAGGCATTCGCGGACAAGCTCGCCGAAAACAGGCTCGAAGGCGAAGTCGAGTGGGCGGACGCCACAGCGCGCCGGCTCGCGCTCTTCGTGAACTGGCTTCCTAAGGGTCAGGCCGATTCGGTCGAGACGATCAGCGGACCTCCGAAGGCCGCCGGCGAGGGCGCCGCGCAAGGCTTCGCGCGCAAGCTCGGCGTGACGCCCGAGCAACTCGAAACGATGTCGACGCCGAAGGGCGAGTACTTCTCCTACAAGAAGTCCGTACCTGGCCGGCCCACGATCGACATTCTGGCGGAGATTCTGCCTCAATTGATCCTCGGCATTCCGTGGCCGAAGACCATGTTCTGGACCGTGAAGGGCGGTTCGCGTTTCATTCGTCCGATTCGATGGGTTCTCGCTCTGTTCGATACCGACGTGGTTCCGTTCGAAGTGGCTGGTGTGAAGTCCGGCAACACGACGAGCGGTCACCGCCGCTTGGGTAAGTCCGGCTTCAAGGTGACCATCTCGAATTATGAGGCCCGCCTGCTTGCCAATCACGTGATTCTGCGCGCGGCCGATCGCCGCCAGCGGATTCTCGATGGCATCACCGCCGTTGTGCCCGAAGGGATGCGTGTGAAGGCGGACGAGTCGCTGCTCGACACACTCACCTACCTGACCGAGTTCCCCACGCCGATCCTCGGTGGATTTGACCCAAGCTATCTTTCACTGCCCGCGGAAGTGCTCGTCACCGTGATGCGGCATCATCAGAAGAATTTCTCGGTCGAAGCCGCCGACGGCTCGCTGGCGCCGCATTTCGTGGCCGTGATGAACGTTCCGGGCGATCCCGAAGGCTTCGTGCGGTCGGGCAACGAACGTGTCTTGCGGGCCCGCTTCAACGATGCCCGCTTCTTCTTCGATGTCGATCAGAAGCGCAAACTCGCCGATCGGGTGGACGATCTCCGCGCGGTCACCTATCAGAAGCAACTTGCCGATCAGGCGTCCTATTGGCACAAGACACAGCGCAATGTCGCGCTCACGGCGGAACTCGGCGGTAACGCCAACGCCCAGCGCGCCGCGCTGCTCGCCAAGTGCGATCTTACGAACGAAATGGTGAAGGAGTTCACCGAACTCCAGGGCGTGGTCGGCGGACTCTACTGCCGCGCGCAAGGCGAGCCGGAAGAAGTCGCAACCGCTGTCTACGATCACTACAAGCCGGTCAGCATGGAAGACTCGGTTCCGCGCACGGAGTCCGGTCAGATTGTCGCACTGGCGGACAAGCTCGACACGTTGAAAGAGTGCTTCCGCATCGGACTCGCGCCCACCGGTTCCAAGGACCCGTTCGCCCTGCGCCGTGCCGCGCAGGGCGTGCTGAAGGTGCTGATCGAAGGCCAGATCGACAAGCCACTCGTGCCGCTGCTCGGTGGCGACAAGACGCTCGTCGACTTCTTCGAGGATCGCGTGCGCTACTACTTCCGCGAAGTCCGCGGTTATCGCTATGACGAAGTGAACGCGGCGATGGCTCCGGGCTGGAGCGATCTGAAGGATCTGGCGCGGCGGCTCGAGGCGTTGTCGGCCGTGCGTCCGACGGAGAACTTCGAACCGCTCGCGGCGAGCTTCAAGCGCATCCGCAATATCCTGAAGCAATCGAACTTCGCCGGGGGCCCGTTCACCGAGACGTTGCTCGAGGTGGGTCCGGAGCGCGAACTCTTCGAGGCCTCGAACGCGCTGCAGCTTTCCGGGTCGGACTATCGCTCGGACCTCGCGCTGATTGGGACGCTGCGTCCGCATGTCGATCTCTTTTTCGACAAGGTGCTCGTGAATGCGCAGGATCCGGCGGTTCGTGCCAACCGTCTGGCGTTGCTCGACGGGATGCTGACGAAGTTCTCGAAGATCGCGGACTTTTCGGAGATCGCTACCGCGTAGACAGGACTACCGGAGGTTCAAACCACCGTCGACGGCGATCAACTCCCCGGTAACGAAGTTCGAGGACTTCAGGAAGAACACCACCGCGTCCGCGATCTCGTCCGCCGTGCCCGGCCGCTTGGCCGGTGTTGCCTCGACCATCGGAATGCTGTACTGATCGAGGTCATTGAAGGGGATTACCCCCGGTGCGACCGAGTTCACCGTGATGTGCGGCGCGAGTGCCTTGGCCAGTGCGCGCGTCATGTGGATCACGCCAGCATTCGATGCGCAGTAATGGGCATGTTCGGCCCAAGGCCTGATTCCGCCGAGCGAGCTGATGTTGACGATCCGGCCTCCGCCGTTGCGCATCATGAGCTTTCCACCTTGCTGGCAACAAAAGAAGGTGGCTTTGAGATTCACGTTGTGGATGAAGTCCCAATCCTTCTCGGTGACATCGAACGGATGGAAGCGCGTGAAGCGGGCGGCGTTGTTCACGAGTCCATCGAGCCGGCCGAAGTGTTCGCCAACGGCCGCGAAGAGCGACTCGATCTCGGAGACCTTTTCGAGGTCCGCGCGGAAGATGGGAGCGTTGCCGCATTCAGCCGCGGTCGCACGGGCGTCGGATTCCGAACTCGAGTAGTGGATCGCAACGCGCGCGCCTTCGCGCGCCAATCGCAGCGCGATTCCGCGGCCGATCCGCTTCGCCGCTCCGGTTACGAGAACAGCCTTGCCCCTGAGATCAGACATTGGGGTCTCCATGCACCTCGACATCATCCGGATCGATGCCCATTTCCGGTGGTTCGGGAATCTTCTTTCTCCATACGGCCCACGCCCAGACGATCGTCGTCGATCCGCTGACGATGCCGGACCAGAGTCCGATCACGCGCGGGCTGTGGTGGTCGGAAGCGATTCCCGCCGCCGTCATCGAGATCATCATCGTGGCCCACGTGACCGACTCCATCGTGGAGAAGACGCGGCCTCGATATCCGTCCTCGACATGCCGCAGCAACTGGCCCATGTTGAGCACTGAACTCACACCCACCGACGCGCGCGAGGCCGCGATGAAGAACAGCGCCGCGGCGTAGTGCTCCATCTGGCTGAAGATCGCATAGGTGAGTCCGTGGAAGAAGTAGCAGATTGCTACGGTCCAGAGATATCCATTGAACGAGATGCGCTTGCCGAGCCAGTGCGCGAACGTCCCTCCCACGAGCAGTCCGGCGGCCGCGATTCCCCAGATCTCGCCGATTCCGGACGCGCCGCGGTTGAATACCCTTTCGCCGAACAACGTGAACAGGACCTGCGCCGCGCCTCCCCCCGACGCCCAGCCGGCGTTCAATAGCGTGAGGCCAAAAATGAGCGGTACCGAGCGGATGTAGCTCAGGCCCTCCTTGTAGTCGTGCCACGGCCGGACCACGCGCTGTTCAGTGAGCGCTTCGTTCTTGGGCTTGGGCGCGAATCCCGAAGGCGCGTGCAGCCTCGAAATGCAAAGCGCCGAGAATCCGAACGACAGAGCGTTCACCAGGAAGGCCCACTCATAGCCGAACTGCACCACACTCGCGCCGCCGAGCATCGTGCCGATGGCGAGCGTGGTCCATTGCGTGGTCTGCGTAAGCGCGTTCGCGGTATGCAATTCCTCCTTGCTCGCGATCGTGGGCAGAATCGCCGCACGCCCGCTCGTGAAGAACGGTGAGGCGAACATGAGGAGGAAGCTCAGAAGATAGAGCACCCAGAGCTTCGGATAGAGCAGGCACAGCGAGAACCCGATCGCTACCCCCCCACGCACCACACCGCTCCCCATCATCAATTCGCCGCGGCCCACCCTGTCTAACACCCCACCCCCCACCGGCCCCGCCGCGAGCACCGCCACACCGCGCGCCAGCAGCACGCCGCTGACCGCCATGCCTGAATTCGTCATCTTCATCACCAGGCTGAAGACGGCGATGTTGTTGAAGTGATCACCGATCTCGCTGACGATCTGCCCGGTCCAAGTGTTGCGGTAGTTCGGATTGGTGCGAAGCAGCGCCGTGAACGCGGACATCAGGCGCGCTCCGTCCAAATGACGCCCAGAATCACGAGTACTCCGCCGAGGATTACCGATTGGCTGATCCGTTCGCCGAGCGCTGCCATCGCGAAAACAGTCGCCAGCAGGGGCTGGGCGTAGGCGACCATGGAGATGCGGGTGGCGGGCATGTAGCGCATCGCGTGGAAATAGATTGCCACGCCGACGAGTGTCGGAAAGGTTGCCATGTAAAGCAGGCTGCCCCATGCTCCCCAACTCAGCCCACCGAAATCGACGTTCCGGCCGAACCACAGCGTCATCGGAGCAAAGACCAGCGCGGTTCCGCCGTAGGTGATCGTGTTCATCGTGAGTCCGTCGAATCGCTCGCGCGCGGCTTTCGAAGCGACGGTGTAGGCCGCCCACAGGATCGACGCGATCAGAATCAGGACGTCCCCCAATACGGTGGACGTATTTCCCGCGGAATGGCGAGCTTGCAACACGCCGACGCCGGCGACCGCGATCGCGAATCCAGTGAGCTTGGCCGCCGTAATCGCTTCATGGCCGAGAATCCGCGACATGAGAAGCACCCAAACGGGCGTTAGCGCGAGAATCAGCGCCGAATGCGCGACGCTCGTGCGGCTCAACCCCTGCACGAACGCGAGTTGATTGCCGCCGATGCTGAGGGCGGAGATGACTAGGAAAAACCAATCCTGCTTGCTCAGCCATGTGGGCACGCCGCGCTTCCACAGGTAGACAGGCAGGATGATGACACCCGCGAGCGAGAAGCGCAGCATCGCGAGCGACATCGCGTCGAGCTCGCGCAAGGCGATCTTCGCGAAGATGAAGTTGGCGGACCATACCACTGCCAGCAGCGCGATCAGGCCCCAGAGGCGCGCTGGCATCCGTTGTTCGCCTTCGATCAACTCAATTCCTCCTTGCGAGCGGTGATCGACTCGAGAAACTCGTGGTCGATCTCGTAGCCGAAGCCGGGATCGTCGCGGATCTCGATCGTTCCGCGCGGCGTCGTCTCGACCCACGGTTTGATGATGTCGCGTTTCCAGTAGCGCTTGCTCGCCGAGACGTCGCCCGGCAGCACGAAGTTCGGAAGCGTCGCCAGCGCGATGTTATGCGCGCGGCCGATTCCCGCTTCGAGCATGCCGCCGCACCACACCGGGACGTTCGCTTTCTGGCACACGTCGTGGACGCGCTTCGCTTCGCCGAATCCGCCTACTCGGCCAAGTTTGATGTTGATGATCCGGCAGGCACCCATGCGGATGGCCTGCGCCGCCTGATGCGCCGAGCGAATGCACTCGTCAAGGCAGATCGGCGTCTGGAGTTTCGCCTGCAACTCCACGTGGTCGATGATCTCGTCGTGGGCTAGCGGCTGTTCGATCATCATCAGGTAGAACTCGTCGAGCGCCTTCAGTCGATCCGCGTCCGCCAACGTGTAGGCCGAGTTCGCGTCGCCCATCAGCTTGATCGACGGGAAGCGCTTGCGAACCTCGCGGATCACATCCACGTCCCAGCCGGGTTTGATCTTGATCTTGATGCGCTGATAGCCGTCGTTGATCTCGGTTTCGATTTTGCGGAGCAGATCGTCCACGGTGTCCTGAATGCCGATCGAAACGCCGCACGGAATCTCCCGCCGCGCGCCGCCGCCGATCTCCTGATGCAACGGACGTCCGTTGCGGCGGGCCTGCAAATCCCAAACGGCGGCTTCGAGCCCGCCGCGAGCCATGTTGTGGCCGCGGATGTGCGCGGTCCGCTTGTCGACGTCTTCCGCGCTCGCGAGTTCGTAATTCAGCACACGCGGACCCGCGTAGTCGCGGACGATGCGCCAAGCCGACTCGGTCCATTCCTCGTTGTAGAATGGATTCTCGCCGGCCGTGACTTCGCCCCAGCCGGATAATCCTTCCGAGCGGACCTCCACCAGAACCATGGCGCGCTCGTAGGTGCGCCCGAAGCTGGTCTCGAAGAAGTGAACCAGCGGCATCCGGATCTCCCGGAGAACGATGCGATCGATTACGATTCCCATTTTGTGAACAAGTAGACGCCGGCCGCGTCTGTCCTTTCAACTCCTGTCGCGGCGAGCCCGTCGCGTGTGTGCTCCTGGAACTGGCGGCTCACTTCGGCTTGGATTTCCCGCGCGCGTTTCGGGTCTGCCTTGCGGATCTGGTCGATGTCCGAGGGGACAGCGATGCGAGCCAGGACTTCTCCGCGCGGTAGCGGCTTGCCGTCGAGCATCGCGCGGACACGCTCGCTCGTCAGATGCCACTCGCAAATGCAGCGATCCGTCGGGAGCCCGGCATGGAGCGCGCTCGTGGTCACGCCGTAGAAGTTGAGCACGAAGCGGCGCACCACCGCGCCCAGCCGCTCCATGTTGAAATAGGCGTTCTTGATTTCGAGCGGATCGAAGGTCCACTCCATGATTTCGATTCCGCGCGCCACCGCGTCCTCGCGCTGGGCGAGCTTCAGCAGCCGGCCCACACCCGCGTTGCGATAGCCATCGGTTACGCCCAGCATGTTGCTGTGCAGATACATCCCGCCGCCGGGGCCGTGATGAAGCGCGGGCAGAGCCACGCAGAATCCGATCATGCGATCGCCGTCGAAGGCGCCGAACGCCTGCCCGCCGATCTTCTTGCAGACCACGAACAGCCGTACGGGCAGCACGTCCACTTCGGCGAAGCCCCAGATCTCCTGCTGCAGCCGGACCGCATCCTTGAACTCGGGGATCTCCGTGAGGCTCCGGACCTTGATCATTTGGCTTGTTTCGCTTCCAGCCATTTTCCTTCCATTTGCTCGAGTGTTGCGGTTCCCAGCGGGATTCCATCCGCGGCGAGCGAGTTCTCGACGAACTCGAATCGCTTGCGGAACTTCGCGTTCGCTTTGCGAAGCGCCTGCTCGGCATCCACCTTCAGATGCCGGGCCAGATTCACGGCGACGAACAACAGGTCGCCGATCTCCTCCTCGCGATGCGCCGCGTCGTTGGCTTCGCGCACCTCGTGAATCTCTTCGGACAGCTTATCGTAAACTTGCTCGACTTCGGGCCAGTCGAAACCCACCTTCGCGACTTTCGACCCAATGTCCTGCGCTTCGGCGAGCGCGGGCAGGGCGCGCGGAACCGAAGAGAGCAGTCCGGCCGGTTCGTGGCCCTTCGACTTCTTCTCCTCTGCCTTGATCTGGTCCCATCGCTCCTTGACGTCATCGGCGGTGTGCGCCTCGGCCTCTCCGAAAATGTGCGGATGACGGCGGATCAGCTTCTGATTGATCGCGTCGAGCGCGTCGCCGATCGTGAAATGGCCTTCTTCCGAAGCGATCTGTGCCTGAAACACGGGCTGTAACAGCAGGTCGCCGAGTTCTTCCGCATGCCCGCCCCAATCGCGTGCGTCGATCGCGTCGAGAACCTCGTAGGTCTCCTCGAGCAGATACTTCTTCAGCGTGTCAAGCGATTGCTCGCGGTCCCACGGGCAGCCATCGGGCGCGCGCAGGCGGGCCATGATCGCGCACAAATGGTCAAACTTTGCCCCGGGGCGGGACTCACTATCTGAATTCATTGTCAGGGAAGGGAAGCGGCGAGAGCCTGCCTTCACTCTATCAAGCGGACTTAATCTCCGTCCACATGCGATCACGCAGGCGTTGGGCGGCGGGTGGTAGCGGCTCGAACCATTGTCCGCGCGCGAGGGTCTCGGGGGGCGGATAAAGAACGCTGTTGTCCCGCAGCACTGGCGGCAGCAACTCTCGCCCCTTGCCATTGCAGGTGGCGGTTCGCGAGTGTTCCACGATCGTTTTCGCGATGTGCGGTTCCAGCAGGTAGGCGAGGAATCGATGCGCCAGTTCCTGTTGTTCGGACTCGCGTAGGATTACCGCGCAATCGGCGTAGACGGAGAAGCCCTCCTCGGGAAATACGAAGGCCAAGTCTTGCGAATTCAGCATTGCCTGCGCGGCCGTGGTGGCCCACAACTGCGACGCCAGCAGATCGCCCGCGACAAGCTGGTCGCGCGCTTCGGCGTTCAGATAGGCGCGAACGAGAGGCTTCTGACGGATCAGTTCGGACTTCGCCCGCTCGAGGTGCTCCGCTTCCGGAGAGTTCAGGGGAAGCCCGAGCTCGAGCAGGGCCGCTCCCAGCGCCTCGGCCGCATCGTCGAGCATCGTCATCCGGCCGTGGAACTTCGGGTCCCAGAGGTCCTTCCATGCGCGCGGCGCTGGAGTCACCTTCCTGTTGTAGGCGATGCCCGCGGCGCCCCACATGTACGGCACACACCACTTCAACTCTGGATCCCAGACGGGCCTGCGGGTCCGCTCGTCGAGGTTGTCGAGCGTGTGCAGCTTCGAGTGATCGAGCGGCGCAAGCAGATTGCTTTGCGCCATCGGCTGCACGTAGTAGTTCGACGGAAACACGACGTCCCAGCCCGAGTTGCCGCTGAACACCTTGGCCAGCATCTCTTCGTTGCTTTCGTAGACCTGATAGTTCACGTCCACGTTCAAGTCGTGTTCGAAGCGTGGAATCGTGGTGGGCGCGACGTAGTCCGACCAATTGAAGACATTGAGACGCGGCTTTCGCCGGCCGGTGCATCCGGCGAGTCCGGTGAGGCCGAGGAAGAAGAGAGTGCGGCGCTTCATTCCTGTAGTTTCTCCGCGACAACGATGAGCCCGCCGATCGCGACGACGATGATCGCCGAGATCGCGTTGACGGTAGGGTTGACACCCTTGCGCGCCATTCCGTAGATCACCATTGGTAGCGTCTCGGAGTCGACGCCCGCGACGAGGCTCGTGATCACGTAGTCGTCGAACGAAATCGTGAACGCGAGCAGCGCCGCCGCCACGATTCCGGGAGTGAGGTTCGGAAGCGTGACACGCCAGAAGGCCTCGAAGTGCGTGGCGCCGAGATCGAGCGCGGCCTCCTCGAGTGTCGCATCCATCGTACGCAAGCGCGCGGCCACGACGATCAGCACATAGGCGATCGAGAATCCGATGTGCGCGAGAATCACCGTGTGCATGCCCAGATGGATGTGCAGGTAGTGGAACATCCACTGGAAGAAAGCGAGCAGCGACACGCCCGTCACGATCTCAGGCGTCACGAGCGACATATAGAGCGAGCCTTCGAGAATGGGCGCCTTCCGCTTCCACATGCCGTAGGCAGCCAGTGTGCCAATCGCCGTGGCGGCGGCAGTGGAGACGATGGCGATGATCAGCGAGTTCACGGTCGCTTCGATCATTCGATGGTCGGAGAAAACGGCGGCGTACCAGCGGAAAGAGAAGCCCTTCCATGCCGTAAGCGGCGATTCGTTGAAACTGAACACGGTCAGTACGAGAAGCGGAACGTGCAAGAAAAGATAAACCGCAGCGGCGGTGACGCCGAGAGCACGCTTCATAAATGCTTGGCGCCTCCCTTCTTCACGAACAACCACAGCATCACCATCACGAGCCCCGTCAGCACGAGCGAAAGAGCTGCTCCGAACGGCCAATCGCGCGCGCTGGTGAACTGATTCTGGACAACGTTGCCGATCATCACGGACTTTCCGCCGCCGAGCAGATCGGGCGTCAGGTAGGCGCCGAGGCACGGGATGAAGACGAGGATCGAGCCCGCGATGATTCCTGGCAGCGATAGCGGAACGGTGACTTTCCATAGCGCAGTCCAGGGCGTTGCGCCGAGATCCGCCGCGGCTTCGAGCAGCGCCGGATCGAGCTTTTCGAGGGTCGAATAGATGGGCAGTACCATGAACGGCAGGTATCCGTAGACGAGTCCGAGGACGACGGCTCCGTCGTTATACAAGAGAGGAAGCGGCTCCCGAATCAAGCCCGCCCACTGGAGGATCGAGTTGATGAGACCCGTGTCGCGCAGCAGGAACATCCACGCATACGTTCGCACCAGGAACGAGGTCCAGAACGGCAGCATCACGAGATTGAGCCACAGACTTCGATACTTTGGCGAGTTCACGATGAACAGTGCCAGCGGAAATCCGAATAGCAGCGAGACTGCCGTCGAGATGCCCGCGATCCAGAAGGACTTCAGCAGGATTACGAGATAGAGCGGGTCGGCGAGGCGGATATAGCTCTCGATGGTGAACGGCGGAGTCTGGCCACCGTAGGGGCCGCGCGTCATGAAGCTGTACAGCACGACGATGCCGAGAGGAATCAGGAACAGGAACGCGTTGAGGGTCCACGCGGGTGCGAGGAACAACGTCCGCAGCCGGTTCACTCGTCCGCTCCAGCGGGAAGGTGTAGTTCGTCTTCCCCGTTCCACCAGACATGAACGTGCTCACCTGGGCGGAACGGATCGTCGACGCGCGACACTTCGGCCACGATGAGTTTTCCGTCGCCGAGCTTGGCATGCACGTGAAAGCAACTGCCGAGAAACATCGCATGCTCGACGTTGGCGAATCTCGTGCGCGGGCCCGATTCGATCGGGTCTCGTGTCATGCGCAGTGCCTCAGGCCGCACGCCGAAGCTTCCCATCCAGTTGACCGCGCCGAGGAAGTTCGCGACGAATCGATTCGCGGGCCGCAGGTAGATGTCCTCGGGCGTGCCGAGTTGCGCGATCTGGCCCTTGTGCATCAGCGCGACCTCGTCGGCGAGCATCATCGCTTCTTCCTGGTCATGTGTCACGATCACGAAGGTGATGCCGACGCGCCGCTGCAGGCTCTTCAGTTCCGCGCGGACCTGCTTGCGCAGTTTCGGATCGAGCGCCGAGAGCGGTTCGTCGAGCAGCAGAACCTCGGGTTCGAGCACCAGCGCTCGCGCAAGCGCCACGCGTTGCTTCTCACCGCCGGAAAGGCGCGGCGGCTTGCGATCTTCCTTGCCCGCCATCTGCACCAGTTCGAGCATGTCGCGCACGTGCTTGTCGATATCGGTGGCGCCTTTGCGCCTCAGGCCGAACTCGATGTTCTCGCGAGCGGTCAGGTGCGGGAACAGCGCGTAGCTTTGAAAGACGGTGGTGACGTTGCGCTCGTAGGGCTCGAGCGGCGCGATGTCCTGCCCGCTCAATAGGATCTGTCCGGACGTCGGTTTATCGAATCCGGCCACCATGCGCAGGGTCGTGGTCTTGCCGCAGCCGCTCGGCCCGAGCAGCGCAAACAGCTTTCCCCGTTCGATCGACAGTGAGACATCGCTCACGGCTTTGTGGGTGGGGAAGTGCTTCGATACGGATCGCAGCTCGAGAACGGGCGGCATTTTCTGTTCGATGGTACGCCCAGCTGGGGGCACCGCGCAACGTTGAGGCGCGGTGTGGTAACGTGACCGGTTATGAAACGTACGTGGTTGATTCTGTTCTTCTCAGTGATGTTGGGCGGCGCCTTCTTCCTCGGCGGGCAACCGAACACCGTCAAGAAGATCGCCGATGGAGTGTGGTTCCGCGAGGGCGACCTGAAGGGTGAAGGCCATTGCAACAACATCGTGGTCGAGATGAAGGACTATCTGGTCGTGATCGATGCCAACTTCCCGAGCGGCGCCGAAGCGCTCATCGGCGACATCAAGAAGATCTCGAAAAAGCCCGTGAAGTACGTTTTCGACACCCATCACCACGGCGACCACGCCTACGGAAATCCGGTGTGGACCAAGATGGGCGCGACCACGCTCGCGCACGCCGGTGTCGCGGCCGAGATGAAGGCTCGCGAACCGCAACGCTGGAAGGAAGCGCAGAGCCGCAAGGATGTGGCGAAGCTGAATCTGCCCACGGCCGAGCCGCCGAAGCAGACATTCACCACCTCCCCGCATGTGATCACCGACGGCAAGCGCAAGATCGAATTCCATCACTTCGGCTGGGCGCACACGAAGGGCGACGGATTCGCGTTTCTTCCCGAAGAGAAGATCCTTTGCACGGGTGACGCGGTGGTGAATGGTCCCTACAACTACACCGGTGACGGAAACGTTCAGAACTGGGTCAACGTGGTCAACGGCGCCAAGAAGCTCGGAGCCAAAACCGTGCTGCCCGCGCACGGTCCGCATGGTGGCACTGAGATTCTCGACGGCGAGGCGGCGTTCATGACGGAACTCGTGAAAGCAGTGAAGGCTGCCCGCGCGTCGAACAAGAAGCTTGCCGATGTCGTGAAGATGGATGGCAAGACGCCGAAGTCCACCACGCTGAAGCTGCCGGATAGCGTCAAGAACTGGGTGGGCGACTTCTTCCCGATGCAGGTTTACGACACGTGGATGGAACTCGAAAAGAAGACGCCGCGCGGTGATCTGAATCTGTAGCGATCAGATTCCGGGCAGTGTCAGTTGCGCGCTCTTGGCGCTCGCCACGCGCGAGATCGCGTTGACTAGACGGCGGTAGGGAATTTGATTCCAGTCTTCGATCAGCAGCCACTCGCCGTCGCGCCAACTCGAGAAGTACCATTTTACGAGCAGCGCGAGATGATCCTGCCGCATCGATAACGTGGGCTTGGGTTCGGCGATCGTTTCCACGATTGCGCGCAACCTCTTGTCCAACGGCTCTGGAATGCCGGGCGCGATGCTCAGTGCGTGTGATCCGGTCCAGCAGCCGGCGCGCAGAAACCAGAGCATCACCTGCTGAGGATCGGAGGCTGGCGTCACCGCGACGCCATGCAGCCGGGTAATGTCGCGTGCGAGGTCGCCGCTCAGTTTCACGATCGATTCGATGCGGCTCACGCGGGCGTGCTGGCGCTGCGCCTCTTCGAAATTCAGCTCGTCGCTGCAGCGATCGCGTGCGGTGGCGGCTGATTCGATCAGATGCGTGCCGCGGGTAGAGAGAAAATCGCGGACCCGTTCGGCCTCGCTCGCATACTCCTGCGCGGAAACGGCCTCCTGACAGGGCCGCAGGCACATCCGCATCTCGCCGTAGATGCAACCCGGGTGTTCGGGCGATGGCACGAGATCATCCTGGCAACGCCGGATCTGGAACAGTTCGAGGAACTGGGCCTCGAACTGATCGGCCGCTGATCGTGACGGGAACGGCCCGTAGAAGACCGACTGTGATCCGCTGAGACGGGTGCCGATACGCGTGCGCGGGTACGCGTTCGCCAATAGCAGTTGCACGTACGGAGGCTTCGGAAGCTTAAGAACGCGCGGATAGGTCTCCGGAAACCATTGGCGCGCGAGCGAGTACGAGATCAGCCATTGCTCGATCTTCGAAGGCGTGAGCCAGTACTCGATGCGCTCGGCGGTTTCAATGAGGTTCCACTTTTGAAAGAGCCGTATCAACCGGCGCCGCAGGATGTTTGTACGGCCGAGGTAGGGCTCGCCGCCTTTCGGCCAAATCAGATAGACCGCCGCGCCCGCAGGCAGCGCGTCGAGGTTCGAGCGTGGATCGAGGACTAACGGCTCGGGCGGAACCATGCCGAAAGATTCGCCGGGCTCACGCCCGCGAGTTTCAGATTCTCCGCGACGTGCAGCGGATTGCTCATTCCCACCAGTGCCGTGGTGATTCCGGGAGCCGATCGCGCGAACTGAATCGCGCGCTGCGCGTCGGTGTCGAGTCCGGGCAATCGTTCGCGGATTTGATCGGGCAATCCGTTGGCGAGCCGCGTTTGCAAGGTGCTCGCGCTTGCGATCGCGGTGATGCCCAGTCGCGAGGCGGCGTCGAGCGTCGAGATGGGTCCGGCTTCCCCCGGTTCGCGCAAGAGCGAGGCGCCCTCGAGCATCGCGAGGTTGAGCGGGAGCTGAATGAAACGGAAGCAGTGATTCGCGCCACCCACTTCTGCCGCCAATTCGGCGAGACGCGTGAGGACGACTCCTTCGTCCGCGCTGACGCGAAGTCCGCTCCAGGTGGCGATTCCGTAATAGCGGATGGCACTCTGGCGGTGAAATCCTTCCAGAGCGAGAAATGCCGTGCTCATGCGGCTTTCGAACCGATCGCGCGGGACATATTGCAACTGCGTCTCGGGGTTGTGCAAATAGAAGACATCGATCCCCGCGACTCCGAGGTTCTTCTGGCTGCGCGACAGTTGATCGGTGAGAAAGCCCGGGTCCATGCAGTGCATTCGCCCGGCGATCTCGGCTGGATCGAGTCCGCCCTCGGGCAAAGCGTTCGGCACCAGGTATCCGGCCTTGGTGCAGATCACGATCTCGTCGCGTTGAAACTCTCCGGAATCGAAGAGAGCCGCCAGAGCCTCGCCGATGTTCCGCTCCGACAACTGATGGCGATAGTTGAGCGAGGTGTCGATGAAGTTAATTCCGCCACGCACCGCCGCCTTCACGCTCTCGGTGTAGCCGCGAGAGGTGACCTCATCCATTTCCCCGAGGTAGGAGCCAAGTCCGATACTCGACACCACGAGTCCCTGCGCGTTGCGATAAAACTGATGAGGAGCGTGTTGCGGAAACCGTTGGCGGTATCGCGCGGTTCCTTCCGCGGTAGCGAACGAAGATGGCATTCCCTCGATTGTACCGGGCGGTGGCTTTAGCGGTTCTCACGACGCCGGCATGGGCCGGTCTGAAAGAGGCCATTGCGTACCTCGAAGACGAGGTGCCACGGTGGAAGCGCGAGAACAAGTGCTTCTCCTGCCACAACAATGGTGACGGGGCTCGCGCGCTGTTCGCGCTGAAGGCAACCGGCTTCGCCGTGAAGCCCGAGGCGCTCGAGGATTCGCTCGAGAATCTGCGGACACCGAAGAATTGGGAGCAGAAGACACTCGCCATCGTGCAATACGCCTCGGCGCTGCGCGAAGCGAAGGGAGCGGGCTTGATTCGATCCACCGGGGAAGCCGCCTCGCTGCTCGAGAAGTGGCAGGAGCCGGATGGGCGGTGGAAGGTCGACGAAGAAAAGGGTGAGGGCGCCGCGGCGACCTACGGGCCCGAACTCGGAACCGCGTTGGCGCTCGGAGTGATCGAGCCCGCGAGCGAATCGGTCTCGAAGGCGAAGCGCTGGCTGGCATCGCGGCCCCCGTCGAGCATCGTCGCCGCAGCAGGCATTCTGTTCGGGGGAATCGAGAGCGAAGCCGCGGAGCGCGCGCTACTCGACCGGCAGTTGGCGGACGGAAGCTGGAACCACGAAGCGTTCGACACCGCGATCGCGATGCTTGCTCTGAAACGGGTGGGCAAAGCGGACGAGGCGATTGCGCGCGGCCGGGCCTACTTGTTGAAGACGCAGCTTTCCGGTGGCGGCTGGGCGGGGACCACCAGGCCCGCGGGCGGCACCAGCTACGCTCAGCACATCTCGACTACGGCTTGGGCTGCGCTGGCGCTGGCGGCGGCGGAACCGGCGCGCCGATAGTGAACTCGAGCGAACGCGTTTCCGGCGTGACTTGCGCTTGCACCTGATCGAACTTATCGACGTCGAAAGCCCGCCCGACGCGGTTGCCGGCGAGGTCTTCGAGTCCAGCGAGAACCTCGAGGTTGTACTTGCCCGCGGCCCAAGGTGCGGCGGGGCGGAACACCCAGCGCCGCTCCTCCTGCTCGACCGTGACCGCGCCCTTGACGACCGCGCCGGACGGGTCCACGACATCAATGAACCGCCGCACCAGAGCCGAATCGAGAGCCTCTGGGAAATCGACAGCCACCGGATCGGTGGTGCCCGGAGCGGGAATGCCGAGTCTCCAGTTCGCCGTGTCGAGCGGAGTGCGATCGGCTGGCTCAACTTCGAATTGCTTGCGAAAGGCCGACTTCAAGGGTACGCCTTTTGCATCCTTCCAATCGGCATCGATCACGAGAGAGTACTTCTTGCCGGCTTTTAGCGGCGGACCCACTTCCTTGTTAGGAACGAGGTCTCGCTTGATGCGGCCCGGGTCGAACAGAATGGTCAGGCGCTTGAACTCGCGATCCCAGAGTTCCTCCGCGATCTCGAGAAACGGCAGGCTGACCTCGGCTCCGCTCTCCTCGAGCAGATGGATCCGCTTGAACGCTTCGCCCTTGCTCATCGGCGCCGAGAAGTGCAGGTAGAGCTTGAGCAGATTTTCGGGCAGCTTCGCGGTGGAGGGATAGACATGCTCGACCGTGGTGGTCGCCACCACCACGGGCTTCGGCATCATGTATGAGAATTCGGCCTTCTCGTTCACGAGAGAGAAAACGGCGCGATAAGAGACGCCGGGTTCCAGCGGATACTTCGGGCGAAAGTAGAGCGCACCGCCCTCGACCGTGTGTTCGCCCGCGAGCGCCTGGGCATCGGGCTTATCCACTCTCACCTGGAACATCGCGGGGAGGTTCGGTGATCCGAGGCGGGGCAGAATCCCGGACTGAATCACCTTGAAATAGGGGGGCGTTCCCTCCACCGAGATGACTGGTTGGGGCTGGGCGAGCAGGGCCGCGGCCCCAACCATCATGATACTGGCGTATCGAAACAAGCTCACCGCTCTAGGGTAGCGCGAGCTTCTTCAACTGCAACGCGCCATTTTCCTGCTTGACGAGCATGAGCGCGTTGTTGGCGTCGAGGCGGTCCAGGTGCTCGACACCCTTCAGATCCTTGAGCGTCTCATAGGGCACTCCCGCCACTTCGGTCTGGGCGGTGATCGCCGGATAGGATTCCAGGCCGTCTCCCTTGATCTTCATGACGCCGCGCGATGAGTTGTTCATGAGAATGAAGTGCTGCTTGCCTTTCTCGTAAACGACCATGTCGAGCGGTCGATTGCGGTTGCCGAGTTCGGCGATGGTGCGTCCACCGACCTTCTTGCCGGGTTGGAGATCCGACATTGGAATCGTGACGAGCGGCGTGCAGGTATAGGCGGCGAGGAGGTGTGGCTTATTGGCGATCTTGTACGAGGTGAACGTGCGCACCGGGGAGTTGGTTTCGAAGCGGCCGTGGTTGCCGTGATAAATCTCGACGGCGGCGCCGCGATCGGCCGACTGGAAGGGGAAGGGAATCGCGCGCAGGTTGGAGGAGAATTCCTCGTTCGAAAGCCCTGCGACGAGCACCTTGCCATCGACAAAGGCAAGGTCGGTGATTGCGTCCATGCGGAGCAGAGAACCCCGGCGGTCTTTCGCATCGGCGGCGGGAGCGTTCGGGAGAGAGATACTCGAATGGGCGATGTTTGCAAGGTTGACTTCTTCGACCTTGCCTCCGCTCACCTTGAGTAGCACCGGAATCGCCTCGGGTCCGCGGCCGCGCGAAACCGAAAGATACGCGTTCTTGGAGGCGGGGTTGACGGCCATGTCGTTGACGAGGATCTGGTCGGCGGACGTACCCAGAAGGTTCGCGATCTTGTCCTGCAGTCCATCGACGTCAGCGGCGCAGTTCGAGCCAACGCACGGTTTGGCGTCGCCGGTCGAGATGGCGAAGACGGATGCGCCCATCGGGTCACCGACGAACAGGATTCCCTGGGGTCCGAAGGCGAGCGGACCAGCGGACTTCAAGGCAGCTTTCCCAGGCTTGAGGCTATCGGTCAGGCTGGCCGCGTAGGCGGAAGCCGAAATCGTTGCAAGGATCGTGACAGCAATGTGGCGTGTCATAGGTGTTAGGAACACGATGGCACCGGCGGGATGCCGGCGTCAAGTCGCGGGCAGGCGAGATTCGCTCTCGAGATGGCAAGGCCCGCCGATGAGATTGTCGTGAACTCCAACCCCGCCTCTCCCCGCGTTCTGCTCGCCGAGGACAGCCCCGTCAGTCAACGAATCGAGGCGGGGCTACTGAGAGGCCTCGGGTTTGATGTGATCGCATGCGCTGACGGCCTGGAAGCTGTCGAGCAGTTCCAGTCTCAGGCATTCGACTTGGTGTTGCTGGACTGTCAGATGCCACGGATGAGCGGGATCGAGGCCGCGGCCGCGATCCGCGCCCACGAGACCGATCGCGAACTGCGGACACCGATCATTGCGCTTTCGGCTTCGGTCTCCGGTGAGGATCGGGACCGGTGCGAGGCCGTCGGAATCGACTACGTGTTGACGAAGCCATTCGATCAGGATCAGCTTTGGGATGCAGTCATGTCAGCGAAGGAATGAGGGGACGGAAGGGTAAAGCAAGAGCCGGACCGATTCGCGATACAATGAAAAATTCCTATCCAAGTCCTGGAGAATCCTTTGGCAGACGAAAAACTCTATCAAGCCGAATACCTCGGCAGCGGCACCTTTGTGATCACCAAGCCCAAGCGCAAGAATCACAAGAAGCGGCAGACCAAGCTCAAGAACCCGCAACGCGGCGCCCGCCGTTAGCTCCGGGTTCGCCCGATGAAAATTTCCGAGTTCCGCATCCACCCGGTCGCGATCGCGGACGGGCCGTTGCGCAGTTCCTACGGGCGACACGCGCCTTATGCCCTTCGCACGATCGTCGAACTGAAAACCACCGACGGGCTCACCGGAATCAGTGAGACCTACGGTGGCGATGGCCCGATCGCGGCGCTCGAGTCCGCGCGTCCGAACGTCGAAGGGCGTGATCCCTTCCAGTTGACCGGACTCTGGCAGTTGATGGCCGCGCGCGCCGAGCGGGACCGCAAGGGCGGCGACCGTAGCCAGACTTATCTCGTCCCCGGCGAGAATCCGTTTGACGTGCATTCCCGCACGTTCGGTGCCCTCGAAGTCGCCTGTCTCGACATCATTGGCAAAGCCGTTGGCAAGCCGGTCTGCGATGTCGTGGGTGGGCGTGCGCGAAGCTCGCCTCCGTTTTCCGCGTACCTGTTCTACAAGCATGGTGGCGGCGGCGGTGAAGGGGCCGATGCTCGCGAAGACGAGTATGGCGAATGTCTCGACGCCGAGTCGATGGTCCGTCAGGCGAAGCAGATGGTCGCCAAGTACGGATTCAAGGAGATCAAACTGAAAGGCGGCGTGCTCGATCCGGACGAAGAGATTCGCACGATCAAGCTGCTGCGCGAGGAGTTCGGATCCGCCTATCCGCTACGCATTGACCCCAACTGTGCCTGGTCGGTCGAAACGTCGGTGCGCGTTGGACGCGAGCTGAAGGATGAGCTTGCCGACGGCGGATACCTCGAGGATCCGGCGGCCGGACTTGACGGCATGGCCGAGGTCCGGAAGCGGCTGCTCGCGGAAGGAAACGATACTCCGCTCGCGAGTAATGTCGCGACCACGGCGTTTGAACATCTGCCCGTGGCCAAGCATCTCGACTCGGTGCAGATCGTGCTGTCGGACCCGCACTACTGGGGCGGCATTCGCAATCAGCAGCACCTGTCGAAGTTCTGCGAAGTGCTCGGGATGGGCCTTTCGATGCACTCGAACAATCACCTCGGCGTGAGCATGATGATCATGGCGCATGCCTCGGCTGCGTGTCCGCACCTCACCTACGCGTGCGACACGCACTATCCGTGGCAAACGGAAGTGGACGAAGTGGTGCTCGGCGGGCGCGTTCCGATCACCGATGGCAGCGTACATATCGGCGACAGGCCGGGCCTCGGAGTCGAACTCGACTACGATCAACTGGCGCGCGGAACCGAGCGTTACAACAAGCTGCCGTATCGCAAGCGCGACGACGAAGCGGAGATGCGCAAGCACGTCGACCCCAACTGGAAGCGCGTCCTCCCGCGCTGGTAAAGAAAAGGAAGCAAATGAGTCTCGCACAGAAGTTCACCGGCGTGTTCGGATTTCCCATTACGCCCTTCAAGAAGGATTTGTCGCTCGATCTGGATGGTCTGGCCAAGAACGTGGATGAGATGACGAAGTTCCCATTCTGCGCCATCGTGGCCGCGGGCGGAACCGGCGAGATCTACTCGATGTCGGTCGCCGAGAACATCGAAGTCGTGAAGCGCTCGGTCGAAGCCACAGCGGGCCGGATGCCGGTGGTGGCGGGTGTGGGTTACAACACGCCAATGGGTGTCGAGATGGCGAAGGGCATGGAGAAGGCTGGTGCGCAGGCGCTGCTGATCATGCCTCCCTACTACACCAACGCGCCGTTCGAGGGACTCGTGAGCTACTACTCGACGATCTCCGCCGCGACCGGGCTCGAAGTGTCGCTCTACAGCCGCGACTGGGCCGCCTTCAGCGCCGATCAAGTCGCGCGCCTCGCCGAGAAGATCCCGAACCTCACCTTCTGGAAAGATGGCCAGGGCGACGCTCGCAAGTATCAACGGATCATGGGCGCGGTTGGCGACCGTCTCTGCTGGATCGGCGGCATCGGCGACGATTGCGTGTCCGCCTATTTCGCGGTGGGGGTGCAATCCTACACGTCGTCAATCTCGAGTGTCGCGCCGAAGCTGTCGCTCGCTATGGCGGAAGCCGGAATGAAGCGTGACTTTGCGACGCTCGACCAGCTCGTGAAGAAGTACGTCCATCCGCTCTATGCCTTGCGCGATCGCATGAAGGGGTACGAAGTTTCCGTGATGAAGACGTTCATGGAACTGATGGGCAAGCCTGCTGGTCCGGTGCGGCCGCCGTTGGTGGATACGAAGCCTTCGGAAGAGGCGGACATCCGGAAGCTGGTGGAGTTGTACAAGGACTGGGCGTAACGGGATCCAATCCCGGGTCGCGCCGTTCCCATTCCCGGCGACGCTCCGTCCCCGCCCAAGTGAGCGTCTTGCTGCTCGACATGAATGTCGTGTCGATTCTGTTCGTCTCGTTGATGACTCGTGGCGAACTTTCGCTTTCGCCCATGGTCAATCTGGTAGGGATCGCCGCGGCGCCAGGGGTGTCCGGGCACACCTGTTCCTGGACGACGGCAAATGCGGCCTCCCCTCGTTACGACCATGGCGCATACTGGAGCAGGGAACCGGGCTTGGTTCGATGCTGGCGCCGGACCCGCGAAGGCCGCCCGATGGACGCGTCAGGGCTCACGCTGAATGAGGTATCGGGGAGCTGCCTACTCGAACTGCTTTCGAAACTCCGCAAACTGAGCCTTCAGGGATTCGACTTCCGCTTCGAGTTTCGCCACCCGCTCCGCCAACCCAGGATCGGTGCGCGCCGATGGAGGTGCCGTGATCGCGGCTTCCACGGCAGTTACGTCCACCGGCCCTGAAAGCAGATGCATCCAGCGCGGCTCGCGCGTTCCGGCCAGTCGCGGCAACTGCACGGTCATCTCCCGTTCGGCCAGCTTCAGCAGCACCCCCTCGATCGATTCGAGATCGTCGAACGCGTACAGCCTCTCGGTCCGCGTCTTCAACTCGCCGAGCGTTTGCGCGCCGCGCAGCAGCAATACGCAGATTACCGCCAGTTCGCGATTGTTGAGGTTCAACGTCTCCGATGCGCGATGGCCATACTTGGCGACGCGTTCGCCGGTCAGCACCGTAGTGAGCCGCTTGAAACGCAATCCGTCGAGCGCCGATTGCACGATGTCTTCCGAGTAGTTCACCATCGGATCGCGGTTCGACCTCTGATTGCACGCATTCATGAGCGCGTTGAGCGACAGCGGATAGTACTCCGGCGTCGCCATGTCTTTTTCGATCAGCGAGCCGAGCACTCGCGATTCTTCGGGATTCAGAATGAGAGACATCAGCGATTCTTTTTGCTCTTCCTCGGAACCAGCACCGAGAACTGCAGTTTCTTTTCGACGCCGTCGATTCGATCCAGCCGTACACGCACGCGGTCTCCGATGCGAAATTCCTGACGGGTGCGGCGGCCCACGATCCGGCGCGAATTCTCATGATACCCGTACGAATCGCCGGGAAGCGTATCCATGGGAACCAGCCCTTCGACAAACAGTTCCTCGAGTTCGACGAAGAAGCCGTACTTCGTAGTCGAGATAATGAGCGCCGCGAAATCGTCGCCCACGCGATCGGCCATGAACTTGACCTTCTTCCACTCGACCAGTTCGCGCTCGGCTTCAGCCGCGGTCCGTTCGGTTTGCGAGGAGCGGTCGGCGAATTGCGCCAATTGTTCGATTCCGTGAGTCGGCGCCGTGCCGTCGAGCAGAGCGCCGAGCGCCCGGTGTACCAGCAGATCCGGATAGCGGCGGATCGGTGATGTGAAGTGGCAGTAGCAATCGGAGGCAAGCGCGAAGTGGCCCTGATTGTCGACGCTATAGCGGGCCTGCTTGAGCGAGCGCAGCATCAGATAGGAGAGGATGCGCTCGAGCGGCGAGCCTTCGATCTTCGCGATCAGCTTTTGGTAGTGCCGCGACGAGATTCGGAAATCGGGCTGTGCGATCTGGACCTGGCGTTGCGACTTGCGGCCGTCACGATGCCGTGTGGTCATCTGGAACCGCTTGTGCTCGGAGGCTCGCAGGCCGAGCGAGGCGCCGAACTGCGAAGCGACTTCCTCGAAGTCGAGCACCTTCTTCGGGTCCGGCGTTTCGTGGATCCGGTAGACCATCGGCACAGCCGCGTCGGTAATATGCGCGGCCACGGCTTCGTTCGCGGCCAGCATGAACTCTTCGATGATGCGGTGCGCGAAGTTGCGTGGGCTTCGTTTGATGCCCGTCATCTCGCCGAATTCGTCGAACTCGATCAGCGGTTCGGGCAAGTCGAAATCGATCGATCCACGCCGCACGCGCTTTCGATTGAGGATGAGCGCCAGTTCCCGCATCAGTTCGAAGCGAGGAACCAGCGGCGCGTACCGTTCGCGCATCGCCGCGTCACCATCGAGCAGCGCGTGCACCGACGTGTAGGTCATGCGCTCGCAACTCCGGATCACGCCCCGGCACATCTCCTGCGAGACGATGTCGCCGCGATGATCGATTTCGAGCAGTGCCGACATCACCAGACGGTCGGCCTTCGGCTTCAGCGAACAGATCTCGGTCGAAAGTTCGAGCGGAAGCATCGGCACCGCGCGATCGGGAAAGTAGACGCTGGTGCCACGCGCGGCCGCCTCGCGGTCGATCGGCGATCCGGGAGTCACGTAGTGCGAGACATCCGCGATGTGGACGTGCAGCGCGAAGTTCCCGTTGGCGAGCCGGTCCACCCAGACCGCGTCGTCGAAATCGCGAGCCGTCTCACCGTCGATGGTGACGATCTCGTAGTCGCGAAAGTCGCGGCGGTTCGACGGGTCGACGGTCCGCTGTGTTGCCTGCGCCTGCTCGATCACCTGCGGCGGGAAGCGGTGCGCGATATGGAACTTGCGGATGATGATCTCGACATCGACGCCGAAGTCATCCGGATGTCCGAGGATCTCGACCACGCGGCCGATCGGCGTCGCTCCATCATCGGGGTACTCGACGATCTCCGCGTTGACGATCATGCCGTCGAGATCCTCGAGCGTCTTGACGCCATGCGCGAGCACGCCCACGCGATCGACCTGGGCCGTGTCGATCCTGGGAATCGCCATGCCCTCCGGGATCAAGAGCCACTGCGCGATGCGAGAGTCGTGGGGTTGCACCCATCCGTTTCGCCGCTTCAGCCGGAAGGTTCCGGCTATCGTCGCGTTTGCCCTTTCGAGGACCTTGGCAATGTCACCCTCGGCACGCCCTTCGCGATTCAACCGTGTGATCCGGACCGCAACGCGATCGCCGTGCATCGCCTTCGCGGCGGCATCCGGTGGAAGAAAAATGTCACCATCGATTCCTTCGACGGGCTGATCGGGAATTAGGAAGCCGAATCCGTCCCGGTGGACTTGCAACCGGCCGTGAATCAATTTGGGCGAAGGTCGTGGCATCGGCGAATCAAGGTCTCTTCAGTATAAGGTGGGACGCGGACGCCGCTTGGCATTGGAGTTGCACCTCGAGATGTCACAGCTCCCTTTCTCGCTGATCATCCTGTTCGCGGCCGAGTACGGGCGGATGATTCTCTCTACGCCGTTATCGACGGCGAGAGCACGAACTGCCGTTCCCAGACGCGTTCGTGGAGCTTGGACGGGACTGTTCGCCCCGATCGTTTCGTGGCGCAGGATCGCTACCAGCTTGCCCTACACCCTAGAGTGCGCCCTCGATCAGGAAAAGGTTGCCGGTAGAGCGCGGAGCCGTGTAGATCGCCCAGCGGAGATCCGGCGTCGCCCGGACTTCGCCCACGGTCTCGCCATGGGAGCGCGATTGGATTTCGGTCACTTTCTGCTCGGTACAATCGGCCAAATCGAGCGTGATGATTTCGACTCGCGCGGGACCGGCCGGCCGCCGGTCGAGTGGACGGTACCCGATCAGTTTACGCGAGTCCGCCGTGATGGGTCCGTGCGGGAATCTTCCGATCTCGCACGAAGGTGTCGCTGTCCATGAATTCGTGTCGTACCGCACGAGGCGGCCATCTTGCTCTCCGTAGGCGACCCGGCCGCCTGGCGCGAACCACTTCGGGTGCACGCCGGCGCGAAGAGGCTGTCGGGAGTTGTCCGTCTTGACGAGGATCGACTCCACACCCTGCTTGCCACGCCCCGCCAGGCAGACGGACCCGGAGTCAGGCAGCCACGTCAGGCCGATCGGTTCCCATGGGGTCTTCCAAAACTCCAGTTTTCCCGATCGCAGTGAGTAAATCTGCAGGAAGTGTCCGTCTGGTTCCAGTCGAAGCGCGGCGAGCCAGGCCCCATCTGGAGAGATCTGCGGGAAGTTGGCGAACGCCACGTGGGTGGTCCGGCGCCCCGCGCGCCAAACATAAATCGGATCGGACGCTTGAGTGGCGGTGGTGTTGCCTTGCAGCATTTCGCTGAACGCCGCCACTGCCGCGTCATCGGACACCGAAGGCCGGCGGGCCAGTTGGAAGAGGTTGACGTTGGCCGTCTGGCCCGTGCTGTCCCGCAACAGGACGGGCGCGTAGTTGTGAGAGAGCTGGACGAGGATACGGCCCGCGGCGTCGATGTCCTCGACCGTGACATCCGCCCCCAAGGAGGCCAGTTCGCGGATCTCCCCCGTCATCGACGCCGACCTGAGGGCGGGATAGGCCGCATGGTTTGCCGCTCCGAAGACGACCTCTCTTCCGTTCCGGTGCCAGGCGATTCCGCGGGCGAACTGCCACATCTCGGGCAGTGCCTTTCGCTCGCCCCGCCGGTTGGCGAACACGAGTTGGTGGGAGTCTGTGGCGGGCCGGTACTCGAAGAACGCGACCCAAGCCGCATCCGGGGAGATTCGCAGTCCGCTGATGGGAGCGGGCGCCGAATAGACTGGTGTGCCCTCGGGGAATTCGAGGACGTAATCGCGGCCGGAATGGCGCACCCGGGCAGTGTAGGGCTCGCCGGGCGGGATGAGGTCCGCGGAGAGAACATCGGCGCCGAGCGGGATGCGGCCTTCGTTCAACAGGCCCCTGGTCAGGACTGCCGAGCCGTTTTCTCGCACCAATACCCGCGAGCCCTGAAGCGCGACGATTTCGCCCCGCTCTCCGGTCGGCTGGGGAGTGGGATCCCCAAGCGTGAGCCTTTGGATCTCCGATGGTGCGCCGTTCCACGACGCGCTGAACACGACCGTGCCGTCACCCGCGAATCGCGCGCCGGTGATGACGCCGTCGCCATGGGTGAGGGGCACGATTCGCGGTGCCCTTGCCCGATGGCGAATGCCGCGCAAACCATAGCCGGCCAATCCGGCGAGCAGGATGCCGGTCACCACCGCGGCTGCCGCGCCGATCCGCCAGCCACGTGCTGGCCGCGCCGCTGTGTCGAATTCGCGTAGCGTGCGCGACAAGTCCGCGGCGGACTGCCAGCGGCGCGCCGGTTCTTTCTCTAGGCACCGCGCGATCGCGCGCCAAATCGCCGAGTCGACTCCTTGCGGCCGCGCGGGCGACTCCGTTAGCACTGAGGCGGCGACGGCCAGCGGGTTCTGGCCCTGGAACGGCCGCCGTCCCGCGAACATCTCGTACAGGATTACGCCGAGCGAGAACACGTCGGCGCGCCAATCCACCGCCCGCCCGGCGACCTGCTCGGGTGACAGGTAGTGGCAGGTTCCGACAAGTTGACCGGATGTATCGGACAACGCGATCGTCGTCGTCACCGTCGAGACGGCACCCGAGGTGGCGCGATGCCGCGAGATTCCGAAGTCGAGGATGCGCGGCGTTCCTTCGCGATCGAGAATGATATTGGACGGCTTGAGATCGCAATGAACCAAACCGGCCGCGTGGGAAGCGGCAAGGCCTTCGGCGATCCCAGCGCCGATTCCGAGGATTTGCCGCCGGGAGAGATCGCCCCCGCCAATCCGCCGGTCCAGCGTCACGCCATCGACGAACTCCGAGGCGATGAAGGGAAGGTCCGGCGAGACGCCCACCTCAAGCGTCCGGACGACATTGGGATGATTCAGCAGTAGCGCGGCCCGGCTCTCGACGCCCAGCCGCCGGCGGGTTTCCTCCTCGCTCAGGCCTGCCGTCTTGAGCAGCTTGAGGGCGATCACGGTGTTGGAGGCGGTGTCGCGCGCCTTGTAGACCGCGCCCATGCCGCCTTCCCCGAGGAACTCGAGGATCTCGAACCGGCCGGCCATGGTGCCCGGTACGAGTCTACTCATCCTCGTCCAGCCGTCCGGCCCGCGCCGACGGACCGCGCTCACGAAGGCGGAGATTGCTCATTAGCCGGTGCAGGTAGGTCGGGTTGAGCCCGAGACCCGCCGCGGCGGCGCTGACATTGCCACCGCTGCCGCGCAACGCATCGGTGATGATGCGTACCTTCATGGCTCTCACCTCTTCGTGATAGGCGCCACTCTGCGCGGCGGGTGCGCCCGGCCAGAGGTCTTCCGACAGGTCCTCGAGCGAGACGGCCGATCCCTCGGCGAACACCGCCGCACGTTCGATCGTGTTCGCCAGTTCGCGGATGTTACCCGGCCATGTGTGGGCCTCGAGCGCGGCGAGCGCTTCAGCGGAAAGTGTGAGCCGGGGACGATGCAGTTCCGCCGTGCACTTGTCCAGAAAGTGGGCCGCCAGAAGCGGGATGTCGCCCGTCCGCTCGCGCAACGCGGGGGCCCGAACGGTGATCACGCTCAGACGGTGATACAGGTCGAGACGGAACTTGCCCTCCGCGACCATCGCCGACAAATCGCGGTTGGTCGCCGCCAACACGCGGATATCGACCTTGACCGGGCCGGTGGCGCCCAGCCGCTCGATCTCGTGCTCCTGCACCACGCGCAACAGCTTACTTTGCAGAGCTAGCGGCAACTCGCCGATCTCGTCGAGAAAAATCGCGCCGCCGGTAGCACGCTCGAACCGGCCGGCCTTGGCCGATGTGGCACCAGTAAAGGCTCCCCGCTGGTATCCGAACAACTCGCCTTCAAGTAACGCCTCCGGAATCGCGGCGCAGTTGACGGCGACGAACGGCCGGTCCCGCCTGTTGCTCGCCTCGTGCAGCGCGCGGGCCACCAGTTCCTTTCCTGTACCGCTCTCGCCGGTAATGAGAACGGTGGAGTTGGTGGGCCCAGCCTTGCGGATTGCCCCAAGCATGCGTTGCACCGGCGGGCTGTTCCCAGCGATGCCGTAAGGCGCGACCGGGCTGCCCATCTCCTGTGGTTGAGCCAGTTCGAGCCGGTCTACATTCTCGAGCGCCGCGGAAGCGAGTAGAGCCAGTGTGCGAATCACTCGGTCCACCCGATTCGGGTTGACCCGCGTGCCCGGCGGCGGTTCCGCACCTGCGGGCGCCTCGATGTATAGGACGCCCCCGGGAGTCCGGCGGCTGGCGAGCGGCGCGGCTCGCACGATGAATTCGCCGTTGCGGCGGGAGAGGATTTCTCCGCTTGCTAGTTTTGCCGTGGCGGCCGCGTCGAAAAGACGCGCGGCTCCCCGGGCGTCGAGCAAGGTGGCGGAGGCGTCCGGTAAGACGGACCGCAAAGCGTCCGATGCCAGGCGCTCGAGCTCGCCCGCCGACCGGGCGCGCAAAGCGCTCGCGCTGAATTGCAGGCATCGCCGCCAGATCCAGAACCACTGGGCCGGCCTCGGCGCGTCCGGCTTCGCTCAGTCCCTCGAGGACGCCGATCGCGGCGGTCTCGCTGATTTCACCGGTGTGGATCGAGTAGCGAAAACTGACGGCGCCGGCCGTGATTTCGTCTCCGTTCTCCAGGCGCACCGCTTCGGCGGCTGGGCGGCCGTTCACCAATGTCCGGTTGCGGCTGCCAAGGTCGCGCACCGTCACCAAGTCGCCCTCGCGCACGAAGGCACAATGGCGCCGGGAAATGGTGGCGTCGTTCAAACACAGAACATTGTCCGCGTCGCGGCCGAGCGTGATTTCCCCCGGCGGAAGGTAGAGGACCAATCCGCGCAACGGACCCGCAGACGCCTCAATCACTGGCTGCAATGGAGGGCCCTCGCTGAATGAGAATAGCAACAGGCTTCGACGAGGGTCAAGGGACCGGTATTGCTCGGTTTCAGCGCTGGAGCCGTGCGTCCAACTCCTTCAACCGGAATCGAACGCTCGCAACATAGGGCTGCTCGCCCTGCGTCCAGTGCCCATACGTCGTGGTCACGAACGTCCCGTTACGCAGCACCTCGACTCCGGCATAGCAACAATCCGCGCCCTTGTAGTTCCGCATGATCCGGACGCGATACTGTCCCTCGCGTCCCTGAGCGATGTCGTCGTAGCGGCCGACCCAGCCCACCCAGTCACCGCGGGTCTTGCTCTCGAGCGTCGTATCGCGGAAGGTGATGAACAGCCTGCCATCGGGAGCGTAGCGTGCCACGTGCCGGTCGCCGGTGAGCGCTCCCGGCAATTCGCGAGGGTCCGACCACGTCGCACCCTCGTCATTGCTGAAAATCACGAAGGAGTTCTGTTTGCGGCTGTTCTCGCGCAGCAGTACGGCGATCTGGCGGCCATCGGGTGAACGAACCGCGCCGGGCTCGCAAAGGTGCGCGGAGGCGTGCTTTGCGATGATCGTGGGTTCGCTCCACGTCAGTCCGCCATCCGAGGAGATCGACTTGTAGACCTCGAACGGGCCCTTCTGATTCGACCCGCGCAGGAATCGCCCGTCGTCATGGAAGAGCGCCATGTAGCGGCCATCCTTCAGCCGCACGAGATCCGACATCGCGACGATCCCGCCGAAATCGCCGATTTTGGCGAGCGGACTCCAACTCGCGCCGTCGTCCTCCGACACCGACATCCGGATCGGATAGAGCCCCGAGAAGAGGATCAGCCGCTTCACGCCCTTCGGATCGATCACGCGATGAATGGTGGGAGTCTCGAGCGATGTCGCCCAGCTTTCGGGCACCGGCAGCCGATCGGACCATGTGCGGCCCGCATCTCTGCTGCGGCGCATTTGAATCGCCCCCTTGCCGTGGCCCTTCGGGTACACGACGATCATCGTGCGTCCATCCTCGAGCAGCACAGTGGTGGGATGGCCGATGTACTGGCCCGGCTCGCGATCGATGATCGTCTGGCGCTTCGTCTCGGTCGAGATGTCGGCGATCGGGATCGTGTAACCGCGTGGCTGCTGGGCGAAAGCGGAAATCGCGATCACGCTGAGCGAGATCGCACGGATGGCGAAGCGAGTCATCTTCACCAATATGGCATGCCTCACCGCCATGCGGGAGCGAACGTCAGTGATACTCCGGCCAGCAAACGCACGGGCATCTCCTCCCGCGCTCGTGGCCGCGCGGGAGTTCGCCCAACGCGCCTCTTCACCTGTCACCTGGAGAAAGCTCGAGCACGGCCCAGAGTCGCTACGCTTCCCAAGCGCCGGTCTTGCGGGAACCGGGATTGTCGATGCGCAACGGCACCTGCAAAGGGGCATTGGGGGTTGGGGCTCGGCTCTGCACAGCCTCGAGTGGACAAGCGTGTCCGGGCTTGGTCCCCGCTCGTCTGGGTTGACAAGACTTCGAGCCGGATACGCCCGGAGCGTGTATACTTGTTCAATCCAACTAGGAGGACATTCACTCGTCATGAAAACATCGCACGCCGCTTTGCTTGCTGCCGCGAGCCTCGCCTCAGTGCCCCTCGCCTTTTCAGCCGAAAAGAGATTGGCCACCAGCCCAGCGCCCGAGGTGTCCGCACAAGGAGCGCGAGATCTCCAGCCTCGGCCGATTCCGATGGGGGTCTCGATCGGCAACACACCGAGTTTGCCCTTCATTTACGCGGGTACGGCGGGCTTGTTGGTTCGCTCGCTGGCCCAACCCAACACCAAGTTCATTCTGAGCAACAATCACGTCCTCGGAACCAAGGGACCTGGCCTGTGTCCCAACCAGGCGACGCCCGGTGGCACAATCACCTTGCAACCGGGTACGCTCGATATCGGGAGCGATCCCGGCCCCAGCGCCACCTACGTGGCAGGCTTGGTGGCAGGCTTTCAGCCGCTAGCCGCCGGGAGCCCGAACCTGATTGACGCCGCGCTCTCGGTTACCACGCCCGCGCTGGCGCGGACGACCCAGTTCGGAATCGGCGAGCCGAATCCCGCGGTGGGCATCGCGCTTCCGGGCATGGCGGTAACCAAGTCGGGCCGTACCACTGGGGTGACGAACGGAACCGTGGATGCAATCAATGTGACGATCAATGTGAACTACGGCACGGGCTGCGCGACGTACAATTTCATCGGCCAAACGATCATCACGCCCGGTACCTTTTCGGATGGTGGCGACTCCGGCTCCGCGATTCTCGAGACGGCAACGAAGACGCCGGTCGGTTTGCTGTTTGCCGGCAGCACCACCTTCACGGCGGCCAACCAGATCTTGTGGGCGTATCTCACCTTTGGCGTGGTGCCCGAGGTGCCTGCCGGGGGGGCTTCGGCCTTCAACTCGATAGCGGACGTGCAGCAGGCCCGCGCGGCGGCCGAGTCGAAGATCGACGCGCGGCTCAGGGCCACAATGGCGGCTCAACACGCTCACCAGCCGCGCCTGCTGAGCTTGCCGGGCGTGACGGCAGTTGGGGTCGGCAAGTCCGGTGGCGATTACGTGATCAAGGTGTACGGCACAGGGGCCCAAGCGGCTTCGATCCGGGGGGCGATGCCAGCCCAGGTGGACGGTGTGCGCGTCGTGTTCGCTGAATCCGAGCAGTTCTTCGCACGGTAAACCGTTCAGCGGGCCCGGCGGCGTCCGTGGCTTTTTGAACCCACGGTTCAATTGCCGTTGCGATGGCTCGCAGCGCGCCTGTTGCCCTCGTCACGACTCTAAGTGCTTCCGCGCTGCTCGGGGCTCATGATGACGGTGCCCGGCGAGGTTGGCTAGATGTACGGATCAACCGGCGAAAAGCGATTTCCATGTGGTCACCACCATTGCGTGCGTAACCATCGCCGCGCGCACGCCGCGGGCGGAAAGATACGCCTGCCCGTAGAACATGCCAGCCACCGACGCGAGCGCGACCATCTTCCAGTTCGGAAAGCGTTGATCGTACCAGAAGTGCACGGAGCCGAATAGCAGGCTGCTCACGATCAGTGCGGGCACGGTGCCCCACGCCGCTTTCAACCGCTCGAGCATGACACCACGAAAGAGTACCTCTTCGGCCAGCGCAACTACCCAGAGGATTCCGAGGAAGGTAAGCGGAGCCTTCCACCACACTCCCGGTGCCATCCGGAACTTCGCGGCCTCGAGCGCATACATGAGAATCACCAGCAATGGCATGCAGAACAAGTACCAGCGCGCTCCCGTCCGCCATTCAGCCGGCTTCGGAACGAACCCGAAGCCCACGCTCTTGCCCGCCCGGTGCAGCAGAATTGATGTGAGTCCGAGGCGGAACCACAGCAGTTGCCCGAGCGTCTCCACCGGAAGGCCTTCGATCGGAGTGCGGAAGATTTGCTTCGGCAAGCCGGCGATGTAAACCGCGGCGGCGAATCCGAGATAGAGCAGGTCCGCTGCTGGCCACTTGTGTGTCAGGGGAAGCCAGAGGCAGATCACCGCGCTGAGCGCAGCAAGCATCAGCAGCGAATCGAGCCGGAACACACCCGAGGGAACGCTATAGACCAGGAATGGCACGAATGCGCTCGCCAGCAGGCGTCCACTCGACCAGAGTCCGCGCCGCCCCATCGAAAAGTAGAACGTCAATTCGAGAATCAGCGCGGCGCCAACCGCCCAGAGTACTTGTGGAGGTACACTCGAACTCATGATGGCGTTCAGGGCTTTTTGCATGGCCGTTCTCATCGTAGCATCGCCGCTCACGATGGCCGCGCTGGCTCAACCGGCGAATCTCGCGAAGCTGGTGGCCGGGAGGGAGAAGGCGGCGCGCGACGCTCGCGCACAATACACGTACCGTCAGGAAGTGCTGGTCGAAGAGATGGACAACAAGGGCGGCCGCGCCGGATTCTACAAGGAAACGCGCGATATCGTGTTTCTTGCAAACGGCGAGCGGTCTGAGAAGATGCTCGGCAAACCCTATCACCAGTTCGTCCGGCTGCGGCTAACCGATGAGGACTTTCGCGATATGCGCGAGGTCCAGCCGTTCCTGTTTACTACCGATGAGCTCTGGCTCTACGAGACCAAGTTCCGCGGGGATGAAGTCGCGGACGGGATCGATTGCTGGGTGCTGCAGGTCCGGCCGAGGCAGACACATCAGGGGCAGCGTCTGTTCGACGGCATGTTTTGGGTCGACAAGCGGGACCATTCGGTGGTGAAGAGCGAAGGGGTCGCCGTACCGCAGATCTTCAATCGCAAGGAGGAGAACCTCTTCCCACGATTTACCACGTTTCGCGAGAAGGTGGATGGCCACTGGTTCCCGATTCACACACACTCCGACGACGTGCTGCCGTTCTCCACCGGTCCGCTGCGGACCCGGACCAGCATCAAGTACCTGAACTATCGCAAGTTCGGAGCCGAGTCGACGGTGACTTTCGCCGGACCGGAAGCAAAGTAGTCCAAACCGCCATGTCCGAAACGCCGCCGTTCTGATTGCTCCGGCGCGTGGAGGGCGAGCGTTCATATGCCGCGAGTCGATGAGTCAGCCCAGGCTGTCCGTGCCGCGTCATTCTCTCCCCAGGCGAATCGCGTTCCCTCCTCGTGGCGGGTGATTCCGGGAGCTGCCGTGTTCGACATCGAGTTCAGGCCGGAATGGGCTTCCGGAAAGTGGCACCGCCCCCTGCCTCCAGGAGACGCGCTTCTCAACGGTGCTTCGCTGCGGATCGAAGACTTGGCGCGCCAGATCCGGCCCGAGTCCCACGCAACCGATACCGCCGCCCTGCTTGCGCTCGAGGCCGGTTTCTGCGACCAGAGCCACCTTGCGCGCGTGATCAAGCGATTCACGGACCGACTCCGGCAGAGTTCCGCCGGAACTCGAGTTCCGTGCATGGATTGCGAGACTGTCCAAGACGTGACCCCGGGAGTCGCCGTATCCTCGTCACATGAACAATCTTGCCGCAAAAGTCGACTTCGCAATATTCATTCGCACCACACCCGAGCGTTGCTACGACGCGCTGGCGACCGCCAACGGACTCGATAGCTGGTTCACCCACGGAACCCTCCTCGACCCGGCGCCGGGAGGTGAAATCCTGTTCCGGTGGAAGGATTGGGGGTACGAAGCATACACCGGTGAAATTCCGGGAGCCGTGATTGCGTACGAACGGCCTGGCAAGTTCGCTTTTCGCTGGCGTGCGGACTCTGGCGGATACGATTCCGTGGCCGAGGTCACCTTCGAACCTGTCCCGGCCGGCACACTCGTGAGGATGGTCGAGCAGGGCTATGAGGATTCTCCCGCCGGTCTGCAGGATCTGGTCAATCGGGCCAGCGGTTGGGCTCAGGCGCTCACGTTGATGAGGTTCTACCTCGAGCACGGTGTGCGCTACTGACAGCGTCAGCGCCGCATGATGTAGCGTTGCGTTTTGCTGATCCACCAGTAGCCATCGGACGGTGGATCGCCCACTGAATTCGTGCTCGCGCCCACGCCTGCTCCGAAAAGAATCGCGGCCACGCCGGCACGGGCCGCGTCATCCATGTGCGAGGGCCAAGTGATCTCGCCCTCGCCCGGCCTTTCGGAGAAGTGTTCGAATCGCGCTCCGCTTGCCATGAAGGTGTCACCGAAGAAGAACGGGGCGGCGGAGTCTTCATAGCTCTGAACGGAGTTCTTCAGGTCGTCGAACTTGCCGGAGGCCGAGTAGGGATTCGCTTCGTGCGTCGAGTTAATACGGCCCACCGGAAGCTGCCAGAGAACCGCTGGAAGTCCGAGTGTTTCCGACGCCGACCGCGTAAAGGCGAGATAGTTCCACCACTGATCACGATTCCAGAACCAAGTGGAGGCCGCCGGGTCTTCCGCGGCTTTCGGCTCGAATCCGGTGGCGTCCAGCCCATACTTGTCGAGCGCGAAGAAGCGGGCGCCGTGCGACGCGATTCCGGCGTCGAGATAGAACTTGGCGATCGCCGCCGCCTCCACCGGAATCGCCGCCGGATCGGGGTGATACATCAGTCCGCGCACCGGAGCCGGCGTTGTGAAGCCTCCGGGCGGTGACGCCCAAAGGTTCATTTGCCAACCGAAGACAACGTTCGGTGCGTGCTTGGAGACCGCGAAGTTGATGGCCTCGACGAGCCCCCTGACCGTGTCCGGGAATTTTGGATCGCTGTCCGCGAGGACTCCCGTGTCGTAAATCGCCCGGACCGCCGCCGGAATCTCCGCAGCCGGCCGTCCCGCGTTCTGCGCCAAGTAGCCCAGAAAGTCCGGTTCGAGGATCAACCCCACCATCTCGTCCGGCGATTCACGTCGCGCGATCTCGAGAAACATCCGCAAATTCGTGAAATACGCGGACATGTAAGAAAGGCTCTGGACATGTTGGAGGTCGAGGTCGTAGCTTTCCGTGCCATCGGGAACGTTGTAGAAGACGAAGTACGGAATCATTCCCAGCATCTGGCTGTTCCGGATGAACTGGACCGCGCGTCCACCCGGCTCGAAGCTCCAGGTGTCCCACCCATTGACCGGACCCCCGTTCAGGTAGATGTACCGGGCATCGACGCGCTTGTTCCTCGGACCCACGTCGATCGCGCGCCAGAAGTTCAGGTGCGCGGGCGAATCGTCGCTTACCGAGCCGATCGCGACGTGCGGCGGGAGTCCAGGTGCGGTTCCGTCCGTGTGGTTGACCCGGACCCCGACTATCCGCGTGGCGCCCGTGACGGCCTCGTCCATCCGGATCGCGGCCCGGCCGGCCGCAAGCGTGCTGATGCGCAGCGTGTCTCCGTTCACCGCAACCGTCGCGACCGATGGGTTGCTCGAGATGGCGCGGAACGAACTGGGAGTGGCTGCACGGAGCCGATAGGTGTGATCTCCGCGGCCCAGCCGCAACAGCGTCGCGGGAGCGCCCGAGGGTTCGCCTTCAATCGCGATCGGCCCCGCCGGAACCGCGGATGCCGCGAACGGAGTCACCGTGATCGCGCACGGTTCGCCGTTGAAGCGACACTCACCGGCCGAGTCCGCCGAAAGCCGGCCTGAACCGGTGAAGCCCATGAGCACGGAACCGCCCGGTCCGATTGGCGCGGCGCCCGCCGGCGGCGTGATTACCCAAAGCGAGCCTTCCCGCCGGAAATCGGCATTCCAGAATCCGCCGAACGGGGCATCCATCTTGAAGGAGAGCCTCCAGGCGCTCAGATCCTCGGCTCCTGAGTTGGTAAGCAGCAGCGTCGCAATGAAACCATCCACCGAGCGGGACGTCTCTCGAATCGAGACCGAAGCCTTTGGCCCGGGAAGCACGGAGCCTTCCACCAAGCGGAAGCCTTTCGGACCCTCCGTGAGGTTCCCCGGCGACCCGCCGAAGCCGAACGTGACCTTGCCGCCGGGTTCGATTCGCTCATTCCAGCCCACCGGCCGGATCACGTATCGCGCGCCGGTTCGCGATGCGATGCGCGCATCCCAGATCGAAGTAAGGTCCCGGCTGAAGTCAAACTCAACACTCCACCCGATCCATGGCGTTGTTCCATCGTTCCGGATCGAGATCTCTCCATTGAAACCCGTGCCCCAATCGGAGGTGGTCTTGTATTCGAATACCGCGCCGAACGCGTTTGATCCCGTCAGCAAGCCCATCATGATCAAGATCTTACGGATCATTCCAGTACATGAATCGGCAGGCCTCGACGCCGGGCATACCACCCTTTGGTACTAGCCGTTGCCTGCACCTTCCTGCCTACAATCCCCGAACCAAACGGCTAAGGTTCTTGCCGTAGCCGGCCGATAAACGGTTGTCTACCCACTTCTTGGAACTCGCTTCGCTGCGCCCGGGACCCCGAGGAGCGTGACTTCGTCGCGTATGAAAGAGACTGGAATCAATACTTTAGATCGCGCCACCGGAGGGTTGCTCTCGCACGGCGCTTACCTGTTGTCGGGCGATCCCGCGACCGGAAAGTCATCGGTCTGTTTGAACTTTCTCCAGCGCGGATTGTCCGCCGGCGAGACCGCCGCCATGATCACCTCGAGACCACCCGATCAGGTGATCGAGCATTCCAAGGCAATCGGTTGCGATGTGTCGGCGCATGTCGCCGATCGCACGCTTTTGATATTCGAATATCCCGAGAACATCGCCGAGGCTGTCGCCACACTCGAGGATCATCAGCACATGCTCGATGAGTTCGTGCAACTGCTCGGGGGGCGGCAGGTGGACCGGCTGGTGTTCGACACGGCGAGTCCGCTGGTCAGCTCCAATGGCCAGCTCGACGGACGGCGCCTGCGGTCGATGCTGCAAGCGTTCGCCGCGCTGGAATATTGCGTGATCTATGTGCTCGACACGAATTCGCCCGCGCCTCTGCTGAACTATTGCCGCGACATCGTCTCAGGTTCGATTTGGCTCCAGCGCGATCAAATGACGCTCGAGGGATTCGACGGAATGTCGCTGCCCCGGACCGTCGGGTTCGACTCCTCGCCTACCAGCGAGCAGACGCCGCCCACCCCGATCCTGCCCGAGCGAGCGCCCTCGATCCTGGTGATTGAATCCGACCCGACCCGGCGCATGTTGCTCCGTTCGCAGCTCGAGCGATCCTTCACCGTGCTCGAGGCGAGCAACGCGATCGTCGCGTCCAATCTGGCGCGAGTGGGCGAACCGCGCGCGATCGTGATCTCGGCCGAAGTCCCCGGGTCGAGCGGCAAGCAACTTGCCGCGGCGCTCCGTCAGGTAGCGCCCAGCGCGTTGATCGCCGGACTTACCGATTGCTTTCCGCGGCAAACTGATCAGATCTCCGCTCTCGCGGGCGGTGTCGACGTCTGCCTGCCCTATGGCGGCGACGATCGAGTCCTTCGTCTGTCCTTATTGAAACTGCTCGAGCGTTTGGGCCCCACGCGCTCGCCGGAGGTTGCGGCGGAGGCGGGGCGGATCGCGCGGCCTGTCGAACAGGAAACCTTTGCCTTCACCAATGATTTCAAGGCGTTCTGCGGGCGGATCGCGCGCGAAGCTCTCTACGCGCGTCAGAATGGGATTCCGTTCGCCGTGCTGGCGTTCCGGCTGCCCGAGATTCCGGAGGCGATCGACGAACTTGCCGCCACGCTCGCGAGCCTGATGCAATCGCCGGCCGCCGTCTACGCGGGTCCGGCCGGTGTCGCGTGTTTGCTGCCGGAGACCGATTCGACTTCCGCGTTCCTGACGCAATTCTGGAACCGATGGGAAGGCGCGGTCGCACCGGCGGTGGAAGAAATTCACTACGCGAACCAGGACGCATTCCTGCACAAGGCGCGCGAGTTCGTGCGAACGCGCGTGGCCGCCAAGTCCAGTGAAACGCGTCCCGCGTTCGCCAGAAGGGCGGTGGGAGCATGAAGATCCAACTGACGGGTCTGCTGTTCACTTTCATGGCCGCGGGCCCGCTACGGGCCGACGATACGCTGGTCAAGGCACTCGAGTTCTATCGCAAGGGGAACTGCCAGGAGGCCAAGCCGTTGCTCGAGCAGGTGCTCGCGCGGCAGCCGAAAAACGAATCGGTCAAGAAGCTATTGACGATGTGCGTGACGCCGCCGCCCAAGCGTCACGTGGAAACGGCACGCGCGGCGCGCAAGGGGGGACGGGGCGCCAAGCCGAGTCCGTTGGGCGCGAAACCCGGTGAAGCAGCGAATGTGCCCGCGGCGGGTCCAGCGATAACAGCCGTGCCGGAACCGGCGAGGGTGACCGAGCGCGATCTTGCTGGTCCCGCGTTCGCGGAAGCCGAGATGCTCATCAAGGCGCATCGCTACGCGAGCGCGGAGAAGCTGCTCATTCCCGTGGTCACTGAAAAGCCCCGCCTGATTCAGCCGAGGCTGCGTCTCGCCGAGATCTACAGCGCCACGGGCCGCTTCAAGGAAGCCGCGGAACAGTACAAAATCCTGTCGATCCTGCCTGATGCACAGCCAGAATACACGCTGCGGATCGCCCAGAATCTGATGTGGGCGAAGGACCTACCGGCCGCGACGGACGCGTTCCGGTCGCATCTCGACCGCCGTGCCAACGATCCCGAGGCGATGGGCGGCCTGGCGAACGTTCTTTTCTGGCAAAACCGCCTCGACGAATCGATTCCGGCCTACCAAAGGTACTTGGCCACCAGACCTTCCGACAGCGAAGCCCGGCGGAATCTCGCGAAAGCCTTGATGTGGGGCGGCAAGTACACCGAAGCACTCCCTGAGTTCCTCGCCGTGCAGAAGGCGGCCACATCGAGGGATCCGGTGCTCGAACTTGCGATCGCTCAGTGCTACGAACAGATGGAGAAGCCCGAGGAGGCGCTGGCCGCGTTCGAGCGGGCGGTGAAGGAAAAGCCCGATCAGAAGGAAGCCGTGGAAGGGCGTGACCGCGTGGCGAAACTCGTGCTGCTGCGCAAAGCATACGAGTTGCAGGAGAAGGGCGAGTACAAGGCCGCCAGCAAGGAGTTTCTCGGATACCTGGAACGGAATCCTGACGCGGATGAGGTGTTGCTGCAAGTGGCGCGGCTGCACTCCTGGGGACAAGATTCGCAGCGGGCTATCACCTACTACGAAGCCTACCTGACCAAGAAGGCGGACGACATCGGGGCGCGGCGAGAACTCGCCAAGATCCAGATGTCGATTCCCGACTTCGAAGGAGCCCGCCGTTCCTTCGCGTCGATCATCGAATCCGGCTCGCCGGTGCCAGCCGACTATGAAGGCATGGTGAACGCGAATCTGTGGGAAGGCCACTACGACGCTCTGCTGCCGTTCCTCGAGCAATTGAACCGCCTCGATCCGGACAGCGAAGTGGCGCGGAACGCGAACTCGGTGATCGGCTCGCGGTTGCGCGCGCAGGAGCTCGACAAGGCGCGGGTTCTCGCTTCGACCGGCAAGTTCTCCGACTCGCTTCAGGCCTACCGGAAGTTCGTGCAATCCTACGGAGCCGATCGCGAGATCGAACTCGCGATGGCACGGTTACTCGCCTGGGACGGTCAGGCGGCGAAGTCGATTCAGGCCTATCAAGAGTATCTGCATCGCTACAGTCTGGATCATTCCGCGCGGCTCGAACTCGCCGATCTCGAACGCTGGAACGGAAAGCCGAAGGAAGCCGAATTCGAATACAACGAAGTGCTGAAGTCCGATCCATCGAGCACGCAGGCCAAATTCGGCTTGGCGCAGATCTCCGATCAGCGGGGCGACGACCGCTTCCTGGTCTACAACTCCTATCGCGACATTCTCGGCACGGATCCGGCGCACCGGGTCTCGCGCGACCGCCTCGGCGACATCGCGCCGCGCGTGTCACCCGCGGTCCGGTATGGCCAGCTCAACTTTCACGACTCCGACCAATTCAGCCGATCCATCAACACCCTCGAGGCGATGTTCCCGCTGCGCGGCGGTTTACGGATCTCGCCGCTCGTCCGCTATGGGCAATTCAATCAGTTCCGCCAAGTGGGCGGCGCCAACTGCGATGCCGGACCACAGGGACTCCAGGGTGCCTCGATCCGCCAGATCTCGGAGACGATCTGCTCGTCGAAGGGCAACATGAAGGGGCTCGGCGGCGGGATGCGGCTCGATCTGGCTCCCAAGGAATCGGTGCTGCTTTCGCTCGAAGCGGCCAGCATGCAGCTCGATCGCGTCACACTGAAGCGTTGGACCCCGATGGTCTTCGCGGAACTCGTGGTGAGCCCGAAGCCGCGTACTCGCATGGTGCTCGCCTTCCGCCACCGCGACGCGATCTATGACGTGAATACGCTTTCGACTCTGGTCGCGGGTATCACGTCGACGACCGCGGAAGCGAGCTTCGAAGTTCCGTTGAACGAGCGCTGGAACTTCTGGGTCTCGGGCGGCGGAGCGCGGTTCTCGCGCGGGCGTCTTCCGGGTTTCGACGACAATACGCAGCGCCGAGTCACGGCGCGTGCCAACTATCAGATCACCGACTTCATCACCGCCGGCTACTACGTTCGCGCCAGCGGATTCCGCCGATACTCGCCGCTCTATTTCAGCCCCGAGTTCTACGGCACCACGGGAGTTTCCTGGACATGGGACAAACCCATGTCCAAAACCTTTCGGCTGGTAGGTGACCTCGAAATCGGCTACGGCCGGATCAACCGCTACGACACCGGCGGCGTCGGCAATATGGAGATTTCGCTCTATCCGGCCTTCGTCTGGGATGTCCGCCAGGACCTCTCCCTGCGCCTCGGCTACCGCTTCGGACGGGGCCGTTCGAGCGCGTTCGGTTCACCCTCCTACACGACGGGAAACCTCGATCTCGGGTTGACGAACTACTTCGTTCCCCTCATGCCCCGAGCCAATCCGAACCGAATCGAGATCCGCTAGGTAAAACGCAGGGTCCATGCTCAGAAAGACAGTCCAGATCGCCGCGATCGCCATCTTGGCGCTACTCGTATTGGGCATCGTGACGGCTGTCTACTTCGATGTCTACGTTTCGCGGCTTCTCGTTACCGACCTGTTCGTCAAGGTGGCGGGAACCCTGTTTCTGGTTTTTCTCATCGTGATGCTGCTCCGCTACACGACTCTGTTGGTGCTCGCGCTGATCTACCAGATCAAGAATCCGCCGCTCATGGCCGAACTCAGCGCGTATCCGATGGTCACGATGATCCTGCCCGCGCACAACGAGGGTCCGGTGATTCAATCGTCGATTCGCGGCGCCATGGAGATGGACTATCCGAACTTCGAGGTCCTCGTGCTCGACGACGGATCGACGGACGATACCTACGCCCGCGCGCTCGAGCTGGTGCCCGACTATGGCGGAAAACTCCAGGTGATCACGCAGAAGAACGGCGGCAAGTCCACCGCGCTGAACAATGGGATCTCGCGGGCCCGGGGCGAGTTCGTGCTGTGCACCGACGCCGACTCGCGCCTGGAACCGCAGACGCTGCGCGAGGCAATCAAGCATTTCGACGATCCGGAAGTGGTGGCGGTGGCGGGCAACGTCAAGATCGCGAATCGCCTCAACATCCTCACGAAACTGCAGACCCTCGAATACATCCAGGGACTGAACCTCGTGCGCGCGGCGCAGGCCCTGCTCCAGAAAATCACCGTGATCCCGGGGCCCTCCGGCGTATTCCGCAAGCAGGAGGTCATCGATATCGGCGGCTACCTGACCGACACCTTCGCCGAGGATTGCGACCTCACCCTCCGGCTCATGCTTGCGGGCAAGCGCATCAAGTACGAGCCGCGCTGTGTCGCGTGGACCGAGGCGCCCGAAAAGCCGCATGCGCTGTTCAAGCAGCGCTACCGTTGGGGGCGGGGAATTCTCCAGGCGATACTCAAGCATCGCGTGGCGCTGTTCAGCCCGCGGCGGGACTTTCTCGCGTGGGTGATGCTGTGGAACATGGTCTTCGAGAGCATCGTGATGGTGGGAATGAACTTCAGCGGTATCCTGATGTTCTTCCTGATGGCTTTGGGCGGCGGACTCTCGTCGCTGGTGTTCCTGTGGTGGGTCGTGTTGACACTGCTCGACGTATTGGCGGCGGTGTTTTGCATTACGGCCGAGGAGGAAGATTACTCACTCGTGCCCTACGCGATTTTTTACCGCCTTTTCTTCATCCCTTACGTCGACTCGATGCGGTTTTTCGCGACTTTGGACGAACTATTCAAGGTGCGGATGGGCTGGTTCACGCAGCAGCGGATGGGAAGGATCTAGACCGTGGACATCGAAATCTATTCACTTCTGGCGACATCGATCCTGTTGATCAGTCTGGCGACGATCGTGTTCTCGATCTACTCCTACATTCTGTTCCGGGTGCGGGAAGGCAGAAAGCTGAAGAAGTCCGGCGGCCACGGCCACGCCAGCGCGGCGCCTGACCCGGCCGAGGCGGAGCCTGAAGTCATTCCGTTCGAAACGGCCAGCGCTCCTGAGTCTGCCGGCTTGGCCTCGTTGGCGGCCGCGGTGGGCACCGGTGTGCCACCGCGACGGGCGGAGCCAGCGAAGGTCTCGAGCGCTTCCGGACGCTTCTTCAAGCCGTACGACCCGGGGACATAGATCGTGAACAAGAAGCGGCGAATCCCGTTCGGCGTTTGGCTGGGCCTTTCGTGCCCGGCCATCTTCGCCATTCAGGTGGTCGCCTATATGAATATCGTCGATCGTACGGTGGGTGCCTTCCCGCTCAGCAAGCGGCTGAACTGGATGGGCGCCGAGGAGGTTCCGGCCAAGGCGGCGGTGCTGAAGTCCGCGTTCAGCTCCGTTCGAAGCCAGCGTCCGGAAGACTACTACGATCTCGCCTCCTTCTGGCAACACCAGTTGAAAGCGGAAACGATGGAGTTCGCCGTGATCGACGACGCGCAACTGGCCAAGGGGCTCGGGAAGTCGTTCAGTGTGCTGATTCTGCCGTGGACGGTCTGCATGAGCGACGAGCAGCGGCGCGCGGTGCGCGAGTTCGTGCGCGCGGGGAATGGACTGGTGGCTTCGGGAGCGGTGGGCGCTCGCAACTCCGACTGCAGTTGGCATGGCTGGGATTTCGCGCAGGAGATCACCGGGCTCGACGATTTTCAAAGTGTCACGCCCGAGGCCGGAACATTCGCCGGATTCCGGGGTGGCCAGTTCTACTCGGCCGGCGTGCCCGCCGGGCTGCGGTTGGACCTTCCCTTGCAGGAGATCACCTACGGCTGGTCGGACAATCCCGATGCCTATTGGTCTGATCCGCGCTCCCGGCCGAAGGAAGGAACGCTTCCCTCGGAGGTGGGCCTCGCGGTGCACACGGAATGGGGAGCGGGACGGGTCGTGTGGATGGGCTTCAACGAACGGATGACCGGCGCGAAGGAGCCCAATCTGACGAAGTTCCGTGACAACTACGCGCGTGCCTCCATCCGCTGGGTGAGCCGGCAGCCGATGATCGTGGTGGGCGAATGGCCGAATCGAATGGCCTCGGCCGCGATGATCGCCGCCGACGCGGGCGACGATGCCTCGGCGGCCTCGCGCCTGGTTGATGCGTTCGCTGCGCAGCGTGCCGCCGCGACTCTGTTCGTTTCGCCCGGCGGTGCACCGAATTCCGATGATCTGAAGAAGAGCCCCTGGACCGAGGTTGCCGCCGCGCACGATCCCGAGAGTCTCGTCACCGACAGCAACGTGATCAACCAGGTGAAGGCGTTGACCGATTCGCGCCAGACGCTCGAATCGCATCTGAAGCGCCCGGTCGCCGGATACAAACCGCCGCAGGATTTCTGGACCATCGACACGCTGGTCGCGCTTCGGACATCCGGTTATCGCTACTTCCTCGATCGAACCGGTAATCACCGTTCCGCGCCCGAGATTGTCGAGTTCCCTTCCACCACGTGGTTCGGAAGCAAGGTGGAGGTGATGAAAATCGCCTCGGGCTGGGCCGGTGAACTCGAGACCATCGCCGATTACGATGGCCCCTCGCCTTGGCAGGACGACATGGGTGATTCATTCGTTCGCGACGTCGATCTGAATGGCTATCTCGGTGGAGCCTATGTGTTCAATTTCAGCTCGCGGCTGCTCGGTTCGGAATCGCATGAGCACATCGTACGCTCGGTGATTTCGCGTATCCAGCAGAAGCCGGTGTGGCTTGCGACCGGGAGCTGGATCGGTTCCTGGTGGTCGGCTCGTGAGAAGGTCCGCGTCGAGGCGCGCCAACTGCACCAGCATCGAATCCGGGTGTCGGTGGTGAACCGTGGCCGGTCGACGATGGATAACGTCAACGTCTATCTGCATCTGCCCTACCGGCCCGACAAGGTCCGTTTGATCTCGGAGTTCATCGACAAGACACCTCCGTCGAGCGAACTCGTTCCGGGAGCCGACGTCTTGCGTCTCGATTTTCCGAAGCTCGAAAAGGAGAGCAGCCACGTCTTTCTCGTGGCATTGGACGAATGACCCGCGCTCTCCTGCTTTTCAGTTCCGTTGTCGCCGCGGCCGCCGATACGCGCCCCTCGGCGCATTTCTACTTCGTGGGTGACGTTGCCGGAACCCAATCGCTCGAATTGAACGCCGAGCATATCCGGGTCTTGTCGCCCGTCTGGATTTTCGTGCGTCCCAACGGCGAGTTGAAGGTGAACGTCGATCCGAAGGTGTTGGGGCTCGCCGCCGCCTACAAGATCGAACTCTGGCCGGTCGTCATGAATCAGGACTTCCGCCTCGACATCGCGCGAGCCGTTCTGAGCGATCCGAAGAAGGTGGATGCGCTTGCCGGCAAGCTCGCCTCGACCGCGGCAGTGCACCGGTTCCAAGGGTTGCAACTCGACTTCGAGAACATCGAAACTCCCGAACGGGCGGGCTACACGAGATTGACGCAGAAGCTGCGCCACGCTCTCGGCCGGCATGAAATCGGGCTCAGTGTTGCTGTCGCCGCGCCCCTCTATTCGACCGGTGGCAAGGATGGCAAGCCGCTCGAATGGCACGAAACGAAGCGCTCGGAGGCGTTCGACTACGAGCAGCTCGGCGCGGCTTCGGACTTTCTCACGCTGATGTCGTATGACCAGTACGCGACACCCGAAGCGCCGGGTCCGGTGGCCGGAATCTCGTGGATGGAAGCCTGTGTCAGGAAGCTGCTCGAATCGGTTCCGGCGCAAAAGATCCAATTGGGACTGCCGCTCTATCACCGTCGCTGGAGCGGATCGGTGATCTCGACTGGAAGCTGGGCGGAAGCGCAAACAGCCGCTATCAAGGCGGGCGTTCCCTGGAAGCTCGACCCGCTGCATGACGAGCCGGTCGTCCGGTTCCAGGAGGGCACGGTCCAGCACACGATCTGGTTCGAGGATGCGCGCAGCCTGGCCCGCCGGATGGAGTTGATCCACCGGTATTCACTGCGTGGATTCTCGGCGTGGCGCCTCGGCCAGGAAGACCCTTCGGTATGGCCGGTGCTGTTTGCCGGCCGCGGCTCGGGAGGCTGCCGGTGATCGGACCCAAGCTTCCTTTGTTCGCTGTGCTGACGGGGATCCTGCTCGTGCCGGCGGATCTGGTGATCGAAGCCCGGCGCGACACCGTCTTCGTGCGGGCTGACGCCGATCTTCAATTGCGCCTGCTGCACACCGTTTCATCCTCGGAGTCGCGCTTGAACGAACATGTCGATTTCGAGGTGGTCGAAGACCTCGTGCAGGACGACATGGTCGTTATTCCGCGCGGCAGCAAAGCCTGGGGTGTGGTGACGGCGGTCGAGCCGAAGAGCCGGCTGCGCAGGAACGGCAAGCTCGATATCGACTTGCAGGCCGTCTGCCTGCCTGATGGATCCGGAGCGGCGCTACGTGCCTACCGCCGTGGTTCGACGCAGGTGCCGGGCGATCAGCCTTCCGCGGGCGACAGTCTGTTCGCGCTGCCCGCGCTGCCGGTGCTGGTGTTCCTGTACGGCAAGGATGTCACGATTCCGAAGGGTCGCGAGTTCACCGCCTACCTCGGCGAAGATATCGACGTGAAACGCACGCGCGGACGTCCCGCGCCGTCGGGCAACTGCTCGTCTCCGGCCGAACGCGAAGCGGCGCGCAAGGCGCCGGTGATCGTGCAGCCGGACCTATCGTCAGTCATCGTGCGATCGAAACCCGAAGGTGCCGAGATTCTGCTGAATGACCGGTTCATGGGGCAGACGCCCGCGACACTGCGTCTCCAGCCGGGCGAATACAAACTGCGTCTGTCATTGCCGAACAAAGCCAAGTGGGAGCGGACGGTAGTGATCACGCCCGGTGGCGACAGCACGATTCAGGCGTCGCTCGAAAGCACGGTGCCCGACCGCGTGACGGACCCGGCGCCGTGGCGCAAAACCACCGAAAAGGCCGCTCAACGATGAGGAGTATCACATGAAAGCCATCGTCTCCGTCTTTCTTTCCTTCCTTCTGTGTACCGCTGGTTTCGGCCAAACGGGCGACCTCACGATCGTCGTCCACGATGGCGAAGGCGCGGTCCACAATCTGCGCCGCAAGGCTGTCAGCCCGGTCGCCGTCGAGGTGCGCGATGAGCGCAATCGTCCGGTGCCGGAAGCCAAGGTGCGCTTCGTGATGCCCGAAATCGGGCCCGGCGGACGCTTCGTCGATGGCAGCCGGACGCTCGAGACCTTCACTGATGAACAGGGCCGCGCGGGATTCTCGTCGTTCGTGCTGAACGAACACGAGGGACGCTTCAGCGTCACCGTCACCGCGATCGCGAAGGGCCGCGAGGCAGGCACCGCGATTACGCAAATCGCAAGCCGTTTCCTCGAGCCGAGTGCCCGCCCGGAGCAACCGGCGATTCATCGCCGTTCGAGCAAAGGCCTGGCGATCGTGCTGGGAATCGGCGCGGCGGCCACGCTGGCCGGAGTGCTGGCGAGCCGTGGTGGCGCGGGTCCGGGAACGCCTCCTGTTTCGATCGGAGTGGGCGGAGTACAAGTGGGAGGGCCTCGTTGAACCGGCTTCTTGCCGCTTCGATTCTGATTGCATCTTCCACGTCCGCTCAGGTTCAGTTGTCCGGCATGCGATCCGGGTACGTGGTGGATGAAGCCACGAGTGTGCTTCGTCCCATTGTCGGACTGCCGGGCTCGGCTTATCTCGGCCGCGCGATTCCGTTGCCTTTCCTGGCCGCCTCGGCGATTGCCGTTGCCGGTGGCAGTTCGCTGATCGTCAATTCCACCGGAGACGAGCCGCATGCTTATCTCGTTCGCAAGCTCGATGAGCCCGAGCCGGAGGCGATCCGGCTTGCACCCGCCGATCGTGTCTTTGCGGGAATCCGCGCCAACACGGCGCTCCTCTATTCGGCGCGAGAGGGAATCGTGAGGCTCGTCTTCGCGCTCGACAAGGCTCCTTCCACCGGCCCCGAAGTCCGCGAGGCTGCCCTCGGAGGAAAGCCTGTAGCGGGCGCGATCGACGAAGAGTCCGGCTGTGCCTGGCTCGCGGTGCGTTCGGAGGACACCGCGATCGTGTCGCTGTGTCCGGACCGGCCCGGCGAGCCGCGCGTGCAACGGCAACTCGGTCCGATCGATATCACCACGATGACCTATTGGAAGCGTAACGGGCTTCTCTTCGCCCAACGTAAGGAACATCGCGTGTCGATCCTGCGAGCACCGATCGCGACCGGGATGCAATCGATCGTCGCGTCGGCGGGCGACGGACTCGCCGATCCGGCCGGGATACAGCCCGCGCCTGGGGCACGTATCGTGATCGTGCAAGGCGAGCCGGCGCGGTTGATGATCGCCGATCCGTCACGCAAGGACCCGCCCGTGTTCGCGGATCTTCCGGTCGCCGCCGAACTGCTCGACTATCTTTCGCCCGATCGAATTCTGTCGGTGAATCGAGTGAGCGCATCGCCACTGGTAGTGCTCGATGCCGAGCAGGAGTTCGCATCCTACTACATTCCTCCAGCGGGGGATCCGGAATGAGGCCGCGCGCCGCCATCTTCGCGCTTGCGCTTTCGATGCCGCTTTCGGCTCAGATCGGCGGACTCTCGTTCTCCTACCAAACCGCGCCCACCGTGGGTGCCATCGCTCTTGCTCCGGGTGGAACCGTCCCGTTCCCGCAGACGCAGCAAGGCTTCACTTCGACGGTGACGTTCCTGGTCTCCAATCGTGACCAGAATCCGTGGACGCTTTCCGAAGCTCAGGCGGAAGGTGCCGGATTCACGCTTACCTGGCAAACCGGACCCATCATCAACGGCGGCACGCGATTCCTGTCGATCCACTTCTCTCCTGCCGCCGCCGGTTCGACCGCGGGGATTCTGACGCTGCGCTTGAGCGGATCCAATGGAGCCACGGCCACGCCGTCGTTCCAACTCGCGGTGCGCGGCGAATCGGGCCAGACATCTCCGCAAAACGCCGCGATCATCAGCTTCATCAACTACAACGGCGGCAATCAGACGATTCTCAACAACGGCGACACGATCCAGTTTCCCGCGACGACGGTTGGCGTACGCGGGTCACTCGCGGTCGTGGTGAACAATCGCAACGTCACCGGGCCGATCGCCCTCGAATCGGTCGCGGTGACCGGCTCGTACTTCGACTCGTCGGGCGTGACGCTTCTTCCCGCATCGATCGTTGGCGGCGGCGAGATGCGTTTCAGCATCGGATTCATCCCGATCGAGCCCGGTGAGTTCACTGGAACGATCGCGATCAAGGTGAGCGGCGTCACCCACGTCTTCTTCCTGCGCGCGCTCGCCCAGGCGGCAATCCTCGAACTCGAGATGATGGCAGGCGACGCGATCACGCGCGTCACTCCGAACGACACCATCGAATTTCCGCGCACGAGCACGGCGGGCGGGCGTAACGTGATCCGCTTCCGTCTGCGAAACAGCGGTAACGCGGAGGGGCGTTGGGGAGTCATCGCGGTGAGTGGATCTTCGTTCCAACTCATCGACCCACCCGCGCCGGGCATCATTCGCCCGGGCGAGATTCTGCCATTCTCGATCGCTTTCACGCCGCGAGAAGTGGGCGACCATCGCGGACAACTCCGCCTCGATAACACGCAGTGGGGTCTCGCGGGGAAAAGCTCGGGTCCGCAACTGCTCATGTCGCTGGTGTTCGGCGATGTCGTCGTGGCGCTGAAGCCCACCGGCTTCTCGGTGATTCCGAACACCGATATCGGCGGGCGCCGCACCTTCTGGATCGAGGTGGCGAACACGGGCGATGAGGTGGGATTTCTCGCCGCGGTGTCGATCGTGGGTGAAGGATTCGCGCTGAGCCGCTCGCAGCAGTTCCCGATGCCGGTTCCGGCCGGACAGGCCGTGCGGATCGAGGCGCTCTTCGCACCCACCCAGATCGGAACGGTGGAAGGCAAGCTAGTGGTCCACGACACTTCCTACAACGTGATCGGAGTCGCGAACGAACCGCCGCCGCTTCCCGCCGCGACCTTCGTGGGGATCCCGCGCCTCGCCGAAGCGCTTCAGCAGCCCGCCGCCGCGCTCGAACTCGCCGAGCCGTATCCGTACGATCTCACCGGCAGACTGATCCTGAGCTTCTCTTCCGAGTCGCTGATCGACGATCCCGCCGTGCAGTTCGTCAGCGGTAATCGCACGGTTGACTTCCGCATCCCCGCGCGCACCACGCGGGCCATCTTCGGATCGTCGCTGCGCGAGATTCGCTTTCAGACCGGGAGTCTCGCCGGAACGATTACGCTGGTGGCGCAGATCTCGGTCGGGAAGTATGACTTGACGCGTGCCACGCCGCCGCTTGCCACGATCGACGTTCCGGCCGGACCGCCGGTGATTCGAAGCGTGCTGATCTCGCCACGGTCGGGACGCGCCATCGATGTGATCATCAGCGGGGCTTCTCCGGCGCGATCGGTGTCGCGGCTGTTGCTCGGATTCACGCCATCGCCCGGCGCCCGACTGCAGGTGACGTCGCTCACCGTCGATGTCGGGGCGCAGTTCGAAACGTGGTATCAGAGTTCGAACTCGCGGCCCTACGGTGGACAATTTACAGTGAATCTGACGCTCGAGTTTTCGAGCGACTACAGCGCCGTCGCGTCAATGGCGGTGCGCGCTGCCAATGGACTGGGGACTTCCGCGGCCAAGACGGTGACGGTTACCTCGCGCGATTGATCCGGCGCTTCAGCGGAAGTGGCCTTTACGGTCCATTTTCACCGCTTGTGATGGACGGAGGTACACCGATGCCCCCCGACAGTCAAAGGAGCGAGTCACATGACCCTCGAGAAATACCGCCAGACGATACCCGTCGCGGGTCTACTGATGGCCGCCGCCATTTGCAGGCGTCAGGATCTTTCGCAAAACAAGCCTCCGGCCAATTCCAAGGCCACGGCCGTCTCCGAACCCTGCCTCGCCGATCCGAACTGGATTCAGTCGCCGAGCCAACCTGACTTCCAATCGGACCCAATGAGCGTGTGCGCCTTCCATCAGTACGCGTGGCGGTCGTTTCTCTTCCTGACGAGTCCGTCGCCCGTAGGGGATCTGATTTTCGAGACGTTTCCGTCGATCGATGACGTGTTCGGACGCAAGGCCTCGCCCTCCGCGAAGACTCTCGTGAGCGCCAACACGAAAAAGGTCCGCTCGTTCGTGCCCCGCGTGAACAAGCCCAGCCGCGTCGAGCCGTTTACCGATGACCTGCAGGCAGGGCCGGGTGGAGTTCTCGTTGCTCAGAGCAATGACGTTACCTACTATGAGCAACTGCTCGATCCCACAGGCGTGGGCTTCGTGAAGAGCTGCGACCTGACGGTTTTCGATTGCCAAGCGCAACCGGCGGCGAAGGATCTGCGGTTACCGGCCGGCGCAATCGAGGTCAAGGCCTCGTGGGTGCCGATGTCGAAGTCGCACCCGAACGCGAATCTCTTTTACAAAATCAACGGTTTCGCAGTGCAGAGGCCGGATGGTTCCACCTATGTGCCAGACTTCATGGCGCTCACCGGCTTCCACCTGGTTTTCGCCACCAAGGGCCATCCGGAATTGATCTGGGCGACCTTCGAGCATGTTGCCAACGCTCCGGACGGGCCCTGTGTTCCGGGCGCACCGCCACCCGCGCCGTTTCAAAGCTGGACGTTCAACAACCTGAAGGACACCGATTGCTCGCCGACGCACATCAACCAGTTCGTCAAAGGCGCCAAACCAGGTTCGAAACCGCCTCCTCCAATCAATCAAGTGGTACGGGTGACACCGTCCGGGGGCGGAGACCCGGAGAATGTGGGCGACATCAAGTCGCTCAACGCCTCCGTGCTCGCCCAACTGTCCGCCGAGTCCGTCTGGCGGAACTACTTCCTCGTTGGTACGATCTGGACGAAGGGCGGCAACCTTCCTCCCTCGACATCGAACGAAGCCGGTTCGACGTTGCTCGCCAATGCCACGATGGAGACGTTCCGGCAGAACAAGAACTGCTTCGACTGCCACACGAACGCGACCGGTTCCAGCCAGGCCGCGCCGCCCTTCCTCGTCAGTCACGCCTTCCCGTTCCAGGGCAGTTCCAAGCCAGCGTGCTCATACACGTCGACTCTGCCGAAGGCCTGCGCGGCGACTCAGCCTCCCCCATCGCCTCCGGCGAAATGAGCTCGCGGGCATGATCCTTGCCGATGCCCGCGGCGCGGTATGATTGGGCGCTGTGTGGATCATCATTCTCCTTTCGGCGCTCGACATTTCAGCGGCTGAACTCCGCATCAACCTGGTGGACCAGAAGCGCCTGCCGGTCACGGCGAGGCTCGAGGTCCATGGCCCGGATGGCAAGGCGCACCAGCCGGCGGAGGGTTCGATTCCGAGCCTTCCGCCCGGCCGTTCCCCAACCGGATCGCCTTATCTGCGATCCTTCGTGACACGAACCGGGCAAGTCACTCTCCAGGTTCCCGAGGGGCGCTACAAGATCGTCGCCGAACGCGGACTCGAACACGAGCGAGTGACGGTCGAAGCCGATACCGCGCGGCCGGGCCCGATCGAGATCCGGATGCGGCCTTGGATCGACATGCGCCGCCGAGGCTGGTGGAGCGGTGACTTGCATGTGCATCGTCCGATGGCGGACGTGCCCGCCCTGCTCGCCGCCGAGGATCTCTCGTTCGGTGCGGTGTTCACAATGTGGAACAAGCAGAACATCTGGGGCGATTCACCGCTTCCGGGGGACTGGATTCGCAAGACCGGCCCACGCCAGTGGATGTCGATCACCAATGCGGAAGACGAACGCGGCGGCGGCGCTTGGATGCTGCACGGACTCGCGGCTTCGCTCGGCATCGAAAAGGTGCTCGAACCCGCGGCTCGCGCCACCGAAAGTTGGGATCCGCCGGGCATCGAATTCGTACGTTCCGCGCGCCGACAGAAACAGGTTGGGGGGGTGTTTCCCTGGTTCGATCTCGAGAAGCCGATCTGGTGGGAGGCACCCGTGATGATGGCACTCGAGCGGCCGGACTCGATGGGATTGCTCCACAATCACTATGACCAGTACGGCATGTACGATAACGAAGCCTGGGGCCGCAAGCGGGACCTCGCGAAATTTCCCGGACCCGGCGGGTTCTCCGATTACTCGCTCCACCTGATGTATCGTTACTGGAACCTCGGCTGGCTGGTGACGCCCACGGCGGGAGCCGCGAGCGGCGTGCTGCCGAATCCGGTTGGTTACAACCGGACGTATGTCCGGATGGACGGCGATTTCGCGGTCGAGAAATGGTACGCCGGACTGCGAGCGGGTGGCGGGCGCGTGATGGTGTCGAACGGCCCACTGGTGTTCTTGTCGCCGCAGTTCGCGGAGGGGCGGATTGGCGGCGGCACCGTCGAGGTGTTATCGCGGGAGCCGATCGAGCGGGTGGAGATCGTCGCGAACGGAACCGTGGTTCAAAGCTGGAAACCGGGCGGCCGGCGGTTTCGATCAAAAGTGCGAGTGGAGGGCGCGGATCGTCACAGTTGGGTTGCGGCCCGAGCCTATTCGGTGAATGACCTTACGGTGCGGCTCGGACACACCTCGCCGGTTGCGATTCCCGGCGGCGGCTGGGACAAACGTGCCGATGCGCGCTACTTCCGCGAATGGGTCGAGGAACTGGCCCGGAATCCGCGGACGCCCCGCGAATCGAAGGCGGGTAAGCTTTATTCCGATGCGCTCGAGGTGTATCGGCTGATGGAGCGGGACTAACGTCTGTCCGGCCGGGCGCCGATAGAACAGGCGATGACGCTTTTCACCGCCGACTGTCTCCGGCTGCATGCTGGTCTCTGCGAGCATCCCGCGGAAGCGGCCGCTGCCCTCAGTTCGGCGGCACGTGTGCTCGAGTCCCAACCTGAGCGCGAGCCCCGCGAACTAGCGGAGTTGTACTACCGGATTGGGGTGAATCAGGTGGCTGCGGCCAAGTATCCTGCCGCGATCGCCAACCTGAACATGGCAATCGTGATCGACAACCAGCTGACGGTGGACGGTCAAGAACTCGGGTTGGAAGCGGGCGCCCGCCGGCTGCTGGCGGCCGCGAGTCTCGAATACGGCGACGTCGCGGCGGCTGACCGCCATCTGTTCGCTCCGGCTTGCTTCATCAAACGCGATTCGCCCGAGTGGTCCGTGCTGTGGGCTCGTGTGTTGACGGCCCGCGGCGATATCACGCTTGCCATCGAGGAACTCGAACAGGCGGTCGAGCACGTGGGCGGCCATTATCCCAGTCTCGCGGAGCGAACCGCCAGCCTTTCGTTAGGGGCCGCGCTGCGCTTGGCCGGCCGGTCCGATGAGGCTCGCACTCGCCTGCGGTCGACTCTCGCCTGGTGGGAAGCCTCGAAGCACGAAGATGGATTCGACGCGCCCGGCCTGGGATTGACCCTGCTCGAACTCGGGCGTTGCGAACGCGACTGCGGTGCCGTTCGACAGGCCGATGCCTACCTGCGCCACGCGCAGAGCACACTGTCGGTGCGGCCCGGCGAACGCCATCCCTACGTGGCGCAGGCGCTGTATGAACGCGCCCTGCTTTCGGAATCGCTCGATCGTTTCGGTGCCGCGCGCCACTTCGCGGGCAAAGCGGTCGAGATTCAGCGCGCCTGCCTTCCGGCTCGCCATCCCGACCTGGTCGCCTCCCAGGCACTGGCGGCGCGAGTCTCGGCCGCCGCGCAGCCGGTCCACTACGCTCCGGTCGCCTGAGTGAACGTGCCGGCGCGGTGCCGCGCGGGCGTCGTGCTATCTGGCCAAGGCGAAACGCGACCGCCTGACAGGCTCGCCACGCGGGTGGCGGTGCGTGGCGGTTCAGTACGAGTGTGAGCCTCCCGTCCAGGCCTTCACGCTCCCGGGTACCTTGTGGGCCGCCTTCGCTGAAGATGCGGACTCGCCCATCGTGATCGCCGCCGCCACGGTGCCTTCCGCCGCGCTTCCCGTGCTGTAGAGTACTAGTGAGAAATAGTAAGTGCCTGGAGTGAGCGGAGGATCGGTGCCTGGGTCGATCACGATCGTCTCTTCGCCGAACGGCCCTTCGGAAGCGAAGTCCGATACGATCTTGCCGTCTGCGATGCGCGGCTCCTGCTCGAAGCGCGCGTGAACGTCCACATCGACTCCCGGCGATTCCGTCGAGACCGCGAACTCCAGTTTCACCGCTCCAGGCGGAACATACACCCGGTAGACGGCGTCGCCGCCGAATAACGCGGGCGAGGTGACCTGGGGCAGGGAAAAGCGCTTCGACTCACCCGAGATCATCTCCTGTCCGACCGCAGGCGTAACCGCTGCCGTGACGGTGCCCGTCGCGGCAACGCCCGTGGTCCAGACCACAAGGGCGATCGAGTAGGTTCCAGGAGCAAGCCCGGGCTCGGACCTCGTCGTGATCGTGAGGTCCTCGTTTCCTGTATCGCGCGTGGACGACCAGTCCGCCAGGATCGTGTTCTCGCCAAGCTCGACGTCGGCGTCACGGCGCACATACAGGTCCACGTCAACCGTGTTCGCGTTCGCCGTGCGCAGACGAATATCGAGTTTGGCGGAATTCGGTGGCACGACAATCTTGTACTGGTAGTTGCCACTGAACAACGTCGGCCGCTCGGTGGCGGGCAACGAGAACGGCGCGGCGCTTCCTGGTGTCAGCGTGAATGGCGCGGATGGAGCCGCCCTAGGCCTGCCCGCGACCGTCGCTGTGATCGTGCCGGATGCCTCGCGTCCCGTCGTGTAGACGAGCAGGGAGACATAGTAGGTTCCCGCGCGCAACGGAGGTGTGTTCGATCCCGTGATCGAGATCTCCTCGTCACCCGTTTCGCCTTCCGAACGGTAGTCAGCGGTGACGGCATTTCCAGCGGTGTTGACACGGTTATCGCGGGCATAGGATACGTAGACATCGACATCGACGCCGGGCGTGTTCGTGGCGAGTTTGACGTCGAGGCGTGTCGCGCCCTCGGGGACATCGATCCGGTAGGAGGAGTCACCGTTGAGCAGCACTGGTTCGCGGAATGCCGCGAACCGGAACCCGCGCGGCGCGCCCGATTCGAGTTGGATTCCCCCGGCACCTCCGGCCGCCGCCTGCGTGATCGTTGCCACGATGGTGCCCGTAACCGCGCGCCCCGGGGTCAGAAGTCCGAGGGCGATGAAGTAGGTTCCGGTCCGGAGAGAGGGCGTCGACTGCGGCGTGATCGCGATCAGTTGCTGGCCCCCCGGCGAGTTGGAAGTGTGGTCGGCGACCACGGACCCACTGCTCACCGTTGGCTCCGACCCGAACCGCGCGAATAGGCTCACGTTCACCGAGGGAGTCGCGGTGCTCAGGCGGATCTCGAGGCGGCTCGACCCCGAAGGTACTTCGATTTGATAGGCGCTCGATCCGTTGAATAGCGTTCCTCCCGTGACGGAAGGCAGGCTGAACTCCCGAGCCTGACCGGAGACCAGGGTGCCGCCGACCTGTTGCGACGGGTTGGCGGGCGGCGTGGTGCCGCCGGTGGGATCGAGGAAGCGGCGCAGCGTCCTGTATTGCACCGAGAAGCGTCCGTAGAAATCGATCGGCTCGATGTCGCACACGGTCTGACCAGGAGGCGCCTTCGGGCCGTGGCTCAACGTGCCCACCACCTGCTTGCGCGAGTTGAAAATCGGGGAACCCGACGAGCCACCCTCGGTGCGCCCGGCCGACCAGCGCACCGTGTAGAAGTTCTGCTGCGGAACACTGACGATGCGGCGGTCGCTGTCGCGGACGCCTTGCGAGATCCGTTTGAAGTCGCCGGCCGGATGGTGAATGCCCACCAGTGCCTCGCCGAGAGCCGGCTCGGCCGCGGTCCATCCGCTGAAGATCACGCCGTTCGGAACGTCGTTGAGTCGAAGCAGCGTGAAGTCCGCGCCCTCGAAATCGCCGCCTGCCACAAAGCGCGCGCCGATCGAGACCGGCAATCCGCGCGTGGCGGGTGCGCGTCCATTGCATGTTGGCGTCTGATAGGTCCAATAGGCGACCACTGTTCGCGCCGTCGCGTCATCGTCCATGCAGTGCTGCGCGGTGAGGAAGTACGGAATCAGGCTGCGATCAGTGGTAGTCAACAGCGATCCGGTGCAGAAGTAGCTGCCGCCGTCCTTTTCGAACGTGAGCCGCGCCACCGAACGCGCCGCTTCGGCCCAGTCACCCACGCACGTGACATCGACATGGCACGGCGCCACCGCGTTCGGCTCGGATGTTGCCTTGGTTGGATCCGCCGATTTCCACAGATGGGCAATCTCGGGAACCTCGAACGGAACCGGACCCGCTCCACGCTCTTCCGCTGGCATGTACTCGATCGTCACCACCTCGCCGAACGCCACCGCGCTCCAGAAGTCTCCGTCGCCGTGGATTCCTCTGCCGGAGTACGGGCCATCGGATGTCTCGCCATCGTGAATCCAGACCGCGTCCTTGCCGGCGTCGAACTTGCGGAAGTGAACGCGAACCCCGGCCGCGCCGGTCGAGCGAATGGCGGCTCGCCAGATCGAGCGGCCGTTCGCCGTTGTCTCCCATCGCCCGATCGCGAGCGTTTCCGCGTCGAGACGGCGGTGCAGGCCCGTACGCTTGGGTCCGATGCCCGGCTCCTCGATCGCAAGCGACGCCGCTTCGAGCGGCGCCAGCACTCTCTCGGCGGCTCGCGGCAAACCCGCGCGGATCGCCTCTACCGCGCCCGCGGCGGCCTTGCGCGCAACGTCCTTTTCCGGACGGAAATACTCGAACGAATCGGCGCTTTGCGCGAAACAGACGGCGGCGGCCGGTAGCAACAGCAACAGTGATCGCAACATGAACTCAACTCCCGATCGGAACCATGCCCGTGATTTCAATACCGAATCCTTCGAGCGCAACGATCTTTCGGGGATGATTGGTCAGCAGGCGGATACGATGCAGACCCAGATTGGCCAGAATCTGCGCGCCGATGCCCACTTCGTGCTGCAGCTGGCGCTGGCCCTCCTGCGTGGCATAGTGCATGAAATCGCGTCCGTGAGGGATCAATCGGCCGCTCGCGGCCGCGATTCCAGGGCCGGTTTGATGAAGGTAGACGAGCACCCCGCGCCCGGCGCGCGCGATCTGCTCGAGCGACATCCGCAGCAGCTTGCCGCACTCACACTCCACCGATCCGAGCACGTCGCCATAGAGGCAATGCGAGTGCATGCGCACCAGCACGTCCTCGGCTCCCTGCACGTCTCCGAGAACCACCGCCAGATGCCGCTCCGGGTCCACCGAGCTTCCGAACGAGATCGTGCGGAACTCGCCGGACGCCGCCTTGAGCGTGCCCTCGGCAATTCGCTTCACGATCTGCTCGGTCTGCATCCGGTAGCGGATGAGGCTAGCCACCGAAACCATCTTCAGGCCGTGCCGCGCGCAGAACGTCGCCAGTTCGGGGACGCGCGCCATGCTGCCATCCTCGTTCATGATTTCGCAGATGACGCCGCCGGGCCTGAGTCCGGCGAGGCGCGCCAGATCCACCGCGGCCTCGGTCTGGCCGGCGCGCACCAGCACGCCGCCTTCGCGCGCGCGCAATGGAAACATGTGTCCGGGGCGCACCAGGTCATACGGCCGGGTCTTCTCGTCCATCGCCACCCGGATCGTCAGCGCGCGATCCGCGGCGGAGATCCCGGTTGAAACGCCCACCCGCGCGTCGATCGCCTCGCAAAACGCCGTGCCATAGTTCGACGTGTTGTTCGATGTCATCATCGGCAACTGGAGTTCGTCACAGCGTTCCGGACTCAATGCGAGACAGATCAATCCGCGGCCGTGCGTCGCCATGAAGTTGATCGCCTCGGGCGTGATGGCCTCGGCGGCGATCGTCAGGTCGCCTTCGTTTTCGCGATCTTCATCATCAACGACAACCAACATTTTCCCGGAGCGGAACTCTTCGATCGCCTCCGGAATGGATGCAAACGGCATAAGACCATGATAGGGCGTTGCGCGAAGCAGGCGGCCACGGATGGCTACAATGAAGGGGAATGTCTCAACCTCAATCCGACATCGGTTTGATCGGCCTCGCCGTAATGGGCCAGAATCTCGCCCTCAATATCGCGGACCACGGTTTCCGCATCTCCGTCTACAACCGGACCACGGACACCATGGAGAAGTTCGTGGCGGAGAATCCCGCCACTCCCGGCGGCCTGGCAGGCTACCGCACTCTCGAGGAATTCGTGCAGTCGCTGAAGCGGCCGCGCAAGATGATCATCCTGGTCAAGGCTGGCGGCCCGACCGACGCCGTCATCGATAGCCTCGTCCCGCTGCTCGAAGCGGGCGACATCATCATCGACGGCGGCAACGCCTACTGGATCGACACGATCCGCCGCGAGAAGGCTCTCCGCGAGAAAGGACTGCGCTTCATCGGCTCCGGAGTTTCCGGCGGTGAAGAAGGCGCGCGCTTCGGCCCCTCGTTGATGCCGGGCGGAGATCCCGCGGCCTACAAGGAACTCGAAGCGATCTGGAACGCCGTTGCCGCGAAGGTGGACGCAACCACCGGCAAGCCCTTGACGGGCGCGGCGCCGGGCAAGCCCATTCAGGGCGGAGTCCCCTGCGCGACCTATATCGGACCCGACGGCGCGGGCCACTACGTGAAGATGGTCCACAACGGAATCGAGTACGGCGATATGCAGATGATCTGCGAAGCCTACGCTCTCCTGCGTGGAGTCGTCGGATTGAGCGCCGAGGAGGCAGGCAAAGTCTTCGCCGAGTGGAACAACGGGGTGCTCGACTCGTTCTTGATCGAGATCACCGCCGACATCCTCGGTCAGAAGGATCCGGCGACGGGCAAGCCGTTCGTCGAGGTGGTGCTCGACACCGCTGGCCAAAAAGGCACTGGCAAATGGACCTCGGTCAGCGCGCTCGACATGGGCGTTCCCGCGCCGACCGTCGCCGAGGCCGTTTTCGCCCGCTACATCTCCGCGATCAAAGAGGAACGTGTCGCCGCCTCGAGCGTACTGAGCGGACCCACGCCCGTCAAGGGCGGACGCGAACTCATCCAGGCGATTCACGACGCGCTCTATTGCTCCAAGATCTGCTCCTATGCGCAGGGCTTCCAACTGATGCGCGAGGCCCAGAAGGAATACAAGTGGACGCTCGACTTCGGTAAGATCGCCCAGATCTGGCGCGGCGGCTGTATCATCCGCGCGCGATTCCTCCAGAAGATCACCGAAGCCTACGCCCGAGGTGCGTCACTGGCGAATCTGCTCCTCGATCCGTTCTTCAAGAGCGAGATCGATCGATGCCAGGCCAACTGGCGCAAAGTCGTGGGACTCGCCGCCGAGTCCGGCATCGCGGTGCCGACTTTCTACTCGGCGCTCGCTTACTACGATTCCTATCGGACGGCGTCGCTCCCGGCGAACCTGCTGCAAGCGCAACGCGACTTCTTCGGCGCGCATACCTACGAGCGTGTCGATCAGCCGCGCGGCCGCTACTTCCATATCGATTGGCCAGAGCCGGGCCGTCCGCAGATTGAAACCGGCGGACACTGACGCCGGAATTGCCAGGGTGTGTGATCATCGGAACGTTTCATCATTCAGGCGCCGTCATGGCTCGCGTTCTCGCCCTGCCGCCCCTCTGAATCAGTGATAACACTCCAACGCTGGCAAGGTGCTTCGCGCAAGGCCAGCGTCGGAGTGCTCCGGCGGCTGCAACGCTTCTGCGATTTCATGGAATTGGCGAACTAGAGGATCCGTGCGGGCTCCACGTACTCCGAGTCGAATTCTCGGTTCTATCAGACGCTCCTGAACGCGAGCAAGCCAACCCATGGGTTCCTCCCAGGGCCTGCGGTGGAGGGGGACAGCGTGCAGCTTGCCCCCATTTCCGGTGGCGCATTCGGATTGCAGATCGGCTGGCGCGTAGTCTTCCTGTTCGCCAGGTCACATGAGCAGCGGAGCCAGACTGTCTCTGTCGCGTCTGGGTCCTATCGTCTGCGAAATCCCGGCGTCACTCGGCGCTCCACGGCGGCTTGATCCCCTGCATTCGCGCATAGGCGATCAACTGCCCGAGGTGTTCGGAGACATGCGCGCCAATCGAGATGTAGACTCCGCGAACGGTGGTCGTTTCGCTGAAGAACCGCGTGTCGCGCGAAAGCTGGCTCGTTCGCAATGGCTCGATCGACTTGCGCACATCGGCGAACGCCTCCTCGATCATCGCGATCAGCGCCTCTTTCGTTCGCGGCTCCTTCTCGGCCTTGGACTGCCACTCGAGCCGCTCGCGAAGGTTCGCGGGCGGGCCTTCAACGAGGTCCGTCATCAACCGCGTTCCGAGCGCGAGATGCGCCAGAACTTCGGCGACACTGCGCGTTGCGGGCGTTGGCCGCCACGAGTACTTCTCCTCGGGAATGGCCCGCGCAAGGGCAAGCAGCTTCTTTTCCTGTTGGGCGAGCACGAGCAGGACATCGCGGGCTGGCTTCTCGGGCTCGACGTCGCGCACCGAGATCAGCTCGACATCGAAGATCAGTTCCGCTTTTGGCGGAATGGCCCCGCGACCGGACTCGCCATACGCAAGCTGATAGGGAATGAACAGGCGCCGCTTGCCGCCCTCCTTCATGCCCTCGAATCCGCTGTCCCAACCGGGGATCACTTGCCGCCGGCCTTGGATGAACTTGATCGGCTCGTTGCGGTCGCGGGACGAATCGAATTTGGTGCCATCGCGGAGCCAGCCCGTGTAGTGGACCTCGTATTCCTGGCCCGGCTTGGCCAGCGCACCCATGCCGGGCGCGACGTCGATCGAACGCAGCACGGCCCGATCGTCCACCGCTCCCGAGACTTTCGGAATCGAAGGAGGCAGATCGGGACTGAAGGCCTGCGCGAAAAGCAACAGCGAAAGCATGTCCATTGCTACCAGCTTACGCGGGCCGCCGCAGGCGTGGGACCGCCAGTACCGCACGTGCGAAGATGAAGGATCGCCGCGCCATGAAGACCGACGTCTTGCTCCATCAGTTGAAGGGCGCGGTGCGCGTGGCCCGGGCTCGATTCGGGGCGTTACGTCCCGGATCGGCGGCCTATGACCGCCAGATCGAGATGGAGTCCGAGCACTACTCGAAGGTCTTCTCGGGCGATTCCGGCGGCAAGTTGATGGAGCCCGCGCCGTCCGCCTGGGACGCGCTTCTCGATCGCACCTCGCAACGCATCGCCGCGATCACCGGCCGCTCACCCGACGAGCAGATGATCGCGATGTTACAACAGTGCTCCCAGGCGAAGATGCTCTCGCTCGGATGCGGCGCGGGCGGGCTCGAGCTCTACTACGCGCGCGAGGTCCGCGATGCGGCGATCACCGGACTCGACATCAATCCCGACATCCTGAAGCTCGGCACCGCGCAGGCCTCCGAAGAGGGGCTTTCCGTGAGATTCGAGCATGCGGACCTCAATACCGCGCGCCTGCCCGAAGCCGCCCACGACGTCGTTCTGTGTCATGCCTCGCTGCACCACCTTCTCGGGCTCGAGCACGTCCTTTCGGAAGTGAAGCGAACACTTCGTCCCGATGGGCGGCTGGTGGTGATCGACGTGATGGCGCGCAACGGATACCGCCTGTGGCCGAAGACGAAGAAGATCGCCAACGAGATCTTTCGCACGCTGCCCGCGCCATTCCGCCTGAATCACACCGGCTATCGAGACGCTCGATTCGACGAGTCGATCTGGGCGCCGGACACCCGTGCGGAGGGTATGGAGTGCATCCGCTCGGAAGAGATCGTGCCAATGTTGCGCCAGCGGTTCCGGGAGGAAATGTTCGTGGGCAGCCATGCTTTCGCGCGCCGCTTCTTCGATACCATGTATGGCCCGAACTACGATCTGAACCGGCCGCTCGACCGTGCGATCTTCGAATGGCTGTGGGAGCTCGACTGCCACTACCTCGGCCAGCGCGAACTCGAACCGGAGACCTTCTACGGCGTTTACTCGCGGGACTGACGCTACAATCGAAGGAGATCTATATGCAGCGCTGGTTGGCCGCGTTCGCGGTGTTGGCTCAGGCGATCTGGGCGCAGAAGCAGCCCTTCGACGTGAAGGCGATGTTCGAGTTCAAACGGATCAGCGAGCATGCCGTGGCACCGGATGGTTCCGCCGTGGCCTTCACGGTCCAGGCGATCGACTTGGACAAGAACACCAAGCCACGCCAGATCTGGACGGTTCCGCTCAGCGGCGGTTCGGCGCGGGCGTTGACGACCGAAGGCAACAACTATCGTCCGAAATGGTCGCCCGACTCGAAGCTCGTCGCCTACGTTTCCACCAAGAGCGGGTCCGCACAGGTTTGGACGATGAATCCCGACGGTTCGGGCGCCCGGCAGGTCACCAATCTCTCGACGGAAGCCGACGGCGTGATCTGGTCTGGCGATGGCAAGAGTCTCGTGTTTTCGAGCGAGGTTTTCCCGGAGTGTTCGAACGAGGAGTGCAACAAGCGCAAGCTCGATGAAGAGAAGAATTCGAAGGTGAAGGCCCGTGCCTACACTTCGCTCTTGTATCGCCACTGGGATCAATGGCAGGGCGCGCGGCGCAAGCATCTCTTCGTTGTTCCGGCTGAAGGCGGCACGCCGAAAGACCTTACGCCGGGTTCGCGAGACGTGCCCCCGTTTTCTCTCGGCGGTCCAGATGACTATGCCGTTTCCGCCGACGGACTCGAGCTCTGCTACGCGATCAACACCGATGCCAATTCCGCGATGAGCACGAATAGCGATCTGTGGGTGGTGCCGCTCGACGCCTCTCGTGAACCGCGCAAGATCACCGAAAACGCGGGCGCCGACAACTCACCGTTGTACTCGCCCGACGGCAACTTCCTCGCCTACCGGACGCAGATTCGCGCCGGGTTCGAGAGCGACCGTTGGCGCCTGGTGGTACTTGATCGCACCTCGGGCCGGGTGAACATCCTCACTGAAGGGCTCGACCGCAATGCCGGATCCTTTTCCTGGTCGCCGGACTCGAAGCGCCTGTTCTTCAGCGCCGAGGATCGCGGACGCAGCTCCATCCACATGATTCCGGTGGCGGGTGGCGCGAGCCGTCCCGTGGTTTCGGGCAGCAGTCATATCGATGAGCCGCAGTTCACCAGGGACGGCAAGACCATGGTCTACTCGGAGGCGAGCGGATCCCGTCCGGTCGAGTTGTATCGCGCCGCGAGCGGCGGTGGCACGCCAACGGCGCTCACCAAACTCAATGACGATGTGCTCGCGCGATATCAACTGACGCCGATGGAAGAGATCTGGGTGGAGGGCGCCGAACGGGCCAGGGTCCACTCGTTCGTGGTGAAACCACCCGGCTTCAAGAAGGATCAAAAGTACCCAGTTCTGTTTCTGATCCACGGCGGACCGCAAGGCGCGTGGGGCGAATCATGGAGCTATCGCTGGAATCCGCAGGTGTTCGCCGCGGCCGGATTCGTGGTGGTGATGCCGAATCCGCGCGGGTCCACCGGATACGGCCAGAAGTTCACCGATGAGGTTTCGAACGACTGGGGCGGCAAGGTCTACGACGACATCATGGCGGTGGTGGACCACGTGGAAGCGCAATCCTGGGCCGATCGCGAGCGGATGGCGGCGGCGGGCGGTTCATTCGGGGGCTACATGGCCAACTGGATTCTCGGGCACAGCGGACGCTTCAAGGCTCTGGTTTCGCACGCGGGCGTCTACGATCTTCGCAGCATGGCGGGCGAGACCGAGGAACTGTGGTTCACCAACTGGGAGTTCGGCGGAATGCCGTGGCAGAGTCCGGAGACGCACGAGCGCTGGTCGCCGAGCGTGTTCGCCAAGGAATTCCGCACGCCCACTCTCGTCATCCATGGCGAGCAAGACTTCCGCGTTCCGATGGGGCAAGGGCTGCAACTTTTCAGTGCGCTGCAGATGCAGAAGGTGCCGTCTAAGCTGCTTCTCTATCCGGATGAAGGGCACTGGATTTCCAAGCCGCAAAACACGCAGCTTTGGTACAAGACATTTCTCGATTGGGTAACGGAGTGGACTCGGAAGACGAGTCAATAAGAATGCATCCCTGGCATGACATTTACGTCGACGATCACTTGATCGCGAAGGCTTTCCCCGTCGTCATCGAAGTTCCGATGGGGAGCAAGAACAAGTACGAGCTCGACAAGGAGTCGGGCCTGATGCGGCTTGATCGCGTGCTCTACAGCGCCGTCTACTATCCGGCGAACTACGGCTTCATTCCGCGCACGTTCTGCGATGATGGAGATCCGCTCGACGCGCTGGTGCTCGGGCAGGAAGCCGTGCATCCCATGACCGTGGTGGAGGCGCGCGCCATCGGCGTGATGCGCATGCGCGATGAGAAGGGCATCGACGACAAAATCCTCGCCGTGTCGGTCTACGATCCCGCTGTCGTCGAATACGTCTCGCACGGCCAGCTTCCGAGCCACCAGTTGCGCGAGATCAAACGCTTCTTCGAAGACTACAAGACACTCGAGAACAAGCAGGTGGTGGTGGAGGATTTTCTCGGGCCCGACGAAGCAGTCAAGATTCTCGAGGAAGCGCTCGACCTCTATCGCCAACTCCGGCGCGGCGAGATCAAGCGAAAACTGTAGGTCCGCGTGGCGTTTCCGGAATTCGCATCCGGCCGCGCGGGTGTGTTGTGGTTCTCGCGAGGACGCGGGCGCGGTCATGCGATTCCCGATCTCGAGATCGTGCGCGAGTGGGAAGCGATCGATCCTTCGATCGACGTGCGTTTCGTCTCCTACGCCACGGGCGCGGACACGATCGAGGCCGCGGGACGTCCGCTGATCCGGCTCGACATGCCCGAGCGGGGTAGCACAGCCGCCATGATCGTCTATGCAGGCCGGCTGATCGGCGCGCTCGATCCGAGTCTGGTGGTCGCGCATGAGGAGTTCTCCGCGCTTCCCGCCGCCAAGATCTTCACAAAGCCAACGGCGCTCATCACGGACTGGTTCACGTCACCGGAGATGCACTCGATGCAATGCTCGCGATTCGCTGACCGGATCGTGTTCACCGATGAAGCGGGTATTCATGACGAACCGCCCTGGGTATCTGGCCGGATCGATTACGTGGGCCCGGTCCTGCGGCGATTCGAATATTCGCGCGAAGATCGCGCCCGTGCGCGGCGCGAACTCTCGATTCCCGAGCAGGCCTTTTTCGTGGCCGTGTTGCCTGGGAGCTGGACGGAAGAGATGCTCCCGTCGTTTGATCTGATCGCGGCGGCGTATCGCGCGCTGCCGGATCCGAAGCGGATGACATGGGTGGCGGGAGCCGATGCAAGCCGGCTTGCTGCCTTTGGGGAACACGCGCACAACGGACTCGCTCCGGCACCTCACCAGCGGCATGTTCCTGAA